>JBCDBR010000007.1:0-123560 GCA_039183205.1 Pseudomonadota bacterium | reverse complement strand
GGCAAGCCAATGCCATTGTCCGAGATCGTGAGGACCAGGTTGTCCGCATCCGGCGCCAACCGGACGCGCAATTGCGGGGCATAACCCGCCGTGCCATGCGCCTCGGCATAGCTCTCCGTTGCCTCGCCGGCGTTTTTCAAAAGGTTGGTCAGCGCCTGGCCCAGCAATGTGGCATCGACCGCAGCACGATGCGCGGTCTCGGGGATATCGACCCGCCAATCCATACCGGGTTGTCCGGCCTGTTGAAGCACCACAGCCTCGCGCAACAATTGTGCGACATCTTCGGGCCGTTGGTCCGGCTCTGGCATGCGGGCAAACTTCGAAAACTCATCGACAATGCGCCGCAGATCGCCGGTTTGCCGGACGATCACGCCGGTCAGTTCCTTCAACCGCACCGCGTCGTCGGGGTCCAACTGGGAGGAAAATTTGCGCTCAACCCGTTCCGCTGACAGCTGGATCGGCGTTAAGGGGTTTTTGATCTCATGGGCGATCCGGCGCGCCACATCCCCCCAGGCGGCCATGCGCTGTGCGCTGACGAGGTCGGTGACATCATCAAAGGCAACCACGTAGCCTTCCCGCGCGCCGTCCTGGTTGCGCCGCGTGGCGATGCGCACCAAAAGGCTGTCGAGCTGTTTGCGCCGGGCGATCCGTACCTCGCCTTGCACCGTATCCCCGCCGCGCGCTTGGGCCTTGTTCAGCAGTTCGGCAAATTCCGGCACTGTTTCGGCCAAGGACCGCCCGTGGCTCTGATCGTCTTTGATGCCAAGAAGCGCCTGGGCGGAGCTATTGATGAAATCGATCTGCCCACCGGCATCCAATCCGACGACGCCGGATGTGACGGAGCTCAGAACCGAGTCAAACAAGCGGCGCCGTTCTTCGGTGGCGGTGTTTTGCGCCAACAAGGCCTCACGCTGCGCGCGCAATTGCCGTGTCATCTGATTAAAGAGCCGTCCGACCATCGAAATTTCGTCGTCGCCGCGTTCTTCCGGCACTTGCACCGTCAAATCGCCCTGGCCCACGCGTTGTGCGGCCCCTGCAAGCCGGCCCACCGGCCGGGCCAGCCGTTCCGCAAACCACATGCCGAGCCAGATCGCCGCGACAATCATCATGAGGGCAAAGCCCAGATATAAAAGTGCGAATTGAAACAAAAGCCGCCCGCGTTCGCCCTCGAGCTGGCGATAAAGCTGAACGGTCTGTTCCGTCTCATCGAGAAGCGAGATGATTTGCCCATCGACAGAACGGCTTATATAGAGGTAACGATCCGGGAATGCGGTCAGGCGCATCAGTGCGCGGAACTCGTTTACGTCCCAATCTTCCAGGAGCACGATCTCGCCCTCCCGGGCGCGGTCCAAGTCGGTTTGGCTTGGCTGTTCATAGTCAAAAAGATAGCTTCGCTCGCCCCGCGCACGCAGATCGCCCTGCCCGTTGATGACAAACGCTTCGCGCAGACCGCGTTGAATGCGGGCTTGGCCTTGCGCCAGCAATTGCCGTAAGTCTCCGTCCGACAGAAACGGATTTTGCTGTCGGCTGACATTGAGAAACGCCGCGAGCGCCGTGGCGTCCGTTGTCAGGTCATCGCGATGTTCTTGTGCATAGGCTTGCGCGGCGTCGACGGAATTGCCAAGCGCGGAGGATACGCGGTCCGAAAACCACCCCTCGAGGCCCAGATTAATCGACACCATGGCAAAGACCGCGACCAAAACGGTTGGCACCAATGCGACCAAGGCAAAGACACCGGTCAGCCGCAAATGCAGGCGCGATCCGGCCGATCGTGCCCGTCGTGCGGCCACGATTTTGGCCACTTGGCGCAAGGCAAGTGCGGCCAGTGTGAGGATGTAAATCAGGTCGGCCAGGATCACCAAACGCAGCTCTGGGCTGTCGCTCAATTCGGCCAACGGACCCAGGACCAGGAATGTCGCAAGCGCCAAAATAGGCCCGAGAATCACCAACCCGAGCGTGCCCGCCGTGCGAATACGGCGCTGACGCCGCAATTCGCTTAGGCGGGACAGTGTCGATTTTGCCGCATTTCCTGTGGGGTTAGCCACATCCTGCCCCTTGATATGGGGCCCCCAATCAGCCCCGACGCAACACCTGGCGCCGTCCCGGTTTTTGTGTCCAACCGATCACGGCACTGTTGCGCTTTTACATCAATTTGCGGCGGCGTGTCACGCGGATATCGAGGTCGGTGATCTTCTTGCGCAGCGTATTGCGGTTGATCCCCAAAAGTTCGGCGCAGCGCGCCTGGTTGCCGCCGGTCGCCTCCAGCGCAATTTCAATCAGCGGGGTTTCGACCTCTTTGAGGATCCGGGTGTAGAGGCCGCGCGGAGGCAGCACGCCACCATGCAGATCGAAATACCGCCGCAGATGCTTGCCGACAGAGGCCGAGAGCTTGTCGCCCTCGCCACCGCCCATCAAAGGCTCAATCGCGGGTTGGTTGCCCAAGACAGCCTCAACCTCGGCCTTGGTGATTTCTTCAACCTGCGCGGTCACAGTCAGGCGGCGAATGCAGTTTTCCAACTGCCGCACATTGCCGGGCCAGGAATAGGCGCGCACCAAATCCATCGCCTCCGGCGCAAACCGCCGCAATGGCCCACCATCGCGCTCGGCTCGGCCCAAAAAGTGCTGCGCCAAGAGCGGGATATCATCGACCCGTTCTCGCAAGGCCGGCACGGTAATCGCCACCCCGCCCAACCGGTAGAACAGGTCTTGCCGGAACGCGCCGGCTTCCATCTTGCTCATCAAATCGCGCTGCGACGAGGCCATGATGCGCGGAGAGGCCTCGCTGAGCGCGTCGAGCATGCGCACAATCCGTCCCTGTGCATCGTCATCGAAATCGCCGATTTCGTCGAATAGGATCGAACCGCCCTTGGCGCGATTGAGGATCGTCGTCGGCCCATCTGCACCGCCCAGATCCGCAGCCGACACGGTCACAAAGGGCAAGGTGCGCCGATCTGAAAAATCGTGGATCGCGCGGGCAATAAGGCTCTTTCCGGTCCCGGATTCGCCGGTGATCAAAACCGGCAGATCGGTGTTCATCACCCGCGCCACAAGCCGATACAGCGCTTGCATCGATGGCGTGCGTCCGACCAGGGGCAGATCGTCTTGCGTTTCCGATTGCGGCTCTGGCACGTCCCGTCTGGGCGCAACACGGCGCTTTTGATCAAGCGCGCGCGCGGCGCGTTTCATCAGGTCGGGCAAATCAAACGGTTTCGGCAGGTAATCATAGGCGTCGGCCTCGGTGGCTTGGATCGCTGTCATGATCGTGTTTTGCGCCGAAATGACGATGACCGGCAGTCCAGGGCGCATCTCGGTAATGCGCGGCAGCGTCTCAAGCCCGTTGCCATCGGGCATCATCACGTCGGAAATCACGAGATCCCCTTTGCCCTCTTCGACCCACCGCATCAGCGTCATCAGGCTCGATGTGGCATGCACTTTGCATCCAGCCCGCGTCAGCGCTTGGGTCAGGACAGTGCGGATCGTTCGGTCGTCATCGGCGACAAGGATGGTGCCATCCATGGCTTAAGCTCCGGTTCTGGATCACCCACCTGGTCGGTGGATGGGAAGTGAAATTCGAAAGACCGTCCGCCCTGGCACGCTTTCCAGCGCCACCAGGCCTTCATGGTCGGAGATGATTTTCGAGACCAGCGCGAGCCCGAGCCCGGTGCCGTTTTCACGGCCGGACACAAATGGCTCGAAAATGTCGGCCGCGATATCGGGCGGGATCCCCGGCCCGTCATCCAAGATCTCGACATTAAGCGGGACAGAACCGCCAGAGCCATCCGGCCTTCGCACTTTCAGCGCGGTTTCGTAAAACGTCCGGATCCGGATCAGCCCGCCTTCGCGCCCGGCCTCCGCGGCGTTCTTCAGCAGATTAAGGAACACTTGTTGCAGTTGGTCCGGGTCGGCATTCGCGGCCGGCAGCGAGGGGTCGTATTCGTCTTCGATCAGCATATGTGCGGCAAAGCCAACCGCGGCGGATTTGCGCGCCCGGTCCAAAACGTCGTGCAGGTTGACCGACCGCAGATCAGGTGGTCGGAGATTGCCGAAATCCTCGACCTGCTCCAAAAGCTTCAGGATGCGGCGTGTCTCTTCGACGATCAAATCCGTCAATTCCAAGTCTTCGCCCGAGAGCGACATGGAAATGAGCTGCGCCGCACCGGTGATCCCCGCCAGCGGGTTCTTGATTTCATGGGCCAGCATTTCCGCCATACCGACGGCCGACTTGGCCGCCGTTTTCGAGCTTAGCGCGCGGTCGATGCGTCCGGCCAGTTCGCGGCTTTCCAGCATCACCAGCACCTGATCGGATCCGTCAGCCATCGGTGCGATTTGCAGATCGCAAGACACGGGCTTGCGGGTGCCTGTGCCCACAGCGACGGCATTCACAAATAGCGGCGCTTGCCCGCTTCGGACCCGTGCAAAGGCTTCCTCAAGCGGTGCATCCACCAGAACTTTGTCCCAGACAGGAAAGCCAAGGAGACCCTTTTTCGACGTGTTTAGAAAGGTTTCCCCGGCGGGGTTAACGTCGATGATGTGATCATCTTGATCCAAGATCAAAGCCGGGATGGGCAGCGAAGTCCAAATCGCGTCACCCGCCACATTCATGCGGCGCAGTCCCGGTCGTGGGATGCGAAGGCCTCAGGCAGGACGGCCAATACGGCGCTTGGATCGGTCGCGGTCAAGACAAGGCGGCGCAGATCGGCCGGGGTCTCGGTGTGGTCCATATACCAGCCCAGGTGTTTGCGTGCGACGCGCGGGCCCAATTGCGGTCCGTAGAATTGCAGCATCGCCGTGTAGTGGTTGGCAACAAGATCCACCAAGGCTCCGCCCACAGGTATGTCGGGCGCCGGTAGGCCGTGCATTGCGTGGGCGATTTCAGCCAAACGCCAAGGGCGTCCTTGCGCCCCACGCCCGACCATCACGCCATCCGCGCCAGAAGCCGCACAGGCCGCAATCGCTGTTTCGGGTCCGGTGATGTCGCCATTGGCGATCACGGGGATCGAGACCGCATCCTTGACGGCGGCGATCGCGGTCCAATCCGCGCGGCCTTTGTAAAACTGCGCACGGGTCCGGCCATGGATGGTGATCATGCGAATGCCAGCGGCTTCGGCAGATGCCGCCAAACGCGGCGCGGAATGATCGGTTTCGTCCCAGCCCAACCGCGTCTTGAGCGTGACCGGCAGATCGACCGCCGCCACCACCGCCGCGATGATGCGCAGCGCGCGATCCGGCTCCCGCATCAGCGCCGCGCCACAGGCGCCCGCGCCATTGCCGCCGGTGACCTTTTTTGCCGGGCAGCCCATATTGATGTCGATCATCGCCGCACCTGTCCCCGCGGCGATCCTCGCGGCCTCGGCCATAAAGCTGGGGTCTCGGCCAGCAATCTGAACTGCGGTGCGCGCCGCGCCCTGGCCAAGCTCTGCCTTGGCGCGTGCCGCCGGCTTGGCGTTCAGCAAATCTTGGCTCGCGACCATTTCGGATACCACCCAGCCCGCGCCAAAGCGCGCCACGATATCGCGAAATGGACGGTCGGTGATTCCGGCCTGCGGCGCGAGCGCCACAGGCGCGTCAATCGCCAAATCTGCCAGCAAATTGCCCATATGCCCAAACCTTGTGCAAGCCTTCTCGGACGTAGCCAAGCCCCTGAGGAAGCGCAATGCCATCTCGACACGCGGGTCGGTTGCGACGTGATTTCCGACCGTTGATTCATGTGATTGCCCAAAATTTAGGCAAATCTACTGGGTCGTTGCGCTGGCTGTGCAAGCCTCGTATCACGACACCGAGCCGCAGTGACGGCTGAGGACGGGTGCGACCGAAAGGGCACAGACGCGATGGATATCCGCACCGGAAATGGGTTTGATGTGCACCGGTTCGGGCCTGGCGATCATGTGACGTTATGTGCGACGAAAGTGCCGCATGACCGAGGTCTGCAAGGGCATTCTGATGCCGATGTGGCGCTGCACACTGTGACCGACGCGATCTATGGCGCCTTGGCCGATGGCGATATCGGTGTCCATTTCCCGCCCTCGGATCCGCAATGGCGGGGCGCGGAGAGCCGTATTTTTCTCTCTCATGCCGTCGGTCGGGCCCGCGCCCGCGGCTACCAGATCTGCCATGTCGATCTCACGCTGATGTGCGAGCGGCCGAAGATTGGCCCCGTGGCCGGTGCGATGCGGGCGAAACTCGCGGCACTTCTGGGTATTGAGCTGTCCCGTGTGTCGGTTAAGGCAACGACAACCGAACGGCTTGGCTTTACCGGTCGCGAAGAGGGCATCGCCGCCATGGCCACAGCGACATTGGTGCGCCCATGACCACCGCCCGCCGCATCGCCACCCTTGGCGGCGTCGGGTACTTGCGCCCCGCGCCGGGCAGTTGGGGCGCGCTGGCGGCCATCGCTTTGGCCTGGCTTCTTCACGCAATCGGCGGGTTCTGGTTCGTATTCGCGGCGACCTTTGTAATGGCGGTGATTGGGCATCGCGCCATCCAGGCGTGCCTTCCGGACATGACATCGAATGACCCGTCAGAAATTGTCGTTGATGAACTTGTCGGCCAATGGATCGCGCTTTGGCCGGTCTCATTCGGAGCGATGTTCGCGGGCGTGCCGCTCGGTGCGCTTTGGCCGGGATTATTGACCGCATTTATCGCCTTTCGGGTGTTTGACATCTGGAAACCGGGACCTGTGGCCTATGCCGAACGGCTTTCAGGCGCGCGCGGCGTGATGGCCGACGATATCGTCGCAGGCTGGCTTGCGGCCTTGGTCGTGGCGGTCATCGGCGCTGTGGCCCATCTGGTACTGATATGAGCGCCCGGGCGGTTCTGGACGCCCTTAAAGAGCGCGGCTGGATGCTGAGCACTGCCGAAAGTTGCACGGGCGGGATGATCGCCGCCGCGCTCACCGATATTGCCGGCAGTTCCGCCGTGTTCGAGCGCGGCTTTGTCACCTATTCCAACGCCGCAAAAATCGCGATGCTCGGCGTGTCGGCGGCGACGCTGGCGCGCTCAGGCGCGGTATCTCAGGACATTGCGGCCGAAATGGCCAGGGGCGCGCGCACCCGGTCTGAGGCTCAGATTGCCGTCGCTGTGACCGGGATTGCCGGGCCCGGCGGGACGGAACACAAACCCGAAGGACGCGTGTGTTTCGGGATCGCGACGGCCGCCGAGACCCGGACCCAAACGGTCGAATTCGGTGCGATTGGACGGGCGGAAGTGCGCAGCGCCAGCGTTGCCTACGCGCTGTCGATGATCCTGGAGGCGCTCGACTAGTCTTCGCCCTGGTTGGCAGCGCCCGGATCAGGCGCGGGCGGGAACAGGGCGTCATGCTCCTTCGCCATCGCTGTCATGACCGCTTCCATATATTTCTGGAGCATGACCGGCGGATCGGCCGGCGCGAGCTTAACGACCAATCGGCTCGCGCCTTCCTGTTTATAGCCGTAGCGCGCGGAATAACTGGCATTGACCTGTGCGGCCACGGGGCCCCACCCCCCCTTCACCGAGGCCGATGTGCTCGCCTCGGTCTCACGCGACATGCTGATCGACATTTTAACTTCGATCTCCGCCTCTTGGACCGCGTAGAATGTGGGTAAAAACCCCATCGCCAAAAGCGGGAACTTCTTCGTCTCGGACGGATTGGCGCGGTCCGGCAGCTCAATGTCCTGACTGGCCATATAGGTGGCCATATCGGTTGAGTTTTTATCGAGCTCGGTCTGGCTCTCCGCGATTGCGAGCGCCAGTTTCTTGACCATCTCACTAAAGCGAACGTTCAACAGTTCCTGTCCGATTGCCATCGCCTAAGTCCTTTTGTCTCTTTTATTCAACGATTTGCGTCCGTCGGCGACGACGAACGGAAAAGGTGATCTTCGATGCATTTTGCGAATTTGCCTGCTGGCGCGCATTTGTGGCCAGTTTGACATTGCCCGCGTCGATCTCCAGCCCGCCGACCGCTTCGACCTGGACGTTGTCGATGGTGAAATCATCATCGTCCTCGGCGGCGTTCAAAACCTGCTCTCCGACGGAACGGGCAAAATTTCGAGCGTCGTGTTTTTGCGTCTCGTCATCCCGTGCGCCGGCACGGCCTTGGCTGGCGGTTGCCGCGGCGGGATTGACCGAACTGCCAAAACGCATGCCACCCCCGCCGCCATCTTGCGCCTTGATCTGCGCCTCTAATATGGCCAGACGCTCACGCAGGCTTGCCTCGCGCTCTTCGAGCTGCCGAATGCGCGCCGCGTGGTCTTCGAAAACCGCCTCTGCGGTCAGGACGTCCGGGGTGCCTGTCTCATCCGGGTCTGCGCTTCGATCGCCGCCGCCATAGACGTAAAGTGAGTCTTCGGAAATCCCTAAAGCGGTCAGCAATCCCTGTGGGTCGCGCGGTTTTTGCATGCCCTGGACCCAAGCCCTGGCCGTTGGTCGGCTGACCTTTGCGTTCGCAGCGAGCTTCTGCACGTCCATGGATAAGGAATCGAGGGTCGCGTTTAGCCACTCCGCGAATTCGGCATCCGTCATATCTTCGATGCTCTTCGCCATCGCTTAGGACTCGTCTGGGTCAACCGGCGGCGTCTCGACGGGACCCGGTGCAAATTTCATCTGCATGGTTGAGGCGCCAGAGACATCGAATGTGTCGGTTTGCGTTACAGCGGGGCCCAAAAAGAACGCAGCCACCGCCCCCCGTTCGCGCTCGGATTTTTGCGTGGACACCTCAAAGACGACCTTCAATTCCACATCCACCTCTTGCATGTGGTAGATCACCGGTGTGAGGCCGACATCCGCCAATTCCTTTGGATAATCCTTGATCGCATCAACCTGCGCTTTGGCCAATTCCACCGATGCCTCGGCGACCGATTTCCCAATATTGCGCACCATGGTCGACAACGTGGTTGCCGGAAAAAAATTTGGGTCGAGTTCTTCGGCCATGAAACCTCCGCGCCAATGGGCTGAGGCTAACCGCTTTTGTTTTGTTGTGCCAGGGAATTAGCGTAGCGATGTCAGCCGTAAAGCGCATCCGCCCGCGATTCGAAGGCGCGCACGATATGGGTCATCGCGTCATGAAAGAACATGCCGGCCGCGCCTTGCAGCAAGCGGTTTCGAAACTCGAAATCGACCTTAAAGCGCACCGCGCAGCCGGCATCCGTATCTTCGAATTCCCAATTTGAGATCATGTGCTTGAACGGGCCGTCGACATATTCCGTGTCGATCTTTTTCGCCTCGGGCCAGAGCGTCACCCGGCTGAGAAACTTTTCGCGGAACATTTTGAAGCCAACCACCATATCGGCAAGCATGACCTTGGCATCCCCCTGATCGGTGACCGAACGGACCCGCGCAGCCATCGTCCAAGGGATAAAATCCGGGTAGCGCGCGACATCTGCGACAAGGGCGTACATCTGATCGGCGGAATACGGCAGCGTTCGGGTCTCGGAATGGGCGGGCATGGGTCTTTCGTCGTTTCGTGTGTCGCGTTCATGTCGTAGGAATGCTTGGGAAATTCAACCAGTCATCGGGGGGCAGAATGGCGCAGGCGCCTTACGAAATCGATACGATGATCTCCGCCAAGACGATCGCGGCGCGGATTGAGACCTTGGCGCGAGAGATCGAACACGCCTATGCCGGCACCGACAAACTGGTTGTGGTCGGATTACTGCGCGGCTCATTTGTGTTTATTGCCGATCTCGTGCGCGAGATCGATTTGCCCGTCGAAGTCGATTTTCTCGAAGCCTCATCCTATGGCGATACGATGGAAAGCTCCAGAGAGGTGCGCATTCTCAAGGACTTACGCGGCGAAATTGCCGGCCGGGACGTGCTCGTCGTGGAAGATATCGTCGATACCGGGCACACGTTGAGCCATGTTCTGACGCTTTTGGCGGCGCGGGAGCCGGCGCGCCTGAAGACCATCGCACTTCTCGACAAACCGTCCCGCCGGGAGGTCGACATCCGCGCGACGTGGACCGGCTTTGAGATCCCGGATGAATTTGTCGTGGGCTACGGCATTGATTACGCGCAACGGAACCGAAATTTGCCGTTCATCGGCAAGGTTCGCTTCGTCGCCGCGCAATAGGGAGTCTGCGACCGGTGCCGTGGGGGACAAATTCGCGGCACCGGTCGACTTGCTGGTCCCCAGAAACCAAGAACGCACAGACCAAAAACCAAACCAGCAACGGGGCGTGTTACAACGCTTCCACGAGGTCTACGCACGGTTCCGTCGAATTATTCTCGGTGCAGCGATTTTTTTTCACAAAAAGTGCTAAGGGTCGGAATTTATTGTTGTATCAGGCCCGATTGCGGCGCGGCCCGCCACGACCCCGGCTGCAAAGCTCTGCTGATACTCCGCACAATCGAGCCCCTCTGACGCGCTGTCCTGCAAGGTATAGCCCAAGCTTGTAACGCGGCAGCGGGGATCTGGATAAAACGCCGAACGGTAATCCGGCCGAACAAGCGGCAGCAGCGCTGCGGCGCCTAATCGCGGGTAAATCCCATCCATGCCGTCCATATTCTGCAAAATCGCAAACGCAAAGCCATCCGCGGCGGCTTCGTCCAAGGCGTCCGGCGCATCGGTTTGATCAAAATGGCCCAACATGACATGGGCAATTTCGTGGACTTGCATGAAAAGCATCGCGGTCAGGTAGGTTGAGGTAAAGGCTGCGGCGAAGGGTTCGGTCCCCCGTGTCGGGCAGGTACGATCTGGTCCGTTGCGCACAAGAGGCTCAAACGCTGCGGTCATTCCGGCGAAGTTGGCCTCAAAATGATCCAAGTAACTATTTGTCCGCGCGCACACGCTGCGATCGAGGTCACATGCCGCGATATGGTCAGACCAAACGAGTACATCGAGGATGTAGGGTCGCATCATCAAGACGAGATACGTGCCGTCTTGCAACGCGGTAATCCGTGGCGGGCCCGGCGCGTTCACATAGCGATAGGTCACGGTCAGATCCGGCTGACCGACGAAGTTCAGAAATTCGGCATTTTGGTCGGCTGCGAGCGCTGACAGGTCTTGTGCGACGCCAGCGGCGGCATTGGCCAAAAACGTGCAGGCGGAGGCGCAGCTGTGCGCTGAACAGATGACCCCCATAGCAAGAACCGAAGATCTAACGAATTGAACCAAAGCCATTTTCGATGAGCTCTCTAATTTCGTTGAACGTTAAGTCTCGATTGAACAAGTCAGTTTCAAATTGCGGGTCGATGCGCCTGAGGGCATCAAGTTGCGTGGCTAACGTGGCCATGATGCGCGCTTCTTGAACGCTGAGCGTGGTGCGTGGCGGTGTGTGTTCGCGCAAAAACGTGCCCGCGAGGCTTTGCGTATACCCTCCGATATCGGCGGCATTTTCACCCAGGCCGATGACCCTGACCGTGCCCGAGCCGTCTGCGTATTGCTGCAAGGGTGCACTGAACGGCACCGGCGATACGTCCCGTTCCACGCTGATCGGGTTGGCCATGTTCGCCCATGCATAGGCAACCATGATGGCAAAAATGACCAATACAAGGTTCAATTGCGTATTTATGCCAAACAGACCATTGCCTTGAACCTGAACGATTTCTTTGCGGTATGCCCAAATCGCGAACAGACCGATCGCAAAGATTATGCCCGTCATGGCCAAACGCTCGATCACGCGAAACATCAGGATTTGATCGACATCCATGCCAGCCTCAAAACGAAATTTGTGCCAATGAAATCTGCGGTTTGAGAGTGTCGAATTCCACATTCCTGTGCAAGCTTTGCTTTGTCAGGAGCGCCCGGCATTTTTTGGGTATTCGTCGCGGTACGGAGCGTGAATTTGGTGCAAATCGTAGGCCAAACTCACTTGGATGATACACCGCAATCTCTGCTCGGCGACGTAAAATATCGCCTTTTGACAAGGTCTTACCCGGATGCCATCCAAGACTTGATGGGTTCATTCGACCCAGTCCTTCGCAACTTTTTCTTGGGCTTACCCGATGTCAGGCGAGGATTGCGCGTTGGTTGACACACGTGGCGAAAAGCATCGGTGATCGGGTTGGCTTAACCTCTCCGACGGTCGATCCCGATCTGAGTTCTTTTATTTGGCGGCCGGCACCCCGAGAATCAGTCCAGCGACACGGCTCGCGCGCGTTTAAGTGCGCAAACCGTTCAGGCTTCGCGCGCGCGGATTGCAAAAGCGATGAGGGCCTGTTTGGTCCGGCGGTCGCACGGGCGTTTCAACGCAAATGCCCTTGCACATGGGCGAAAGTCCGATGCGCCTCAGGCGCGATCGATCTTTTCCAATCGTGCGGCCCGTAGGCGGGCGAAATCATCTCCGGCGTGATAGCTTGACCGGGTCAAGGGCGTCGCCGACACCATCAAAAATCCCTTGCCCCACGCGGCCTTTTCGTAAGCGGCGAATTCCTCTGGCGGCACGAACCGGTCCACGGCGTGGTGCTTAGGCGAGGGCTGGAGGTATTGGCCGATGGTCAAAAAATCGATGTCGGCGGCGCGCATATCATCCATCACGGCATGGACCGATTGCTTATCTTCGCCCAGACCCACCATGATACCGGACTTGGTGAAAATCGTCGGATCAAGCTCTTTCACCCGCTGCAAAAGCCTTAAGCTGTGAAAATAGCGCGCCCCGGGACGCACTTCGGGATAAAGGCCGGGGACCGTTTCGAGGTTGTGGTTGAACACGTCCGGTTTGGCCGCAACGACGATTTCCAGCACCTGTGGATCCGCGCGGATGAAATCCGGGGTGAGGATCTCAATCGTGGCGGCTGGCGCGCGGTGGCGAATGGCGCGGATCGTTTGGGCGAAATGCGCAGCCCCACCGTCTTTGACATCATCGCGGTCGACCGATGTGACCACCACATGGTTCAGTCCCAGCTTTGCGACCGCATCGGCGACGCGGCCCGGTTCGAACGGGTCGAGGTCTTCGGGCGGTTTGCCGGTCGCGATATTGCAAAACGTGCAGGCCCGGGTGCACACCTCACCCATGATCATCATCGTGGCGTGCCCCTGGCTCCAACACTCGCCGACATTGGGACAGCCTGCCTCTTCGCACACCGTCGTTAGGCGGTGTTCGCGAATAATCTCTCGCGTATCGATATAGCCTTTGGAATTCGGCGCTGTGACGCGGATCCATTTCGGCTTCTTTGGCTGCACCTGGTCCGGCCGGTGCGCCTTTTCCGGATGCCTCTCGGCCGGAATTTTGAGGTCTCTAGGGCTCATATCACCAGTATAAACCTGGTCGCGGGCTCCGGCCAGCCCGCGCGGCACAAAGCCGCTATGAGCTTCAAGCGTGCATGGTGGGCTATCCCATCTCCTAACTTTGTGGTCCTGCGTAATGCTGTTGCAGCCGCTGCAAACCGATCTTCAAGACGATCTTTCCCGACCGCGCCGACCAACCGAGCCGCTTTTCGGCTGATTCTAAGCCTTCAAGAAAGCAGCAGACCCGCATCACGATATCCGACAGGCCTGGCCCGAGCGCATCCAGCGCATGTGAAACGCGTTCCCGCGCCGCGCGTGGGCCTTCACCAATGCCGCCGTCGCTCAGAAACCCGCCGCGGTCAACGCCCGAAAGGAACCGGTCCCAGTTCTGTCCAATCCGCGGACCCATTTGGGCGCGTTCGAAATCCTCCCGCAGCTTTTCACCGACCTGTACCAGGTCGGGGGACAAAAAAGGTTTGCCGTCCGTGCCCTTGCGGCGCGCGATTGACGCAAGCGGGGTCTCGGCGAGGTTCACGCGTATGCTCCTGCGTTTTCCGTCGTCGTCCTTAATTCCGCGTTCACCCCAATCCCGGTGCTGCGCCTGAAACGTCGTTTGTGCCTCAGCAAAGGCCGGTGCGCGCCCTTCCGCCACGCGGCGTTGGCGATCCTCTTCGATCAGCCGCTTCAGCGCGGACTTGCCGGCCGAGGTGATGCGGTATTTCGCGATACGGCCAAACTCGACGGCTTGGATCCAGTCGCGCAGCCCAAATGCAATCGCAACAGCGCGGTCGACCACCGCAGTCCGGGTTTGTTCGCCATCCGGACCCGGGCGCAACACAACTGCTTTTTCCATATCGCTGGCCAGTACCAACAAAGCGCCTGTCTCGCAGAGCCGGCGTAGGATGCGGCGGGCTTCGCGGTTGATAATGCGTTCATCGGTAATAACGGGCGGCCTAACTGAGGCATTCATCGCACTTTCCTTTTGGCTTGTCTGTCTTGACTGGGAACACACGGTCGAACTGAGCGCTGTCAGCCCATCATCGACCAACGGGTCATCTCGGCGCGCCTCCATCTGGCGCACCCGACGCGCGACCGTGGAGGCCACGGTTTCGTCGCGTCGGGCTATTTCACGGATCGATTGCCCAAGGATCACATGCTCAAGGTATTGACGCGTCGCGTCCGGCAACCATAGCGGGAATTCCGTCCCGAATTCTTTTATCGATTTCGTCACGCCACCCGGCCCCTCGGAGGTGTGGATAACGTTGTTGAAGCTTTTCCAATTTGATTACCAATTCGTTAAAAAGCTTCCAAATGAAACGAAAATGTTTCGCAATTGTAAACAGTATGAGCCTCCGAACGGACCTAGACGGGTTTCGCAACGGTTGCCGCCTCGCAGCTAGTGTCAATCGAACACAACAGCGATGGACCACACATGCTTACGCCCCTCACACAACTATCCCGATTGACCCGCCCCAGCATGCTGGTCCGCGCCGCTCGTTTTGGCGCGGCGGCGAAAGTTCGCGGCAAACCGCGCCGAACGACCAGCGCCGCCCAACCCTCCTACGAAAAGTTGTTTGAAGAAGAAGCGCGGCTCGACGAAGCCCGGCGCA
Source organism: Pseudomonadota bacterium (assembly GCA_039183205.1). Taxonomy (GTDB): domain Bacteria; phylum Pseudomonadota; class Alphaproteobacteria; order Rhodobacterales; family Rhodobacteraceae; genus HKCCE3408. Next base: position 108,812 of record JBCDBR010000007.1, on the reverse strand, counting down.
GCGGCGATGCGGGCTATTCTCCTACCCGTCATGTGGAGGTTTTGGCAAATCTATTGACGGCGGCCGGATACGGCGCTTTGCCCCCAGCTTAAGCGGACGTTCCGGCGCCTTTGGCTTCAGACAAAGGCGTCGGGCATTGCGTCCTTGCGGCGCGCGACAAAGTCTGTCAGCGCGTCGTGAATTGCCGGATCAAGAACTGGTTTTTGATATTCATCCAAGAGCTTAGCAACCCGTGCTGAAGCCAATTCCAATGTGGACCGACCGCCTTCATCGATCCAGGTTTCATAAGGCTTATAGTCCAGCACTTCGGTCCGCCAGAACGCATCTTTGAAGTGGGCTTGTGTGTGGGCGCAGCCCAGATAATGGCCGCCGGGCCCAACCTCGCGGATCGCGTCCATCGCCAGGGCTTGATCATCGACGCTGATGCCTGCCGCGAGCTTGTGCAGCACGCCCAATTGATCCGCATCCATCACAAATTTCTCGGGTGACGAGACCAAACCGCCCTCCAGCCAACCGCAGGCGTGCAGCATGAAATTGACGCCGGCAAGAAGACCGCCATTGAGCGTATTGGCCGACTCGTAAGCTGCCTGCGCATCGGGGAGCTTCGATCCCGTGAACCCGCCAGCGGAGCGAAACGGCAAGCCTAAGCGGCGGGCCAACTGGCCGGCGCCATAGGTGATCTGTGCCGCTTCGGGCGTGCCAAAGGTCGGAGCGCCAGAATTCATATCGATTGAGGTTACAAAGGCGCCAAAGATCACCGGTGCGCCTGGTCGGATCAGCTGTGCATAACTTACGCCGGCCAGCACCTCGGCCAAAACCTGCGTGAGCGTACCGGCCACGGAGACCGGCGACATCGCGCCACCGACAATGAATGGCGATACAATCGCTGCTTGATTGGCCGCGGCATAGCGTTCCAGCGCGCCCATCATGATGCCATCGAAGGTCAGCGGAGAATTGATGTTGATCAGCGATGTCATGACCGTGTTCTGATCGACGAAATCATCGCCGAAAAGAATGCGCGACATCGCAATCGAATCCGAGGCGCGGTCCGGATCGGTCACCGAACCCATATAGGGTTTGTCGCTCAGCGTCATATGCGCCAAAAGCATATCCAAATGTCGCTTGTTCACCGCGACATCCGTCGGCTCACACAGGGTGCCGCCCGAATGGTGCAGCCATTTCGACATATAGCCCAGCTTCACGAAAGTTTCGAAATCGGCCATCGTCGCATAGCGCCGACCGCCGACGGCATCCCAGACAAAGGGCGGACCATAGACCGGGGCCAAAACCAGATTGCGCCCGCCGATCACCACGCTCTTTTCGGGATTGCGCGCCACTTGGGTAAAGCGCGCCGGCGCGGAGGAGACCAGCGATCGGGCCAAGCCCTTGGGCAGATGCACGCGTTCGCCCTGGACATCGGCGCCGGCTTCACGCCAGCGATCCAGCGCAGCGGGGTTATCGACGAAATTCACACCGATCTCTTCGAGCACGGTTTCTGCGTTGGCTTCGATAAGTTCGATGGCCTCGTCGTTCAGGATCTCCAGGTTGGGAATGTTGCGTTCGATGAACCGGGCGGTTTCGATGCGGATGCTAGTGCGCTCGGCCCGCCGCGCCGCACCGCCACCACCCCGCCGGCGGCCCGTACGCCCTGTTTCTTGGTTCATCGCCCAGTCCTCTGGAAGTTTCGCTTGCGCTCAGGTGATACGCCGGGCGACCGTGGGGCTGCGGCACGATTGCGCCCCTTTGCAGGGGAAAACGACACGATGGCCGGGTTCTGGCGCCCAGGATCGTCGCCGGAATTGCCGCAAAGGCGCGTCGTGACGGGAAATGCCGCGCCCCGATCCGGCGCAGCCTCTTGCGCCCCGCGCCCGGCCCCCGTATCGCAAGACCATGACCCCACACCGCCCCCATGACCGTCTGCTGATCATCGATTTCGGGAGCCAGGTCACACAACTTATTGCCCGCCGGTTGCGGGAATTGAACGTGTATTGCGAGATACATCCCTACCAATCGGTCGATGACGCCTTCATCGCGGCCTTCGCGCCCAAGGCGATCATTTTTTCCGGTGGTCCTGACAGCGTCACGCGCCCGGGATCGCCGCGCCCACCGGCGACGGTTTATCACACGGGCGTGCCGATTTTGGGCATCTGCTATGGCCAACAGGTCATGATGCAAGACCTCGGCGGCGTCGTCGAAGGCGGCAAGATCCAGGGCGGGGGCGGCACGGCGGAATTCGGGCGCGCCTTTGTCGAACCGGCCGGTGCGTTACCGCTTTTGGAGGGCTGGTTCACCGAGGGCCGAGAGCAGGTCTGGATGTCGCATGGCGATCACGTCGCGCGTCTTGCGCCCGGCTTTGAAGTGTTCGGCACCTCGCCGAATGCGCCCTTTGCAATCACGGCCGATCCGGGACGCAATTTTTTTGCAGTGCAGTTTCACCCTGAGGTTCACCACACGCCCAAGGGCGCGCAATTTTACGAAAATTTTGTGCGTCTCGCCGGCTTTACCGGTGACTGGACGATGGGTGCCTACCGCGCGGAGGCCATTGGCAAAATTCGCGATCAGGTGGGCCAGGCAAAGGTGATCTGCGCCTTGTCGGGCGGCGTCGATAGTTCTGTCGCGGCGGCGCTGATCCACGAAGCGGTCGGCGATCAGCTCACCTGCGTTTTTGTGGATCATGGGCTTTTACGCAAGGACGAAGGGTCAGAGGTCGTCGCGATGTTTCGCGACCATATGAACCTTCCGGTCATTCACGCGCAAGAACAGGAAAGATTTCTCGGCGCGTTGGATGGCGTTTCTGATCCAGAGACAAAGCGTAAGATAATCGGTAGATTGTTCATCGATGTGTTCCAAAACTACGCCGATCAGATCGATGGGGTCGATTTCTTGGCGCAGGGCACGCTTTACCCCGATGTCATCGAATCGGTCAGCTTTTCCGGCGGCCCGTCGGTGACGATCAAATCGCACCACAATGTCGGGGGCCTACCCGAAAAGATGGGCTTGAAATTGGTTGAACCCTTGCGCGAACTTTTTAAGGACGAGGTGCGCGCGTTGGGGCGGGAATTGGGCCTTCCCGACCATTTCATCGGCCGGCATCCGTTTCCGGGCCCGGGTCTGGCGATTCGCTGCCCGGGCGAAATTACGCGCCAAAAGCTCGCGATTCTGCGCGATGCCGATGCCGTTTATATCGATCAAATCCGTCGCCATGGGCTCTATGACGAGATCTGGCAAGCCTTTGCGGCGATCTTGCCGGTCCGGACTGTCGGTGTGATGGGCGATGGGCGCACCTATGATTACGCCTGTGCCCTGCGTGCAGTGACGTCGGTCGATGGCATGACCGCCGATTACTATCCGTTCAGCCATGAATTCCTGGCTGAAACCGCAACGCGCATCATCAACGAGGTCGCGGGGATCAATCGCGTGACTTACGACATCACATCAAAGCCGCCGGGCACGATCGAATGGGAATGAACCAGGTGCCGGGCGCGCTTGGGTCAATGGCACGCGCCGGGCGAGGACTGTAATGCGCGGGCATGCAGGCTCAGCCTTTTGGTGCGGCGGTTTGCGCAGGCCGTATGGCGGCTTGGCTTAGTGGCTCGGGCGACCCGTTGGGCCCACGGCGTCCGGACCTAGCCAAGGGTGATCCCTTCCGGCCTTGTGCCGTCTTGCGCGTGACCGGCAATGTCAGCACGATCCGCCGGCTCTATCGATACGCGTGCAGCCGGCCCGCGCCGCTTATGACATAAAGCGTATCGCCCATGACGATGGGATTGGCCGCCGCCCCGCCGCGAATACCGACCGAACCGGTCTGGCGGCCATTCACGGGGTCGAAGAACCGAATTTGTCCGTCCCCGGACGCCATCAGCAAGGCACCGTTTGTGAGGATCGGACCGTAATGCGTGAAGATCGCGTCGCGTCGGGCGACCCGGTTGGCCACAAATAGCGGCAGCTCGGTGCCCCATATCCGCGCCCCGGTCTCGGCATCGATACGCAGCAATTCGTTGCGGTCAGAGATGAAAAAGACCGAGCCTCCGACCGGCACGACCGGTGAATACGCGCCTTCGGCGGCGGTCCATAGCCGTTCGCCCGATGTCGCATTCAATGCAACCACGCGGCCGGATTGATTGCCGGCATAGACGCGCCCGCCGGTGACCACGGGATCGCCGGTGATGTCGTTGAGGTTGTTGTAGGCCACGCCACTGCGGGCTCCGGCGACGGTTGTGCCCCAGACGCGAACACCGGATTCGCGCAATGCCGCCACCAGCTCGCCCGAGCCAAATGGGAAGATAACCGACCGTTCCGCGATCGCGGGCGCCGCGCCACCGGCCAAGATGGCACCGACCGGTGCGCCCGGGAATTGCCAGCGCAACCGGCCATTGCTGGCCTCGACCGCCCATGCAGAGGAATCTCGCCCGACCACATAGACCAAGTTGCCCGATACTGTCGGCGTCGTTAGCCCCGCATTCAAGCGCTGGCGCCACTGCACCGCGCCGCTTGCCACGTTGAGCGCGACAAGCTCTCCGTATCCCGTGGTGGCGAAAAGCTGATCGCCCGATACCGCCAAACCGCCACCCGAGATGCCGCCGCCGCGATCAAACCCGGCGGTGAGATCGACCCGCCAAAGCACCTCACCCGAGACCGAGATGGCGGAGACCTGGCCCAGCCCGTCAAGCGTGAAAAGGCGTCCATCTGCGCCAACCGGATCCGCGGTAATTCGGGCACGACGGCTATTGCCTTGCCCGATATCGACCGCCCAGATTTCGGTCAGCGTGCTGCCGAGAACCGCATGCGGAATGAGGTTTTGTGCATTGCCGCCGCGCTGCGGCCAGGCGGTCAGGCTTTGTGCCGCCGGCAGAGTGATCTCGGCGGCGCGGTCTTCTTGAATGTCTTGGATCACCGGGAATTCGCCCGCCTCGTTCGGCAGCGATTCCGCAAGCGGCACACGCGCGCCAAAGCGCTGGCCTTCCAACAGTGGGTCGTCGGCGCCCTGCCCTCCGCACCCGGCGAGTAGCGCAAGCGCTGCGATCCCGGCGGCATATTTGAACCCACCCATGTTTTTCACCCTATTCATCGGCTGGCGCGTCCTCTTGGTCCGGCGCATCGACGGTTCCGGTCGGCAAATCCAAGGCCGGCGGCAAGGTTGGCGTCACGCTATCGGATGCCGGTTCCGGCAAGGGGGCATCGGTCAGCGTCGCGCCGCTATCGAGTGCTATCATCAACTCCAATGCCCGTTGTCGCAAGCCAGGTGACGCGTCAGCTTGACTAAAGAGTTCCTCTAGCAACACCCGTCCGGCGTCCAGATCCCCGTCGGCAATCATCAGATAGGCCTGCTGTTCCAATGCCAATCCGCGATACGGTGCGCCGGGACGCGCCAGCCTGTCGAGTGTCGCCATCGCCTCGGCTCGATCGCCCGGGGCCAGCATATGGGCCTTTAAAAAGGCAAGGTCCCGATAGCGCTCCGGCATATCGTCACGGTCGACGATGGCCAAAAGCCGGGCGGCGGCGTCTTCGTCGCGTCCGGCATCGCTTTCCTGGCCTGCGATCAGCAGGGTTAGCAGCATCTCGGCCTCGGGATTGACGGTCTCGATCGCTGCAAGCGCCGCGATCCTGTCGGCGGTCTCGCCGGTGTCGAGCGCGGCCAAAACGGCATCGCCGAAATCTTGTGCGGCACGTTCGGTCTGGCCCCGGCGGAACTCGGCGTAAGCCGCCGCGCCAACAATCAAAATAACCACCGCCGCAAAGGCCCAAGCCCATTTGCGAAAAAACGCAAAGAGGCGATCCCGGCGCACCTCTTCGGAAACTTCGTTGATAAAGCTGTCGCTATCGGCCATTGCGTCCGGTGCCTTTCCTCTATTGGGCGGGCTTTTGGCACGGATTAGGCAGCCGGGACAAGGTCGGGTGCAACGGCGGGATGCGACAATCGGCCAATTTCTAAACTGTTCAGTTCAATCTTGCACCCGCCTGTCCAAGAAGTTAATCTAAACTGGATTGTTCAGCGTACGACTTGATGTTGATGTAAAGGGCGATCACATCCAGGAAGTAGCAGGACCATCCGGTATTGACCGGGAAAGGAACGCGAATGCGCATTTTTCCAATCATCACGGCGGCCATCGTCTGCGTGGCACTCTATTTCGTGGTTTTGAACCGCGCAGCCTTAGTGGACTTTGCCAGTGGTTTTGTGCCAGCGCCGAATGGTGCGAACAGCGCCGCCGAAGCCCCCGCCGCTGTCGCGGAAGAACCGGAGGTTGAGGTTGAAGATCGCGGCGTGGTCCGCGTAGTGGCCCGCCGTTCGGAAGCCTCGGTGACGGCCGATGCGCTGCCGCTCCGGGGCCGCACGGAGGCCGCACGACAGGTGACCGTCTCCTCAGAGACATCCGGGATCATCATTTCGGAACCCATTCGCGCCGGCGCGTTCGTCGAAGAAGGCGCGTTGCTGTGCCAGATCGATATTGGCACCCGCCAGGCAGAATTGGCTGAGTGGCAGGCCGGGCTTGTCGAAGCGCGCGCGCGTCTGCCCGAAGCCGAGGCGCGCCTGTCGGAGGCGGAGGCCAGTTTGGTGGCTGCTGAAATCGATGCGAATGCGGCCAATCGCTTGTCTCAATCGGGCTTTGCCTCTGAAACCCGCGCCGCATCGGCCTCGGCCACGTTAAGCGCCGCGCGCGCTGCTGTGACCTCAGCCGAAGCCGGTGTTGAAGCCGCCGCGGGTGGTATCCTATCGGCTGAGGCAGCAGTGGAACGGGCGGAAGAAGAGATTGCGCGCCTATCGATCAATGCGCCGTTCGAGGGCCTTTTGGAAAGCGACACGGCGGAGCTTGGCGCGCTTTTGCAACCGGGGTCTGCCTGCGCGACGGTGATCCAGCTTGATCCGATGAAGCTCGTCGGTTTTGTGCCCGAATCAGAAGTTGCACGCGTCGCGCTCGATGCAATTGCTGGGGCGCGGCTGGCCACGGGCCAAGAAGTCCAAGGCACGGTCAGTTTCCTGTCGCGCTCGGCTGATCCAGATACGCGCACCTTCCGCGTCGAAATCACCGTCGATAATGCCGATCTGGAAATTCGCGACGGACAATCTGCCGATATTTTCATCGAAACCCAAGGCACCGCCGCGCATTTGTTGCCGGCATCGGCGCTGACGCTTAACGATGATGGCGATCTTGGTGTACGTATTGCAGTTGATGGCGTTGTGGAATTCACGCCGGTTCGGGTGCTGCGCGACACGGCGCGGGGCGTTTTGCTGGCCGGGTTGCCGGACGTGGTTGACGTCATCACTGTCGGGCAAGAATTTGTGACCGCCGGAACTCTGGTCGAAGTGACATATGAGGAGCTTACACAATGACCGGCATCGTTGATTGGGCCGCGGGCCGTGCACGGATGGTCGTGGCTTTTGTGATCCTCTCACTCGTGGTGGGGGCGGCCGCTTATATCGGTCTGCCCAAAGAAGGTGAGCCGGATATCGACATTCCGGTTTTGGTTGTATCCGTCCCCTTCCCCGGTATTTCCGCCGAAGACGCGGAGCGTCAGTTGATCCGGCCCATGGAATCGGAATTTGCCGATCTCGATGGGCTCGACCGGATGACGTCCACCGCAGCAGAAGGCTACGCCAACGTCGCCCTTGAATTCGAATTTGGGTGGGACAAATCCGCGACCATCGCCGATGTGCGCGATGCGATGAACGCCGCTGAAGCCGAATTTCCCGATGGTGGCGACAGCTATTCGATCAACGAAGTGAATTTCTCGGAATTTCCGATCATCATCGTGGCCTTGTCCGGATCCGCGCCGGAACGCACCTTGCTGCAACTGGCCCGCGATATGCAGGATGAGCTTGAAGCGCTGTCGCCCGTGCTCGAAGCCGGCCTGGCCGGGGATCGTAGCGAGATGCTGGAGGTCGTGATCGACCCCCTGGCACTGGAGGCCTACAACGTCACCGCGACCGAACTGATCGATGCCGTTGTGAACAACAACCAGCTGATTGCCGCGGGCGAAGTCGATGGCGATAGCGGTGTGATCCCGATCCGCATTCCGTCGAATTTCGAGACGCCCGAAGATGTCTATGACCTGCCCATCAAGGTGAATGGCGACCGGGTCGTTACGCTTGGCGATCTGGCCGAAATCCGTCTGACCTTCGAAGATGCGGAAGGCACGGCCCGCTTCAATGGCGAATCAACCGTGGCGTTACAGGTGATCAAGCGTCAGGGCTTTAACGTCATCGACACGGCCGAGTTGATCCGACAAGAGGTCGAGGCGATCCGGGCAACTTGGCCGCAAGAGCTTCAGGACAGCGTCGATGTCTCAGCCACGCTGGACCTGTCGGTACAGGTCGACGATATGGTGCGCCAGCTCGAAGGCTCGGTCATGACCGCCGTGGCGCTGGTCATGATCGTGGTCCTGGCCGCGCTCGGCACGCGCTCGGCGCTGTTGGTCGGTTTCGCAATCCCAACCTCATTCCTGCTTTGCTTCATCCTTTTGGGGGTCATGGGCATCGCGATTTCAAACATCGTGATGTTTGGTTTGATCCTGGCGGTTGGGATGCTTGTCGACGGTGCGATCGTGGTCGTCGAATATGCCGATCGCCGACTGAAAGAAGGCGCCCGCCCGATGCAGGCTTATACCGATGCGGCCAAGCGCATGTTCTGGCCCATCGTCTCGTCCACTGCGACGACATTGTGTGCGTTTTTGCCGATGCTGTTTTGGCCCGGCGTTCCGGGTGAATTCATGGGCATGTTGCCGGTGACGCTGATTTTCGTTCTGTCGGCCTCGCTGATTGTTGCGCTGATCTATCTGCCGGTGATTGGCGGCGTGGCCGCGCGGATGAGCCGCCTGATCAACACGATGTCGACCTGGGTCAAGGCGGTCTTGCCGTTCTGGCCGCTGCGCGCCGTGCTCGCCGCCGGCGCCGCTTACGTCATGTTCATGGCCGCGATGACCATCATCAACCCAAGCATTTTGGGCGTGCCAAGCACGTTGCCGGTCTTGGCGCAGATGGCCCCAGGCGTGGTGGCGTTCCTCCTGTCATCGATCCTGACATCTGTGATGCTCAGCGCGGTTCAATTGCCGCCGCGCGAAGGCAAAGTGCGTGCGGGCTACCGCCGGTCGCCTTTCGGCTGGTTCATCCATCTCATCACAGGCAACCCGGTGATGCCGGTTGTGATGATCGGGCTTGTGATCGGCTTCGTGATGACCGTGTTCCAGTATTTTGGGCAAAACAACAATGGGGTTGAGTTCTTTGTCGAAACGGAGCCCGAAAACGCCATTGTCTATGTCCGTGCGCGCGGCAACCTGTCGGTGGCCGAACAAGATGCGCTGGTGCGTCAGGTCGAAGCTATGGTTCTTGAGACCGAAGGCGTGCGCGATGTCTTTGCCTTCTCTGGCGATGGCGGTTTGAACAACAATACCGGCGGCGCCTCGGCACCGGCCGATACGATTGGTCAAGTTCAGTTGGATTTTCTGCCTTGGGGCACCCGTCGCGACGGCCAATCCATCTTGGATGATCTTGCAGAGCGGCTTGACGTGATCCCGGGGATCGAGACGGAGGTGTTTGAACAGGCCCAAGGCCCCGCCGACGGTAAGCCCATCGTGCTCGAACTGACCGGGAACAACTGGGATGATCTGCTGGATGCAGCGCGGACTGTGCGCGCCTTTTACGACGATCTTCCGGGGCTTACGCTGATTGACGATACGATGCCTCTGCCGGGCATCGATTGGCAGTTGGATGTCGATGTCGAAGCCGCCGGTCGTTACGGAGCGAATGTGGCGACGGTGGGTGCAATGGTGCAGCTGATCACGCGCGGCATCTTGCTCGACACAATGCGGGTACCCACGTCGGACGACGAAATTGATATCCGTGTCCGCTTTCCCGAAGAACAGCGTCTGTTGGCGACACTGGAAAACCTGCGCGTGCGGACCGATGTCGGCCTGATCCCGTTGTCGAATTTCATCGGCGTGCAGCCGGTGCCGCGTTTGGCCACCATCACGCGGGTCGATCAAAGCCGCCTTTTGCAAGTGCGGGCGGATGCTGAGTCCGATCTGGTGCGCATGGACAATGCCGAGGGCGAGACGCTTGGCCTGTTACGGGCCCTGCCCGAGGGCGAAGAGGGTTTCCTGACCGCCCCGGATGGTGTCTCTTACGACATCTACAGCCTCGCCGACGGCGTCGCGAGCCAGGCGTTGCGCGACGAAGTTGGCGCAAGCTTTATTCCGGTCACGCCCACGGAACGGATCGAGCAAATCACCGCGTGGTTGACCGACGCATCGCCGTTGCCGGCCACGGTCGAATGGGAATGGGGCGGCGATCAGCAGGAACAGCAGGAATCCGGCGCCTTTTTGGGTCAAGCCTTCCTCGGTGCCCTGGGATTGATGTTCATCATCCTGCTCGCGCAGTTCAATTCGATCTACAACTCTGTTCTGGTATTGCTTGCCGTGGTTTTGTCGACAACCGGGGTTTTGATCGGGATGCTGGTGATGGATCAGACCTTTTCGATCATCATGACCGGGACAGGGATTGTCGCGCTGGCGGGCATCGTGGTGAACAACAACATCGTCCTGATCGATACGTTTCAAGAATATAGCCGCTACATGCCGCGGCTAGAGGCGATCGTACGCACCGCTGAGGCCCGCATTCGTCCGGTTCTTTTGACCACCATCACGACAATGGCGGGTCTTGCGCCGATGATGTACGGCATCTCGTTGGATTTCGGCGCCGGTGGTTACACAATCGACAGCCCCACGGCGCTGTGGTGGAAACAGCTTGCCACGGCGGTTGTCTTCGGTCTGGGTGTGGCCACCGTGCTGACCTTGATCTTCACGCCGTCGCTCTTGGCGCTTCGGGTTTGGGCTTGGGTCATCTTGGCCAGCACTGCGCGCATGATCGGGCGGTTAGGCGCGCGTCGCCTATCGGTCCGGGCGCAGGATTGGGTGCTTGCGCGTCAGGCCCGACGCACAAAGGATCTTACCCTACTTTGGGAAGAGCCGGAGGATGCCAGCACAGAGGTGCCGGCGGCAGCCGAGGACCTGCCGGTTGCGGTTCTTACCGATCCGGTCTTGCCCGAAGACGTGCCGTCCGAACCCGATCCGGGCGGCACCCCGCCCTTGCGCGCGGCAGAGTAAGCTCGACCCGTGCCGTCCTGTCCGACCACACCGATCCTGGATGCGGTGCGCGCCCGGTTTGCGATCCGGCTGGGCCTGGCAGCGTCGCGGCGCCATGGCGCCGCCTGATCACCGCTCTGTTCTGGCCGCGCTGCCGGCCGAAACCCGTGTGGCCTTGACCGCGCGATCCGACCTTGCCGGGTTGGGCCAAGGCGCATTTCACCTATTGGTTGTCAGTGCTATGGGCGTTTGGATCGCCTTGGGATTGCCGCTTTGGTGGGCCCTGATCTGGCCTCAGGGTGTCGCGCTGGCCTTTCTCTTTACCGCCCAACACGAAGCAACCCATCGCACGCCCTTTGCCCGCCCTTGGCTGAACGACGCGATGGGACATGCGGCGGGCCTTGTCCTATTCCAGCCGTTTTTGTGGTTTCGCGCCTTCCATATGGCGCATCACAAATTCACCGGCGATCCGGATCGAGACCCGGAGCTTGCCACCCCCAGGCCGCGGACCCGGGCCGAGCTGGCCTGGACGCTGCTGGGCATCGGGTATTGGACCATGAAGGCGCAGGTTCTGTGGCGCAACGCGTCCGGGCGCAATGTCGATACCTATGTCCCGCCCGGGCAACGGCCACGCATCGCGGTCGAGGCGCGCCTTTATCTTAGCATCTACGCCGCGTTGGCACTGATGGTGCTGACACCAGGCGTGGGGACGGTCTTGCTTTGGACATGGCTCATTCCGCTGGCCACGGGCTTTCCGGTCTTGCGGCTTTACCTGCTTGCCGAGCACGACGATTGCCCAAATGTGCCGAACATGTTCGAAAACACCCGCACGACCTTTACCGACCGGCTGACACGGCGGCTTGCCTGGAACATGCCCTATCATGCCGAACACCATGCTTGGCCGGCCGTGCCGTTTCATCGCCTGCCGGCGTTTCACGATCTGGCCCGCGCGCATTTGCAGGTCACAAGCCCGTCTTATCGCGCATTCACCAAAGACTATCTGCGCAGCCTTTGATCCCGGCGCGCCGGATTGCTACGCAATCCGCTCGGCCGCGGGGGCTCGATGCCCCCAAGGACGAGGCCCCCGCATGCCCGACACATCCGCGTAATTTGGCCCGCCTGGCGCCGGCGCAACACCAATTCCATTGAAGGGCCGGCCGGCAAGCTCTGCCACGCCGTCCGGGCCCGCCGCGGCGGCAAGTTCGAACCGAACGAGCTTCAAACCACCGATGGACCCGTGCCGCCAAGCAAGGGCCACGCTTTGTTGCGCCCGACCGTGATTTCGGTCAGGCCGCGTCGTCTTGCTCGGCCACCTGTTTTGCCCACAGCCCGGCATAGCGTCCGTGCCGTGCCAAGAGCGCCTCATGCGTGCCGCGTTCGACGATTTGGCCCTTGTCCAAAACCAGGATCTGGTCGGCATGAACCACGGTGGACAGACGATGCGCGATGGTCAGCACGGTGCGACCTTCGCCCATCGCGCGCAGTTCGCCCAAAATCCCTTGCTCGGTCTCGGTATCCAATGCGCTCGTCGCCTCATCCAGCAAGAGGATCGGCGGATTTTTCAGCAAGGTCCGCGCAATACCAACGCGCTGTTTTTCACCGCCTGAAAGTTTCAGGCCACGCTCGCCCACACTGGTCTCATAACCTTCGGGAAGGCTGAGGATAAAGTCATGGATTTTCGCGGCCCGGGCGGCCGCTTCGATCTCTTCAAACGACGCGTCATGGCGGCCATACGCAATGTTATAGCGGATCGTGTCGTTAAAAAGCACCGTGTCTTGTGGAACCACGCCGATGGTTTCATGCAAGGATCGCTGCGTGATGTCGCGCACATCTTGGCCATCGATTGAAATGGCGCCCGCCTCGACATCGTAGAACCGGAACAAGAGCCGCCCGATCGTCGACTTTCCAGACCCCGATGGTCCGACCAAGGCGACGGTTTGACCAGGCGCAACTTCGAAATCGAGCCCGCGCAGGATCGGGCGGGTCGGGTCATAGCTGAATTTGACGTCTTTGAACTGCACTGCACCCTCCAAGACGGCAAGCTCCGGCGCGCCGGGCTTGTCCTCGACATCGCGGCGCTGCTCCAACAGATCGAACATCTCGCCCATATCGACCAAGGCCTGACGGATTTCCCGGTAAACAAAGCCCAGGAAGTTCAGCGGCATGGTGATTTGGATCATATAGGCATTGACCATCACAAAATCTCCGACACTCAGCGCGCCAGAGGCCACACCGCGTGCCGCCATGACCATCACAAGCACCAGACCGGTTGTGATAATGATGGTCTGCCCGATATTCAGCGCGGCCAAGGAATAGTTGGTCTTAAGTGCTGCGCGTTCATAGCCGGCCATGGCGGCATCGTAGCGCCCCGCTTCGCGGTCTTCGGCGCCAAAATACTTCACCGTTTCGAAATTCAGCAGGCTGTCGATGGCTTTTTGGTTCGCGTCGGTATCCTGGTCGTTCATCTCCTTGCGGATCCGAACCCGCCATTCCGTGACGCGGAAGGTGAAGGTGATATAGGCGGTGATGGTGACGGTTAGGACCAAGAAATAGCTGATATCGAAGACCACAGCCAACACGATCCCAGTCAGCAGGAGCTCCAAAAGCAGCGGACCGATGGAAAACAGCAAAAAGCGCAGTAGGAAATCGACGCCTTTCACCCCGCGTTCAATGATCCGGCTGAGCCCGCCGGTTTTGCGGGTGATGTGATACCGCAGCGACAGCGCATGGATATGCCGGAAGGTTTCCAGCGCCAGACGCCGCAGCGCGCGCTGCCCGACCCGAGCAAAAATGGCATCCCGCAATTCCTGAAACCCGACCGACATGGCGCGGGTCAACCCGTAGGCCACGGTCAGGCCGACTGCGCCCAAACCCAACAGCCAGGCCGCGCTCTCACCGGCCTCGCCCGCCAGGCTATCGACGGCGGCCGCATAAAGAAACGGCGTGCCGACCGACACGACCTTTGCCAAGACCAACATCAAAAGCGCCAGCACCACACGACGTTTTGCCCATCCTTCGCCGTGCGGCCAAAGATAGGGGGCAACTTTGCGGATGGTCCGCCAGCCGGAGCGCCGCTGCGCGGCCTCAACTTGTGTCGTGTCTTCGCTGGCCATAGCGATTACCTATGCCCGCAGATCGCCAATGGCTAGGGCGGATCGACGAAATCACCGGTCGGGGCGCGTCGGTCAGTCCAGGTCCGGCAGCGTAAAGACCTGGCCAGGAAAAATCAGATCGGGGTCGCGGATTTGGTCGCGGTTTGCCTCAAAGACCTGCACATAAAGGACGCCTTCGCCGTATTCTTCGCGCGCAATCCCCCAAAGCGTATTGCCGGTCTGAACGGTATGGATCGTGATCCCATCGCCCGGATCGGGCAAGGCGCGGATCGCCTCTGGCGTTTCAATGAGAAACGGCGTTTCGATCCGGCTGGTCACGTCTCCGGCGGTGGAGACCTGATCGACGCGCAAAGTATAGGTGCCAGGATCGACATTGGGCAATTCGGTCGACCAGCCGCCGGCCTCATCCACGGGCGCAAGTTGAACCGGCTGATTATCGACGTAAAGCTGGACAGCGCCGTCCAGCGCGCCGCGACCGGTTAGGACAACGCCGCCTTCGGTGTTGTAACTGATGGTGTCGAGCGTGACCTCGGTCTGGGCCTCCGGCACCGGTGCCGTCGACAAAACCCGGACCCCTTCGGCATCCGAGATCAAGACGGAGGGTTGGGATGGCGGTGCCGGCTCTGGCGTGGGCGCTTGCGGCGGCGATAGCGCCGTTCCCGCAGTATCGTCGGTTTCTGCCCCCCGCTCCGTCAGGGGTGCCGGCGCGGCGGTTTGAGGCTCGGGGGAATTCAGCGCCGCGGTTTCGATTGGCTCGGATACGGGCACCTCCTCGGTCACCTCCGCTAGAGCCTCAGGGGCTGGGTCGCTGTCTTCTGCGGCTGCCACCGGAGGCCGTGCGTCGGTCTGGGTGTCCGGGCCGGTGGTTACAGCGGCATCCGCACCGCCGGCCGACCCGCGATCTGTTTGGTGCGGTGCATCCTCGGCGATACCAAGGGTCGCGGTATCTTCGACCTGCGGCGCGCCCCCATCGTCATCGGTCGATAGGCGCGCATCGTCGGTTTCGGCAACGCGCGCTGTCTCCGGCGCGATCTGCTCGGTTTCGAGTTCCGTCGCGACATCGATAGTGTCGGTGGTCTCGCCGCCCGCCGCATTCGTGTCTACAGCATCCTCGGTGCCGCCTGCGGACGGCCCTTCGGTGATCTCGATAGGGTTGGATACTCCATCGGCGACAGGCTCCGCGTCTGCCGCTTCGGAGATGTCGGGGTCGGCCTCATCCGGGGGCGCGGTATCCGACAGCGCAACAGCCGGCGGTTCAGGGGCGGCAGTAGGCGCCACTATCAGCGACGCGGCCCCTGCGATTGGATCGACCCCGTCCTGACGTGCGCTCAGGCTCAATAAGCGCGGCACATCGGACGGCGGGATCGTGGCGAAGGCAAAGAAGTTTCCAGCACCATCGGATTGCGTCGAGGCGATGACCTCACCATCGAGCAGGATGTCGATGACCGCGTCCGGCCCGGCAAACCCGGCAATCACCGCCGCGCCGTTTTCCAGCCGGAACGTGTCAATTGACGGTGCGATAGCGGTCGCCTCTTGGGGCACTTCAACCTCGGGCCCGGTCGCTTCGGCAACCTCGACGCGCGTGTCCGGTTCCTCGGCCGCGACATCGTCTATGGGGGCCGGATCGTCATCGGGCACCAATTCGGGGACAGCGATCTCTTCCACCGGCGCGGGTTCTTGCTGTTGCAGCAAATACCCCAACCCGCCGGCGCCGAGCAACGCAGCGATCACCACGAAAATCCAAGATTGCCTCGACATACCCCCCGGTACGCCCAATGTTGCGCGAGCCATATTGTTTTAACCCCGTACCCGACTGCGCCGCGATCTGCGCCTTCGGGTTGTGTGACCGTAGCAATAGCCCTATCAGCGGTCAAAACACCGAATGGTCAAGGAGGATCCGCGTGATTGGCTCGGTTTGCGTGTTCTGCGGGTCGCGGTCCGGTGCGGATCCGGCCTATGCGGAGGCCGCTTGCGCGCTTGGCACCGGCCTGGCCGAGGCGCGGATGCGTCTGGTTTATGGCGCCGGTGATGTCGGGTTGATGGGCCTGGTTGCGAAGGCCGCGCAGGATGCCGGCGGCGACACGTTTGGGGTGATCCCAACCCATTTATTGGAGCGCGAGGTCGGCAAGCGGGACCTGAACCGCCTGGTTATCACCGAAACCATGCATGAGCGTAAAAAGGTCATGGTGATGAATGTCGACGCGATCGTGCTGTTGCCGGGCGGTGCGGGATCGTTGGATGAGTTTTGGGAGGTTTTGACCTGGGCCCAGCTTGGCCTGCATCAAAAGCCAATTATTATCGTAAATACAAACGGCTACTGGTCTCCGCTCATCGCGCTTTTGGACCATCTTATCGCGCAAGACTTTGCCGATGATAGCCTCAAGGACCTGGTCACCGTCACCGCAGATGTGGCCGGCGCTTTGGCCGCGCTTAGCTCAGCTCCAACACGGTGATCTCGGGCACCACGCCAAGCCGGACCGGCAGGATCGAACAGCCGATCCCACCCGAGACTATGAGGTGCCGGCCGTCTTCGATGACGTGGCCATAGGCATAACGATTGCCGAACTGCGACGGCACCAAAGGCGAAAACCCAAAAATCCGGACCTGCCCGCCATGGGTATGCCCCGACAGGGTCAAACCGACCCGATCCGGCATGCGGGCAAAGATATCCGGCTCGTGCGCCATTAAGATCACCGGCGCGTCGTCCTGCGCTTGCGTCAATGTGCCGGGCAAATCGTCGCGCCCGCCGCGTCCGGACACCGAATAGGCCAACTGATCGCCCAAACCGGCCAGCCAAAATCCGTCAAAGCGCCGGACCTCGTTTTCCAAAACGGGGATACCGGCGGCTTCGAGCTGACGGCCAGCCTCTGGCAGGCCCGGCGCGCCGGTCTGGGCCGCTGCATCATGCCACCAATCATGATTGCCAAGGATCGCATAGACCCCCAAAGGGCAATCGAGACCGGCAAGCTCTGCGGCCGCATCGGCCAATGGCACCTTTTCGGTCACAAACCGATGCCCGGCCTCCAGATCGCCCAAGAACAGGATTAAATCCGCGCCGAGCGCGTTGGTGCGGGTTACGACCTGGCGCAGCCGCCGGCGCGAGACGATCGGTGCGCCGACATGAATGTCCGCCAAGATCGCAATCCGCAACGGGCCGGCTGTCCAGCCCGGCAGGGACAGACGCCACCGCGTGACCCGAAGGCGCAAGGCCGGTTCGATGAAAAACCCGTAGCTTGCCGCAATAAGGCCTGCCAGCAGACTTGCCAGCAGGCCCCGAATGACAAAGCGTCGCGTGATCACGCAGCGAGGCGGGCCGCCACGTTTTCCCAGTTCACCAACTTGTCGAGGAAGTTGGCCAGATAGGCCGGACGCTTGTTGCGGAAATCGATGTAATAGCTGTGTTCCCACACATCGCAGCCCAAAAGCGCCGTTTGCCCAAAGCAGAGCGGGTTCACCCCGTTTTCCGTTTTTGTCACGGCCAGCCCGCCATCGGCATTTTTCACCAGCCAGCACCAACCGGACCCGAACTGTCCAGCACCCGCGGCGGAAAACTGTGCCTTGAACTCATCGACAGAGCCAAAGCTCTCGGTGATTGCGGCGTCGAGCTCTCCGGGCATGCCAGTTTCACCCGGCCCCATCATTTCCCAGAATTGGTTGTGGTTCCAAAGCTGGCTGATGTTGTTGAATATTCCATTCTGCGCCACGGCACTGCCATCGTATGTGCCGGTGATGATCTCTTCCATCGACTTGGTTTCCCATTCGGTCCCCGCGATAAGCTTGTTGCCGTTATCGACATAGGCTTTGTGGTGCAGATCGTGATGGTATTCGAGGGTCTCGGCGCTCATGCCAAGAGCGGCCAGCGCGTCATGGGCGTAGGGAAGATCGGGGAGATCGAAAGCCATGGAAGGTCCTCCTGTCAGCGGTTCTGATTACCCCTCACCTGTGGGGCATGCGCACCGGGCGTCAAGAGCGCGCGGCAAAGAATTCCCAGATTATTGCGGATTTTGAGACCTGTTCCAGGCGTGCAGGACGAAAACCAAGACACCTCTTCGACACACGGCGTGCGCTTTGCACATGACCTTCGGCTTAAGCACAAGGCCCGCGGCCGGGATCGCCACTTGCATGCGCGCCAAGGGGCGCCATCATTCTAACGGAGCGCAGGAATATCGGCCGCGGAAATTGCCCTCAAACCCCGCCCCTGCGGCCGCCACGATGGACAATTGCTGGCGCGATAAAAAGAAGGTCAGGGTATAATGCACCATCGCCGTGCGCGCGTTGACGTTGAAGGGCAACGTAAACGTCATCTGCTTCCGGTCGCCGTTATCGGTGACGCTGACGTCATGAAAAAGTGGTCCGTCTTCCCAACTATGGGCCACGGTCGCTTGCGCGCCATCCAGTTCAATCGTGAGATCCGGCGGCATCAAAGCGGTCGGCGAGTTTGGGTTCAGACTGCACAAAACCAGCTGCGCCTGTCCCGGCGGCGCCAGGGCTGCCGCGATCACAACCGAGGCGGTAAAAAGTCGAAAATTCATGGCGTTCCTAATAAATATCGAGACTTGATTGCGACGAAGATTAGAGCCTTTTTCAGCCAGCAAAAGGCCTAGTTTTGCAAATCTCAACTCTTGACCCAACGTCGTCACCGGACCGGGACGGCTGTCACCGCAAAGCTCAGATGTCACCCATGCGCAATTCAGGAATGTCGCTCTACCCTCAAAAATGAATGCGGGTGCGCAGACATGGGATGGGTGGTTATGAGCGCGCGCGAATTAAACCGCGTGGACGTGCTGGCACAGGTCGGTGATGGCCGGTTGAGCGTAGAGTATGCAGCGAACATTTTGGGTCTGACGCGTCTCGACAGATTTTCCGACTGTTGAAGCGATGCCGTTTGGATGGCGCATCGGCGATCCGGCATAAGGCGCGTGGTCGCGCGCCGAACAAGCGCATCCACATGCCAAGCGCGACTGTGCTTTGGCCCTCATTAAGGCGCAGCATCTAGATTTCGGGCCAACGTGAACCGCTGAGATGCTGGCCGAAAATCATGGTTTCAAAGTCTCGCGCGAGACGGTGCGCAATTGGATGCAGGAAGACGGGCTTTGGCTGTCTCGCAAACAGCGCCGCACATTCCATGAGCCGCGTTTGCGGCGGGAATGTTCCGGCCAGCTGATCCAGATCGACGGGTCTGACCATCGTTGGTTCGAGGATCGGGGCGATCCTTGCACCCTACTCGTCTTCATCGATGACGCCACCAGTACGTTGATGGAATTGCTGTTTGTCACATCCGAGAGCACCTTCAGCTACTTCGAAGCTTTGAAAAGCTATCTGCTCAAACATGGCCGCCCCGTCGCGTTTTACAGCGACAAACACACGGTGTTCAGGGTTCCAAAACCCAATGAACACATGACGGGCATGACGAAATGCGGGCGCGCTTTGGCGGAGCTGAACATCGAGATCATCTGCGCCAATTCTTCCCAAGCCAAGGGTCGCGTTGAACACTGCAAGACCGGCTGGTCAAGGAACTGCGGATCGCGGGCATCTCGAACATGGAAGACGGTAACGCATTCCTTGCGGGGTTTATGGAGCGTTACAACGCCAAGTTTGCAAAGGCTCCGGCCAAACTGGACAACCTGCATCGCGCCTTGAACATCGAACCGGATCGCTTCGCCGAGGTCTTCTGTTTGCGCGACAAGCGATATGATACCAAGGAATTGACGCTGAAGTATCACCGCAAGCGCGTCCGGTTTAAGATCAATGATTTGATGCGCGGGCTCGTTGGCAAATACGTGGATGTCTATGAGATACCGGATGGGCGTATTCAAGTTCGCGCCAAAGGCGTTGCCCTGCCCTGTGCTGTCTTCGATCCGCACCAGCAACGCGTCGCGCATGCGGCGATCACCGTCGACAAGCGCCTCAGTGCGGTTCTGGAACATATCAAAGAGATGCAGGATGCCGCGCCGCCCAAACCGAAGGTGCGGACAAATTCAGAGAAGATGGGCTACAAACCAAACGGACGGCGGCAAGGCAGGCCATCAGCGGTATGTTCTAAGAAGACAATTGTGCAAGCCGCAGAATGACCGCAAAACGGCATGATGAACAAAACAAATTATAGGCTGCTATTTCCCAAGACTGACGAAACTTGCCAATCGTATTGCAAACGTTTGGAAGATGACGGCCACGAGGAAATGTTCATTCGCAAAGCTCTACGGGTTCACTGGGGAATGGAACTAAGCGAATTTGGTGCATTCTTTGAGGATTATCCGGAAGCACGAATGCGGCATGTGGAGACGCTTTATAAAGTGCGCCCCACGCGAACGGACTATTCATTCGCCCTCAAACTCGCCAAAAACCTCGGAATATCCCAGCACCAAGCTTCAGTCTGGGTCGACCGGTTTCATAACCACCGCAAAGCCAGCCAGGGCTGCGATATCTGAGGTCTCCAGGCTGCTAAGCCTTGCTCACGTCGGCGCTCTTGGTGACACTTCTGATTTGCAGACCCAGCGACATTTCTACTTGGTTACCACAACCCGCCCGTCGCATCGCGGTTATGTTAACGCCCTGGCGTGTGCAGACCCAAAACCGCGCCCTCGGCGGCCGTTTGCAAAAGGTCCGCGACGTACATGTCGACCGAACGAAACGCGATCAGGTGAAAGGTTTCCGGTCCCGCCATCCAAAACGCGGCCGCAACTTGGCTGAGCCTGGTCCGGCGCAGCTCCCCCGGGGCAAAGGCTGACGGGGCAAGGTCCACCGGGCTGAGCTTGGCCAGAAGGTCGCGCGCATCGGGCCCTTCGATGGTAAAAACCGTGCGCGCATCGGAGACATTGACCGCCAAATGGTGCATGTCCGCAAGCTCGGCTGAGAGCTCATCGACCACGTGGTCGGCGCGGGCATGCGGACAGAAAAGCAGCAACTCATCCGGCGACATCCAGGCCACACCACCGCCCAAACCACCTGATACACGCCGCGTATCCGGCATGTCGTGCCCGGTGACCGCGCCAATGGCCGATGCCAAATTCGTCAAATCCCCGCGCAGGGTGACCATGCCTTGCGGCCCGGCGGGGGTAACAGACACACGCATCGAGATTGTTGGGTCAGACATTTTGCTTCTCCCCCTCGGGGTCGTAGAAGACAGGGCTGACGATCTTTGCTTGAACCGTGTTGCCGTCAACTGTGTTGAACCCCAACACCTCGCCCATACGGTCCGGCCCGTGCCGCACAAGCCCCATCGCAATGCCGCGATCCAGCGTCGGGGAATAATAGGTCGAGGTCACCCTGCCCTGCACATTGCGCTGCCCATTGGCATTCTTGCCGGCCGCGACCGCATAAGCGCCATCGGGAAGGACGGAGCCATCGACGGTTTCCAGCCCGACCAATTGCCAGCGGTCGGGGTCGGCCATATAGGTCCGCGCCTGCGCGCGTTTGCCCAAAAAATCCTCTTTCTTCTTCGAAATCGCCCAGTGCAGTCCAAGGTCTTGCGGGATCACCGTGCCATCGGTTTCGTCGCCGATCATGATGAAACCTTTTTCGGCGCGCATTACATGCAGCGCCTCGGTACCGTAGGGCGTGATGGAAAATTCCGCGCCGGCCTCAGCGACCAAATCCCAAAACGCCAACCCTTGACTGGCCGGGACGGCGATTTCAAAGCTCAACTCGCCCGAAAACGAGATGCGGAAGACACGCGCGGGGATCCCGCCAAGCGTGCCATTGGCACAGGCCATAAATGGCAGGGCCTCGGCGGACAGATCCATTCCACCGAGCTTTTCCAGCACCTGGCGCGCTTTGGGCCCGACCACGGCCAGTTGGGCGAACTGCTCGGTCACATTGGCAGTATAGACCTGCATGTCCCACCATTCGGTTTGCAGCCATTCTTCCATATGTCCATGGATATGGTCCGCGCCGCCGGTTGTGGTATGGGCCAAAAACGTCGTCTCATCGAGCCGCGCGACCACACCATCATCGATCAAAAAGCCGTTCTCTGAACACATCAGCCCGTAGCGGCAGCGGCCCGGTTTCAGGCTGCTCATCATGTTGGTGTACATCAAATCCATGAAGCTGGCGGCATCGGGGCCCTTGACGATAATCTTGCCAAGTGTCGAGGCATCCAACATGCCGACAGAGCTGCGCGTGGCGCGGATCTCGCGATTGACGGCATCGCGATGGCTTTCGCCGGGACGGGGAAAGCAATAGGGCCTACGCCATTGGCCGACCGGTTCCCAATGCGCGCCGGCCTCTTGATGGCGCGCATGTATTGGCGTCCGGCGCAGCGGCTGAAAGATCGCGCCCCGCGCCTCGCCTGCGATGACCCCCATGCGGATCGGCGCGTAAGGCGGGCGGAACGTGGTGGTTCCGGTCTGCGGGATCGGTTGGCCAAGCGCATCGCTCAGGATGGCGAGACCGTTGATATTGCTGAGTTTGCCTTGATCCGTAGCCATCCCAAGGGTGGTGTATCTCTTGGTGTGCTCCACGCTTTCATACCCTTCGCGCGCGGCCAGTTGAACATCGGCAACTTTCACGTCGTTTTGGTAATCGAGGAACATCTTGGACCGTTTGTCGCCGCTGGCACCGGCCGGCATCATCCATACCGGCTCCAACGGTCCCTCCTCAAGGACATCAAGCACACCGGCCAGCCGCAGATCGCCATTGGCTGCGCCGACCACGCTGACCGACACCGCGCCATCGGCACCAAGCGGAGGACGCGCCGGGTCGGGGAAAAAGAATGCCCCTTCGGCATCCCATTGCAATTTGCCGCCGGTATGTGACCACAAATGAACAACCGGTGACCAGCCGCCCGACATGGCCACGCAATCGCACGGGATCTCGTCGGTGACCGTTCCTTCGCCGGCCTGGGTGCAAAGCGCCACGCCCGTCACACGCTGCCGGCCGAGCACCTTCGCAATCCCCGTGCCGGCCCGGATCGAGAGCCCCATTTGCCGCGCCTGGTGCACAATCGGCCCGGTCGGTTCCGACCGCGCATCAACAATGAGCGGCACGGTCAGGCCCGCCTGTTTCAGCGCAAGGGCCGTGCGATAGGCATCATCATTGTTGGTCACCAGGACCGTGCGATCGCCGGGACTAACCGCGTAATTCACGACGTAATCGCGCACCGCAGAGGCCAGCATCACCCCAGGCACATCGTTGCCCGCAAAGCTGAGCGGGCGTTCGATGGCGCCGGTTGCGGTGATCACATGGCCTGCCCGGATCCGCCAAAGCCGTTGCCGCGGCCCGTCGCCCGACATGTGTTCCTGCGCGATCACATAGCCATGATCGTAAATGCCTGCCGCCATGCAATTGCGCCGCATCACCACGTTCCCGGCTGCCTCAAGCGCGGCGACGGTCGCGGCGATCCAGTCCTCGACCGGAGCGCCATCGATATGGCCGCCATCTACCGGGCTGCGCCCGCCCCAATGCGGCGTTTGCTCTAAGACGAGGACCCGCTGGCCGCGCGCAGCCGCCGCCTGAGCGGCGCGCAACCCAGCAACACCGCCGCCAACGACCAGCACATCGCAAAACGCGTAGGTATGTTCGTAGGTGTCCGGATCGCGGGCCTTTGGCGCCGCGCCAAGCCCGGCTGCGTGCCGGATAACGGGCTCAAACACATGTTTCCAAAACGGGCGCGGATGGATGAAGGTCTTGTAGTAAAACCCGGCCGGAAAAAACCGCGACAGCGCGGAATTCACCGCGCCAATATCGACATGTAGGCTCGGCCAGTGGTTCTGACTGGTTGCATAGGCCCCGTCGCTCAGCGCGGTCGTGGTGGCGCGCTGGTTGGGTTCGAACGCGGCGCCCTTACCCAGACCCAAAAGCGCATTGGGCTCTTCGACGCCGCTGGCCACGATCCCGCGCGGGCGATGGTATTTAAAGCTGCGCCCGACCAAAACCTGGTCATTGGCCAGCAGCGCGGAGGCCAGAGTGTCCCCAGCAAACCCGCGCAACCATTTGTCGTTGAACTGAAACTTCAATTGTGTGTTGCGGTCGATGAGACGCCCGCCCTGGGCAAGACGTGTGCTCATGATGCTCTCCAACCTGGGCGTTTGGCATCAATGATCGCCAAGATGTCCGGCGGTGGCACGAGACATTGCGCCGAATAGGTGCCAAAGACCTCAAGCGTGACCGTGCAGCGCGCGGCATGGAACCACTTGCCGCAGCCATAGACATGGCGCCAACGTTCAAAATGCACCCCTTTGGGATTTTGGCGCAGGAACAAATAGGCCTCGAAATCGGCATCGTCGGAGCCGGGCCCAAAGCGTTTCAGATGCGCCTCGCCCCCGGCTTGCAGCTCGGTTTCTTCGACATCCACACCGCAATACGGACATGTCAGCAGAAGCATGAGGTCTCTCCAAACCTGCCAGGATTTTGGCCACCGGATCGGAGCCCAATGCGTGCGTTTCGGTGCCTTTGGCCGGTCGCAATCTGTCCGATGGGCCGCGCATCGGCGCCGGTCGCTGTGACGGCATCCGGGTAAGCGGTTGATTTGACGGCGAAAAGATCGCCCGGGAACGGGTGCAATCCAACATCGCGTTTGACGATGCGACCGCGTTCGGTGGGTTCAAAATTACGCGCCATTTTGCCCCTTGGGATACAAGCAATTGCCCATGAAGGCCGCCAGAACGGATTGATCGCGCAGCGCCAATTCCGTGGTCTCGCCGCCTTGTGGGGATAGAACCAGCCGGTCCGCCTGGACGAAGGCGGCCCAGAATAGGTTGGCATCGGGAATGATCCGGCGCGCCCAAGCCTCTGCGCCTAGAGGCGCAAGCGCCGTCGTCAAAACCGGTCGGCCGGAAACGGTAAGCTGCAATTCGGTGGACAGCGCCGGTTGCGCAGACAGCGTCAGGCGTTCCGGCGTGGCGCGGGATTGGCTGATCGCGACGGCGATCTCAGAATGCTCAGCGGTGCAGGTATCGGTTGCGAAACTGTGCCGGACGTCGAACCCGCCGGCGCGACCGAAGGGGGCAAGGGCGTCGCCCGCCCCCTGAGGCCCGCCACAGGCGCTGAGAAGGAGACAGGAAAAGAGGGCCGCCCGGATGGGCCGCGCGGCCCTGGCTTTAGTCTTGGAGTGCGGTCGTTCCGGTTGCCGTTTGCGAAAGCTCCGCCGGCCCTGTTGTGCTGTCGCCCAGGAAAGCGAAGACAAGAAGTCCAAGCACCATGATGCCCACGACGGCCAGCGCAACGGCGCTGCCGCTGGTATCATGCGCGCCCATCCGGCGCATCTCTTGTTCCTGGCGGAACCGTTCGGGATCGAAGTGGTCTGACATCGGACACCTCCTTTGGGTGTTCCGATCATAATGAGAAACCAAGCGGCGCAATCCGGTAAAAAGAAAGGCGCCTTTTTTCGGCGGGGACTGGCTGGAATGCGAGCAAAGCCTTGCCGATAGGCGTAAATCCTAGCATGCAGAGACCCTTGTTTCGGCCAAGTATTGCCGATGCTCGCGCTCAGATTGTTTTTCTGATCATCGAAGGCGTCGGCATCGCTTTGCCGGCACGAGGCATGTTGGCCAAGGGCATTTTGAATCGTAGACGCCATCATCGTGCGGTGCCCAGAAAAGTATGTTCTGATCGGCATGGGCAAATGGTCACGGCTCCAACCTCATGACGCGATAGGATTCAATGTTCAGAAAACCGGGGGAAGATGCGTTCCCATTAAAGTCTCTGGTTTGGCCATCAAAGTTCAACGTGGCGCGCACAAAGCCGTTTCCGCTGTAATTGATGGCAATGAGAGTGACGATGTTTTCGCCGAGACTGAGCTCCGATATGAGCTCACCCGTCGAAAAGGCGCCATCGTTTCCCAGGCTCGGATTATATCCGGAAACGCTTTGCCCGTTAACCCGAACATCAAGTTGCGAGTCGACCACCCCTTCGATGAAGAACGTGTTCTCTACGTCGTAGGTCGGCCCAGTTATGTCCCATGCAATCGTCTCTGCGGCGGCGCAAACACCTGTTATGGAACAAAAGCCTGTTGGGTTCGCCAGTATAACGCCGGCCAGCCCGAAAACCCCGGTCACGAACGCGGCAATGATACCGGCCCACCCGAACCGGCTCGGCTGTTTCGACGCGTTACCCATGCCACGGCCCCCCGATCAATGCGCGACCCCCGCCGCGACGCTTTCATCGATGAACCGGCCGGCGCGGAACCGATCCAAGCCAAATTCTGCGGCAAGCGGGCCGGGCGCGCCTTTGGCGACAAGCTCCGCCATGGCCCAGCCCGAGCCAGGGATCGCCTTGAACCCCCCCGTGCCCCAGCCACAATTGATAAAGCAATTGCCCAAGGGCGTTTTGGAGATGATCGGCGAGCGGTCGCCGGTCATATCGACAATCCCGCCCCACCAGCGCAGCATTTTCAGCCGCGAGATCATCGGGAAGGTCTCTACCAGGGCGCGCACGGTTTCTTCGACATGGTGGAAGCTGCCGCGCTGCGTGTAGTTGTTATAGCCATCCGCGCCGCCGCCAATCACCATCTCGCCTTTGTCCGATTGGCTCATATAGCCATGGACGGTGTTGGCCATGACGACTACATCCATGCAGGGCTTAATCGGTTCAGAAACAAGGGCCTGCAAGGCGACGCTCTCAATCGGCAGCCGGAAGCCCGCCATATCGGCGAGCACACCGGAATGGCCTGCCACCACGATGGCAAGCTTCTGAGTGCCGATTGGACCTTTGGTCGTCTCAACGCCGGTCACCTGGCCGTTTTCGGACCGGACCGCCGTCACCTCGCATTGCTGGATGATATCCATGCCCATGTCGGAACATGCCCGCGCATAGCCCCAAGCGACAGCATCGTGCCGCGCGGTCCCGCCGCGCGCCTGCCAAAGTCCGCCCAATACAGGATAGCGCGGCCCGTCAAGCGAGATGATCGGGCAAAGCTCTTTGACCTGGGCCGGAGTGATAAATTCGGTAGCGACACCTTGCAATGCGTTGGCATGGGCGGTGCGCAGATAGCCGCGCACTTCATGTTCGGTTTGGGCCAGCATGATCACGCCGCGCGGGCTGAACATGATGTTGTAATTGAGGTCTTGGCTCAGCGTCTCGTAAAGGCTGCGGGCCTTTTCGTAGATCGCCGCAGAGGGGTCTTGTAGGTAGTTTGACCGGATGATCGTTGTGTTGCGCCCGGTATTGCCGCCGCCAAGCCAGCCCTTTTCCAAAATCGCGACATTTCGGATGCCGTGGTTTTTGCCCAGGTAATAGGCGGTCGCGAGCCCATGGCCGCCGGCGCCGACGATGATGACGTCATAGCGCTCTTTGGGTTCCGGCGCCGCCCAGGCCCGATCCCAGCCCAAATGCGCGCGAAAGGCCTCTTTGGCAATCGCAAATGCGGAATAGCGGCGCATGATGTTCCCCTTGGCCGACCGGACCGGCCATACCATGCGCAAGATGCAGGTTTCCAGGGTCTCTGCGCGCGGCATTCGGGGGCCGATTTGCGACCTAGGCCGCGCAAGATGCCGCAGGCCTTCCGCCTTAGCGCGATACGGCTTAGATACAGCCGCGAAGGAGGTAGGCGTCGAATGACCTTTTGGATCGTGGCCGCAGCGCTCTGCGTGGCCGTTGCGCTATGGATGTGGAGGGCTGTTCTGCGTGCAAATGCAGAGGAGCTTCGACCGACCGCGGCCTATGACCTTGATCTCTATCGCGACCAAATGTCGGAACTCGACCGCGATGTCGCGCGCGGGCTTATCGGGCAGGCCGAGGCCGCGCGCGCGCGGTTGGAGATCTCGCGACGCATTCTCGATGCCGACCGCGCCTTGCAACACAACACGCGCCGCAGCCCGGGGGGGCTTGTGCCGATTGCCTTTCTTCTGGCGATCACAACCGTGCTGGCCTTGGCCATTTACGCGGTGATCGGGGCGCCGGGCCATCCCGACCTCCCGCTTGGTCCGCGGATTGCCGCCATCGAGGCCGCGCGCGCCGAGAGGCCCGATCAGGCCGAAGCAGAAGCCGGCAGCCCCGCCTTTCCCCCGGTCGTGCCAACCGAGGCTCAACAAGACACATTGGACGCGATGCGGCAGCGTGCCGAACTACAGCCCGATGAAACCGAAACCTGGTTCGCGCTGGCCCGCGCCGAAGCGCAATTGCGCAATTACATCCCCGCCCGCATCGCGCAGGAACATGCGATCGGTTTGATGGGCCCTCGGGCAAATGCGCGGGCCTTTGTCGATCTTGCGCGGATGCAAATCCTGGCCGCTAGCGGCTATGTCTCGCCCGAAGCCGAAGCCGCACTCAACCAAGCTTTGGCGCTTGATCCGCAAAATGGCGATGCCCGGTTTTTGCTGGGCGCGATGTACCAGAGGCAAGAGCGGCCGGACCTAGCCTTTGCGATGTGGCGGGAGCTTTTGGCCGATAGCCCGGCGGATGCACCCTGGGTGATCCCGATCTGGGAAGAAATTGAAGAGGTCGCACTTTTTGCTGGCCAGCGGATCGACTTCAGCCCACCTACGGTGCCGCGCGGGCCGTCGGAGGCTGATTTTGCTGCGGCCGCAGAGCTCAGCCCGGAGGAACGCATGGCCATGGTCGAGGCCATGGTCGCGGGACTTGCCGAACGGCTCGCCAATGAAGGCGGACCGGTTGAGGAATGGGCCCGCTTGATCGGCGCCTATGCGGTTTTGGGCCGGGCTGAGGAGGCGCAGACGATTTTGACTGAGGCGCGCGCGCAATTTGCCGGCGATCTGAGGGCCGCGACGCTGCTCGATCAGGCCGCGGCCGGTCTTCCCGCCGCACCATGAATAACGCGGCCGCTGAATTTGCCGCCGCGTTGGGGCAGGACATGGCCTTGATGGGGCTCGATTTCGGCACCAAAACCATCGGCATCGCCGTTAGTGACCGCATGCGCCAGGTGGCCAGCCCGATGCGCACGATCAAACGGTCGAAATTCACCGCAGACGCCACGGCCTTGGCCGAGATCATCCGTGCGCGGGATATCGGCGGGTTGGTGATCGGCCTGCCCTACAATATGGACGGAAGCGAAGGTCCGCGCGCGCAATCGACCCGTGCTTTTGCGCGCAACCTCGCGCGGCATGATGTCCTGGGTCGGCTACCGGTCCTATTTTGGGACGAACGATTATCGACGGTCGCGGCGGAACGAGCGTTGCTGGCGGCGGATACGTCGCGGAAACGTCGCTCTGAGGTGATCGACCACGTCGCGGCGGGGTTTATATTGCAAGGCGCGTTGGACCGCTTGCGGGTGATCGAAAGGGAAACGGATGGATGAGGTGTGGCGCCGCGACGAGGTCGCCTCCCCCTGTGTCAATATCTGCGTCGTGCATCCCCAAGCGCGCCTGTGCACGGGGTGTTTTCGCACGATCGAAGAGATCTCGAGCTGGTCGCGGATGAGCGATGCGGACCGGGCTGCGGTTCTGGAGGCCCTGCCCGATCGCGCCGGTGCGTTCAAAAAGCGCCGCGGGGGACGGGCTGCACGTCTCAAACGCTAACTCGGGGGCTTCGATCTCGGGGGCTTCGATCTCGGGGGCATCGAGCCCCCTCGCCCGAACGGACGCCGCGCATGCGCGGTCCGGGGCGTTAGACCGCCCGTCAGGGCAAAGCGAGCCAATCGAGGATGCCCCCCGGCAGCACGGGTCGGAAATAAAGGACCGAGCGGGCCGGGCCTGCCGGACCGGTCCAGGGCGCGACACCATGCAGCGTGAGCCTATGGAGCAGGATCGCCTCGCCGGGCATGGCTTCGATCTCCACGCGTCGGCAGGCCTCAAAGCAGCGCCGCCGTGCAGCCTGATAGGCGTCGGTGATGTCCACATCCGCCCAAGCTTCAATCGGATGAGGCCGAAGCGCCGCGATCAGGGCTGATCGCAAGATCTCATGGCTGCCTTCATAGACCACAAGCGGCGCGTTGTCCCGGCGCATCGGCGACACGGGCAGGCCGAGGATCCAGGCATGCGGCTCGCGGATCATGCGCCGCCGCGCGGTCCCGATCGGCAAAAGACCATCCAGATGCGCGGCGTCCCGGTCCCGGCGGTATCTGTGCGCGGCATCGGTTTCCTGCGGGTCGCGCCCGGGATAGCCCGGATAAGTGACCGACACCTGCCCTTTGTGTAGCGGCACGCGACCGGCCACTTCAAGCGCCTCACAAGCCAGCGGTGGGCCCCCGGCAACCCGGCCCGCGACGTCATTGCAAAGCACATCGACCCCGGCAAACCAGGTTCCATCATGGCGCAGCCACTGGCCATTTTGATCGACGGCCGCTTCGGCATGGGGGCGCACATGACGGAGCCATGCCTCGAGCTCCGGCTCGTGCGGAAAGACCTGCCAGCCGGGATTAGGCGGCACGCGCGGTGACCTCGCCCAAGGCCACATCCACCAGCTCCGGTCCGGCGCCGGGTTTCGTTGCCCCTTCGGAGAGGATACGTCGCCAGCCGCGTGCGCCGGGTTGTCCGGCAAAAAGACCGAGCATATGTCGCGTGACCTGATGTAGACGCCCGCCAGAGGTCATATGCTCCTCGATATAGGGCAGCATCGCGCGGGCGACCGAAACCGCGTCTTGCGCGGCGCCGTCCTGCCCGAATATGCGTCGATCGGCATGCCCGAGGATCGCATAGGGCATATGATAGGCCGCCCGCCCGATCATCACGCCGTCGAGCCCGGCATCCAAATGCGTCTGCGCCGCGTCAAGACTGTCGATCCCGCCATTGAGGGAAAGATGAAGCTGCGGAAATTGCTGTTTCATCGCATGGACGAGGTCGTAGTCAAGCGGGGGTATATCCCTGTTTTCCTTCGGGCTGAGCCCGTTGAGCCAAGCTTTGCGCGCATGGATGATAACCCGCGAGACGCCGGCCGCAGAAACCTTGCGCAAAAAGTCCGGCAGCACGACCTCAGGGTCCTGGTCATCCACGCCGATGCGGCATTTGACCGTGACCGGTACCGGACTTGCCGCCACCATCGCGTCGAGGCACGTCGCCACCCAGGCCGGTCGTTCCATCAATACCGCACCAAACGCGCCCGATTGCACCCGGTCCGAAGGACAGCCGACATTGAGGTTGATTTCATCATAGCCGTAATCGGCGGCGATGTTCGATGCCTGCGCCAGCTCCTCAGGATCGGAGCCACCAAGTTGCAGCGCCACCGGATGTTCGCAGGCTGAAAAACCCAAAAGCAGATCCCGATTGCCCCGCAAAACAGCAGCCGCTGTGACCATCTCGGTATAAAGCAGCGCATGTCGGCTGAGATGCCGGTGCAACACCCGGCAATGGCGATCCGTCCAATCCATCATTGGGGCGACGCTGAGGCGGGCGCTGGTTTTAATGTCGAGTTCCGCAGTCATTGGCGTCCCCTAGCAATGCCGCCGCGTCGTGTCGATGAAAACCGGAAGACCGGGGGCTTTGGCCGATGGCATGGGGTCGGCTTTTATCTCGATCAATGCGATCCGAGGCAGCGATGAGTGCGCGGCCCGGCGGGTCATGCAGCGCCGTTCCAAATTCGCCGCCCCCTTGGTGGTGGCCGGTTGCGATTGATATCCCAGGCCAGCTTGCAGGGATTGGGGCGCCGATCTGGGTTGTTTGCCTCCAATCCTGCCTTTCCGAGGCTTGTTGGGCGCCCGTGTGCACCACAGCGCGGTCGCCGGCCGCGGCCTGCTAAGGTCGTTGCTTGCGCTCGGCAAGGGCCTCAATCAAGCGCGACAGGACGGCGGCCATTTCGGCTTGCTGCGCGGGATCGAGGCTCTGCAATAGCCTGTCGAGATGGCCGCGTTGGACTTTGGCTGCGGCAGAAAATGTCGCCGTGCCGTGGTCGGTCAGGTCCACCAAAACCGATCGCCGGTCGCTTGGATGGGCATCCCGGGTGACCAGCCCGTCTTTTTCGAGCCCATCGACCAGTGTCGTCACGTTGCGCTTGGTTACCGACAACGCACCGGCGAGCTCGATCATGGTCGTGGCCCCACCTTGGCTCAGGACCTGCAAAAGTTGGAACCGCGCGGGCGACATGTTCAGCTCCGCCAGCCCCTCCCGCAGAAACTGTATGAATGGCGGCACAAATTGGCACAGCGTTTCAGCTGGTGTCGGGATGATTTTTGGCTTTGATTTAGTAGACATGTACACTATGTAAATGTTCATAGGAACATTCACAAGATAGGCCTAGCCAATGACCGAAACGGATGTGAACTGGACGGCCATCACAGGGTCGACTGGCGGTATCGGCAGTGAAATTGTCAAGATACATGCCGCGCGGGGTGATGCGCTTCTTATGCTGAATCGATCGGCAAAAAAGGCCGAAGCGCAACGCGATGACCTTTTGTCTGCGCATCCGGGTCTGACCATCAAGCTCATCACCGTCAATCTGATGGATCGCCGAAATATATCAAACGCGATCAAAGAGATAAACGAGCTTCCTGGTCGGATCGACATCCTCTACAACAATTCCGGAATTCTCACGGCCCAAAAGGTGTTGAGCCCGCAGGGCCTCGAATCGCAATTCGAAGTCCATGCCGTTGCGCCTTACCAACTAATCAAAGGGCTACGCAGCAAAATGGCGCGTGGTGCCGATGATACCCCCGCGATGGTTGTGAATTTCTCCTCAAGCGCGATCTCGCCGCTTAAAGTGCTGGAATTGGACAATCTGTCCAATCCCGACAAGGTCGGCGGCCTGATGAGCACCTATGCGCAAACCAAACTGGCCGCGACAGCGATGGCGCCGGCGATGTCGGACGCGTTGGCCGTCGATAATATTCTGATCCGCGCGATTGACCCGGGCGCCACGAAATCGGCCATGACGACCGGTGGAAACGATGCCATGCCGACGGTGATCGCCTGGCTTGCGCCGCTGCTGTTCCGCCCGGCAGACAAGCAAGCTGCAAAGGTCGTCTCAGCCGCGGCACCGGATGCCTTTGGCGGTCGGACGGGCATTTATGTGGCCAATTTGAAGGAAAAAAAGCTGCCCGCGCCTGCGCAGGACCCGGACACGCAACGTGCATTGATTGCATTGCTCGATGGCCTGACCGAGGGTTAGACACTGACGCCACGGCGTTGGTTGCAAACCGTTTTCCATATCCCGCATCGGCCCAACCGATGCATCTGCCTGCGCGCCACACCCCGTTTCGCGGGCGCAATTGACCACATCCACGGCATCGGACCCAGATAGCGGCGTGGCGCGCGCCACGGTTTTTGCGTCCCGCACGGTGTGCTAAGCGCATCACAGCTGCAACACCGGAGGTGCAATCGTGACCCGCGATCACGTCACCATAAACCGCGATGTTTGGGATGCGGATGCGCCCAATTGGGTCGCCCCGGGCGAACGGCTCTGGCAGGCGGGGTCACCGGAATGGGGCAATTGGGGCTGTCCCGAAGCGTCCTTGAACATGCTGCCACAAGACATGCACGGCCTTGATGCCATCGAATTGGGATGCGGAACGGCCTACGTGTCGGGATGGATGGCGCGGCGTGGCGCGGACGTCACCGCCATCGATGTCTCACCGGCCCAACTGGCTACCGCGCGGCGTTTGGCAGATTATCACGACGCCGATATCCGCTTTATCGAAGGCAATGCCGAGGCGACGGGTTTGCCCGACAATGCCTTTGATTTCGCGATCTCAGAATATGGCGCAGCGATCTGGTGCCCGCCCGCGCTGTGGTTGCGCGAAGCCTGGCGGTTACTGCGCCCCGGCGGACGCTTGGTGTTTTTGGGAAATCATCCTTTGGTGCTGCTCTGCTCCCCCGAAAATGGCGCGCCATGCGATCCTATTTTGCACCGGCCCTACCGCAATCTTTGGGGCGCCGATTGGACCGAGGTGGAATTTGAGCCTAGCGGCGTGTGCTTTAACTTGACCATGTCGGGTTGGGTCGCGCTCTTTTCGGAAATTGGATTTACGATCCTGAACTACCAAGAGATTTTTATTCCCGATTGGGCCACCGGGACCCGCGCGGCTATTCCTGCCGATTGGGGTAAGGATTACCCGATTGAGCAGGTCTGGCACCTTGAGGTGCGCAAATGATGACCCCGACAACGTGTTGACGGGGTGCGCCGCTCGCTAGGGACCGTTAACAGCGTAGATAGCGGCACCAAAGCCCCAACCCGACAGCATCGATCCAATCGCCGCAAGGCCCAGATACAGCAAAAACGGCTTGATGCGGAGGACCGGAAAAATCGCCATCGCGCCCCAAATGCTGACCACGCCGCCAGAGACCAAAAAGGCCATCGCAGCACCGGGCGACATGCCGTGATCCAGCAAGGCGCGCGCCAGGGGCAAGGCCGCATAGCCATCGATATAGGCCGGGCCGCCGACAAAGACGGCAATCGGAACGGCAAAGGCGCTATCGCGGCCGAAAAATCCGGCCACAGCATCCGGCTGAAGCCAAGAGTTCAAGAGATGCTCGGCGGTGAAGGCGGGGATCAGGACGATGACGATCAGCCGTGCGACGGACCACGTATCGCCCCAAAATCTCTGGCGCCGGTCCGCACTGCGCCAGATCCGCGGTTCAAACCGGGTCTCGCCCGTGCCGCAAGGGCCGCAGCCGCTGCCAAGCGCGGCCACGATGCGATTGGACCGTAACGGGGATCGCGCCCAGTCCCGCTGCGCAAAAAGCGCGGTTGCGCTGCCGCCCAGAAGCCCAAGACCGATGGCGGATGCGGTTTTGCCGACGGCGTATTCCCATCCCAAAGTCGCCACCGTCGCCGACAGCATCGTGGGGCCGGTAATGGGCGAGGCGAGCCAGAAGGCCATCACCGGTGCAAGCGGCACGCCGGCCGCAAGCAGCCCCGCCATCAGCGGCAGAACCGTCACGCCGCAGACCGGCAAAAGGGCACCGACAATCGTCGCGGCCAACACAGTTCGCGCGGTATTGCCGTGAAAAATCGCAGCGACCCGGTCGCTCGCGCCGCTGACGGTGATCCATGCAGCCAGCAAGATGCCTGGGATGACAAGCGGCGCCACGTGAACAAAGCCGAGACCGACAAACTGTGCGGTTTCAAGCGCAAAGCCCGGCTGCCAAAGGAGGAGCGCAAAGAGGAGCGCGCCGATAAGGACATAGCCCTGGCGCGCATTTGGCTTTGTGGTCTGAAGTCGGTCTGACACGGACATAATGCATCCCCTTTCGGCGTCATGATGCCGTCTCGACAGATATATGTGAAACGCGTAGTTTCAGATTCAGCCATCGAAAAGGCCAATACCGTGACCGGATTGAACAGCGATCTTTTGCGCACCTTTCTTGCCATTGATGCCGCCGGCAGCGTCACGGGGGGCGCGGCGCGCATTGGCCGATCGCAATCGGCCACCAGCCTTCAGATCCGGCAATTGGAGGCAGCCATCGGCAAGCCGTTGTTCCAGCGTCATGGTCGCGGCGTGGTTCTGACCGCAGCGGGCGAGACGCTCCGTCCGGTTGCCCGCGAGGTTATCCAATCGCTCGATCACACCCTGGCCGATCTGCGCGGCGAAGGCCTCAGAGGGCAGCTTCGCATCGGCATGCCCGCCGATAAGGGCCGACTGGCGTTGGCAAAAATTGTCGCAAATTTCGCCGAATTTCATCCGCGGGTGGAGCTAGAGGTGCATTGCGCGCTCGGCACGGGTTTCGAGGCTGCACTTGCCTCCGGCACGCTCGACCTGGCGGTTTTTGAGGTCCCAAATCCGACCCACGGGCAAGAGGTGCTGCGGCAGGATCATCTGATTTGGCTCCGCCGCGCGGATCGGCATTTTGATCGCACTGGGCCCCTGCCCGTCGCGCTTTTCGATCACTCCTGTTGGTGGCGCGATCTGGCGCTAGAGAGTTTGCAACGCGCCGGATGCCGGTTTCAGATCGCCTTTACCAGCGAGAGCACGATCGGGGTGCGCGCTGCCGTTCAATCCGGGATTGCCGCGGGTCTGCTGAGCGAAGCAGAGGATCTTGACGGCCTGGCCCCGGTGGACGGCTTGCCAGAACGTCACACGACCTATCTGGTGCTGCAACGCGCAGCGACATCAGCAGGACCGGCATGCGATGCGATGTGCCATGCGATCCGCCAGGCCTATCGACGCGGGTGATCTGCGGTGATCGGCGCATATTGCGCGCATCGCGGTTCGCTTAGCTTTGATCTGCGATGATCTTAACACCCAGGCCAATCAACACCGCCGCACTGAATTTTCGCGCCCAGCTTTTCGCGCGATGGGAGGCGCGCACGAACCCGGCCACATAGCGTGCGCCCAAGATGCAAATTGCATCCGCCAAACAGAAGATCGTATTGGCCACCGTTCCCAAGACCAAAACCTGCAACCATAGCGCGACCGATGCCGCCGGCGAGGTAAATTGCGGCAGGAATGCCAGGTAAAAAACGGCTGATTTTGGGTTCAGGATCTCGACCAAAAGGCTATCGCGGAAGGCACGCCGGGTCTGCGCCTTTGGCTGAGATTGCAACATCGCGCCGCGCCTGAGCATCGCAACGCCCATCCAGCACAAATACGCCCCGCCGGCCAATTTCAAAGCGATCAACACATGCGGCGCCGATGCCAGAAGGATCGTCACGCCGAAAGCGGCAAATCCGATATGGACAAAGGATGCGAGATAAAAGGCAAGCGAGCTATACAGCCCGGCCCTTGGCCCATGTGTCATGGTTTGCGCGGCAAGATATAGCCATCCAGGCCCTGGCGTGACGGCAAAGATCGCGGTGGCCAAGAAAAAGGCGATCAGGGTGTCCGGCTCTGCCATCTTGGCCCCGCATGTTCGGTCATTGGCCCTGGCATAACAGGTCTTTGTCCAACCCCAAGGGCGGCATCCGGTCGCCCTTCTGCGCCACCACCGCAGACAAGCGTTGCGTCGCTGATCTTGGCGCGCACTGGGATTGATGTCACAAGATGCGTGCGATGAGATTTGCCGTTCTTGCCGATATTCACGGAAACGCGTTGGCGCTGGAGGCGGTGCTTGCGGATATGGATCGGCTGGGCATCGACGAGGCCGTCAATCTGGGGGATCATTTTAGCGGCCCGCTGGATGCCGGGGCGACGGCATCGCTGCTGATGGCACGGGATTTTCCATCGATCCGCGGCAATCATGATCGGTATCTGGTCACGCAAGAGCCGTCCGATATGGGCCCTTCGGACAAGGTCGCCTACGATCAGTTGGCGTCCGCACATCTTGATTGGCTTGCGCAGCTTCCGCAAACGCGGATGATCGGTCCGGATATCTTGTTGTGCCATGGCACGCCACTGCGCGACGATCTTTATTGGTTGGACACGGTCGATCCCGATGGCACGGTCCGTGCCGCGACGCGCGCGGAAGTTGAAGAGCGCGCGCAAGGCAGCACCGCGCGTCTTATTCTTTGTGCCCACACGCATCTGTCGCGCAGTGTCCGCCTGCCCGATGGCCGGGTCATCGTCAATCCCGGCAGCGTCGGATGCCCGGGCTATGATGACGATAGGCCGGTCTACCACTATGTACAGACTGGGACGCCAAATGCCTCTTATGCCGTGATCGAGGGCGACCCCGATGCCTGGCGGGTGAGTTTCCGATCCGTGCCCTATCGCTCGGATCTGGCGAGCGCTTTGGCGGCGCAGAACGGACGCGCGGATTGGGCGCGATCTTTGGCCACCGGCTGGTTTGAAGGTGCGGCCGACTAAACGCCCGACGGGTCAGACGCCGGTTGATGGCCATTGGTGGCTCTGCCGCGGCGCGGTTGGGCCTGCGCCGGTTGGCGCAGGTCCCACGCGCCGTTATGCCAAAACGCCATCGTCGTCTTCGCTTTCATAGGCGGCCATCCATTCGGCGGCGTAATCCTCAAGCGTCAGAACGTTCTGGCCCCCGAAAATCAACAGCACATCATCGCCGCTGACCACGCCCTGGGCCAGCAGATCAGCGCTGTTTTGGCCGGGTGAGGCCAGTTGATCGACGGCCTCGAAATTGACGATCCGCGCCGCACCGAGCGTATCGGCATCAAAAGCGAATAGATCGCTTTGTCCATCGACACCGCGCATCTCGTCGCCCGCAACGTCCAAACGGATTTGATCGCTTGCAAGCTTCGCGCCTTTCCCGCGATCGCTGGCATAATAGTCGATGCCGATCTGATGGCTGTCGCCGTCGCGCAGCCCCAGATCGCCGAAATAATCGCGGTCGATATCGCCAAAAAGCGCGTAGGGTTCGACGTTTTCGGTCCGCACCGTCTGGCCATCAAGCGACATTTTCGCGCTTTCGACATTGAGCTGGGTTTCATCGACCTCAGCCGCGACGCTCAGATCGCGCCCCCCGGTTAGGCTTTCATGCAGGACCGTGTTGTCCGACAATTCCACCAATTGCGTATCTGTTTCGGTATCCACGAGCCAAAGGTCTGTGGCCGCATCGACGGTGAAATGGGTCAAGCTTTCGCCGATCTTGGCGCCTGTGGCATCGGCGCCTTCGAACAGCTCCACCTTGATGCTGTAATTTCCCGCATCCGTAAAAGGCGTCGATTCCGGGGCATGCAGATCGCCTTCGGTGTCGCGGAACAATGCGTAAGGCACGTAGTTTTCGACCGTGCTCCAGTCACCCATCGTCATGCGAACCGAGCCCACCGGCTGGGAAATGTCGGCAACAACGGAGATGTCGCCGGCACCAATCATGCTGGTGTCAATTTCCGCACCCGGCTGTAATTCGCCCAGCACCTGATCCGTGTCGGTATTGGCCAAGAACAACGTGATGCTTGGCGCGTCCACCGGGCCCGGCTCGACGGGATCGGGCTCGACGGGATCGGGCTCGACGGGGTCCGGCTCGACAGGGTCCGGCTCGACGGGGTCGGGCTCGATGGGGTCCGGCTCGACAGGATCGGGCTCGACCGGGTCCGGCTCGACAGGGTCCGGCTCGACGGGATCCGGCTCGACCGGGTCTGGTTCGACAGGATCCGGCTCGACGGGATCGGGCTCGACGGGGTCTGGTTCGACGGGGTCTGGTTCGACAGGATCCGGCTCGACAGGATCGGGCTCGACCGGGTCTGGTTCGACAGGATCGGGCTCGACGGGGTCTGGTTCGACAGGATCCGGTTCGACGGGGTCTGGCTCGACCGGGTCTGGCTCGACAGGATCGGGTTCGACAGGATCGGGCTCGACGGGGTCCGGCTCGACGGGGTCTGGCTCGACGGGCGGCGGGTCATCGGCGGGCACATCCACCAGCGTCTCTGCGGCGGATTTGTCGCGATTGAGGCTGCCAAGGCTGAGGTGGATTTTGTCCAGATACGCATCCTCGGATCGTCCGGAAATCTCAAACACATGCACGCCCGGATCGAGATCGTACGAGGCCGTCGGATAGGTGTGGTTGATGTCAAACTTGGTGCCCCAATTCCACGTCTCCCGGTCGCCGTGAAAAAACACCTTATTCCACGTCCCGCCATCGACGCGAACGTAGAAGTCGTTGTTGAGATCGTTGGCCTTGCCATTGGCCGGCCGGGACCCAAGCAGACCCAGCTTATAGTTGCCACCCTCTGTGACCTCGAATTCATAAGAGAGCGCCCCGGACCCGCCTTGATTGCCGTAAAGGTTGGGGCCGTTCCAATGCAGATAGTTGGTGCCTGTGGGCGTGGTCAGGTCGCTGTCGATAGACCAGTCGGAATTGTCTGGATCATTCGGATCGGTGGGCACGCCCTTTTCGGCTTGCATGATGACATCGCCATTCACCGCCTGCCAGGTGGCCGTGCTCGGCGCCGGCATGACGGGGTCTGGCTCCACCGGGTCCGGCTCGACCGGATCGGGCTCGACGGGGTCTGGCTCGACGGGATCGGGCTCGACGGGGTCTGGCTCCACCGGCGCGTCCGCGGCGCTGCCGACGCTGAAATTCGTGACACTCTCAGCGATCTTGCCGCCCGTTCCATTCCCGCCGGCAAAGACCTCGACCCGCAAAGAATAATCACCTTCGGTCGGAAACGGCGGATTGGGCGCGTCCAGAAAATTCCCGGAATTGTCGCCGAAAAGCGCATAGGGCTCGACATTTTCGGTTTGCGTCCAATTGCCAAGCGTGAAGCGGACAGAGCCAGCCGATCCCGCCACATCGGCCACAATCGAGACATCTCTGGCGCCAATGAACGTGGCATCCAGCGTATCGCCCGCCCCGAAACTGCCGATTGTCTGATTGGATCCGGTATCGACCAAGCGCAAGCTGATCGTGCCGGTATCGGGCGTGTCGGGAACATCGGGCGTGTCCGGCACATCTGGCACATCCGGCACGTCGGGCGGTGTCGGTGCGCTGCCCGTCGTGTCAAAGCTGTAAAGCGCCGCATCCCAGACAACGACCGCCCATTCGCCATTCACCTGTGAGGGCGGCGCACCCAGGCTGCGACTGCCGCCGCCGGATATGCTTTCGACGGTTCCGATTTCCAGCGCGCCGCCAGAGATCACATCATACCAGCCAACTTGAAACGTGCCATCGATGCCCGTCAGGTTCAGCGAGGCCGTGCCGCCATTGGGCAGGTAATAGGCATAAATCTCTCCATCGAGCGCGAGTCCATGGGTTTCGGCCCCAGATGTCAGGACATCGCCATCCTCCATCTGGTCCAGCGGCAATTGCTGGAAGAAATCGCGCGCGCTGGCGGCCCATTCATAGGCGCTTTCGCGCAGCGAGAAATCTTCCATCCGGAGATCGCCGCCTTGGTTATTCGCCGTCGAATAGCCGAAATACCACTCCGCGCCCGATCCCCCTTCGGCATAGAATTTCCACAGTGTCTCGCGCAAGTTGGCGTGGTTTTGCTGCCAGCCGTTATCACCTTCGGCGGCCATGCCGACATTGGCGTTGCCCGGCTCATCGAGAAAGGCGACGACCGGTCGACCGGCATCTGCTGCACCGCCGAGATATTCATCGAGATCGGGAACCTGGCTGTCATTGCTGGTCTGGAAGGACAGCGCGTCCAGCGTTTCGGTTCCCTCATGATCCTCATAGCGGTCATGCTGATTGGGATAGGTATGCAGCGTGACCGCGTGGTCATAAGGATCAAGCGATTTCAGATAGGCCGAATGTGCCGCAATCTGATCGGCGGAATTGGTATTTTCTTCCCCGAGGTTCCAGATCACCGCGTTGTGGTGGCCAAATCGCGCCACCATTTCCCGCATGAACAATTGCCGTTCTGTCCCCAAATCACCGTCATTGAGCAGCTGATCGTTTTCGGTTTCCTGCAAAAACAGGTGCAGGTTGATGCCCTTTTCCTGCATATGGCCAAAGACGATTTCCCACTGGTCGAGTTTGGAGACGTCAAAGACCTGCGCGCGGGTATCTAGATCAATGAAACCGGGGTTCTTTTTAATGTTGTAAAGCGATTGATCCGCCCAGGGAGAGACGTCACGGCCATCCCCACCGATATTCATCAGCATCATGTAGGTAGAGTTGACCTCGTTCTCTGCGAGGTAATTCACGGCCCCGATGATGCCCTGCCCTTCGCCCCCGGCCCAGGTTGGATCGCCGGCCTGAAAGTCCTGGATGTGAGGCGCGTAATCATGCGAGTCCGGCGTGGCATCAAAGCCTGAATACGCCAATAGGTTTTCCGGCGAGCCGACGCCGGATTTCAGGAAATTCTCCCCGCTCCCGGCGAATGTCAGATATTGATCGCCATCGTATTCCAATACGCCATGGGCACGGAAATCATCCCCGGTCTTGTCGGAGGCTTCGATCTGAAAACTTCCGCTTTCGCCATCAAAAAAGCCGGCAGAGGTGCCGGCTGCGTCGGATACGGCGATGTCGTCGCCGGTGCGGAAAGAGGCGGACCAGGTCCAGTCACCTGTTTTCGGCGGGTTGAAGTGCACACGCCACATATCCCCTGACGTTGCCCCTGTATTGGCCGCTTCGCCATCGGCGGCGAAGTAACCCGGAACAGTTAGCGTGGTGCCATCGCTATGGGTGAACGTGACATCGAGCCGGTGGTCGAGAAAGGTCGACGGCGTCTCCGACATCTGGCCAGATTGAAAATTCAGCGTGAGTTTGTGCCATTGCATGGCCGTACCAGTTAGGTCCATTCCATCCCTCATCGTTTTTGAACTTATCGGAGATTTGAGTGACGAAGCGCTGCGCGCAGGCGCTCAAATTCCGGCTTTTGACGCAACTTTGGCGCCTCAATTACGGCCAAATGTGGGCTCGGATACGGCCAAATCTTGGACTTGGAAAATTCGGCGGATGAATGCAGCGCCGGGCCGAAATGCGCGCCGATCTGGCACGTGCTGGGCATGCGCTGAAGGTGCCTTTGCCCGGCAAGTGATCTGCGCTGGCGGCGAGCCTATCAACGCGTCCAGGCTTAGCGGGTCAGTCGCCCCGCAGCCATGGCCGCTCCATCCGGGGCGCCTCTGGTGGATCGGCGATATAGGACGCAATTAGGCGATCGATCGCGCGCCGGGCCAATTGGCTATGCTGACGCGAATAGCCCAGGCTTGCCACGAAACTCCAATGCGCGTGCATCATCGAGACAAACAGGAAGGACAGTTCCTCGCAGGCACTGCTGTCCAATTCCGGATGC
This sequence comes from Pseudomonadota bacterium, assembly GCA_039183205.1. Classification (GTDB taxonomy): domain Bacteria; phylum Pseudomonadota; class Alphaproteobacteria; order Rhodobacterales; family Rhodobacteraceae; genus HKCCE3408. The sequence continues at coordinate 66,282 of JBCDBR010000007.1, read as the reverse complement.
GCGATGGCCAATTCGTGGATGATCACCTGCCCGAGTGTCTTATACTGATCGCACATTCTGTCGCGCAATTCGGTCGAGCCGACCGAATAGGCCACCATGGCGTCATAGGCTTCGAGGTTAATCGGCATCGGATGGTCTGCTGAAAGATCAAAAAAGAAATCCAAAAAGAACTTCAGCCGTCCAACCTCGCCCACATCCAAAATGCCAGCGACGAGAATTTCGCGATACCGCGTGCCCAGATGGTCGCATAAATCGACGATCAGCGCTTCGATATCGGAAAAGTAGTAGCGAATGAGTTGGCGCGACATTCCGGCCTGGCTCGCCACGTTTTCAAACGTCAGGGCTTGCACGCCGCGTTCTGCCAAAAGGCCCGTCGCCGCTTCGAGTATTTTTGTTTTTTTATCCGGCGTTGGTTCGGTCTTCGTCACTGTCGTCAGTCCGGCACAAAAAATCGGGTAACACATTACTCCGTACGACGGTTTAACGGTCCTTTGCCGTCTTGAAAATAGGGTTGGCGCAGGATGCGCTGTCGTGCGTGGCTCTTTCGTTCCGCGGCCTAAAGCACACGTTCGAGAAACGCCTTTGTGCGCGGCTCGGACGGGTTGGCAAAGATCTGCTCTGGCGGCCCGTCTTCTAAGATGCGCCCGGCATCGAGAAAGCAGACGCGATCCGCCGCTTCTCGGGCAAAGGCCATCTCATGCGTTGCCAGCACCATCGTCATTCCATCGCGGCGCAAATGCCGCAGAACATCCAACACCTCGCCCACCAATTCCGGATCAAGCGCGGAGGTGATCTCGTCAAAAAGCATGATCTCCGGCGTCATGGCCAAGGCGCGAATGATTGCCACGCGTTGCTGCTGTCCGCCGGACAATTGGTCGGGATAATGCTGCATCTTATCGCCCAGCCCAAATTGGTCGAAAAGCGCGGCGACCGGACCCTTAAGATCGGCCTTTGATTTCCCCAACACGCGCCCGGGCGCAAGCAATACGTTATCCAGCGCGCTCATATGCGGAAAAAGGTTAAAGGATTGAAACACAATCCCAATGCGGGTGCGGATCGGCTGCGGGTCACGCCCCGGTTCACTGATATCTTCGCCGTCGAGAAAAATCGCGCCGTCATCGATAGGTTCAAGCAGGTTCATACATCGCAGCAACGTGGATTTGCCGGAGCCGGACGCGCCGATCAGGCACACCATTTCACCCTCTTCGATCCCGAGATTGATGCCGCGACAAACAAGGTTATCGCCAAACGCCTTCCAGACATTTTGCAGCTCAAGCTTGGCCATCACCCCTGACGGCGCCGCTGCTTATAAAGAAGATAATCGGCGTAGCGCGTGGCCGGGATTGTGATGGCCAAAAAGATCAACGCCGCCCCCACATAGGGTGTAAAATTCGCCAGGAGCGATTTGTAAACGCCGGCTTGGCGAAAGATCTCGACCGGACCGATAAAGCTGAGCAAAGCCACGTCTTTTTGCAACGCGATAAACAGGTTCATATTGGCCGGGGCGACATTGCGGATCGCTTGCGGCAAGATCACATAGCGCATCGTGTCGGTTTGAGACAGCCCAAGCGAGGCCGCCGCCGCCCGCTGGCTTTTGTGAATGGACTCGATGCCCGAGCGGATGACCTCGGCCACATAGGCCGCATAGACCAGCACCAACGCCAAAGATCCCCAGATATAAGGCGAATTCCACGGCCGCGGCAGGCCGAGCCCCGGAATGCCAAAGCCGATCAAATAGACCACCAAGATCACCGGCAAACCCCGGAAAACATCCGTATAAACCGCGCCAAAGACCTTAAGCGGAAAGAAGGCGGGCGCCCGGACATCGCGGCAGAGCGCAATGATCAGGCCCAAGACCGCAATTGCGGGGGCGCACCACAAAAAGATCGCAACATCGACGAGAAAGGCATCAAGCAGCCCTGGGAACGTCTCCCAAAAAATCTCGGCGTTGAAAAAACTGCGTTTGACGGCCGCCCAGCCCGGGGCCAAGGGCACCAAGATCACCAATGCGCCGATAACGCCCACCGTCGAGGCCGCGGCACGTAATGTGGCGCGACGCCTTAGACGCGCCTCATAGGCTTGGCGGCGGGTTGGTGATCGATGCGGCGATCTTGGCGGCGATAGGGGCGCGTCGACCATCTCATTCGATCACGGGCACGCCGGTCGCCTCTTGCAGCCATTCTGCCTCGATCTCTGCCAAGGCACCGCTTTCGCTCAGCGCGCTGATCGCAGCGTCAACGCACGCCCTAAGCGGGTTGCCGTCCTCCATCAACAGACCGAATTGATCCGGGTTTTCCCCCCGATCGGCCGGGAATTGGCCCAAGATCGCGCCATCCTCGACCACAACGGCGGCCAGATAAAGCGCAGTCGGCAGGTCAAAAAGAGCGGCATCGATTTGACCGGCCTGCATCGCCGCGGTCACATCGGTATTGTCGCCATAGAGCAGCGGATCGCTATCGGGGTCGATGATCTCTGACAGCATCGGCACGGCGGTTGTGTTCGCATCGGCGCCCCAGACCAAGCCTTGCAGGCTTTCGACCGTCGGCTCTGTTCCGTTGTCGATTACCGATTGCGTCGTCAGAACGGCCATGGCCGATGTGTAATACGGCGCTGAGAAATCGACCATTTGTTCGCGCTCAGGCGTGATCGAATATTGCTGTAGATTGAAATCAAAGTTCTTCGCCCCGGGCTGGATCGCCTCGTCAAAGGACGTGCGCACCCAGCTCACCGCATCGGGTTCGAACCCCATCTCAGCGGCGATTGCATAGGCGACGGCGGCTTCGAACCCCTCCCCGCTTTCCGGTGCGTCGTTGAGCACCCAAGGATAGTAGGCGGGGTTCCCGGTGGCGATGGTCAGCATGCCGTCTTCGAGGGTCAGGCCCGCCGCGCAATTGGCATGCGCATCGGCCAGCGCGGCTGCCGTTGTTGCGCAGAAAACGATTGCCGTCGTGCTCAAGAGCTTCATCGATATCTCCCTTCCAGCCTGGTCTCAGAGGTGATCTTGGTGTTTCCGCAACCATCGTCGAACTGCGCGCGCAGATCAACTCAACCGCGCGATAAAGGCCGACATAGCACGGGCACCATCTCGGCTGCACAGTTTTTGGGCCGTGCCGGGGCGCATAGCTAGGTATGGGTCCAAGCATCGGGGTCGTCGCTATTATTCGGCGATAGACCCAACACATCGCCGTCAAGCGCGCAGCCCAGTCCCAGCACAGTGCGATTGGCATATGCGAAATAGGCCACGACCTGATTGATCTCGAGGATCTGCCCGTCCTCAAGCCCCGCCGCGCGCAATGCCTCGATATCCTCTTGGCGGATTGCGCCAGGTTGCTGGGTGAGCGTTTTGGCATAAACCATCGCGCGCTTTTGCGCATCACTCAGCGGTGCATTCGCAATATCGTCGGCCTCAATCGCAGCGCGAAGCGCGCCTGCACGTTCATCATCTCGCAAAAGCCGCTTAAGCCCCGCAAAATGATGTTCCACGCAATAGCTGCATGCGTTCAGCCGGCTCACCCAAACGCCAAGCGTTTCCAAAAACCATTTCGGAAGCGTGTTTCCGGAATGGTGCAGGACGTATTTATAGATCGACATGTGCCCGTCGAGCGTGTGCGGACGCAAGCTGTGCACGCGCATGATATTGTCGATCGCACCATCTGGGCCTCTGATCCGGTCATAAAGCGTTTTGAGCTTTCCGGTCGCATCCTCATCGGCAATGGTTTCGATCCAGGCCATTTTATCCCTCTCAATCGGTGACATTCCGCATTATTCGTCGCGCGCTGGTATAGTCCCGAACGTGCCCGTGGCCACGCAAAGCGATGCAACAGCACAGGAGGCCAGCCGCGATGCGTCGTCATCGGCGCGCGAGGTGAGGATGATGGGCACTTTGGCGCCCAATACGATCCCGGCCCCATCGGCGTGTGACAGATAGGTGAGCTGCTTTGCCAACATGTTGCCGGCATCGATGTCGGGGACCACAAGAATGTCGGCGCGCCCGGCCACCTCCGATTTGATCCCCTTGGTCCGCGCCGCGCCTAGGTCGACGGCATTGTCCATCGCAAGCGGCCCGTCCACGATCCCGCCGGTGATCTGACCGCGATCTGCCATTTTCGCCAAAAGGGCCGCGTCCACCGAGGACATGATTTGCGGATTTACCGTTTCGACGGCCGACAAGATGCCGACCCGCGGCGTCTCAATCCCGATGGCATGGGCCAAATGGATCGCGTTTTGCGTGATATCGACCTTTGTCGGCAGGTCCGGCGCGATGTTGATGGCTGCGTCTGTGACGAGGATTGGGCGCATCACCCCAGGCACGTCCATGACAAAGACATGGCTGAGGCGCTGTCCGATGCGCAGATTGTTTTCCGTACGCAAAACGGCGCGCAACAACGTATCGGTATGCAAATGCCCCTTCATCAGCGCTGACGCTGCATCTTCCTGTATAAGATCAACCGCGCGCTGCGCGGCGGTCCGGTGATCTGTTGCCGGAACGATCTGTAATCCGGCTAAATCCCTGCCAAGCGCCCTGGCTGCGGCCGCAATCTTTGCCGGATCGCCGACCAAGATCGGCACAATCAACCCGTGTTCTTGGGCCAAAAACGCACCGCCAAGCGCATTGGGGTCCTCCGGTGCCACAACGGCCGTGCGCATCGGCGGTATCTCTTCGGCCCGCGCCAAAAGCGCTTCGAAATGGCGGTGTCGCTGAACGATAAGCCCCGGTACGTCGATGGCGTCAAAGTGCAATGCCTTATCCGGAGGCGTGGCGCGGAGCGTACCGGAGATGATGGGCGTATCGTCCAATTCCCGCGTCACTGCGGCCTGAAACACCACATCGCCATCATCGCGTTTTTCAAGGATGCGGATTTTGGCGTGAAGCTCGTCACCTGCCTCTGCGGTGCCGTCTACATGCAGATCAAGATGGCGCAACCTTGTGCCAGCTCCGGGCAGGATATTGCCCAAAATCGCGGCCAACAGGCTGACATGCCACAAAGCCGGAGCCACCGCTTCGGCGCGTCCATCGCCATCGCCGTCATAAGCTGCCAGGTGCAGCGGGTTATGATTGCCGGTCGCGCCTGCAAAGGCATAAAGATCGTCTATCGTGCAGATACGAGTAATCTCGGCTGTTTCGCCGACATTAAGTGAGGCAAATGGTCTGTTCTGAGAGATTTTCATGATCTATCGGCCTTTGACGTATGATGTTCAAAGTCGCGTGGTTGAGGAAAGGAAGACCCTGTCGCGTTGCCGGATGCCGCGCGTGATCTAGAGTGTGCCGTTCAGATACCGCGATGCCAAGCGTGCCGTGTCGGCCGCGAATGTCGGTGCTAAGGCCTGTGGCTCGGGCGCCTCGATATGGCTGCCGATCCAGGCCAACAGCGCCATCCGGCGCAGCATGATGAAACTGCCGATCTCGGCGACATCTTCCGCAGGCAGGGGGCCATACCCGCGCAACCATGCCGATTTGAGTTCCGTCAAATCCGAGCGCGTCTCAATAAAACTGACGGCGGCGGCAAAATCGTAAAGGAACCAGCCAAAGCCGCAATCGTCAAAATCGATAAGCTGCGTTTTGCGACCGTCAACGAGTAAATTGGCCAGGCGCATATCGGCATGGATCAAGCCAAACCGATCGGCGCCTTGCCCAAATTCAGCCAACCGGTGGCGCAATTGCGCCTCGGCCTGCGCCAAAATCCCGGTGATGTCGGGCGTCACGCCGGGTGCTGCGCGCCAGTCTCCCCAGATCGCATTTGCGCCAAAGACCGCATCAATGTCCCACCGGCGACGCGTGAAGCCGGGCGGGCGGGGCCAGGTCTTTGCGTGGTGGTGGAGCCGGGCGGCCATCCACCCTAAGGTTTCAAAATGCGTCGCCAAAGGTCCATCCTCTTTTGGATGATCCCCGGGTAATGCGTCGAAAAGTACCGCGAAGCGTTCCGGTTCTCGCGCGATCTGCTGCACAAACTGCCCGTCATGCCCGGCCCGAGGCTGTGGTGGGCTGAGCGTGCCGTCGCGGGCCAGTGCCGCCATCCAAGCAATTTCCGATTGGATCGCTGCGCGGTCTTGATAGCCAGGGCGATGGAGGCGCAAAATCGCAACGGGCTGATCCTCGACATCGACCCGGTAAGTGTGGTTTTCCGAAATATTGATCAACTGCACGCGTGCGCTGTCGGGCAGCGGCCACAGCGCCAAGGAATTCTGGGCCAAAGCACTGGCTGCGCGGTGTGTCTCGGTCATGTTGTGGTCAGGCTCTCATGGCTGGGCCAAGACGTGTTGGGACGCATAGAGCATGTCATGGCATGACCACGATATTCCCGGCATGCGCCTTGGCGGCAAATGCCTCTTGCGCTTTGTGCAGATCGACCAACGGATAGGTGGCGGCAAGAACCGGCCTGATCGCTCCACCTTCGATCAAGCCCACAAGCTCTTGCATGACCGCGGGATCGATCACAGTCGATCCTGTAAACGTCAGATCGCGCAAGTAAAAAACGCGGAGGTCGAAATCCACCATAGGCCCTGCAATCGCGCCGGAGCAGGTGAGCCGGCCGCCGCGTTCGAGTATATCGATAAGCTGCGGCCAGTACGCGCCGCCAACGACGTCAGCAACAACCGTGACCCTTTCACCGCCTAAGGCATCCCGCAAGTTAGCCGGTGCGCGCGGCAAGACAAGATCGGGCCCAAGGCTTGCAACCTCTGCATGCTTCGCCTCGGATGCCATCGCAATCACGCGGGCACCTTTCAGCTTTGCCAGTTGCACCAACGCACCGCCGACCCCGCCCGAGGCGCCGGGCACCAAAACCGTATCGGTCGCCGTGACTTGTGCCCGCGTCAGCATGCCAAGCGCCGTCGAGTAGGAGCACGAAAAGGTGGCCAATTCAGCATCGCTCAAATCTGACGACACAGCCAGCGCATTGCGGCTGGGCAATACGGTATATTCCGCAAATCCCCCATCGCGTTCAGAGCCGAAATACCCCGCTTTGGCTTTGTCTTCGGGCGCATCGGGATCGCGCAACCAATTGTCGGTGATCACGCGTTCGCCCACCCGCGTCTCTGGCACGCCGTCGCCGACCGCAACGATGACCCCGCAGGCATCGGCGCCTTGGATGCGGGGAAAGCGGACCGGCGCCCCACCCCAGGATGGATCGTTGGCACCGGGCGCGTCGCCATCGGCCGTGACCGATTGCGAATACCAGCCCACGCGCGTGTTGATATCGGTATTGTTGAGCCCGCAGGCGTGCACCCGAACCAGCACGTCGTCCGGGCCGGGATCGGGGCGTGGCCACGTCTCGTGCCAGACCAGCCTGTCCAATCCGCCATGACCCATCGTCACCATAGCCTGCATTGTGGAGGGAAGCGTCATCATGGACCCTCATGCCAGTTGCTGGTCGGATCGTTAGCACGCGCATTCCAGAGCGAAAAGCAATGCCGCGTCACGCCGCCTCCAGCGCGATGGCAATGCCCTGACCGACCCCGATACACATGCAGGCGAGCGCCTTTTGATCCCCGGTGAGATCAAGCGTCGCCGATCCGGTGATCCGCGCGCCCGACATGCCAAGCGGATGGCCGAGCGCAATTGCGCCGCCATGGCGGTTCACATGCGCCGCATCGTCGGGGATACCAAGGCGCCGCAAGGTCGCAAGCCCCTGACTGGCAAAGGCTTCATTCAACTCCACCACGGCAAAATCATCGATAGAGAGGCCGAGCCGCCGCATCAGTTTTTCCGATGCAGGTGCCGGGCCAATCCCCATGATACGGGGCAGTACACCCGCCGTTGCCCCGCCCAAAATCCGCGCACGCGGTGTCAAGTTATGGGCGTGTATGGCCGCCTCGGAGGCCACAATTAGTGCCGCGGCACCATCATTGACACCGGATGCATTGCCGGCCGTGATCGTGCCGGGTTGGCGCACAAAGGGTTTGAGCTTGGCCAAGCCTTCGGCACTTGTGTCCGCGCGGGGGTGTTCGTCTTTGTCTACGACCAGGGGGCCCCCTTTTCGCTGCGCAAGTTCTACGGTCGTGATCTCACGCGCCAAACGGCCCGAGGCTTGCGCTGCCGCGGCGCGGGCTTGCGAGCGGAGCGCAAAGGCATCCTGATCGGCGCGTGAGATGGCGAAGTCTTCGGCCACGTTTTCCGCGGTTTCCGGCATGCTGTCGATGCCATATTGCGCCTTGAGCACCGGGTTTACGAAGCGCCACCCAATTGTGGTGTCGTGGATTTCGGCGTGGCGGCTGAACGCTTGGCTCGCCTTGGGCATCACAAATGGCGCCCGGCTCATGCTCTCGACACCGCCGGCAATCATCAAATCGGCCTCACCGGCACGGATTGCGCGTGCCGCCATGATCACCGCATCCATCCCAGAGCCGCAAAGCCGGTTGACCGTTGTGGCCGGCACAGTGTCGGGATAACCGGCAAGGAGGCTGCACATCCGCGCGACGTTGCGGTTGTCCTCACCCGCCTGATTGGCGCAGCCCAAGATCACCTCGTCAATGGCAGCCGGGTCGAGACCTGGGTTCCGGTCGGCCAGCGCGCGCAGCGGGATCGCGCCCAGATCATCAGGGCGCACGGTGGAGAGCGCTCCACCGAACCGACCGATCGGCGTACGGATATAGTCGCAGATAAACGCCTCTGGCATTCTAGGCCTCCTTACGCCGCGCTTGCCGGTCGCGCGTCCGTACGCGCTGGCGTCGCGACGTTAGCCGCCCTTCGGTCAGTACGGAAGGCCCACGTAATTTTCCGCCAACTCGCGCCGCGCGGTTTCGGATTTGCTGAGATGGGCCAGCGTGGCCTTGCGCATTTGCGCTGCAAAGCTGTCCTCGCCATCGAATTGATGTAGCATCGTAGTCATCGACCAGGAAAACCGCATCGCCTTCCAAATCCGGGCCAGCGCGCGATCTGAATAGCCGTCAATGCCGCCCGTATCGCCTGATTTCAACGCCCCGATCAGCGCCTCTTGCAGATAAAATACGTCTGAGACGGCGAGGTTGAGGCCCTTGGCGCCGGTGGGCGGCACGATATGGGCGGCATCGCCGACCAAAAACAACCGCCCCCATCTGAGCGGTTCGGACACAAACGACCGCAGCGGTGCGATTGACTTTTCGATGGACGGGCCGATCTCCATCGCGGCGGCGGTATCCGACGGCAAACAGCTTTTCAGCTTCGCCCAGAACCGATCGTCGCTCCAATCCTCCGGACGGTCGGTGACCGGCACCTGGACGTAGTATCGGCTGAGATTGGCATTGCGCATAGACGCCAGGGCGAAACCATTGGCGGAATTCGCATAAATCAACTCGTCATTGGCTGGCGCGGTTCGCGATAGGATGCCGAGCCACCCGAACGGATAGACCCGTTCAAACATCTGCCGCCGTTCGGCGGGAATGGTATTGCGGCTAACGCCGTGAAAGCCGTCGCAACCCGCGACATAGGCACAATCGATCCGGTGTCGGGTCCCGTCTTTGGTAAAGGTGACATAGATCGCGCCGGTTGGATCTTCTATTACAACATCGTCCACGCGGTGATGAATGGTCGTGCCTATGGCATCTTGGGCCTGGTAAAGATCAGCCGTCACTTCGGTTTGACCGTAAACCACGACGTCTTTGCCGGTAAGGCCCTTAAAATCGATATGCACCATTAGGTCGTCATCGGTCAGGTAACAGCCCGCATGCGGCAAGCCTTCGCGGGCCAATCGCGCGCCAACCCCAGCTGCGTGCAACACATCCACGGTGCCAGTTTCTAGAACGCCGGCGCGAATACGTTGCAAAACATGGTCGCGGCTCGCGCGTTCTAAGATCACGGTGTCAATGCCTGCGCGGTTGAGCAGCTGCGACAGCAAAAGCCCTGACGGCCCGCCGCCGATAATGACAACTTCTGTTTTCAAAACGGCGCTCTTTCATTGGTCGCGCGCATGAACCTAGCCTGCCAAGGCCGCGGCGCGAATGGACAGCAAGGGCCGCAATTGGTAACCATCGTGCATGGGTCGCGCTGCCGCCATTCCCGTCTTTACGCTTTATGGGGAAACAGAACAGTTCCCCGACTTGGTTCATTGCGAAGACATATCGACGCGAAGCGCACCCTTGGGTTGGCGCATCAAAGCCCATCGCCATGCCGCAATGGCGCAGCTTTTCGCGCTCGAGGATGGCGGTGTGGACGCGATGGTCGATGGCGTGGCGCAATGCCTGAACGGGGGGCGTTTTCTGTTTGTGCCGGCCCAAGCCGTGCATGCTTTTGACTTCGCACCCGGAACGGAGGGTTATGTCGTGTCGTTCCCGACCCATGTGATTGCTGGCATCGGTCCGGTTGGCTCGGACACGATTGATCGGCTTTCAAAACCTTTTATCGGCCGCTTTGACGCGCATCTGCAAAGGTTGACCCGGCTGTTGGCTGATACGCTCTCACGCGCCAGCGCCTTCCGAGCCGAACAAGCGCTCGGTCTGGCGCATGCGCTTTTGGCCGCCGTCGCGGAGGCGGGCGATAGCGCGCCTGCGACGGCATCTGCGCCGGCGTCTCAGGCCCGGCTCGACCGGTTGGGCGCGCTGATCGCGGACCATATGTCTGAGGCCTGGTCGGCCGCGGATTATGCCAAGGCCTTGGCCGTCAGCACGGGGCATCTGTCGCGCATATGCCGGGCGGCGACAGGTTTGGGAGCGCAAGCCTATATCGAACACGCAATTATGACCGAGGCCTGCCGTCTGTTGGCTTTCACACAATTGCCGGTTGCGGAAATCGGTTATCGGGTCGGGTTCAACGACCCGTCCTATTTTGCAAAGAGGTTCAAGACGATCCGCCGCAAGGCACCTTCAGCCTATCGCGCGCAGTTTGCCGGTCGCGACACGGGCCATTTGGATACCTAAGGCGGGACCGAATGCACGATACCTGCCAGTACTTGTCGCGCTGCGACATTCTGATATCGATATTGGCATGATTACATCGACGGAGGGGAACGGCGCGCAATACGCCCGCCGATTTCTGTAGGGAGGACGAAAATGAAAAGACGCGATTTCCTGAAATCCGCGCCGGCGGGGGCAGCCATTGCGCTGGCGACCCCGCATCTGGCTAAGGCGCAGTCAACGGCGCTGCGGCTGCACCAATTCTTGCCGCCCCAGGCGCTGATTCCGTCGCAAATCCTGGTGCCTTGGGCCAACGATTTGGCCGAGGCCACTGATGGCGATCTGACTGTTCAGCATTTCGATGCCATGGCGCTTGGCGGTGCGCCGCCCGATTTGTTCGACCAATCCCGCGATGGGATTGCCGATGTGGTCATGACACTTGGCGGCTACACACCGGGTCGCTTCCCGCGCACCGAGGTCTTTGATCTGCCCTTTATCATGAAGGACCCGATCGCGACCGCGCGCGCCTACTGGGAGATGATGTCGACCGATTTCCAGGACGCGGAATACGCCGACACGCAGATTTTGACCGCTTGGGTCCACGGCCCGGGCGTCATCCACACCAGTGAGCCGGTCGAGCGGCTTGAAGATATGGGTGGCAAGACGCTGCGCGGCCCCACCCGCGTCATCACGGATCTTTTGGCGGAACTTGGCGCGGAACCAGTGGGCATGCCGGTCCCCGCCATCCCCGAAGCGCTGAGCCGCGGCGTGATCGACGGCACCGTCATCCCGTGGGAGGTCACCGCGTCGCTTCGACTGTCGGAGCTTTTGGACTATCACACCGAGATCACCGGCGACACGGCGCTTTACACCACAAGTTTCGTTCTTTCGATGAACAAGGCGTCCTATGAAGGCCTGCCCGACGATCTCCGCACAGCGCTTGACTCGGTTTCAGGTGCAGACCGGGCGATGCAAGCGGCGGGCGCGATGGTTGCCGGTGACGCCCCGGCCCGGCAAATCGCGGTCGATGCCGGCAACACTGTCATCGAACTTGATGCCGCCGAGGTCGATCGCTGGCGCGCAGCAGCAGCACCTGTGACAGCGCGCTGGGTCGAAAGCATGGCAGAACGCGATATCGACGGACAAGCCTTGATCGACCGCGCCTCGGCCTTGATTGATCAATACACGTCGTGACCAACCAGGACCAATAAGGATAAGAGGGCCCGGCGCGGCCCTCTTTCTTTGCGGGGAGCATATGTACCGGACGCTGTATCGTGGGGCAGATTTCATTGCGCAGGTTTTGGCCTATTTGGGCGGTGCGATCCTAATCGCAATCATCGCGATGACGGTGGTCTCCATCATCGGGCGGCTTTTTGTGCCGCTGCAAATCGGCATCGGTCCGATCCGTGGCATCTACGATTTCACCAGCATGGCAATGGCGGCCGCTGTTTTCGCCTTTTTACCGATCTGCCAATTGCGCCAAGGTCATGCGGTTGTCGATTTGTTCGAGCGCCGCATGCCGGATAGCGTCGGGCGCATCCTTGATCTTCTGTTCAACGCGATGATGCTGGGCGCCGCCACGATCGGCACCTTGCGGCTGTTTGCCGGGCTGCAAGACAAGATGGCCACGGGAGAGACCACGCAGATCGCTGAAATGCCGGTTTGGTGGGGCTATGCGGCCGGAATGGTTGGGGCAACCGGCTTTATCCTTGTAGCCGGCTTTTGCACGCTGCGCGCGGCGCTCATGATGTCAGAGCGGTTCCGAGAGGCACAGCCTCATGTCTAACTTTGACCTCGCTTTGTGGTCATTTCCGGTCCTGTTGTTCCTGGTATTTTTGCGCATGCCCATCGCACTGGCGATGATCGTGTGCGGTGTGGGTGGCACGTGGTTGGTGATCGGCACGCCGATGATGACACTTAACCAGTTGAAATCGCTGACCTACGGAACATTTTCGAACTATTCCTTTTCGATCATTCCGCTGTTTTTGCTGATGGGGCAATTTGCGACTGTCTCTGGCATGTCAGCCGATCTCTTTCGCGCGGCGGCAAGCTTTTTGGGCCACCGGCGCGGTGGGGTGGCAATGTCGGCTGTGGGCGCATGCGCGGGCTTTGGTGCGATCTGCGGATCGTCGCTGGCAACGGCGGCCACAATGGGCCGCGTGGCCCTGCCAGAATTGCGCCAATACGGCTATCCCGGGTCGCTCTCGACCGGGGCGCTGGCCGCAGGCGGCACCCTTGGCATCTTAATCCCACCCTCGGTGATCTTGGTGATCTACGCCATTTTGGCCGAGCAGAATATTGAAAAGCTCTTCGTGGCCGCGATCATCCCGGGGTTGCTTGCGGCCCTCGGTTATATCGTTGCGATCTCGATCTGGGTGCGCGTCTATCCGAATTCCGCCGCCCTGCGCGACCGCGTGCCTTGGGGCGAACGGCTTCAGGCCTTAGCGAAGGTTTGGCCCGTGCTGGTGATTTTTGCCGCCGTTGTGGGCGGCATCTATTTCGGCGTGTTCACACCGACTGAGGCCGCGGCCGTGGGGGCGGCTGGCACCGGCCTGGTGGCGGCATTTGGTGGAAAGCTTGGCTGGTCGGAATTGAGGGAGTCGATCCTGACCACTGCGATGTCGACGGCGATGATCTTTCTGATCATTTTGGGCGCGGGCATCTACAATAACTTTCTCGGCCTCACGCAATTGCCGCAAACCGCGGCGGCTTGGGTCGGCGATCAGGGCTTTTCACCCTGGTTCGTGCTGTGGATCGTGCTGGTGATGTATCTGCTTTTCGGCTGCGTTATGGATTCGCTGTCGATGGTGCTTTTGACCGTGCCCATCGTCTTCCCCATCATGTCGAGCCTTGATTTCGGGATGAGCCCGGGGGATTTCGGCCTGTGGTTCGGGATCCTCGTCTTGATCGTCGTGGAGGTGGGGCTCATCACGCCGCCGGTTGGCATGAACCTCTTTATCATCAACTCGATGGCGCGGGATATTCCGATCCGCGATACCTATGCTGGCGCCCTGCCCTTTGTGCTGACCGATATCTTGCGCGTCATCGTCTTGACACTGTTCCCGGCCATCACCTTATCGCTGGTTTGGGCGTTGAATTAGCGTGGCGCCATGCGGATGGCGCCGTCAAGCCGAATGATCTCCCCGTTCAACATCGGATTTTCCGCGATATGGAGGACCAACGCGGCAAATTCGGCAGGCGATCCGAGCCTCGGCGGATAAGGCACTTGCTGTCCCAAACTGTCCTGCACATCCTGTGGCAAACCTTGCAGCATCGGCGTCAGAAAGAGGCCCGGCGCGATTGAGCAGACCCGGATACCGGCGCCGGCCAGATCGCGTGCCATGGGCAATGTCATGCCAGCAACCCCGCCCTTAGACGCGGCATACGCGGCCTGTCCGACTTGGCCTTCAAACGCCGCGACCGAACTTGTGTTGACGATCACGCCACGTGCGGCGTCGGCGCCCAAAGGCGCCGCAGCAACCATCCGCGTTGCCACCTGTGAGGCGGCATAGAAACTGCCGATCAGGTTGACCGCGATCACCTTTGCGAAAAGGTCGGGGTCATGCGCCTGGCCGCGGCTGGTGGTTTTGGCCCCCGGCGCGATGCCGGCGCAATTGACCAAAACGCGCGGCGTGCCAAAGGTGGCATCGACCGCGTCCAGGCCGGCTTCGATGGATGCCGGATCGGTGACGTCAACGGTCTGGAACATGCCCTTGATATTTGATGCATGGGCCGGACCGCGATCGGTATCGAGATCAAACAAAGCGACCTTCATTCCGGCATCGGCCAGCGCTTTGGCCGCAGCCGCGCCAAGGCCCGATGCACCCCCGGTAACAACCGCGCTTTGTCCGTCAAATAACATTGAATGCCGCCTTTGGAATTTCAGCTGTCGCTTCAATTTCCACCAACGCCGCATCTTCGACAAGACCCGCGACGATCACCATCGACATGGCCGGAAAATGCCGTCCCATGACACGGCGATAGGCCGCGCCCATATCCGATTGACGGGCCAGATATTCCGCCTTGTCGGTGACAAACCAGGTCAAACGCGTCAGGTGGCTCGGCGCCCCACCGGCGGCCTCCAGAATATCGCAAATGTTGCGCAACGCCTGCTCTGCCTGGCCGACGAAATCCGTCGCCACGAAGTCTTGGGCGGCGTTCCATCCGATCTGACCGCCAATATGTAGGATACCGGATGGCGTTAAAACGCCGTTTGCATATCCTTTAGCGGGCGCCCATCCATCGGGCTGGATGATGCGGTGAGTCATGACGTCTCCAGATCTTGTGAAAGTTTGGCCCGCAAGGCGTCGGGCCAGGGCGTGGGCCGCAGCGTATCATCCGTATGGACCAGCGTCGCCTCAACCGTGAAGGCCGCCGATGCGATGCGATAGGCCAGGCTTGTACGGCCGAGTTTTATCAGCGTCAGCGCCAGCGTCAGAACATCGCCAAGCCGTGCGGGCGCGTGAAAGGTAGCCGAGATGGCCGCCGTCGGTACCGCGTTGGCGTTGTGAAGTCCTGCAAAGTCATGCCCAAGTGCGGCAAAATAGGCCTCCACCGTGTCGTTCGCCATCTCGAAGAACCGCGGGAAAAAAACGATGCCCGCCGGGTCGCAATGGCGGAATAAGATGGTCTCTGATCGGGTGAACATCGCGCTAGGTCACCAGGGCGCGGGCATGGAATTCAGACTGGTCCCAAAGCCGACCACGCATGATTTCTTCTATTATCTTAGCGGCTTGCACGACATCCTCCTGACGGAGGTATAGCGGCGTAAACCCAAATCGCATGATATTGGGCGCACGAAAATCGCCAATAACCCCATGTGCAATCAGCGCTTGCATGGCGGCATATCCGTGCCCAAAGGCAAAGCTGACTTGGCTGCCGCGCGCGGCGGGGTCACGGGGGCTGGCCAATGACAGTTCTGGACACCGAGCTTCGACTTCGGCAATGAACGTTTCACTCAGCGCGATGGATGCGGCGCGGATTTCAGACATATCTACGCCCTCCCACGCATCCAGCGCAGCATCGAGAATGGCCAGTTGCACGATGGGCGGTGTGCCGATCCGCAGCCGCTCGGTTGACATGGCCGGTCGGTAATTCGGATCCATGGCAAAAGGGTTTTCATGGCCCATCCAGCCTGACAAGGCCGGGCTCACATCTTCGATAAGATCGGGTCGAGCGTAGATGAAGGCAGGCGCACCCGGCCCGCCATTGAGGTATTTGTAGGTGCAGCCCACGGCAAATTCCGCCCCGCAGGCGGTCAAATCAACCGGCACAGCGCCCGCGGAATGGGCCAGATCCCAGATCATCGTGGCGCCGGCTGCATGGGCAAGATCGGTGATCCCCGCCATGTCATGGAGCCGCCCCGTGCGGTAATCGACATGGGTCAGCATCACCACCGCGACATGGGCGTCGATCGCGCCGGCCACGTCTTCGGGCGCGACAAGGCGCAATTCATAATCACCGCCCAACAGACCAATAAGACCCTGGGCCATATAAAGATCGGTTGGAAAATTGCCGGTATCGGACAAAATCACCCGTCGATCGGGGTGCCGCTGAAGCGCTGCGGTCAAGGCCTGATAGACCTTGATGGACAGTGTATCTCCGGTGGCGATCGTCCCGGGGCGCGCGCCGATCAACGGCGCGATCCGGTCGCCGACGCGCCCCGGCAGCGTGATCCAATCGGCACTGTTCCAGGCCCGGATCAGCGCCTCGCCCCATTCGTTTTGCAAAACATCCTGGCTGCGCGCGATGGCTGATTTCGGCAAAGGCCCAAGCGAATTGCCATCGAGATAAATGACGCCTTCGGGTAAGTGAAACAGATCCCGCCGCATTATAACCCCCCGCGCAAATGCCAAAGCTCCGGGAAAAGCTCGACCTCGAGCATGCGGCGCAGATAGCTCACCCCTGCCGTGCCGCCGGTGCCACGTTTGAACCCGATCACGCGTTCAACGGTGGTGACATGATTAAACCGCCAGCGGCGAAAGTAATCCTCAAGGTCAACCAATTTCTCCGCAAGTTCATAGAGCGCCCAGTTGGATTGCGGGTCTTTGTAAACCGCGCTCCAAAGCGCCTCGACATCCGCGTTCGTCTCATGCGGTCGGCGCGGCGCAAAATCCGGTAACGCGTGATCGCTTGCCTCACAAAGCTGTTGGATTGCAACATGATAGAGACTGGGCTGCGCGAGTTCCGCCTCCAAACGATCAACGATTTCAGAGTGATGCGCATGGGGCTTGAGCATATGCGGATTGCGGTTGCCGAGCATGAATTCGATCAGCCGGTATTGCCAGGATTGAAACCCGGATGAGGCGCCGAGCGCATCGCGGAAGGCCGTGTAATCCGACGGTGTCATGGTTCGCAGCACGTCCCAGGCGTTGTTGAGCTGCTCGAATATACGCGCCACGCGGGTCAACATTTTGAACGCGGGCGGCAATTGGCCCGCCGCGATCAGGTCGCGCGCGGCGGTTAATTCATGGATCACCAGACGCATCCAAAGCTCCGAGGTTTGGTGCTGGATGATGAACAGCATCTCGTCATGCGCGTCAGATCGCGGCATCTGAGCTGTCAGGACCGGATCCAGTGCGAGATAGTCGCCATACGACATGGTCGCGGTAAAGTCGGTTCGCGCGCCGTCACTGCTGGGATCGTAGGCGCTGCTCATTGTATTTTCCTCAACCGGAAGCGTTGAATTTTGCCGGTCTGGGTTTTCGGCAGATGGTCGGTGAAAACGATGGAGCGGGGATATTTATAGGGCGCGATGGTCGATTTGACGTGGTCTTGCAGCATCTGCGCCGTCGCCGTGCGATCGCCGTCCAAGACGATATGGGCCTCCACGACCGCGCCGCGTTCCGCGTCCGGCACACCGATGACCGCGCATTCCGCAACGGCAGGATGTGCCAGCAGCGCGGCCTCAACTTCGGGCCCGGCGATGTTGTAACCGGCGCTGATGATCATGTCGTCATTGCGCGCGGCAAAGTGGAAATACCCCTCCGCGTCCTGCCAAAAGGCATCGCCGGTGATGTTCCAGCCATCCTCGACATAGCTTTGCTGCCGATCACCCTTGAGGTAGCGGCACCCGGTGGGCCCTTTCACGGCCAGCCGGCCCGTTTCCCCCACCGGTAAGCTTTCCCCCTCTGGACCGATGATCTTGGCCACATAGCCTGTGACCGGGCGACCTGTGCAGGCAGGTCGGTGGTCATCAAAGCGATTTGTCAGGAAAATGTGCAACATCTCGGTTGCGCCGATCCCGTCGAGCATTGGCTTGCCGGTCTGTGCAATCCAGTCTTCATAGATCGGGGCCGGCAACGTCTCACCTGCGGACACGGCCGCGCGCAAACTCGACAGATCGGCGCCATCCGCCATCGCTTGCAGCATCACGCGATAGGCTGTGGGGGCGGTAAAGCAGACCGTCGCCCGATAGGTTTCGATGATCTCGATCATATTCGGTGGTGTGGCTTGTTCCAAAAGCGTCGCTGCGGCCCCGAACCGCAAGGGAAAGATCGCCAGCCCACCAAGCCCGAAGGTGAAGGCCAAAGGCGGTGAGCCGACAAAGACATCTTCGGGCGTGACGCCCAAAACCTCCCGCGCATACCCATCGGCGATGATCAACAAGTCGCGGTGGAAATGCATCGTCCCTTTTGGCACGCCGGTCGATCCGGAGGTGAACCCGATCAACGCCACATCGTCGGCCGCTGTCGCAACCGCCTCGAACCGCACGGGTTTTTCGAGCGCCAAACGGTCCAGCTCTGCGTCGTGATTTGCCGTGCCATCAAAGCCCACAACGATCTTGAGATGCGCGCTCTCTTTGGCGCAGGCGACCATGTCCTCCATCAATCGCGTATCACATAGCGCATGCGTGATTTCGGCTTGATCGACATATTTCGAAAGCTCTGCCGCGCGCAGCATCGGCATCGTGTTGACGACAACCGCGCCGGCCTTGGTTGCGGCCAGCCAACACGCCACCATGGCGGGGTTATTGGCCGACCGGATCAGCACTCGGTTACCCGGACGCACCCCCAAATCCTCCACAAGCGCGTGGGCCAGGCGATTGGTCCAATCGCTAAGCTCTTTATAGGTGCGCCGCCGACCATTTCCGATCAGTGCGGTATGGTCGCCAAAGCCGCGCGCGACCATGGCGTCGGTCAATTCGACACCGACATTGAGGGTTTCGGGATAATCGAAACCATCCAGCAACAGATCCGGCCATGTCTCTGCGCTGGGCAGGTTATCGCGTGCGAAGCTGTCGATATGGGCCGAGGGCGCGGGCATTGCGACGTTCCTTCAGTCGTTCGCGTCGGGCGGTAGGAATTCGACGTCGTGGCGGGCGGAGGCTTCCACCACCGCGTCGACATCGGTCATGTCGTTGAGCACGTCAAAAAGCTCCTTCAGCTTGCCCGCGGGCGAGACCCAAAAGAGCGCCCTGACAGGTTTGTCGGACTTGTTGAAATAGCCATGCGGGATGCCGCGTGGCATTCGCACCAGATCGCCCGCTTTGGCCTTCACCCACGTCCCGTCAAGCTTCAGGTCAAGCTCGCCCTCCTGGACCAAAATGAACTCATCTTGTTTTGGATGGACATGCACCGGGACGAATTCGCCTGGCGCTGAGTTGGTTTCAAAGGCAAAAGTGCTCTCGCACCAGGCTTTGGGATAGTAAGTCTGGCCAAGAATGTTCAGCTTTACGCCAGCAAGTCCATCGCCATCGCGGGTGATGCCGCCATCAAGTTCGTTGCTCATGTCATATTCCTTTCATGGTTTGCCATCGTCTGCCGAGCGATGACGATTTTCTGCACATCCGAGGCGCCTTCGTAGATCCGCAAGGCGCGGATTTCACGATAGAGCTGTTCGGGCCAGGTTCCGCTGCGTACGCCGTCCCCGCCATGGAGTTGGACCGCGGTGTCGATCACCCGTTGCGCCGCTTCGGTCGCGTGGAGTTTCGCCATCGCCGCCTCTCGCGTGATGCGGGCGGCACCTCGGTCCTTGGTCCAGGCCGCGCGGTAGGTCAGAAGCGCGGCCGCATCGATTTCCAACGCCATGTCGGCCAGATGCCCCTGCACCATTTGCAGATCGAACATCTTGGTGCCGCCGATCTCGCGGACGGCGACGCGTCCAAGGCTTTCATCAAGCGCGCGGCGGGCAAATCCCAAGGCCGCGGCGGCGACGCTTGATCGGAACATATCCAAGACCGACATTGCGATGTGGAACCCATCGCCGGGTGCGCCGATGCGTGCGGCCTTTGGCACCTGCACGCGATCAAATCTCAGCCGTGCCAGCGGATGCGGCGCGATCACGTCAAGCCGCTCCGCCACGGCAACCCCTGGCGTCTCTGCCGGGACAAGAAATGCCGAAAGGCCCTTGGCGCCCGGCGCCTCACCGGTTCGGGCAAAAACCGTATAGATATCGGCAATACCGCCATTGGAGATCCAGGTTTTTTCGCCGTCGAGCACGTAGTGATCGCCATCGGCTTGCGCGGTCATGGTCGAATTGGCAACGTCTGAGCCCGATTGCGGCTCGGTCAAGGCAAAGCCGGCAATTGCGGTACCTTGGCGGGTCTTTGTAAGCCATTCGCGGTGTGCATCGGACCCAAAGAGCGACACGGCTCCCATCCCAAGTCCCTGCATCGCAAAGGAAAAATCTGCAAGCCCCTGGTGATAGGCTAGGATCTCTCGGGCCAGGCAAATCCTGCGCAGATCGAGCTCCCGCGCCGCACCTCCTGTCACCTCAAGAAGACCCGCCTGGCCGAGCCTTGTCACCAAATCGCGGCAGATGTGATCGACATCGTCGGGATGGCCGGCTGGCAGTGTTTTTGCCACAGCACGGACGCGCGCGGCCCAGGCGCGGTGCCGATCCTCAAAAAACGGCCAGTTCAAATAGCTTTGATCCGCCATCCCGTTTTACCGCACCTCCGCCCCTCAATCGCCCTCAAAAACCGGCTGCTCTTTCGCGACGAATGCGCGGTAGGCGCGCCGGAAATCTTCACCTTGCATGCAAATGGCCTGCGCCTGCGCCTCGGCCTCAATCGCTTGTTCGAGACCCATGGACCATTCCTGCGCAAGCATGGTTTTGGTCATCATATTGGCAAATCCCGGCCCCGACGCGATGCGGCCGGCCAAGGCCAACGCTTCGGGTTCCAGCGCCTCCGGTTCGACAATCCGGTTGAAAAAGCCCCAAGCCAGGCCGTCCTCAGCACCCATCGATCTGCCGGTATACAGCAATTCTGCCGCGCGGCCCTGACCGATGATCCGCGGCAGCATCGCGCAGGCCCCCATGTCGCAGCCGGCCAATCCGACCCGATTGAACAGGAACGCAACCTTTGCTGCCGGCGTGGCCAGCCGCAAATCAGCGGCCATCGCCAAAATGGCCCCTGCCCCGGCGGCCACACCATCCACGGCGGCGATGATCGGCTTGCCGCAAGCCAGCATTGCCTTGACCAGATCGCCGGTCATGCGGGTAAAGGCCAAGAGCTCTTTCATCGACATCTCCGTCAGCGGGCCGATGATGTCATGCACATCTCCGCCGGAGCTGAAATTGCCACCATTGGGCATCAAAACAACGGCGCCCACATCATCGGCATAGGCCAGGTCACGGAACCAATCGCGCGCCTCGGCATAGCTGTCGAAACTTAGCGGGTTCTTGCGGTCGGGGCGGTTGAGGCTAAGCCGTGCAATGCCGTCGCTGACCGCGCAATTGAGATGTGCAAGATCACTCCGCATCGCTTGCCCCTTTGACCAAAGTGTCGAGCCGGTGCAGCATGCGTCCGGCGTCATCGGCGTCGAGCGCGCCAAGCGCGTCATCGATCCAGCCCTCATGCGCCTTGGCAAGGACGGCAAAAACGTCGCGGCCTTTGTCGGTCAGGCGCACCCGTTGCGCCCGGCGATCACCTGGAACGGCGACGCGGACCAACAGGCCTTCATCCGCCAAACGGTCGACGATCCCGGTGATATTGCCGTTCGAGACCCGCAAGAGCCCGGAAATTTCGCTCATTTTCAGGCCTTTGGGGAAACGGTCGAGCGCGGCCATCACATCAAAACGCGGCAGCGTTGTGTTGTGTTCATCGCGCAAGCGGCGACGAATATCGTCTTCCAACGCATGGGTGGCACGCAGCAGTTTCAGCCACACCCGCAGCCGAAGCTTCGACAATGGCTCTTTGGTGTCTACCGCATGCGCCATCAAATCTCTCCGCCGGAGACGCTCAGCGCGTGACCGTTGACCGAGGACGCGCCCGGGCTGGCCAAAAACAGCGCCGCCGCGGCCACCTCGCCTGGATCGATCAAGCGTTTCATCGGATTGCCGCTAACGACCATCTTTTGGGCTGCCTCCCGGTCGAGATCAAACCGCGCCATAACATTCGTGATCGCCGTTTCCGCCATGTCGGTATCGACAAAGCCGGGGCAGATGGCGTTGCAGGTGATACCGTCGCGCGCGACCTCTTTGGCCAAGCTCCGCACGAGACCCAAAACGCCATGTTTTGAGGCGACATAGGCGGCGATATTAGGCCCGCCCTGCAAACTTGCGGTGGAGGCGATGGCAATCAGCCGCCCGCCCGGTTGCATGTCGCGCAGCGCGGCCTGGAAGGTGAGGAACGTGCCGGTGAGGTTGATATCAATCGTCTCGCGCCAGTCTTGCAGGCTCTGATCGGCAACGCGACCGGGATGTCCCATCCCGGCATTGGCGACAACCACGTCAAACCGGGCATCAAAGAGCGCGGCGATTTGATCCTCTGCGGTGACATCGGCCGTCCGGATGTCGATATTGGTGCCGTCTGCGGCCTCCCGAAGCGGCCCCTCGCGCCGCCCTGAAATGGTGACCGCATCGCCTTCGGCATTAAAGGCCAAGGCAATCGCCCGGCCGATCCCGGTGCCGCCGCCGGTGACGAGCACGCGTCTCATGCGCGTAGAACCTCTGCCGCGCGATCGGCCAAGCGCCAGGTTTGATCGCGTCCGGCCTCATAGGGCTGGGGCCAGGTTTCAAGACGGTCACCGATCTTTGCCGCCTCGCGCAGCACCCAATACGGATCGCTCAGATGCGGCCGTCCAATCGCGACTAAATCGGCCCGGCCGGCCAATAATCTCGCGTTGACTTGATCGGCCTCGGTGATGTTGCCGACGGCAATCGTCGCCAGCCCCGCCTCATTGCGGATGCGGTCCGAAAACGGCGTTTGGAACAACCGACCATAGACCGGGGCGGCCTCGGTCGAGGTCTGCCCGGCCGATACATCGATGATATCGGCACCAATATCGGCAAAAGCTTCGGCAATCTCGACGGCCTCTTCGGGTGTGACGCCGCGCGCGCCGACCCAATCATGGGCCGAGATGCGCACCGACATCGGCTTTTGCTCGGGCCAGACCGCACGGATCGCGGCGAACACTTCCAGCGGGTAACGCAGCCTGTTGTCGAGATTGCCGCCATAGCCGTCGCTGCGTGTGTTCGACAGCGGCGACAGGAACGAGGACAGGAAATAGCCGTGCGCGGCATGCAATTCGATCATGTCAAAGCCGGCCCGGTTGGCCATCTCTGCCGCGCCGACAAATTCGCCCTTGATCCAATCCATATCTGCGCGGCTTGCCTCTTTCGGCACAGCACTTTCGGGGGACCATGGAATGGGCGAGGCCGACAGGACCGGCCAATTGCCGTCCGGGAGCGGCTGATCCATCCCATCCCAGCCAAGGCGGGTGGAGCCCTTGCGGCCCGAATGCCCGATCTGACAGCAAATCTTTGCGGCCGTTTCGGCGTGGACGAACTCGACGATCCGGCGCCAGGCCGCTTCGTGCTCGGCGGTATAAAGTCCGGGACAGCCGGGCGTGATCCGGCCGGCAGCACTGACGCACGTCATCTCGGTATAAACCAGCCCCGCGCCGCCCTTTGCCCGTTCGCCGTAATGGATCATATGCCAATCGGTCGGACAGCCATCGACGGCCTTGTATTGCGCCATCGGCGACACGACCACGCGATTTTTCAGCGTCATATCGCGCAACCGCAGCGGCGCAAACATCGGCGGACGGACCGGATCATTGCCGCCGACCCCGGCTTGGGCTTGAAACCAGGCTTCGGCTGACTGCAACCAGTCCGGATCGCGTTCGCGCAAATTTTCGTGGCTGATCCGTTGGCTGCGGGTCAGAAGCGAATAATTCAGCTGCACCGGATCAAGCTCCAAGTAGCGCTCAACCTCTTCGAACCATTCCATCGAATTGCGCGCAGCCGATTGCAAACGCAGCACCTCGAGCCTGCGCGCGTCTTCGTACCGCTGAAAAGCGTCGGTCAAGCTCGCCTCTTCGGTGAGGTAATTCGACAGGGCAATCGCGGATTCCAGCGCCAATTTGGTGCCAGAGCCGATCGAAAAATGCGCCGTCGCCGCAGCGTCGCCCAGCAACACCACGTTCTGATGGCTCCATGTTTTGCACAAAACGCGCGGAAAGCGCAGCCAGGCCGAGCCGCGCAAATGGTTGGCATTGCTCATCAGCCGATGCCCGCCCAGATGATCGGCAAAGATCGCCTCGCAGGTGGCGATGCTGTCCGCTTGGCTCATCGTCCCAAAGCCAAAGGCATCGAAAGTGTCTTGGCTGCACTCAATGATGAAGGTCGCGGTTTCAGCATCGAATTGGTAGGCATGCGCCCAAACCCAGCCTTTGTCGGTTTCCTCAAAGATAAAGGTGAAGGCGTCATCGAATTTCTGATGTGTCCCGAGCCAGGTAAATTGGCACAATCTTCTGTCGATATCCGGCTGAAAAACATCAGAAAAACGGTTGCGGGTCAGGGAATTGAGCCCATCAGATGCGACCACCAGGTCGTAGGTTTCCATAAAGTGTTCCGGCCCGTCGATCTCGGTCTCAAACGAGAGCGTCACACCCAATTCGCGGGCACGGTCCTGCAACAAAAGCAGGAGTTTTTTGCGCCCGATGCCGCAGAATCCATGGCCGGTCGACACGATCCGATCCCCTCGATGGACCAGTGCGATATCATCCCAATAGGCGAAATTGGCTTGGATGGATTTGGCGCTGTTGAGATCGTTTGCCGCCAGATTTCCCAAAGTTTCATCCGATAGCACGACGCCCCAGCCAAAGGTATCATCGGCCCGGTTGCGCTCAAAAACTGTGATATCGGCGCTTGGGTCACGCCGCTTCATGGAAATCGCAAAATAGAGGCCGCCCGGTCCGCCGCCGAGGATCGCGATACGCATGGACGCACCTCCCTGCCATTCCATATTCAGCTTGTGCTAGGCTACGCTTGGAAGATAGATACTTCAAGCTTGAAATATTCAAGTCCCAAGTTTAGGCAATGCTCGCAGGAGGACCCGCCATGGATACCGCAAAGGATTTTGACCCCGCGACCGCCACGCCGGACGCAGCGCGAGCAAAGCCGGCCGCGCTCGATTGGGCCGATCCGTTTTCAATCGACAGCCTGCTGAGCGAAGAAGAACGCATGATCCGTGACACCGCGGAGGCCTATTGCCAAGACAAGCTGGCCGGCCGGGTCCTGATGGCAAATCGGCACGAACGCTTTGACCGCGAGATCATGACCGAAATGGGTTCGCTTGGGCTCTTGGGGGCAACAATCCCGGAAACCTATGGCGGTGTCGGCGCCAATTACGTCAGCTACGGTCTGGTGGCCCGCGCGGTCGAACGGGTGGATTCGGGCTACCGCTCGGCGATGTCGGTGCAATCGTCGCTGGTGATGCACCCGATCTTCGCCTACGGCACCGAAGCGCAGCGCCAAAAATACCTCCCGAAACTGGCCAGTGGCGCATTTGTCGGCTGTTTCGGGCTGACCGAACCCGATCACGGCTCTGACCCGGCGGGCATGCTGACGCGAGCCAAGCCGGTCGATGGCGGCTATCTCTTGTCTGGGTCGAAGAACTGGATCACCAATTCGCCGATCGCGGATGTATTCATCATCTGGGCGAAATCCGACGCACATGACGGAAAGATCAAAGGCTTTATCCTGGAAAAGGACATGAAGGGTCTGGTCGCGCCGAAGATCGAGGGGAAGTTTAGCCTGCGTGCCAGCGTCACCGGCATGATCCAGATGGACGAGGTTTTTGTGCCCGAAGATAACCTCTTGCCCCATGTGCAGGGGCTTGCCGGACCCTTCGGCTGCCTCAACCGGGCGCGGTTCGGCATTGCGTGGGGCGCGATGGGGGCTGCGGAATTTTGTTGGCATGCTGCGCGCCAATACACGCTCGACCGGCAGCAATTCGGCCGTCCCTTGGCGGCAACGCAATTGGTCCAAAAAAAGCTCGCCGATATGCAAACCGAGATCTCATTGGGCCTATTGGGCGCGTTGCGTCTTGGCCGTATGTTCGACGACCATACCGCGCCGGCCGAGCTGATCAGCTTGATGAAGCGCAACAATTGCGGCAAGGCGCTGGCCATCGCGCGGGAAGCGCGCGACATGCATGGCGGCAACGGCGTATCCGACGAATACGGCGTGATCCGGCATGTCATGAACCTCGAAGCGGTGAACACCTATGAAGGGACGCATGACGTCCACGCGTTAATTTTGGGCCGGGCGCAAACCGGCATACAGGCCTTTCAGTGAATATCGACATTGGCATCGACTGGGACGATTGGTTCGAAAACGGTGGCTATATTCCGGGCGGCTCGGACTTCCCGGCCATCTGGGCCAAGGCGGCGGCGGAATTTCGTGCCCGCGCGGGCGGCTTGATCGACCATCCTTACGGCCCGGGCAAGCGTCAAGTGCTCGATCTTTTTGAGCCGGAGGGCACGCCGAAGGGGCTCGTCGTGTTTGTTCATGGCGGCTATTGGCTGCGCTTTGACAAAAGCAGTTGGAGCCATCTGGCCATCGGCCCGCTGAGCCGCGGATGGGCCGTGGCCATGCCATCCTATACGCTGGCACCCGAGGCCGAAATCGGCGACATGGTCGGAGAGATTGCCTGGGCCATTGCCACTGCGGCCGCGCGTGTGCCCGGCCCTGTGCGGCTGACCGGCCATTCCGCCGGCGGGCATCTGGTGACCCGCATGGCCTGCGATCCTGCGCCGCTGGACCCGGAAACGGCGGGTCGTATCGACCGTGTGATTTCAATATCGGGCGTGCACGATCTAAGACAGCTTCAACTGACCAAGATGAATGATCAATTGCGGCTCGGCGCGGCAGAGGCCATTGCTCAGAGCCCAGCCCTGCTAACACCGCGCAAAGACCTTTCGGTGGTTGCCTGGGTCGGCGCGCAAGAGCGGCCGGAATTTCTGCGTCAAGCCCGCATGCTGGAAGAAGCGTGGAGCATGGAAGGTGCGCAGGTTCGTGCGGTTTATGAAAGCGATCGCCATCATTTCAACGTCATCGACGGATTGCGAGAGCCGGGCAGCCCGCTCTTGGCGGCACTGGTCGGTTAAGTCGCTGGAACGCCCGAATTGCGGGCAACGACGGGCTTGGGGTTAATCGTCTTTCAAGAGCCAGCCCATCACCGCGACGGCAAGGCTTGCGCCAATGATCTGCGCGGCAATAAACCCCGGCAGGTCCAGCGGGCGAATTCCGGAAAACGTATCCGTCAGGCTTCGCGCGATGGCGACGGCCGGGTTTGCAAAGCTCGTTGAGGCGGTAAACCAATAGGCCGCCGTGATATAGAGCCCGACCAGCCAGGCCACGGCGTCCGCGCGGTGCTTAAGTCCGCCAAAGATGACCGCGACCAAGCCAAAGCTCGCGATAATCTCGGCCCACCATTGCGCCGGACCGGTGCGCATTTGGCTTGAAAATTCAAAGGGCTGAAGCTCAAACATCAGATGTGTGGCCAGCGTGCCCAGACAGCCGCCCGCAATTTGCGCGGCACTATAGGCCAAGGCGGTTTCGGTCGCGATATCGCCGCGGAGGCGAAAGGCAAAGCTGACCGCAGGATTGAAATGCGCACCAGAGATTGGCCCGAAAACCGCAATCAGAACCACCAAAATGGCCCCGGTCGGGATCGCATTTGCCAAAAGCTGTAATGCCACATCATCGGTGAGACGTTCGGCCATGATGCCAGAGCCGACAACCGTGGCAACCAACAGCCCCGTGCCAAGTGCCTCAGCGGTCAGTCGCCTTAACATGCGGAGATATCCGCAATCGCTGGCCGGCAAAGATCCGGGTGGCCGCCGCAGCAATCCTCCATCAAATACGCCATCAGCGCGGCCATCCGGTCCATATCGGCGCGGTACCGTATGCCCCTGCCCTCCCGGGTATTGCGCACGAGCTTGGCGTTCAACAGAACCGCAAGATTAGCCGACAACGTATTGGCCCGAGCCTCAAGGGCCTTGGCCAGATCACCGGCCAGCAACCCCGTCGGCCCGGCTTTGATCAAAAGCCGAATGGCGTCGAGCCGCATCGGCTGGGACAGCGCTGCAAGTGCCGTAAGAGCATCGGATTTTTCCATATTTCCATATTTCAAGAAATATCGAAAAGATCAAGCCCGAACGGCTCGCTTGGCGCAGCGATGGAAAGAACCGGGCGATTGTTGCGGGTGGACATCGGAGCAGAGGTCGAAACTTCTATACAGAACTGTCCAGTGCCTTTAGGCTTGGCGAAACAGACCTGAGTCGCGGAGCGTGGCGCCATGAAAGATCAATATCGCGTTGTCATCATCGGGGGCGGTGTCGTTGGCACATCCGTGCTTTATCACCTCGCCAAATTTGGCTGGAAAGACGTGTGTTTGCTGGAACGGTCCGTTCTGACGGCAGGATCGTCCTGGCATGCCGCAGGCGGTGTCCATGCGCTCAACGCCGATCCGAACATGGCCGCGCTGCAAGCCTATACAATCGATCTGCTCAGCACGATCCAAGAGGAATCCGGCCAGGATATCGGGCTTCATATGACGGGCGGTCTGACGATGGCGGGCACACCGGACCGGTGGGAATGGCTGCAATCGGCCTACCGAACCTTCCAATCGATTGGGATCGAGGATTGTGAACTCGTCACACCGGAAGAGGCGCAAAAGCGCTGCCCGATCATGTCGACAGACGGGCTTTTGGGCGGAATGTGGGCCGACCGAGAGGGCTATATCGATACAACCGGCACCGTTCATGCCTACGCGGTTGCCGCAAAAAAACGCGGCGCCAGTTATTTTGAGCATACCAAGGTCGAGGCGCTGGAACAGACCGCCGAGGGTTGGGTCGTCAAGACCGACAAAGGGGATGTACGCTGCGAACATGTGGTCAATGCCGGCGGGCTGTGGGCCAAGCAGGTGGGCCGCATGGCCGGGATTGAATTGCCGGTCTCCCCGCTTAAGCATCATTACCTGATCTCCGACACGATCCCACAGCTCGAAGAGGTGGATTTCGAGATGCCGATGACGGTCGATCTCGAAGGCTTCACCTATCTGCGCCAAGACCAAAAGGGTGTTTTGCTGGGCATCTACGAGATTGATCACGAGCACTGGGCCATGGATGGCGCGCCGTGGGATTACGGGATGGAGCTGTTTCAGGAACAGACCGACCGGATCGAAAAGGAGCTAATCTGCGGCTTTGAACGTTACCCGGTGCTGCAAGATGTCGGTGTGAAAACATGGGTCAACGGCGCGTTCACCTTCTCGCCCGATGGCAATCCGCTGGTCGGGCCAGTGCCTGGAAAGCCTGGCTATTGGTGCGCCTGCGCTGTGATGGCCGGCTTTTTGCAAGGCGGCGGTGTCGGCAAAAGTTTGGCCGAATGGATCATCCACGGCGAGCCCGAAGCCGATGTCTACGGCATGGATGTCGCGCGCTACGGACCGTGGGCTGAAAACCGCGACTATATCCGGCAGACCACGGGGCAGTTTTATTCCCGCCGGTTTGTCATGACCTACCCGAACGAGCAATTGCCCGCGGGCCGTCCGCTCAAAACCGCGCCAGCCCATGACGCGATGACCGAGGCCGGCGCGCTTTGGGGGCAAAGCTGGGATATGGAGGTACCGCTCTATTTCGCGCCCAAATCCTTTGCCGAGACGCCAACGCTGAAGCGGTCCAATGCGTTCGACATTGTCGGAGAGGAGTGCCGGGCGGTCCGCGACGGTGTCGGACTTCTCGATATCACCGCCTTTTCCCGCTACGAGGTGACGGGGCCGAATGCCGCGGCCTGGCTCGACAAGATGATGGCCAGCGCGCTTCCTAAACCCGGCCGCGCGAAGCTGGCACCGATGCTGGCCGAGGATGGCCGGCTCAAAGGCGATCTGACGATCTTTAATTGGGGCGATGGTAGCTGGTGGATCATGGGCTCCTATTACCTGCGCCGCTGGCATATGCGTTGGTTCAACGATCACCTGACAGACGGTGTCTTTGTCCGGGATCTGGGCGAGGAGATGGCGGGCTTTTCGCTTGCGGGCCCGAAAAGCCGTGAGGTGATCGAGCGGGTGACCGAGGATGCGGTTGGCGCATTGCCGTTTATGGGCTGCATGCAAGCCGATATCGGGCTGTTGCGCACCCGCGTCGCGCGGATGAGCGTTGCGGGCGAATTGGGCTATGAGATCAATTGCCGGATGGGCGATCACGCGGTGTTACGGCGGATGTTGTTGGAGGCCGGTGCGGAAAGCGGTATTCGCGAATACGGCTTTAATGCCCTTCTGAGCCTCCGGCTGGAGAAGTCCTTTGGCATTTGGTCGGCCGAATTCACGCAAGGCTATACCGCAGGCATGACCGGGATGGACCGCTGGATCGCCTGGGACAAAGGCGATTTCCGTGGTCGCGAGGCGGCCATTGCAGAGCGTGACGGCAATGGCCCGGCCAAGCGGCTCGTCACCCTTGAGGTGGCGGCCGAAGATGCGGATGCCAGCGGGTATGAACCGGTGTGGTCCGGCGAAAGGCGGGTTGGCTTTGTCACATCGGGTGGCTATGGGCACACATTGGGCAAATCGCTTGCGCTGGCCCTGGTTGACAGCGATGTGGCCGAGGAAGGCAATGCGCTGAGCGTGCATGTCGTCGGGCAAGAACGGGCGGCAACAATCATTCCACCCTCACCCTATGATCCCACCGGTCAAGCGATGCGGCAATGAACGCACGGCCCCGGCGCCGCGGACGCGGGGCACCGCCGGCTGTGGAACGCAAGGTAAACTACCGGCAATTGCGCAATCCATTCCCGCCGATGGATGCCGTCAGCGCCGATGAGGCGCAGGCGATTCACGCAACGAGCCTGCACGTCCTGCAGGAGCTTGGCATCCGCGTCCTGCTGCCCGAGGCGCGGACGATCTTTGCACGGGCGGGCGCGCGGCTTGATGGCGATATGGTCTATTTGGGCAGCGATATCATCGCAAATGCGCTCAAGACCGCTCCGCGCCGCGTTGAATGCCGGGCCGGCGCGCGAGATCGAGATATCGTTTTGGAGCCCGGCGCGATGGTGTTCCAGCCCGGTGCCGGCGCGCCCCATGCGACCGACCGGATCAAGGGCCGGCGCCCAGGCACGGCAGAGGATTTCACCGATCTGACCCGGCTGACCCAAGCCTTTGACGTTCTGCACATGGTCCCGCCCCTGGTCGAGCCGCAGGATGTACCGACCCATATCCGCCACTACTTCACCATGCAGACCCAATTGCGCCTGTCGGACAAATTGCCATTCGTCTTTTCCCGCGGAACGCCGCAGGTCGCCGATGCGTTTGAAATTCTGCGCCGTGCGCGGGGTCTTTCGGAAGATGAGTTTCAGTCGGCAAGCCATTGCTATACAATTATAAATACAAACTCCCCCCGCACGCTGGATGTGCCGATGGCGCAAGGTCTGATCGATTTCGCACGGGCGCGCCAGGTGTCCGTTGTCACCCCCTTTACCTTGATGGGCGCGATGGCGCCGATCACGGTCGCGGGCGGTGTGATGCTGAGCCATGCGGAAGCTTTGGCCGCGATCGCCCTGGTGCAGCTCACGCAACCCGGCGCGCCGGTGCTTTACGGCACCTTCACCTCCAATGTGGACATGAAATCCGGTGCCCCAGCTTTTGGCACGCCGGAACATTTCAAAGCATCGCTTTTGGCCGGACAAATGGCGCGATTGATCGATTTGCCGTGGCGTTCGGCGGCGGGATGTGCGGCCAATGTCAATGACGCCCAGGCTGCGAATGAAACCCAAGTCGGGCTTTGGGGATGCCTCTTGGCTGGGGCAACCGTCACGATCCATGCTGCCGGCTGGATGGAGGGCGGGCTGACGGTCGGCTATGAAAAGCTGATCACCGATCTTGAGGTTCTGCAAATGGTTGCGGAGATGTGCGTGCCGACAGAGGCAGGCCCAGCCGCGATTGGGCTTGATGCGCTGGCCGAAGTGCAGCCAGGCGGACATTTCTTTGCCGCAGCGCAAACGATGGCGCGCTATCAGACCGAGTTTTACAGCCCCCTTGTCGCCGATTGGTCGAATTTCGGCACCTGGCAGGACGCCGGCGCGCGCGACGCCACGATGCGGGCCACCGATATTTGGCAGGCGATCCTGGCAGAGCCGGAACCCAACCATTTGACCGCCGATCAATCGGGTGCCGTGGCGGCGTTCATTGAAAAACGCCGCGCCGAAGGCGGTGCCCCACCGGAAAGCTGACATGACACTTTTGCATCGAAACGATCCGGACCGCCCTGCGCTGATCGGCAATATCAAGGTCACGCGCGAGGATTGGTTAACACAGGCCCGCGATGTCTTGATCTCTCATGGGATTGATCAGGTCAAAATCCTGCCCTTGGCGGAGCGGATGGGCGTCAGCCGATCAAGCTTTTATTGGTATTTCAAGGATCGTGCGGCGCTTTTGGACGCGCTCCTGGACGCGTGGGCCGAAGAAAATTCAGCCGGTATTTTGGCGATGGCGGCCGCACCGAGCGCGACGATTACCGCCGCGGTTTGCAATATCTTTCGCTGCGTGATTGACCCCAGCCTTTTCAATATGCCGGCCGATTTTGCCGTGCGGGCCTGGGGCCGCAGCGATGCCACCGTGGCTGCGCGGGTTGCGGCCACCGATGCAAGGCGCCTGACAGCGCTGACGGCCATGTTTACACGTCATCACTATCCCGCGGCCGAGGCCGAAACCCGCGCCTATGTGCTCTACTACATGCAAATTGGCTACGATCTGGCGGTGCAAGACGAACCGATTGCCCTGCGCGTTGCGCGCATCCCAGAATACCTCTTTGTGTTTACTGGCCAGCACGGCAGGGCTGAGGAAATCCACGACATCACCGCATTGACCCAAAAATTCTGGACGGAGGATGCAACATGACCAGCCCCGACGCGATTATCATTGGCACAGGCGTCATCGGATCGGCCATCGCGTTCGAACTGGCCAAAGCCGGTCACAAAGTGCTCCAACTCGACCGCAACCGGCAGGTGGGGCACGGGTCGACCGCAGGCTCTTGCGCGATCATTCGGATGCATTATTCAACGCGGGATGGCACGGCCTTTGCCTGGGAAGGCTATCACGATTGGCGCGATTGGGCGGAGTATCTGGACCTGCCCGGCGGCACGGAATTGGCGCGGTTTGTTGAAACCGGCTGTTTGGTGATGAAGACCGAGGCCAATGGGATGCTGGACAAGCACATGGCGTATTCGCGCGCCTTAAACTGCCCGTTCGAGGAATGGTCCCCGCAAGATATCCAGGACCGTCTGCCGATCTATTCGATGGAACGCTACGCCCCGGCCAAACGTCCGGAGGATGCCGCCTTTGGGGCGCCCTCGGGCGGGTCGCTGACTGGCGGGGTGTTTTGGCCCAAGGCAGGTTACGTGACCGATCCGGCACTGTCGGCGCAAAACCTCGCGGCAGCCGCTGCCCACCATCGCGCGGAGGTGTGGCTTGGTGTCGAGGTCACAGACATTTTGCAGCATAACGGCGCGGTCACGGGGGTTCGGTTGGCCGACGGACGCGACATTCACGCCCCGATTGTGGTCAATGTGGCCGGCCCCGGTTCTGCCGCGATCAACGCGATGGCGGGTGTGGTCGAGGAAATGACCATCCAAACCCGCCCGCTGCGACAAGAGGTTGTCCATGTGCCTGCACCCGAAGGCTTCGATTTCGAGCGCGATGGCATGATCGTCTCTGACAGCGATATTGCCTGCTATTGCAGGCCCGAAAAGGGCAATCACATTCTGATCGGGTCCGAAGATCCGCCCTGCGATACCCATGTCTGGACCGACGATGATGTCTCGTATGATCGCGATTTTTCCGATCAATGGCGCGTCCAGGCGATGCGCTATGCGCAGCGTGTGCCGACGCTCGGCATCCCTTCGCGGATGAAGGGTGTTGTCGATCTTTACGATGCCTCGACCGATTGGATCCCGATCTATGATGCCTCAAGCCTCAACGGGTATTTCATGGCCTGCGGATCGAGCGGCAATCAATTCAAGAACGCGCCGATTGCCGGCAAGATGATGGCGGCCCTGATCGGCTATTGCATCGATGGCGGGGATCACGATGCCGATCCGCTGCAATTCACCCTGCCCTACACGCAAGAGGTGATTGATGTCGGGTTTTATTCGCGCACACGCCAGGTCAATGCGGAATCGAGTTTCAGTGTGCTGGGTTAAGGAAAAGGGCGCCTAGACGGGCGCCCCCTAAATCCCTGCACTCATCGCCGTTCCAAGCCCTTAGCTGGTTTCGCCGATATTGGCCGCAATGATCTCGGCCATATGATCGGGCGCCAAGATCGGCGGCAGCATCGTCAGAACCCCGCCTTCGGCATCCAACAGGTAGATGAAGCTGCCATGGGCGTAGACCGGCCCGTAGAAGGGATCGATGAAAAGTTCTTCGAATTCGATCCCGAAGGCATCATAGGCGACCTGCAATTCGTCCTCTGTACCGGTCAAGCCGATGAAACCGTTATGGAACACCTCGAGCGGCGGGCCGATGTCCTCCACCGTGTCGCGTGCGGGATCGACGGTCACCATAACCGGGGTCACAGGCGTACCTTCGGCTTCGAGAATATCGGCCACCTCACCCATAAGCGGCAGTGCGGCCGAACAGATCTCTTGGCAATTGGCATAGCCGAAGAACAGCAATTGCGCGTGGCCTTCGGGATCAGTTTCGGTACGGATGGCACCGGTCTGATCCGTCAGGGCGAAACTGCCGCCTAGATCGTCAAAAGCCTCTTGGGCCACGGCCGGAGCGACCAAGGCGGCGCCCGCGGCCAGCGCCAAAGCGCGCACCATCATCTGGTGAGTTCCCACGCTTCTTCATGGCTGAAGCCTAGCCCAAGGAACCCGCTTTCGTCGATTTGCGCCAAAACGCCAGGATCGCGGCGGAACCACGGGCCAGAGCCACCGGCATCAGGATTATTGGCGGCCCATTGCTCGGTGAAAGTTGTGGTGAAAATCCACTCATCACTGTCGAGCAGGCGGATGCACTGCACCATGTAAATATTTGTGGCGCCGATGAATTCGTCTTCGATCATCAGGCCGTCCACCTCAATTTCCATCCCGCAATAGGGTTGCAGATCGACGGCAGCTCCGGTGAAAGCGGGCTGATTATTCTTGTTGGGATAGATCAAGACGCCATCGACGGACCGCAACAGGGCCATCTGACGGTGATCGCCGCATTCATCGGCGCAGTCGCCCGCAACCTCGCAACCGACATCGACGACGGTCGCGTTAAAGCGCGCTGGCTCCTCAAAGGCGAGGTTCCAGCTTGAGGCTTGACTGTTTGCGGAAAAATCGACCGCGTCCTGCGCGGCAAGCGGTGTGGCCAAAAGGACGAGGGCCAGAGAAGTCCGGATCATAGTGCTGGCTCCTGTGATCAGTTCGGGTTGGGGATGGCGAAGCCGGGCACAACGCCATAAAATTCATGGCTGAGATTGACGATGCCCTCGTCTTCGATGATCTCGTCGATAGTGATGTAGTTGAGCCCGTCGCGTTCGTAGAGCGTAACATCGGCCGTGACCACATGACTTGCCAAGGCCAACTGCGTTTCACCGCCTGCATTTTGGCCGTCGCCTTCGATCGACAAGATCATGTAAACCGTGCCGTCTTCTGCCAACATACCAACCGGGATGCCCCCGGCCGAGCACCACAGCGCACAGGTATGATGCGCAGAGCCCTGAACGGCGTCGGGACCACCCATCACGCCGGAGAAATAGCACCAGGTGTCGATAAACTCGCCACGGATTGTCAGTTGCTCGCCTGTCGCAAATGCCGGAGATGCGCTCAGCGCAGCGAGGCCCGCTGTAGCAAGGATCATTTGGCGCATAGCCGCCCCCTTATTGATGTTCACAGCTTCACGTTAACGGCATTTTTTGAAATTCCCTCATCACATTTGCTGGCGTAGCGGCAAAATTATCCGTGATCGGACGACTTGCCAGCACGCCGACGCGCCGATACCGTGTCGCTATGACTGTAAGGGCATGCTGACAT
Organism: Pseudomonadota bacterium; assembly: GCA_039183205.1. Classification (GTDB taxonomy): domain Bacteria; phylum Pseudomonadota; class Alphaproteobacteria; order Rhodobacterales; family Rhodobacteraceae; genus HKCCE3408. The sequence goes on along the minus strand of JBCDBR010000007.1, from coordinate 30,234 downwards.
GCGGCGTGTAACACTTCTTGGCGCGACAGGGTCGGTTGGTCAAAGCACGATCAACCTGATCGCGGGCGCGCCGGAGGTTTATGACGTGGTCGCTCTGACCGGCGGACACAATGTCGAGCAGTTGGCGCGCGACGCAATATCGTTAAATGCCAACGTGGCCGTGACGGCGTTTCCGGACAGACTAGACGACCTTCGAGAATTGCTCCATGGCACCGGTATCGACGTCGCTGCGGGCCATGATGCCGTCATCGAAGCCGCAGAACGCCCAGCTGATTGGGTGATGTCGGCGATTGTCGGCGCCGCCGGGCTTGAGCCCGGTTTGGCCGCGCTGTCACAGGGCCACACGGTTGCCTTGGCCAACAAAGAAAGCCTGGTCTGTGCCGGCCCCATGGTCATGCAAGCGGCGCGGGATCACAAGGCCACCCTCCTGCCGGTCGACAGTGAACATTCCGCGATCTTTCAGGCCTTAAGGGGCGAGGATATCGACACGGTCGAACGCGTCGTGATTACAGCCTCTGGCGGTGCGTTTCGGGATTGGCCGACTGAAAAGCTTGCCCAAGCGACGGCGGCTGAGGCCGCAACGCATCCCAATTGGGATATGGGCCAACGGATCACCATCGACAGCGCAAGCCTATTTAACAAGGCCATGGAGGTCATTGAAGCAAAAGAGTTTTTTGGCTTCACGGCGGCGCAACTTGAGGTCGTGATCCACCCGCAATCCTTGGTGCATGCCCTGGTTGGGTTCCGCGATGGCGCATTGATGGCGCATCTCGGCCCACCGGATATGCGCCACGCAATCGGCTATGCATTGCACTGGCCGGAACGGGCAGACTTGCCCGTGGCGCGGCTCGATTTGCTGGCCGCCGGAACACTCAGCTTCCAAGACCCCGACGAGCTGCGCCACCCCGCCCTTCGACTTGCGCGCGCGGTGATGGAAACCGGCGGCTTGGCCGGGTGTGCCTTCTGTGCGGCGAAGGAACAGGCGCTTGATGCCTTCATCGACGGCCAGATCGGCTTTTTGGACATGGCCGCCATTGTCGAGATCGTGTTGTCGCAGATCGATCTGGGTGGTCCGATGTCGCTTGATGCCGTCCGCCACACCGATCACGAGGCGCGCAGGCTGGCGCGTTCGGCAATCTCCAAAAGGATGGCTGCGGCATAACAAAAGGGGCGCCTCGCGCGACGCCCCTTTTTCGATCCATCGCAGAGCGGATCAGGCCGCCAGATCGAAGCGATCGGCTTCCATGACCTTGACCCACGCCGCGACAAAGTCCGTCACGAACTTTTCTGCGGCATCGTTTTGGGCGTAAACCTCGGACAAGGCCCGCAATTGCGAGTTTGAGCCAAAGACCAAATCGACCCGCGTTGCGGTCCAACGCAGGTCCCCGGTCGCCCGGTCGCGCCCTTCGAATTCCACCTCGTCGGACGAGGTCGGCGCCCAGCTTGTGCTCATATCGAGAAGATTGACAAAGAAGTCGTTGGTCAACACGCCGGGCGTATCTGTCAGGACCCCATGCGCCGCGCCCGCGACATTGGCGCCCAAAACCCGCAGGCCGCCGAGCAGAACCGTCATCTCCGGTGCCGTTAGGGTCAAAAGCTGCGCCTTATCGACCAACATTTCTTCGCCAGAAACAGCGAAGTCGAGCTTTTGGTAGTTGCGGAAGCCATCGGCGATGGGCTCCAAAACGGCAAAGCTCTCGGCATCAGTTTGTGCCTCGGTCGCGTCGGTCCGCCCCGGCGTAAAGGGCACGGTGATGTCGTGACCTGCCGCTTTTGCCGCGGTCTCAACCCCGACACCGCCGGCAAGCACGATAAGATCGGCAAGCGAGACCCGCGTCGTGTCGGACCTGGCATCGTTAAAGGCAGTTTGGATGCTGCTAAGCGTGTCCAGTACCCGCGCCAGCGCAGCCGGTTCGTTGACCTCCCAATCCTTCATGGGGGCAAGGCGAATGCGGGCGCCGTTGGCCCCGCCGCGCTTGTCCGAGCCGCGGAAACTGGATGCCGACGCCCAGGCCGTTTTGACCACATCACTGACCGACAGACCGCTATTGAGGATTTGTGCTTTGAGGCTTGCCGTGTCCGCGGCATCAATTGGGGTGTAATCGACAGCGGGCACGGGGTCTTGCCAGATCAAATCCTCTTGCGGCACATCAGCCCCCAGATAGCGCACCTTCGGGCCCATATCGCGATGGGTTAACTTGAACCATGCCCGGGCGAATGCATCGGCGAATACATCAGGGTTTTCATGGTAATGGCGCGAGATCTTCTCGTAATCCGGATCCATCCGCATCGCCATATCTGCCGTGGTCATCATCAGCGGAACACTTTGGCCGGACCCATCGACTTGCGGCGCCTCCGGCGCGCCCTGACCGCCCTGTGGTATCCATTGCCAGGCGCCCGCAGGGCTTTTGGTCAATTCCCACTCATAGCCGAATAGGACATCGAAATAGCCGTTGTCCCATTGCGTCGGGTTGGCTGTCCAAGGCCCCTCAATCCCAGAAGTTATGGCATCCACGCCGACCCCGGAGGCGTAGCTCGATTTCCAGCCAAGGCCCATTTCCTGTAAGGCCGCGCCTTCCGGCTCGCTGCCGACATGGTCTTCGGCACCGGCGCCATGGGCCTTGCCAAAGGTATGCCCGCCGGCTGTAAGTGCCACGGTTTCTTCGTCGTTCATTGCCATGCGCGCGAAGGTCTCTCGGATGTCCCGGGCCGACAGCAGCGGGTCAGGATTGGCATCGGGACCTTGCGGATTGACGTAGATGAGACCCATTTGCACGGCCGCGAGCGGGGCCTCAAGCTCCCGCTCTCCGGTATAGCGGCTGCCGGGCTTGTCGGAAGTTGCCAGCCATTCCGCCTCAGCCCCCCAATAGATGTCTTCTTCGGGCTCCCAGGTATCGGCGCGGCCGCCGCCAAAGCCAAATATCGGCCCGCCCATCGACGCGATCGCCACGTTCCCGGTCAGCACGAACAAATCGGCCCAAGAAAGCTGGTTGCCGTATTTCTGTTTGATCGGCCATAACAGCCGGCGGGCTTTGTCGAGGTTCCCATTATCGGGCCAGGAATTTAGCGGCGCGAACCGCTGCATGCCGGTGCCGGCGCCGCCCCGGCCATCGCCCGTGCGATAGGTGCCGGCAGCATGCCATGCCATGCGGATGAAAAAGGGGCCGTAATGGCCGTAATCGGCGGGCCACCAAGCTTGGCTGTCGGTCATCAGCGCGGTTAGATCGGCCTTAAGCGCGGCCAGATCGAGCTTTTTGAATTCCTGTGCGTAAGCAAAACTCGGCCCCATCGGATCGGAGAGCTGCGAGTTTTGGTGCAGAATCTTTAGGTTGAGCTGATTGGGCCACCAATCGCCGTTTGATCGCACGGAATTTCGCGTGTGCATGACGGGGCATTTGCCCATCGTGCCGATCTTATTGTTCCCGTCCATGGCTTCCTCCGAATGTCGATGTGGGTCGCTTCACCGCCCAATCTAGCAAAGGCTTTTGATAGTTTTAAGTTGGATTTACTGATCTAAGCGATAAGTTGGGCTTATGATCAACCTGACACTCAAACAATTGCGCTATGTCGATGCGCTGGCTCGCTACGGCCATTTCGGCCGCGCCGCCGAAGCCAGTGCCATTTCGCAACCGGCCTTATCGATGCAGATCAAGGAACTAGAAGCGGCCTTGGGCGCCCCCGTATTTGAACGCAATGCCCGCAAGGTGCAGTTGACGGGCTTTGGCGAGGATGTCGCCCTGCGCGCACGAGATATTCTGCGCGCCGTCGATGAGCTTGGCGATCTTGCCCGCGCCGCGCGGCAAAGTCTCGTCGGGCGATTGCGCATCGGGGTGATTCCAACCGTAGCACCCTATCTACTGCCCCGCATCATGCCCGCCTTGACGGGAAGCGGATTGGCTTTGGACCTGCGCGTGCGTGAGACGCTGACCGGTACGCTGATCGACGAGATGCGCGAGGGCCGGCTCGACACGGCCATCGTCGCATTGCCCGTCGGGGAACCCAATCTGACGGAAGCACCGCTTTTTGAAGAGGATTTTGTGCTGGTGCGGCCCGAAGCCGATGGCGCCCAGCCTGTCCCGGCGCCAGAGAAACTGCGCGAAATGCGGCTTTTGCTGCTTGAGGAAGGGCATTGCTTTCGCGACCAGGCCTTGAGTTTTTGTAACGCAGGACGTGCGGCGCCAAAAGAGCTGATGGACGGCTCGTCGCTTTCGACTTTGGTCCAAATGGTCAGTGCCGGAATTGGCGTTACGCTGATCCCGGAAATGGCCCTGCCGGTCGAAACACGCTCCGCCCGGGTTGCGGTGGCGCGGTTTCCCGCACCCGGTCCGTCCCGCACCATCGGCATGATCTGGCGCGCCTCAAGCCCGCTGGCCGGCCAATTCCACGATATTGCCCAGATCGTACGCCAAAGCGCCGAGGCAGCGCGCGCGGAATGGGCGGCGGTAGGCTAGCGCGCCGGTCAACGCCGTTATCCGATGGACCCGCAGCGATCCCCGTGCCAACGTCGCAGCAAATGGGGGAAGGGATTGGCTGATGGCGATTACGGCGGGGATCACCCATCTTACGCATTACAAATACGACAAACCCGTCAGTCTGAGCCCGCAGATCATCCGCCTGCGCCCAGCCCCGCATGGCCGCACGCGCGTGATCAGCCACAGCCTTAATGTTGCGCCGGGCGATCATTTTGTGAACCACCAGCAAGACCCCTATGGCAATTGGCTAGCCCGGTTCGTTTTTCCCGAACCGGTGCGGGAGTTTAAGATCGAGGTCGATCTGGTTGCGGATATGACCGTCTACAACCCGTTTGACTTTTTCGTCGAGGAAAGTGCCGAGCATTGGCCGTTCGACTATCCCGACGACCTTCGCGACGATCTGGTGATCTACAAAAAGCCCGAACCCGCCGGTCCACTGTTGCAAGATTACGTCGCGAAAATTCCCCGCACGCGCACCCGCACCGTCGATTTTCTGGTGGAACTCAATGCGCAGATCGAGCGAGACATCGACTACATCGTCCGGCTTGAGCCCGGCGTGCAACTGGCCGAAGAGACGCTATCGCTGGCGCGCGGATCGTGCCGGGATTCGTCCTGGCTTCTTGTCCAGATTTTACGGCATCTGGGGTTCGCGGCGCGGTTCGTTTCGGGCTATCTCATCCAGCTCAAACCCGATCTCAAAGCGCTCGATGGCCCCTCGGGCACCGCACATGATTTCACAGATTTGCACGCCTGGGTCGAGGTTTATCTGCCCGGTGCGGGCTGGATCGGGCTCGACCCAACATCGGGGCTGCTCACCGGTGAGAGCCACATCCCGCTGGCCGCGACACCGCATTTCGCAAATGCCGCCCCAATCGCGGGCGGCTTTAGCGGCCCGTCCGATGTCCAGACCGGATTTGAATTTGATATGACGGTGACGCGGCTCAGCGAGCATCCGCGCATCACCAAACCCTTTTCCGAGGCCGCGTGGCAGGACTTGGATGCGCTTGGCCAAGAGGTGGATGCGCGCATGGCAGCGGCGGATATGCGGCTGACCATGGGGGGAGAGCCGACCTTTGTCTCCATCGACGACTTCGAGGCAGCCGAGTGGAACACCGATGCCGTGGGCCCGACCAAACGCGGCTTGGCCGACGCGCTTATCCGGCGGCTTCAGGCGCGATTTGCACCAGGCGGTCTGCTGCATTATGGCCAAGGCAAGTGGTATCCGGGCGAGACGTTACCGCGTTGGACCTTTGCGCTTTACTGGCGGCGCGATGGCGCGCCGATCTGGAAAGATAGCGCGCGCATTGCCGAAGAAGGTGACGACACCGGCGCCGGACCCGCCGAGGCAGAGGCGCTGTTGTCGGGAATAGCCGAAAGTCTCAATGTCGATCCGTCATTTGTGAAGCCCGCTTTTGAAGACCCGGCCGAATGGCTGGTCAAAGAGGCGAGCCTACCGGTCAACGTCTCTCCGGCAAATTCGGAACTCAAAGATGCCGAGGCGCGCGCCCGGATCGCGCGGGTTTTTGACCGGGGATTGACCGAGCCTGCCGGGTTTGTGTTGCCGATCCAACGTTGGCAAAGCAAAGCAACCGCGCCGCAATGGCTATCGGAAGTGTGGGAAACCCGCCGCGGGCAATTGTTTTTGATCCCGGGCGACAGCCCGGTTGGCTATCGCTTGCCGCTTGAGACTTTGCCGCATATCGAGCCCACGGCCTATCCCTATATCTATCCGACCGATCCGACGATCGAACGCGGGCCTTTGCCGGATATGCATGCCGAGCTTGCCGCCGAGCGCAAACAACCTGCCCAGAGCCGCCTTGATGCAACCCAAGCGCAAGACATCCGCCCGCAGGTTTTAGCCTCTGACAGCGATACCGTGCGCACAGCGCTTGCGGTGGAGCCACGCGACGGGCGCTTGTGTCTTTTCATGCCGCCGGTGGAGCGGTTGGAGGATTACCTCCTGCTTTTGGCGGCCGCCGAAGACAGTGCGGCGCGACTGGGCTTGAATGTTCATATCGAGGGCTATGGGCCGCCAGGTGATCCCCGGATCAATGTGATCAAGGTGGCGCCCGATCCTGGCGTGATCGAAGTCAACGTCCATCCTGCCCATGATTGGGATGAGCTCAAGGCGATCACCGAAGCGGTCTATGCCGAGGCGCGCGCCACCCGCCTGGGCGCCGATAAATTCATGATCGACGGAAAACACACTGGCACCGGGGGCGGCAATCACGTCGTTGTGGGCGGTGCGACGCCGGGGGATAGCCCGTTTTTGCGCCGACCCGATCTTTTGCGCAGCCTGATCCTCTACTGGTTGCGCCATCCATCGCTGAGTTACCTGTTTTCTGGCACGTTCATCGGCCCGACCAGCCAGGCCCCGCGGATCGACGAGGCGCGCCATGACACGCTTTATGAGCTGGAAATCGCGCTCTCCCAAATCCCTAATCCGGGCGATGGGCCGTCCCCGACCCCATGGCTTGTTGACCGATTGCTGCGCAACATCCTGATCGATGTCACCGGGAATACGCATCGCGCGGAGATCTGCATCGACAAGTTATTCTCGCCGGACGGGCCAACGGGGCGGCTTGGCCTGGTCGAGTTCCGTGGCTTTGAGATGCCGCCCGATCCAAGGATGAGCCTTGCCCAGCAACTGCTTATTCGGGCGCTTCTTTTGCGGTTCTGGGAGGCACCGCTGAAAGGTAAGCCCGCGCGGTGGGGTACGCAGCTACATGACCGGTTCATGCTGCCGCATTACGTTTGGGAGGATTTTCAGGACGTGCTGCGCGATCTGGCCGATCACGGGCTGCCGCTCGATCCCGATTGGTTCAAGGCGCAGGCCGAATTCCGGTTTCCGTTTTGCGGTGAGGCCAGCTACGGCGATGTCTATCTGGAGCTACGCCAAGCGCTGGAGCCATGGCACGTTTTGGGCGAACGCGGCGCCATCGGCGGAACGGTGCGCTATACCGACAGCTCTGTCGAGCGGATGCAGGTCAAGCTCTCCGCGCCCGATCCGGCGCGCTATCTTGTGGCCTGCAACCGCCGATCCGTGCCGCTAAGCGGTGGCATTGGCGGGGTCCGGTTCAAAGCCTGGCAGCCAGCCGATGCGCTGCACCCGGTCTTGCCGGTCAATGCGCCGCTGACCTTCGACATTTTCGATACTTGGTCCGGTCGTGCGATTGGAGGGTGCACCTATCACGTCGCCCATCCCGGTGGGCGCAACTACGACACGTTCCCGGTTAATGGGAACGAGGCCGAGGCCCGACGTCTGGCGCGGTTCGAAAAGATGGGTCATTCTGCGGGGCAATACTGGCCCACCGCAGAGGTTTCCCATCCCGATTTTCCGCACCTCTTGGACCTGCGTCGTGCGCCTGGGCTGTGATCGATGACCCGGTCCACCAGCGCGCAAGACCAGCATGTACCGGCCTTGCTGGCCGATTACGCGCCCAAGCCGGGCGTCGCCGACGAATTGATGCTGGCCGATGGCACGATCAATCCCGTCTGGCAGCGCTTTGTGTCCTATCTCGGCGCGCAATCGCCGGACCGCTTGGCGCAGCGCTTTGCACGGGGCGATCAGTACCTGCACGATGCCGGCGTGCTCTATCGCCAATACAATGCCGATCTAAGCTCGGCCGAGCGGGATTGGCCGCTCAGCCACATTCCGATCTTGGTCGCGGCAGAGGAATGGCGTGCGTTATCGGCGGGCCTGATTGAACGGGCCGAACTGCTCGAACAGGTCATGGCCGATCTTTACGGCCCGGCGCAGTTGGTGCGCGATGGCCTGCTGCCGGCAAGCTTGGTGGCCGAAAACCCGGAATGGATGCGGCCATTGGTCGGCGCGGCCCCGCAAAGCGGCCATTTTCTGCATTTTCTGGCCTTTGAGGTCGGCCGGTCCCCGGATGGCTCTTGGTTGGTGATGGGCGACCGGACACAAGCGCCATCGGGCGCGGGATTTGCATTGGAAAACCGGGTTGCGACGTCAAAGGTCTTCTCAGATCACTACGCCACAGCGAATGTCGAGCGTCTGGCCGGTTTCTTCCGCGCCTTTCGCGATGCGATGCTGCCGGCGGATGGCGCGGGTCGGGCTGCGATCCTGACCCCGGGGCCTCATACCGATACCTATTTCGAACACGCCTATATCGCGCGCTATCTGGGGCTGATGCTCCTTGAGGGTGAAGACCTTCAAGTCACCTCGCGCGGTGTAATGGTGCAGACCGTGGCCGGGCCGCAGCCCGTTGCCACGCTCTGGCGGCGGCTTGATAGCCGGTTCGCCGACCCACTTGAGCTTGACGAAGGTTCTGCGATCGGAACACCTGGGCTTGTCTCGGCAATCCGCGCCGGCCAGGTGGGCCTGATCAACGCACTTGGGTCGGGTGTGCTCGAATCGCGCGCTTTTCTCGCCTTCTTCCCACGCATTGCCGAACGGGTCTTGGGCCGCGCGCTGGCCATTCCGAACATCGCCACATGGTGGTGCGGCCAAGCGGCCGAGCGGGCCTTTGTCCGGGCAAACCGGGATCAGATGATGTTGGGCCTGGCGCATTCGGCCAAGATGCCCTTTGAGCCCGATCAGACGACGTTTTCTGGGGCGGCGATGCGCGATGCGGCCGGCGCCGGTCTCGATGCGCTTTTGGATCGAGATGGGGCGCATATGGTGGGCCAGGAATCGGTGCGGCTTTCGACGACACCAGCCATGGTCGATGGCGCGCTGATGCCACGTCCGATGGTCATCCGGGTGTTTGCCGCGCGCACCGTTGATGGCTGGACGGTGATGCCCGGTGGCTATGCCCGGATCGGCCGGTCAGAGGACCCGACCGCACTTGCCATGCAGCGGGGCGGCTCGGTCTCGGATGTTTGGGTGATCGGCGATCAACCGGTCCGCACCGACAGTTTGACCCCGACGCAATCCAGTGTGTTTGTGCGCCGAACGCAAAGCGCGCTGCCGGCGCGCACAGCGGATAACCTCTTTTGGCTCGGCCGTTATGTTGAACGCGCCGAAGGGATCGTGCGTTTGCTGCGCGCGTACCACTTGCGTCTGGATGAGGCCGAGGGGCGGGTTTTGCCGGTTTTGGACCGCGTTGCCCAAGTGCTCAAAGCCTATGATGTCGACCGGGACGACGCACTGCCAAAAGTCCTGTTGGCGGTCTTCGACGCCGCGCGCGGCTGCGCTGGCAAAGTGCGAGAACGGTTTTCCCCCGATGGTTGGCGGGCCTTGAGCGATCTCTCGGGCAGTGCGCGCGGTTTTGCCGGCGTAAGCCCGGGCGACGATGCGGCTCAGGCCCATGGTGTTCTGCTGCGCAAGCTCGCCGGGTTTTCCGGTCTCGTCCACGAAAACATGTTCCAAGATACCGGCTGGCGGTTTCTGAGCCTAGGACGCGCCTTGGAGCGCGCCGAGGCAATGGCGCATGTCCTGGAACGCCTGGCCGATCCGGCGACTCCGCCGGGCTGCTTTGATGTCGCGGTGGAAATCGGCGACAGCCAGATCACGCATCGGCGCCGCTATGCGGTGCAAACCAACCGCGCCACGATCATCGATCTGCTGGCGCTCGACGCGCAAAATCCGCGCGGTTTAACACATCAAATCGAAACCATGCGCGCCCTGGAAGAGGCGCTGCCCCGCGCGCGCCAAAGCCATATTCTGTCAGAGCCGGGCCGGAGGCTTTTGACCTTGTCGACTGATCTTGCCGTGGCCCGGCCCGACACGCTGACAACGGCGAAACTCTCAGAGATACGGACAGAAATCCGCGCGCTATCCATGGCGCTGAGCGCGCTTTATTTTGGATAGCTTTATGCCGGTTTACGACGTCAGGGTTGAAATCAGCTATGATTACACCGCGCCGGCGCGGTCCAGCCGCACGCTCTTGCGCCTTTTGCCGCGATGGACCGCCGGGCAAGACGTGCTCAACGGGCATGTGGCGGCCGACCCTCCGCCCGGCACGCAAGCCCAAGCAACGGACTTTTTCGGTAATTTGCTGACCGAGATGGTGCATGATCAACCGTTGGATCAGATCACCTTTCGCTTTGGCGGACGGGTACGCCGATCCTCTGAGGCAACCGGACTTGATCTTTCGACTGAGCTTGACGCGCTCGCGGGCGACATCGCGGCGGTTGCAGCCCTCGGCCCAGATGCCCCGCACCACTTTACCGCCCCGTCGCGACGCGCCATGCCGGACCCTGCGATAACCGCGTTTGTCAAAGATGCGATTGGCGGCCAAAGCTCCACCCTCGGCGTTGTGCGCGCCGCCGCCGCCGCGATCCATGCCACGATGGCCTTTGATCCGACCGCAACCGATGTCACGACCGAGCCGGCCACGGCCTTTGCCGCACGATCCGGCGTGTGCCAGGATTTCAGCCATATCCTGATTGCCGGTCTTAGGGCCATCGGTGTCCCGGCAGGCTATGTCTCGGGCTTTTTGCGCACGTTGCCGCCGCCGGGCCAGAAACGGCTCGATGGGGCCGATGCGATGCATGCCTGGGTGCGGGCGTGGTGCGGGTTGCGGGCGGGCTGGATCGAAATCGATCCAACCAATGCCGTGGCGGCCGGCGCGGATCATATCACCGTGGCCTATGGCCGGGATTACGCCGATGTCGCGCCAGTCAAAGGCATCTTGCGGTCAGCCGGAGCGCATACGACGGACCAAGCGGTCGACGTGATCGAAGTCCCAAGTGCAACCGGTGTTGCGCCCTAGCACGGCGAACACGCACGGTCACTCTTTGGGGCGGTTCAAATCGCCATCGGGACGATGTGCCGACGTGTCGAGCCGCCGCGTGGCGCGACTGCCCGGTACCAAAAGCTCTGCTTTGCGGTAATAGGCGCGCAATTCGTGTTTTGAGATGCCAAGCGCTTTCCGCGCCGCCTCCACCCCCATGGATTGCCAAGGCTCATCCTCAAGCGGGATCAGGTGAAGGTCTTTACCGGGGATGTTGTCGCGCGCAAAGCCAACGCCAAGCCGGTAGGACGGGATATGCGCCTCTTCAAACCGCCAATGCTTTGGATATTCGGTGGTCGAGACCCGAATGAACGTATCGACATGCGCTTCGGTGATGTCGGAGGCTGCGCCCATGGTCACGCCGATGATAAAGGCCTCATCCTGCACATGTAGGCCGCGGCCCAACAGCACATGGATGCAATCATGGCGGTCAAGATGGATCGCACCGGGTAACGCATCGGGGCTCTCGGGGTTTTCGTATTTCTTGATCACGTCGGGCACATCGGCGGCATTGGCGGCAGGCAACGTGGCCAAGACCTCCGCGATGGTCATGTGATCGGTATCGAGGCCAGGGTTCCATTCGTCCCAGTTCAAATCCACGCGCCGGCCCATTTTAGTTCTCCTCAAAGCTGGTGATGGCGGTGAAATCCTGTTCCTCGGCGATTGCCGATTGCAAGGCCGCGGCCAGACCTGAGATATCGCGCACCGTGACAAAGGCCGCTAGATCAGGGCGTGCCAAAACGTGACGGTCGGCAATCCCTACGCCGATTGTCGCAACCTGGATTGGCGTCACTCGGGCCAAATCCTCGATCTCGTCGCGCAGCGCATCGCCATTATCGGCCTCACCGTCCGTGGTGACCAAAATCCGGTACGTGCCAAAGGCACCCACGCGCGCGGCCTCACCGGCCAACGATCGCCGCGCGGTTTGAATGGCCGATGTCAGCGGGGTGGAGCCGTCGCTGGTCACACGGGAAAGCCGCTCTGGCAGGATGCGCTGCGCCTCTTCCACCGCCGAAAATGGCAAGATCAACCCATCGTTGAGCGCAATGACCGCCACCCGGTCATCGGCGGGCAGCGCGGCAATCGTGGCCAAGACCGCCGCCTTTGCCGGCTCGATATCGGTGCCCATTGACCCGCTATCGTCCAGCACAATCGCGGTGAACGTCCGATTTGGGTCGGGCTGCGCCTCAACCTCTGCGGCCTCTGCCCCGGGCCAAGCGGTGATGGCGGCCCAATCGGGCTCCACCGGGTTGGGTGCGGCGGCAAAGAAAAAGGTATCGCGCAAGACCCACAGCCCGACGGCCAGGACGATGATAATCTGAAGATACTGACGGCGTCGCATCTTCACACTCCTATTGCAGCGGCGCGAAGGTCGTGGCCTCCGCCTGCACCGTCAGAACGCGGAAGACGACGCGCATGTTTTCACGCCATTGCGCTTCGGTTTGCGGAGGGTCGTGACGCGGGCTGGTGATCCCGACCCCATCGACCGTGAATTGGTCCCGATTAATCCGCAAATCCGTGTCACCGGCATAGCCGGACAGCGCATCCACCACCGCAATGGCCCGGTCGAGCGAGAGGTTTTGCGCCGATGTTCGGATCGCGCGCAATTCCGCATTATCCGCACCATCTTGTTCGCGCTGCAAATAATAAAGCGGATCTGAATGGCCCTCGACGGTGATAATCGCGCCTGAATAGGTCGAAGCCAGGCGCAAGATTTCGACAAAGTCAGCTTCATAGAGCGCAATTGGAAACTCGGTTGAGTCCGGCGCAAAAAACACTTCGAAATCGATCCGCGTATTGGCATCAAGCTGTCCCGTCCGGCGCAAGGTCCGTACTGCGGCCGCGGCGGCTTCGGGATCGAAGGCGGCAATCTGGCGTTCATCAAGATCGCTCAGCCCGTCGGTCAGCGCGGTGAAATCCCATTCCGCGGTTGCCAATGCCGCCGGCACCGAAAGCCGCCCTGCCCCGCGCAACGCGATATTGACCTCTTCGAGCAAGACGGCATAGCTCCGCGGCTCATTGGGATCGGCAAAATGCCTGGCATTGCCGGACCAGCCATCGGTGATCGCGTCTTGCCACAAGAAGACCCCTTCCTCGACCGGTAGGCCGCCAAGGAATTCATCGGCCATAAGCTCGGCCATCTGGGTCTGCCGCGCATCGCCATCGGCGGCCATGAAGCGGCGCATCTCCTCTTCGGCTTGGAAGAAGATGTTGACCATCTGCGCGATCTCATCGCGGTGGGCGTCGAAATAGTCCGCCCGGACAGAGATATAATCGCCGATAACCGAGGCCGCCTCTTGCGTAGAGATCAAGATTGTGGCGCCACGGACCGAACCTTCGGCACCTGTCCCCACGGTCCCGCCCGACGTCAAGAACCGCGCATCGGGCAGGATGACGGCCGCAGCATCGGCGCGTCCATCGGCCATCGCTGCCCCGGGCGTGTCGCCATCGCCGGTCAGATCGGCCGTCCACACGATCTCAACATCGTCAAAGCTGAGCCCGCCATCCGCGAGGATGCGACCGACGAAATCCACATGCGGACCATTGGCTTGGATCGCGATCCGTGCACCGGCAAGATCGCCAATCTGGCCGATCTCTTCATCGCCGACAATCCCGTCCCCGGCGCTAAAGGAATGTTTGAAGATCACCACCTGTTCGGTGCGCGGGTCGTCTTCGGTCACGGGCGCAGCCGCGGCCAGCATCCCTAGCGTGCCACGAAGATACGGGGTGTCGCAGGCCAAATAGGCCTCTAACTGGGCCTCGAAATTGTCCTCCACCGAAAGTTCCAGCGACAATCCGGCCGCGGCAAGCGCCCCACCGTCAGGCGACAGCGATCCACCATTGGCCCAGGCCACCACGCCATCCGCGCCCCAGGCGATCAACGGCATATCGGCATCCCAACCCGGCCCGCAATCGCGTGGCGCGGCGGTCACGGTTTCCACCAAGAGATCGCCAGGCGCCGCAAGTCCAGGCACCGGTGCAAGCAATAAAACGGAGAGGGCCAGCGCATGTCGCATCTTTGGGGTCCTTTCGTTACGAACGGCCACGAGGGGCCAGGAGCGTCTCGGCGGTCGCGGAGGCCACGTCAACCTGTTGCAAAAGCCGATCGGCAAGTTTGGTTTCAGCCGCGTCAAAGGCGGTGTCGAGCGCGTCGAGCGCGGCCGCGACACGGGCGCGCGACTCCTCCATCTGGGCGCTATTGGCATACTGTTGGCCGCGCCGGCGGAGTTGTAGATGGGCCGCCACAGCCTCTTCGATCAATGCCGCGCGCACCAGCGTCTTGCGGTGAACTTGCAGCGCATCGGGGTCGTAAAAGACCTCTCGCGCGGCGGCATCAAGCCTGTCGGCAACGGCGCGCGCGTGCGTTTGCAGCGTCTCGACAAAGTCCGGGGCGGCGCGGCGCAGCACTTCGGCTTGTCTATGGGCCTTGGTGATCGCGTCCAGCGCCAGTGTTGCGCGCGTATCGGACAGGCCATGCCGGCGGGCAAAGGCGTGCCGGATGCGTTCCGCATCGGTCCAAATCCAGCCGGCCGGCCAGGCCAGTCCAATCGCAAAGGTCAAAATCAGCGCCAAGAGCGCCGCAACCACGGCCGCGAAATAGTCAAACGGCAGCGGCAAGCGCACAAAAAGTGCAAACCCGACCGCAACGATGGCGGCAAGGAAAGCCGCGACCCAAGGGCTTTGACCAGGTGTCATCGCCGCACCTGTAAGGTCACGTCGACGCGCGCCAGCCGCGCCTGCCACGCCCGGTCGCTTTCATCGCCCTGCTGCGTCAACGGAGCACCCCCGCCGGCGCCAGCGGCCCGGATCTGAGACGCCGCAACGCCCATATCGGCGGCGAGTTCTGCCGCAATCGCTGCGCGGTCCTCGCTTAAGGCCAGGTTCGCCGCGGCATCGCCCGATGTCCCGCTATGTCCGGTGATAATCACCACGATCCGGTCATCTTGCGCGGCACGCTGCAAAAACCCGCGCAGCCGGTCTTCCTCACCGGTCGCAAGCGATGTGCCCCGGGCAAAGCGGAAGCTGTCTGTCCCGGGCGCGGAAACCTGGCCCAGAATACCTAAGGCCGCCGCACCGCCTGCGGCCACAGCAGCCAGGCCCGCCGCCAGAAACAGCCGCCGCGGAGGCCCGGGCGTGGTATCGTCGAATTTTGGTCCGCTCAATGCGTCTCGCCTAAATTTCTTGGCCGTTTTGGCCTCTGTCTGCCACTGATATGTGGGCTATATGTAAGAATTTTAGGGGGAAAAGGAAGCGTCAGGTTACGCTTTGAGATCGCGCTGGTAGATCCAGTCATGGTCTGGATCGTTGGTAAAGCGCCAGTTTCGGCGCGGACCGGCCATTACGTTTAAGTAATAAAGATCATAGCCATAGGGCGCGCCGGCCGGGTGATAGCCTTCGGGCACAAGCACCACATCGCCATCGCTGGCGGCCATGCTTTCATCAAGTGACCGGTCGTCGTTATAGACGCGCTGATAAGCGAAACCCTGGGGCGGGTTCAGCCTGTGATAATAGGTCTCTTCCAAATACGTCTCGTTCGGAAAGTCGTCGCTGTCGTGCTTATGGCTCGGATAGGAGGACCAATTGCCTTGTGGCGTCCACACCTCGGTGACAAGGAGGCTGTCGGCCCAATCGCGTTCTTCCATGCAGATGGCGTTGACATAACGCGTGTTGGCTCCGGTCCCACGCGCCTCAAGCGGGGCATCATCGGGTTTGATGACGCGGATATCATGACCTCCAAAGCCCGGTGCGGAACACACCGCCAACTCAACATCCGTCTCGGCTGTGACCTGCCAGTTTGACCCGTTCGGAACGTAGAGGGCCTGGCCCTTGGCACGATCCCACACGTGCATCCGCGCGCCCAATGGGCCAAGGTCTTGCCCCCCGGCCTGGGCCGTCACGACGCCTGTGACCAAGACCAACATGTGTTCGCGATCGCCGGTATCATGGGCCAGTACATCGCCCGGGGCCAATTTGTAGACATCAAAGCCGACATAGGTCCAATTCGGACAATCCGGCTTCACGCTTTTGGGGCTAATGGCGTGGATATGGCCGGTCTTGGCTTGCGGTTTCAACAAAAGGTTTGGCATAGGTTCCGGCTTTCGTTCAGCAAAGCGTCAAGGCGCAACAACGCTAGACTATCGGGTATCAGACGCGGGGCAAGGCGGATGCCCGTCCGGCAGCGCGCGGCGCATGCCGGGCGGGGTCGCGCGCGGAGATCAAGCTTGACGACGCGCAGCAAGGCTGTCCAAAGCCGCGTCAAGCTTCTCCGCGCCCCAGGCCTCGCGGGCCGCTTGACGCAGGATGTCCGCTTGGGTCGCCGGTGCAAGCCCGCCAATCGGCGGGTCGCTGTCGAGATTGGTTGGAAACGGATAGGCCTCTGCCGTGGCCGCGATGAGCGCGGCCTGTTCCGAGCCGGAATAGCGCGCCAGATACGGATAGATCGCACGGCACATCGCGTCGCGGTCCAACGCTTCCATCGCGCGCCCGAAGCCCGAGGAGATCTGCAACAAATTGGCCATCCGCTGCATGTCGGAGGTCCGGTTTTCGCCCGCCGCGTGGTATAGGGCTGGGTTGAAAAACAACAGGTCGCCCTTGCGCAGCGGAAGCTGCACATATCGGTCTTCGAAGACGGCGCGGAAATCAGGCTGTCGAAAGGTGACATAGCCCGCCGCGAAACTCTGGGAAAACGGCAAAAGCTTTGTCGGCCCGCTTTCCACCGGCATGTCAGAATGCGCAACCGCCCCCTGCAATGTCAGTGCGGCCGTCAGTGCATGGACATGCGGCGGAAATTCAGATGCAATTTCAGCGGTTTGAAACCCGAGGTGATAGTCCCGATGCGCCTCTTGCGCGGCGCCCCCAGGGCGGACCAAATTCACCTGCGCGGTGACTTGGAAGGCCGGGCCCAGCCAGGCCTCCGCCACCGCCGCAATCACCGGATTTGCGGCATAGGTGGCGTAGGTTTCCGGGGCCGTCAGGCAGAGCTTTTGATGCGCGTTCCAGATCCGATCATTCGCGCCGGACGCCGCAAAGTGATCGCCGCCACCGCCAGCCTCGGCCTTTTCCCGTGCGATGATCTGTTCAAAGACCGCCGTGACCGCGTCGAGCGCGGCCAGATCGGCCACGCCGCCACGGATCGCCAAAACGCCGGCTCCGGACAGCAGAACCTGCCCCCATTCCGCCAGGATCATGCCGCGTCCGCCACCGCCCAGCATCCCGCGCATCACCGCACCATCGTAAATTGGCACGTTGGCGACAATCTCGGCCGCATTGGGCGTGTCTTCGGGTCGGGCCGTGCGGTCAATCTCTGCCAGAAAGGTATCGAGCGCGCGGCCGTCGGGATCGGTGAAATAGGCTGTCATGTTAGGCCGTATCCGCAAATTCGTGCTCAAGTTCGGCAAGTTCGGCGCCACCGGCCATCAGCTCCCGGATGTTGTCGAGATCGATCGTCTCGCGATCGCCGGAGGCCAGAACGCGACCGCGGTTGAGAAAGGCGAAGCGATCGCCGACGAGCTTTGCATGCAGGTCGTTATGGGTGATGAAGATAATCGCCAGATCGCCGCGGTCGCGGACCTGCTTGATCGTACGCAACACTTCAAGCTGCTGCTTTTGACCAAGCGCGGAGGTTGGTTCGTCCAAGATCAACACTTTCGCGCCGAAATAGATCGCCCTGGCGATGGCCAGCGTCTGGCGCTGACCGCCCGACATCGTCCCAATCGCTTGGCTCGGATCGGCCACATCGATGCCGATTTTCGCCATTTCCTCCCGGGTGATTTGGTTCATTGTATCGAAATCCAGGAACATCCCCTTCGAGACTTCCCGACCCAAAAAGAAGTTCCGGCTCACACTCATCAATGGCTGCAACGCAAGGTCCTGGTAGACGGTGCCGATCCCGGCGCCGGCGGCATCGCGCGGTGAGTTAAATTCCACCTTTTGCCCATCGATGCGAATTTCGCCTTCGGACGGTTTATGAACCCCCGATAGGGTCTTAATGAGGGTGGATTTCCCCGCGCCGTTATCGCCCAAAAGTGCCGTAACCTCACCTTGGTAGACTTCAAAGGATACGTCCTTGAGCGCGATGATATTGCCGAAGAATTTTGAGACGCCGTCGATCTCGATCGTAGGGATGCGGGTCATGGCTTATCCTTTCACAACGCGGTTGCGAAGCGCTTGGTTCAACAATGCCGCGCCAAGGATCAATAGCCCCAGCATCACGCGGAAGAGATTGTTGTCGATGAACGGCACGAAGTTGATCCCACGGCTCGCGATGGCGAAGATGAACGCGCCAAAGACGGCCCCGACAACCGAGCCATAGCCCCCGGTCAGTGCGCAGCCCCCGATCACCGCGGCCGCGATGGCATGCAACTCGCGGAAATCGCCGGCTTGCGGGTCGGCCGAGCCGGAACTCATGACCGTGACGACGCCCAACAGGCAGGCCATGGAGGCGGAGAACATAAAGAGCGATATTTTGACCCGCGCCACCGGGACACCGACAGCGCGCGCGGCCACCGGATCCCCGCCGGAGGCAAAAATCCAGTTTCCGTAGCGTGTGCGTTGCAACATGTAGGTGGCCGCCACGGCGATGATGATGAAGTAGTAGAAATAAGCATCAAACGGTAAGCCAAAGGCCCGGTCAAACGCGAAGACATTGTCGATCCAGGTCGGATCTTCGCCGCCGCCTGCGGGCGGATCGACGAACGGCCGGATTGACAGCCGCGACTGCTGAAACAAGGTCTGGCTCATGAAGATCGCAAAGCCGCGGCTGGCAAACCAGAACCCTAAGGTCACGATAAAGCTCGGCAGTCCGGTGCGCACCACAATCGTTCCGATCAAAGCACCGAGCGCTGCGAGCGCGATAAACGTAAAGAGCACCGCAATCGGGATCGGCACGCCCAGAAGGACCTGGATGGCAAAGGTATGCCCGGCAAGCGCGATATTGGCCCCGATAGAGAGGTCGAATTCGCCCGAGATCATCAGCATCGATGCCGCAACCGACAGGATGCCGACATAGGCGGCCAGTTCGACCCAAGCCTGGATGCCCGTGGGGTTGGTCCACATCGCCGAGAATGTTCCGGCGGAGGATGTCATGATGACAAAGGCAATTACGATCAGGATCAAGCCGCAGACAGAGCCAAGCTCTGGCCTGGACAGAGCGGATTGAAAGAAGGACACGCTTCGGATGCGTTCGTCCTGTCGCGGCGTGGCGTCGGCGGGCATGGGTTTCCTCCCCTCGAAAACCGGAATGGTGTTTGGGGCGATGCCGCTCTGGCAGCGCCCCTTTTGTTATTGGGCTTTCAAAGCCTTAGCGTTCGACGCCTGCCAGCGCCTGAACTTGTTCCACATTGGCAGAGGTAACAAAGCCAGGGCCCGAATTGATCGAATTGCCCGGCAGCGTGCCGTTGCGCGTGTTCAGCGCCAGAACGACGACCGGCATGTAACCTTGCAGGAACTGCTGTTGGTCGATGGCGTAATCGACTGTGCCGGCCACGATGCCGTCAACGATTGCTGGGCCAAGATCGAAGCACCCAAGGGTGACATCGACGCCCATCTCTTCGATCGCTGCAATCGACGGGTCGCAACCGGTCGGCCCAACCGCCATCACAGAATCGATATCTGGATTGGACGTCAGATATGCAATCACCGTATTCTTAATGTCATCGAAATCGGTGGAGACTTCGACCATGTTCAGGTCTTGGCCCAAACCATCGGCAAATCCCTGACAGCGGTCGAGAAGTGCTGTGTTGAACGGCTCATGGTTGAAGCACACACCGTTGCTGCCACCAAGTGAAGCCGTGCGCATGCCGCCGCCGAGACCCGCATCGTATTCCGGCTGGCCGATATGCATCAGCGCGCCCAACTCGGCCGATACGCCAGAGCCGGAATTGATCGAGATGACCGAGATGCCGGCTTCGACCGCCGCAGCGATCGGGCCGCCAAGAATATCGGGATCCGGGATCGATACCACGATGCCATCCGGATCTTGTGCAATGGCGGCTTCGATCAGCGATGCCATTTCATTGAGATCGCCCGAGGGCGGATTGCGGTATTGCACGTCGGCCCCCATGGCGTCCGCGGCTGCTTCGACACCGTTCCGAACGACGCCCCAGAAGGCATCGGTATCGGAACCATGGGTCACAACGACAATATTTGCAGGGGCAGTGTGGCCGTCGGCCCAAGCTGCACCGGCAGCAACTGCCACGATTGCGGCAGTGGTCAAAAGCGTCTTCATATAGTCCTCCCAGACGTTTTTTGTCGTGCACCGTTCAACCGGCCGCACTGCGCGCGACGATAACGGTGATAACGGAAAAATTTGAACATCAAATCCATTCTGTGTAAACAGAAAAAGAGAATAAATATTCTATGATTGGGGTAAACCCCTCCATAGGAAGGGAGAATCGGCATGGAGACGGTGCGACTGACGATGGCGCAAGCCCTCGTGAATTGGCTGTGTGCACAACGAATCCAGACGCATGACGGGACGGAACAACCGCTGTTTGCTGGCGTCTTTGGCATTTTCGGCCATGGCAATGTCACGTGCCTCGCCGAGGCGCTCGAACGTGTTCAAGACACGTTGCCGACATGGCGGGGGCAAAACGAACAGGGCATGGCCTTGGCCGGTATTGCCTACGGAAAGGCCAAACGGGGTGAGCGGATCATGGTGGCAACCTCGTCGATTGGACCGGGTGCGACAAACATGGTCACGGCGGCGGCGGTGGCGATGTCAAACCGGTTGCCCTTGCTGATCTTGTCGGGGGATACGTTTCAAAACCGACGCCCCGATCCCGTCTTACAGCAGGTCGAACAGTTCGGCGATCCGACGGTGACGGTGAACGATTGCTTCAAACCGGTTGTGCGCTATTGGGACAGGATCAGCCATCCCGAACAGCTGATGAACTCCCTGCCCCAAGCGCTGCAAACGATGTTAGACCCCGCAACGCGCGGCCCAGCCTTTTTGGGTCTGCCCCAGGATGTCCAGGCCGAGGCCTGTGATTACCCAGCCCTTTTCTTTGAGCCACGGGTTTGGTCCATCCCGCGTCGGCGCGCCGATGAAGGCTCCGTCGCGGAGGCCGCACGCCTTCTCAAATCGGCGCGCAAACCGCTTGTCATTGCGGGCGGTGGCGTCTTGATGAGCCGGGCCGAAGCGGTGTTGAACGCCTTTGCCGAACGCCACGGTCTTCCCATTGCCGAGACAACGGCCGGAAAGACGTCGGTGCTGGACACGCATGACCATGGCATCGGCTTGACCGGGCCCACCGGCAGCAGTGCCGCGAATGCACTGGCAGAAGATGCTGATGTCGTCTTGTGTGTGGGCACGCGACTTCAGGATTTCACCACCGGGTCTTGGTCTTGTTTCCAAAACCCTGCGGTTAAGCTCATTTCGATTAACGCCGCGGCATTTGACGCAACCAAGCACAGCGCGGTGTCGGTTGTGGGCGATGCCAAGGCCAGCTTGCAAGAACTCGATGCCGCCTTGGGCGACTGGCGGGCGCCAGCTGATCGGTTGAACCAAGCGCAGGCCGCGATGGCCACGTGGCGCAGCTATCTCGACGGTCGCCGCGCCGTTACAAACGACGTGCCGCGCTATTCCGAAGTGGTCGGTGCAATCCATGATGCCGCAACGCCCGCAGATCGGGTTCTGACCGCCGCCGGCGGCCTTCCGGGCGAGATGAACAAGGGCTGGCTGGCGAAATCGCACGGCTCTTACGATTGCGAATACGGATATTCGTGCATGGGTTACGAAATCTCTGGCGGATGGGGTGCCGCGATTGCCAAGGCGGAGGATGAGGCTGGGGATTTGATCGTCTTTGTCGGCGATGGCAGCTACATGATGATGAATTCGGATATCTATTCCAGTGTGTTGTCGGGCCATAAGATGATTGTCGTGGTCTGCGACAATGGCGGTTATGCGGTGATCAACCGGCTGCAAAATTTCAAGGGCGGCGAAAGCTTCAACAACCTGATCAAGGATTGCCGTCTGGGTGACGGGGTGGCGCCGTTCATGCCGGATTTCGCCGCCCATAGTGCAGCAATGGGCGCCGACACGTTCGCGGTCGAAACGATTGCAGAGCTTAAAGACGCTTTTGCGCAGGCGCGCGCGGCACCGCGGACATGCGTCATCTCAATCAAGGTGCAAAGCCATGACTGGACCGGTGGCGATAGCTGGTGGGATGTCGGCGTGCCCGAAGTGTCGCCCCGTCAAGACGTGCGGGATGCCAAGGCCGAGCACGAGGAAAACCGCGTAAAGCAGCGCGTGGGGATCTGAAATGGCAGTGAAAATCGGTATCTCTCCGATCGCGTGGCAAAACGACGATCTTCCCAATCTGACCGCGGCCTACACGATGGAGCAATGCCTCCGCGAGGCGCGAGAGATCGGCTATACCGGTGTCGAGCGTGGCCAGCGGATGCCAGGCGATACAGACGGGCTGCGCGCCTATCTGGAGGCCGCCAATATCGCGCTCTGCGGAGGCTGGTGCTCGGGCGCGCTACTTGAGAACGATTTTTCTGCCGAGACGCAGGCGATTGCGGCACAGGTGGACCAATTCGTTGCGCTCAATGCGCCGTGCATCGTTTATGCCGAATGCTCCAATACCGTTCAGGGCCTGCCCGGCATGTCGGTCAATGCCCGGCCGAAGCTGTCCCGCGACGAGG
Source organism: Pseudomonadota bacterium (assembly GCA_039183205.1). GTDB lineage: Bacteria > Pseudomonadota > Alphaproteobacteria > Rhodobacterales > Rhodobacteraceae > HKCCE3408. The sequence continues at coordinate 7,415 of JBCDBR010000007.1, read as the reverse complement.
TGACGGCTTACGGTAAAAAGCTGACTGAAATTGCCAAATGGGTGAACGATCGGGGCATGGCACTGGCCTATCACCACCATATGGGCACGATCATCGAGGATGAGGACGATACCAATTGGCTGATGGAGGCCACGGGACCCGAAGTGGAGCTGTGCTTTGACACAGGCCACATGCTCTTTGGCGGCGGTGACGTGATGCGGGTGATGGGCAATTGGGCCGAGCGGATCAGCCACGTTCATTACAAAGACATCCGCCCCGATATCGTCGCCGATATTCGGCAAAACGACCGCTCGTTTTTGGATGCGATTGTGGCTGGCGCCTTCTCCGTTCCTGGCGATGGTTGCATCGACTTCGGCGATGTCACCCGGCGGCTCAAAGCGATGGATTACGCCGGTTGGATCGTCGTTGAGGCCGAGCAAGACCCGGCCAAAGCACCGCCCTACGCTTATTCAAAGATGGGTTACGACCACATCGTGGCCGCCTGCGGAAATGCCGGCCTGGAGATCACGACATGAAGCGCGACATTACGATTGCCGGCCAGCCGGAAAACAAGATCGGTCTGGACCGATTGCGTGTCGGCGTTTTGGGCATGGGGTTCATGGGCGGCACGCACACAATTGCATGGCGGAACGGAAAGTCCATCTTCAACTGGCCGATTGATGTCGAATTGCGCGCCCTGTTCGATATGTCCGAAGATAGTCTGGCGCTAAACGGCGCGCGGTTTGAGTTTGGGCGAACGACACAAGATTGGCGCGCCGTTGTTGAGGCCGACGATATCGACGTCGTCTCGATCTGCACCCCGAACTTTGCGCATCGCGAGATGGCCGAGGCGGCGTTGGCCGCGGGTAAGCATGTTTGGTGTGAAAAGCCGATGGCGACCAGCATGGAAGATAACCGCGCCATGGTTGCCGCGGCGCAAGCGGCCCGATCAAAGACCATGCTGGGCTACAATTACATGAAAAGCCCGACCACGCTGGCCATCAAACGGCTGATCGAGGAAGGCGTCATCGGCGATATCGTCCATTTCCGAGGCGTTTATACCGAAGACTTCATGTGCGATCCGCGCGCGCCGCATTCCTGGCGCTTGACCAAGGCCGGCGGCGGCAAAGGCGCCTTGGGCGATATGGGCAGTCACCAAGTCTCGATGGCCATTTGGCTTTGTGGCCCGCTCTCCGATATCGCCGCGCGGCTCCAAACGGTGCATAGCCAACGTCCCGACCCGGCCACCGGCGAGATGAAAGCTGTGGAGACGGATGACCAATTCTCGGCCATTGGAACCTTTAAATCAGGTGCGATGTTCACGCTGCACACGTCTTGGCTGGGTCAGGGTCACAAAATGAACCTGGGTTTTGAAATCACCGGCACCAAAGGCGCGATCATCTTCGATCAGGAAGCGATGGGCGAGTTTCATCTTTACGAGATGGGCGACCGACAGGGCGGTTTCGCCGATACCGACCGGAACGGTTTCAAGCGGGTCTTGATCGGCCCGTTGCATCCACCCTTTGGTAATTTCTGCCCCGCGCCCGGCCATCATATCGGCTTTAACGAGATGAAGATCATCGAAGCGGGCGAGTTCGTCCGGGCGATCCTCGAAGATGATCAAGCCTACCCGAATTTTGCCGATGGTCTGGTGTTTGAAGAGGCGCTGCAAGCGATCCAAGATGCGTCGGAAGCCCGGGAATGGTTGAGCCTATGACCACGCCCGATGATCTGCGTACGCGGTTGCAGGGGCATCATGCCGATCTGCCGCCGCAATTGCAGATCATCAATCGTTTCGTGCTCGACCGACCCGATCGCGCGGCTCTCATGACCATCGCTGAAATCTCGGGCGAAATCGGCGTGCAACCGTCTTCGGTGATCCGGTTTTCCAAGGCGGTTGGCTATCAGGGTTTTTCTGAGATACAGCGCATCCTGCGCGAGGCACTGACCCTCGGGACGCCATCGAACTATTTTGACCGCCTCGACCGCCGCAATAGCGACAGCAGCGATGTGGCCCGGTTTCGGACCTTGGCTGAGGCCAGCCTAGCCGATCTGCCCGCCGATGCCGATCTCAACCGGGCCGCAAGGTTGATGGCGGAGGCGCGGATCATCCATGTTTTGGGCTTTCGCAGAGCCTATGGCATCGCGGCCTATCTGACGTATTTGTTGTCGGGGTTTGGCGCCGCGGTGAACCAATTGGCCGCGCGTGGCAACATGACCGAGGCGATGACATCCACCGTCACGCCTGACGATGTGCTGGTGGCGCTGAGTTTTCCCAACTATACCCCGCAAACCATTGAGACTGTGGATTTATGCCGCGATCGTGGTGTGCGCCATATCGCCATCACCGACAGCGTCGTCAGCCCCATCGCGCCGGCGGCACGGGCGCTGTTGCTGACCGACCGTGGCGATGATGCGGGATTTCGCAGCGGCGTGGGAGCCTTGGTGACCGTGCAGGCGCTTGCGGCGGGCTATGGCCGGTTATGCCAATCCAAAGGACACAACGGATGAGCCAGATCGATGCGATTTTTCTGGGCCGCGCCGGGGTCGACCTTTATGGCGACCAAATCGGCGGCCGACTGGAAGATATGGGGTCGTTTTCGAAATATATTGGCGGATCGCCCACCAATACCTCCATCGGCGCAGCCCGTCTGGGGGCGAAGACCCGCCTGATCGCACGGGTTGGCGACGACGCGATGGGCCAATTCATTCGTGAGGAATTGGCGCGCGAAGGCGTCGATACCGATTTTGTCATCACCGACCCGGACCGGCTGACCGCGCTTGTCTTGCTCGGCATTCGCGATCAGGATCAGTTTCCGCTGATCTTTTACCGCGAAGACTGCGCCGATATGGCCATCGCGGCGACCGACATTCCCCAGCATGCCTTAGGCGGGGCCCGCGTGGTTGTGACCTCTGGCACGCATTTTTCCACCGAAGGTACAAAAGCAGCCAGCCTCCGCGCCCTAGCGCTTGCCGCAGAGGCCGGTGCGTCGCGCTGGATCGATCTTGATTACCGCCCAGTCCTTTGGGGGCTGGCCGGTAAAGGCGATGGCGAGACCCGATTTATCGCCGATGACGGCGTGACAGCGCATCTTCAGACAATCATGCCGCATCTTGATGTGGTGGTCGGGACCGAGGAGGAGATCCACATTGCCGGTGGCGCGACCGACACCATCACCTGCCTCAAAACGCTGCGCGAGCTGACCGATGCCACCTTTGTGGTCAAACTCGGCCCAGATGGTTGCGTCGTGTTCGACGGCACCATCCCGGATAAGATCGATGGCGGTCTGATGGTCCCGGGCTTTCCGGTCGATGTCTTTAACGTCTTGGGTGCGGGCGATGCTTTCATGGGCGGACTTGTGACGGGCTGGCTTGAGGGGCGCGGCTGGTACGAGGCGGGGCGCATGGCCAATGCCTGCGGTGCCTTTGCCGTCAGCCGCCATGCCTGTGCTCCCAGCTATCCCAGCCGGGTGGAGCTTGACGGGTTCATGGCAACGGGCTCTGCACATTTTCGCCTGCGGGAGGACCCGGCGCTCAACCAATTGCACTGGTCGACCACACGTCAAGGGCACTGGCCCGAGGTCTTGGCCTTTGCTTTTGATCACCGGTCTCAATTGGAAGCTTTATGCGGAGATCCCGCGCGCATCGGCGTCTTCAAATCGCTCTGCGCCGATGTCCTGATCGCGGCCCAATCCCGCCACCCCGACAAACAATTCGGCGCGTTATGCGATCGACGTTTGGGGCTGCGCGCGCTGGAAGACATCGAAGATCGTGGGCTGTGGTTGGCAACGCCGGTGGAGTGGCCCGGCTCGCGGCCGCTCCGGTTTGAAGGCGGGGCCAACATTGCCGATTTCCTGCGCGAGGTGCCGCGCAGCCAAGTGATCAAATGCCTCTGTTTCACCCATCCAGACGATGCCTCTGAATTGGCTGAGGTCCAGCTATCGGCATTGCGGGAACTGTTCGAGGCGACCCGGACCTGGCGCTTGGAGCTGCTGTTGGAACTCATCCCACCGGCAGGCACGGCGGTGGCGGCAGATACGGTGGCGCAATCCATGGCGCAGCTTTACCGCGCAGGTATCGCGCCGGATTGGTGGAAATTAGCCGCGCCTCAGGCAGATCACTGGTCCGAAAGCTGGGCTGCCTGGGACCGGGTGATCGCCGAGAATGATCCGTATTGCAGGGGTATTCTTCTGTTGGGCCTCAACGCGCCGCTTGATGAGGTGACCGGCAGCATCACACGCGCGCAATCGCAGCCGCTTTGCAAAGGCTTTGCCATTGGGCGCACGATCTTTGGCGCGGCCGCGGATGCGTGGTTTGCCGGTCAGATCGACGACGAGACGGCCCGCGCCATGATGGCGGAGACCTTTGACGCGGTCATTGCCGCATGGGCGTGATTGCTGCGGTCGAGGGCGCGCGTTTTGACGCCATCGTGGTCGGTCGGGCCGGTATGGATCTGTATCCAGCCCCAGCCGGCACACCCACCGATCAGGCGCAAAGCATGCTCACCGATATGGGGGGATCGGCCGGCAATATAGCCGTCGCCCTGGCCCGACACGGCGCCAAGGTCGGCTTGGCCGCGCCGGTCAGCGCCGATCCGGTCGGCGATTTTGTGAAACGGCAATTGGCGCGCTTTGGCATCACCCATCTGACGCCCGATCCGGTGGGCGGGGATGCCCGCACGTCGCTGGCTTTGGCCGAAACGATCGCCGAAGGGTCTCGCACGGTGATCTACCGCAACAACGCGGCTGATTTTGCTTTGCCCCCCCTGCCCTCCGATATGCTGCGCGCGTCCCGTGCCTTGGTCGTCACCGGCACGGCCCTCGCGGCTGAGCCCAGCCGCAGCGCGTGCTTGCAGGCGTTGCAATTGGCCCGGACACGCATTCTCGATCTCGACTATCGTCCGTATTCCTGGCCCGATCTTGAGACAACGCGCGCAGTCTACGGATCGGCGATGGAGGTTGCGGATATCTTGGTTGGCAATGACGAAGAATTCGCACAGACCGCAGCACCGGGCCAGTCCGGGCAAGACCATGCCGCCGCCCGATCCCATGGGGCGCTGGTTATCTACAAAATGGGCGCTCAAGGCGCGCGTGTTGTCGAAAATGGGGTTTGGCAGGAACTCGTGCCGCCCTATCCGGTCACAGCCCTTAAACCTTTCGGGGCGGGAGACGCGTTTTTGGGCGGCGTCTTGGCGATATTGCTCGAGGGCGGCGACATCGCAGATGCGCTACGCTTTGGCGCAGCCGCGGCGGCGCTTGTGGTCGGGCGTGTCGGCTGTGCCAATGCCATGCCGGACCGGACCGAGACCGAAGCTTTCATCGCATCGCGGGAGGAGCGAGATGCATAAACCGCCTTTTGACAACAAAAACAACGCAATCGTCGGCGTCGACGATGCAATCACACCGTTATGCTATTTCAATATTCTGAAGCTTACTCAGGGTCAGACGGTGACCAGCCATGTGTCCGGCTATGAAACATGCATCGTGCCGGCAACCGGCGGTGTGGAAATCGAGATTGATGGCTTTCGCGCACCCGAGATCGGGTTTCGCGGCGCAGACGTTTGGGATGGCGAGCCATCGGGCGTTTATGTCCCGTCGGGCCAAATGGCTCGGATCACGGCACGGACCGAGGCCGAGGTCTTTGTCGGCGGCGCGCGATTTGACGAGGTCTATGAGCCTTTTGCGGTGCTGCCCGGTGACATCGATCCGGTGCAATACGGATCGGACGACACAAAAACGCATCGTAAAATCAAGCACATCTTAGGGCAAAACCCGCCCGGTAAGGTGGGCCGCCTACTCGTCAGCGAGCTATTCACCGTCGGCGCCGGCGGCTGGTCAGGCTTTCCGCCGCACAAGCACGACACCGATCGCTTGCCCGATGAGACGCGGCATGACGAGGTCTACAACTTCCGTTTTCGCCCCGGTCATGGCTTTGGCATGCAATTGCTTCAGCGTGAAGATGGCAGCACGGGTGAGGCCTTTCACCTCACCGATGGCTCTACGTTCCAGATCGATACCGGTTATCACCCCTGCGTCGCGGCCCCGGGCTATGAGATGTATTACTTCACCATCTTGGCCGGCCTCAGCCAACGCCCCTTAGTTCAGTTCTTTCAACCCACGCATGCCTACCAGGTCGAAACCATCCCTGGGATCAAGGACATGGTGGCGAAGTTCAAGTAATGCCCCTGGTGACCCTATCTGAGGTGCTGACCGAGGCGCGGGCCCGGGGTGGCTATGCGGTGGGGCTGGTCTGTTTATCCTGGGACGATGCCGAAGCCTTTGTGGCGGCGGGCGAATTGGCGGGTGTGCCGGTTATTTTATCCGCCGGCCCCGGGGCCCGGGCGCATATGCCAGTGCCGATCTGGGGCGCGATGTTTCGCCATCTGGCCGAACGGTCCGCGGGGCCCGTCGTGGCGCATCTCGATCACGGCGCCAATTTCGCCGAATGCCGGGCGGCGCTGGATGCAGGCTTTAGCAGCGTGATGTATGACGGCTCGGCGCTGCCGCTTGCCGAAAACCTCGACGTGACGCGCCAAGTTGTCCGCGCGGCGCGCATGGTGGGCGCAAGTGTTGAGGCAGAGGTCGGGATTGTGGGTTACGCCGATGGCAGCGGTTCAACCGGAACCAATCCAGCCGATGCCGCCGCGATGGCCTCCCTCGATATCGACGCGCTGGCGGTCAGCTTGGGCAACGTGCATCTACAGGACAAGCCCGGGGCCCAGATTGACTGGGATTTGGCCCAAAAACTAGCCGATGCGGCGCGCATGCCGCTGGTCATCCATGGTGGCTCTGGCGTTGCATCGCCCGATCGGGTGCGGCTGGCAGAAGAGTTCGGCGTGGCTAAAATCAACATCGGCACCGAAATGCGCCAAGCCTATGGTCGACACTTGCGCGCAACGCTCAGAGACGCGCCCGAGCTTTACGACCGGCTTGCCATCGCGCGGGCCGTCCGACCGGGTTTGATCGCGGAGACTGCGCGGCTTTTGTCGGAGGGCTGGCGCTCAGCGCGCTAGATATGCGGCAAGCGTCGGTCGTACGCCACGCTGCCACAGGGCCGAAAGCTGCGCCTTAAACGGCGTAGCAAAAGCCGCTTGATCCGCGATATCGCCATAAAGGCTGCGCTGTGCGAGCCAGGCCAGAGGGTTGGATTTCGCCGCAAGCGCCGCGGCATTCAGCGCAGCCCAATGCGGGTCGTTCGGGGCGATCTCGGTGCCATCCTCCCGCATCCCTGCGCACATGCGCGCCCATAGCGCCTCGACCAGCGCCAAGCCCTCTACCGGGGCTTGATGTGCAAGTGCATCGCGCACGACCGGCAGCACAAAACCGGTATGGCGCGCCGAGCCGTCAAAGGCCACGCGCCGGGTGGTGTCCCGAATAGCGGGATTGGCAAACCGTTCGGCGGTTTGGATGATGTAGTCCGCAGCGGTTACCCCCGGG
>JBCDBR010000006.1:0-144192 GCA_039183205.1 Pseudomonadota bacterium | reverse complement strand
TCCGACGCAGATCAGGTCAAAACCGCTTTGTTCGACACTGTCCGCAGAGCTCAGGGTGATGGCATCGTCCCAGGTACCGTAGCGGCTTGGATAGATATCGTTCCGGGTCCGATTGAGAGCGCTCGGATCGATGTCGCACATAGTCACCGACCACCCCATCCGACGGGAGGCGTTCGCAAGATGATTACCGATTGAACCTGCGCCGATGATCTTTACTTTTGAGATCATGCAGTCCGTCCCTATCCATTGATTTTTATACGTCTGCTAGCGCATTGGTCGGCAGGCTGCCAGCCCAAAACCGGTTGCTGCCTGCTGGCTCAAGGATTAGCAGGGTCAAAATCCCAGGAGTTATAGACGCCGTGCAGGAAAAGCCAAAGATTGCCTTTGTCGTCTCATCGGAGCTGTTCGTCCGAAACTATTTTAAGACAGACGCTCTGGCGCAATTGGAGCGGGATTGGGATGTACATTTCGTCGTCTCGGCAGATATTAAGGATCGCGACACAATCGAAGGGAATGGCCGGAAAATAGTCTATTATCCGGTCGACCACCGACATCGGAAGAGGCAATTTAAAACCTACAAGGTTTTGATGCGACGATATCAAAAGCGCTCGAGCACATTTGAGTTTCGCCTTGATCGCATGTTCGAACCGAAACGGAAATATACGCGGCCGCTGCTCGCAAATCTGACCTCAAACCTTAACGCTCTTCGAGAGCGCATCGGTATCGCAGCCCGGCGTGCTCGGCTGGGACTTCTGGCATCGGGGCCAGTTTTTCATTGGATCCGACGCAAACGGATTGTGATGTTGGAACCGTCGCAGGGCATTGTTCAAGCTCTGTCAAACACAGCCTTCAACCTGATTGTTATGCCGTCCAGTGCCTTTGATCCAGATGGCAACGATGTTATTCAGCATGCGAAGCGGGCGGGCATCAAGACGATGTTCTTGATCGACAATTGGGACAACCTGTCCTCAAAATCCGTCATGCTTCTCAAACCCGATTTTCTTGGGGTTTGGGGGGATCAGAGCGCTCTACATGCCAAAGACATTCAGGATTTCGACGTTGCAAAGGTCTGTGTCCTGGGGACGCCGCGTTTCGACGAGTACTTTCGGGCAAGGGATGAGAAAATCTCTAGCCCGTTTGATTTTCCCTATATCCTATTTCTCGGTACATCGCTCTCGTTTGACGAGGCAAGTGCGCTTGAGCACCTAGAGGCTGTGATCAATCGCAATCCAGACCGGTTCAATGGCGTGCGAATTATCTATCGCCCACATCCTTGGCGCTCTGACAAGGATACAATCGTCGGCCGCGGTCTCCAACGTGTGGATGTAGACCCGCAGCTGGCAGATCATTATTTTGGCACCGGGCGTCGGACGCATTTTCAACCCGAACTGACATATTACCCTGGACTTCTAATGAACGCCGAACTGGTAGTGGGCGGGCTGACCTCGATGATGATCGAGGCGACAATCTTCGGAAAAGACTACGTCGCCCTGACCTATGACGACGGGATAAACATTACCAACCAACGGACGGTCTTCGAACGCTCTGAGCATTTCCGCGGGATCGAGCAGATACCTTCAATTGGCCTATGCAAAGTCAAGGCGGATGCAGAACGTTTGCTTCTGGATGCTTGGGATCGCCGCGGTGAACGAGACCGTTCCCAGATCGATGTTGCGCGTCAATACATTCTCTTCGATGATGGTCGGCCATATTCTGAAAGGCTCGCAGCCTTGGCGAATGAGGCTGCACGTTGACGGCCCAAGGGTTTGCATTGGCGCAAACTGCTTCCCCCAAAAGTTGCGGTGCATTTACCCTTGGCGGCCAGGTCACCAAGCTTAGTCTTCTGATAGTAAATCAAGTTACGCAACCATAGCTGCCGCTTCTGTTGTTTTGTATCAATAAGAGGTCTTGAACGCAGCTTGTTCTCCATGTGATTAACATAATTTTGCTTACCGGTGTCACCGCCTTTCGTGACGGTCTCAAGGCAGCCCCTCTAGTCTCTGAAGCCCCAGAAACAGGGTATTGCGTTCGAAAAGCGCCGCATATTGCTGAGCCCTGGTTGTTTTAAGGCCTTTGGTGTTGCCTGCGCGGATGGCTTGAATGTCTTCCGCGATCGCCGTGACCGTACCGATATCGCCAGAGATGCTTTCTGCGTTAGCGACTTTGGCGAGCATTCACACACGCCAGAAGCTCGCCACGTCTGAGCGGCGAACATGCCGGGTGGTCGGTGTGGCGCGGAGCTCCCTACAATATCGCCCAGCACCGAGAGACGATGATGCGTTGCGGTTGGCCATCATCAGGCTTGCGAAGCAATACGGCCGATATGGCTATCGCAAGATCACCGAGTTGCTTCACATTGAAGGTTGACGGGTCAATCACAAGAAGGTCGAGCGGCTCTGGCGTGAGGAGGGGTTGCAGCTTCCAAAGCGACACCGGAAGCGACGACGGCTCTATCACAAGGACAGTTCGATCATCCGAATGCGGCCCACGCATCCAAACCACGTGTGGGCAATAGACTTCGTTCACGACAAGCTAAGCAATGGGCGCAGCTACAAGATGCTGACCGTCCTGGACGAGGTCACACGGCAGGCGTTGGCGGTAACCGTCCGGACAAAGATGGGAGCCGACGATGTCTTGGAAGCGCTCTATCCGCTGCTCCTGCGTCATGGCACCCCAGAGTACATCCGATCAGACAACGGGCCGGAGTTTGCTGCCGAAGCGATGCAGGACTGGCTTAGACGTGTTGGCATCGAGCCGATCCGTATCTATCCCGGCTCACCCTGGGAAAATGGATACAACGAACGGTTCAACGGGACGCTGCGTAGAGAGGTTCTCAATGCCGAGTGGTTCTCGACAACGAAGCAGGCCCAAATCGTCACCAATCACTGGCTCAGGCAATACAACCACACTAGGCCGCATCAGGCGCTTGGCATGCGCCCGCCGGTGCCTGAAACATTACTAGAAAAACGCCAAATCAGTGGCCCAGACAGAGGGTGCTAGACAATATCTCCAGGCTTGTGACGTTTCGTCCCCATATTTGATCCTTCGCCTCTAAACTATGCAGGCGAACCACTCAGGTGGAGCCGATCAGAGATCAGTGACGCATGCGCGGAACGTTGTCGGGGTCTAGCTTTAGGTCGATCAGCATCGGCTTGGTCGGGTCACGCTTTGCAACAGCATCCAGCGCGCGTTCGAGATCGTCATCATTTGCAACCTCAAGTCCGACCCCGCCGAGTGCGTTGGCTGTCTCGGCGAAAGACGGCCAATCGAATTGGGACAAGGACGGATCAAGCTGCCGGTCTTTGAACTGGATATGCTCCGCCCCATAAGCCGCGTCATTGCAGACCACCACAATCAGATCCAGCTTGCCGCGGACTGCCGTGTTGAATTCGGTGAGGCCACCAGCCATGAAGCCGCCGTCTCCGGTAAAGCAGAGCGTGGGCCGGTCGGGATCGGCACACGCCGCACCAATTGCCATGGGCAATCCAAGGCCGATCGAGGCAAAGCGCGTGCTCTTCACGAAATGTCTCGGATCGGTGGCTGCTATCCGGCACCAAACCTCGGTGACAAATCGGCCCCCATCACAGACGACAGTGCGCCTCGCCGGCAAGCCACGATCCATACGATCGAGCGCAAACTCGAAGTTCACGAAGCCTTCGGTCGTCTTGTGCTGCTCTCCGGCGGGGTGCTTCAGGACGGATGTAGGGTCGATCTCTCGGCTGAAACCCGACGGGGTGATCTCCGCCTCATTCAGCCAGTGAACGATATTCTGCGCCGTTAGCCCCGCATCTGCGATCAGGGCCACATCCGGCTGATAAATGCCGCCGACTGCGCGGGTATCCGTGTCGATTTGGACCACGCGTTTACCTATCAGAAGCTTGCCTTGATCCGTCGTGAATTGGCTAAGGCTGGAGCCAAAAACGATCACGCAATCGCAGCTGCCGATGATGTCGTAGGCCCCTGGCGTGCTTAATGTGCCAAACACGCCGATATTGGCAGGGTGACCCAAGAACATCTCTTTGCCCAACAAGGTTGTCGCCAGCGGTGCCTCCAGCCGTTCCGACAGGCGGATGAGCGCTGCGCGCGCGCCGGCCGCCCCAAGCCCGGCAAGGATTAAAGGGCGTCTGGCTGAGGCGATCATTCCAATGGCGTCATCGAAATCATCGCCTTCCGGCACCATGGATGGGGCGGAGAACGTCTTGCGACTGCGGTCTTGGTGGTCGGTCTCCTGCCACATGAAATCGACTGGCATGTTCACGACGATGGGGCGCTTCTCCGCCTTGCAGCGCTGGAAGGCGACCGCGATGTCCTCGGCCGCGGTCGCGGCAGAACGCACTTGCTCAAATCCCGCGCCGGTCGATTTCGCCAGCTCCCGTTGATCAATGTTCTGGAGATTGTGTTTTGCCTCAGCGGCGGTGTCCCCGGCGAGCAGCACAATTTGGGCGTTGTTTCGGACCCCTTCGACGAGCGCGGTGATGCAATTGGTAAAGGCCGGTCCGTGGGTGACAGTGGCCACGCCGACCCCGCCCGTCACATGTGCATAGCAGCAGGCCGCCAGCACGGTGCCAGCCTCATGGACGAATGGGATAAACGCCCCGCCTTCTTCGCGTACGAAGTGGTTGACCATGAAGAGATTGGCATCTCCCATAAGGCCAAACACGGTCTTCACATCGTTTTCGGCCAGTGCTTTTGCGATAGACTGAAAAACGTACATTTATCTCCCCAGTTGGTGCGAGTAGTGCAAGTTGCCTTTTCCAAGTCTCGGATTTTGTATCCTGAATCCAATCGGGGTCGTACGGAAACCGGTCATGGAAATGGCTTGTCTCACGCGACGCTTTGTCACCATCAGCCTCCCGGGCCTGGTGCGTGCGAAAAGTGTGTTCGATGTTTGTCTGCTTTGCCGTCCATGTCCTCGGCGGCAGGCAGCGGGTCTTTCTTGGTCGTAATCACGGGCCAAGCATCGGCGTATTTCCGATTGAAATCCACCCATTGGTCCATATCGGGTTCCGTATCTGGCCGGATTGCATCGGCCGGGCATTCGGGCTCGCAGACTCCACAATCGATGCACTCGTCGGGATGGATGACCAACATGGTCTCACCCTCATAGAAGCAATCAACGGGGCAAACCTCGACGCAATCGGTGTATTTGCAGGCGATACAGTTATCGGTGACAACATATGTCATGCTTCGGCACACGCTTTTTCGACGGCGAACGTTCCCGGCCCGTTCCCCGAGCCTTGTGTAAAGCGGCGATCTTCAAAAAGGCCCCGACATTCGATCAGCATTGCTAGGCTGCCGCGCAACATCGCTTGGCAGGCGTCTGGATTGAGCCGGCCAAAAATTGGCGTCCCGAGAAGATCACGGAGGCGGCCCTGGGACTTGAACGGTTCACGTATTGCCGTCGGATGGTAAAGAAGCTGCTCGACCGAAGCGGCAAAGACCACATCTTCGCCAACACCCGCGCCACCGTAGTTCAGCTCGGAGACTGTTCGACACCCATGGACCAATGCAACCCGGACGACGTGCCCATAGGGTTTGGCGTCCCGTATTGTTCGGAAGGAAAAAACGTTTTCCGTCCGACGCATCACGGCGATGGCACATTCTTTGAAACGGGCCGGCACAGTTACTTTTCCTCGGTTTCATCAGTTATGCGGAGCTTCCATATTTCGGCCAATTTCGGCCCCTTACCCGGCGTGGACCAAGGGCAAACAGCAACACAGATGCCACAGGAATATGTCTCGTTGAAGTAGGGAAGACAGGCGTCGAAATCGACGTAGAATTTTTTCACGCCGCGCACCCAGTCTTTGTCTTTCTTAATCGCCTGTGGTGGGCATGCATTGCTGCAAACCTGGCACCGCAGGCAAAACTCGTTCGCGCCGAAGCGCTGCGGCCCGTCCGGGACCAACGGCATATCGGTTTCAACCGCCGCCAAGCGCAACGAGGACCCATAGACCGGGTGAATGATGGACCCGTGGCACCCTAGCTCGCCAAATCCCGCCTCCAGCGCCGCGGGCACCATATTCAGCGATCCAACCCAAGGACCGGCATGGGGCCGCGCCTGATATCCTTGAGACCGAAGCCAATGCGCCAGCCAATTCGCAACGCGCGCGCCACGGTTATACTGATCTGCGACCTCCAATTGGCCCTCGACCTGTTCATCGTCACCAGGCAATTGCATCAAGCGCGCGTGATCCATCACCGTGCCGATCATGATCACTCGGGGTAGGTCGCACACGTATCCTTCGTAAACCCACATCGGGTCTATATCGGCAATTCCGACAATCTCGGCAGCACAGTCCTCCAGGGGATACCCATCCGGTCTGTGTCTTGTTTCTCCCAGGACGAAGTCTTTGACATTCTGAGTCCAGACCTCCGCGGTTTGGATGACACGTTCCTGTGCGGGCTCGGGCAGTTTTCGCGGTCCGCGATCGGCATATCGATAAACATCGTCCAAGGCCGGAACCGAATTGAACCGTTCGGTCACGGCGACCTGCGTTGCGGCAAAGGGTTGATCGGCCGGTCGACGATGCCAGAAGATCTGTGTCGGCTGGCGCGGCTCGGTTTCGCCCACGCCGTTGATTTCATTTCCAGAAATCTCCGGCAAATGCTCGTGCCAATCGTCCGGCGCTTCCCAGGCTTCGCCCTTCCAGCGCCGTTTCATGCCGTGCCCTCCACATCCTTTTTCAGGACATGCTTGAGCACTTTGCCCAGAGCGGAACGGGGCAGATCATCCCGAAGGATAATACGCCGGGGCACTTTGAAGCCGCCAAGATGAGCCCGGCAATGCTGCACAATTTCATCGGTGTCGACGGGCTGTTCGCCGGCTACGATCACAGCTGCTACCGTCTCGCCCCAGGTCGGATCAGGTAAGCCGATTACGGCGGCTTCGCGGATGGCAGGGTGCATTGCCAGCACCCGCTCCACTTCGATTGCGTAAACATTTTCTCCGCCGGTCACGATCATGTCCTTGGATCGACCCAGCAAATAGAGATACCCGGCGTCATCAATTCTCCCCAAATCACCGGTACGGAACCATCCGTCCTGAAAGGATTGCGCGGTCTCTTCGGGCCGGTTCCAGTAGGCGCACGCGATGTTCGGCCCGCGTGCGAGGACCTCGCCATCCACCAACTTCAGCTCGACCCCCGCCAATGCGCGCCCCGCGCTTCCGGCCAGCACATCTTGCCCCGACAGGATGCGCTGATGCGCCTCGGCCCCGAGGATCGTGAGCAAGGGCGATGTCTCCGTCAGCCCGTAGCCCTGTAAAAGCGAGACGTCCTCGAACCGGTCGCAGGCTGCAACGATCGACGCAGCGTCCATCGCCGAGGAGCCGTAGATGAGCACCTTCAGCGTGCCGTGCTGGGGCGTGTCTTCGCTTTCAAGCAGAAAACGGATCGCCGTCGGCGGCAGCATCGTGTGGGTTATGCGATGCCGGTCGACAGCCTCCACAAACGCCTTTGGCGAGAATTCCGGAAGGAATGCGTGGGCTCCGCCCAATATCGTCACGGCCGTGCCCAGTAGATCGGCTGAATGAAACATTGGTGCGACATGCAGATACCGGCTTTGCCCGGTAAAACGCATATGCGCGCCGACCTGAAACGCGTTGGCCACGATATTGCCGTGGCTGAGCACAACGCCCTTGGCCCGCCCGGTCGTGCCGCCAGTATAGATGAGCAGCGCCGGATCATCCGCGTTGGCGTCGACCGCGTCAATCACGCCGGCGGCGTCATCGGTCAAGGCGCGCCATAAGACGTGTTTGCGCTTTAGATCAGCCGGCAACAAGTCCTCAAAAGCCTCGTCCGTAACGATAAGCGTCGGCGCGCAATCGGCGAGCTGTTCGGCGATTTCACGTGCAGAAAGACGCCAGTTGATCGGAACGGGAAGGAAGCCGCCCCAGTAGCAGGCGTGGATGACACGCGCCTGTTCAGCGGAATTTCTTCCGATGATGGCCAGTCTATCGCCTCGGCTGAACCCGCGCGCGGCCAGGATCGCCGCGCGTTGCGCGACCCTTTTGCCATGCAAGTGCCACGTCTCTTCCTCGCCCAGCATGGCTGGTGCTTGGGAAAATTGCACAGCCGAACGCGCCAATGCTTGGGTGAGTGGGAACATCAGCTTCTCCTACCTGATGGCCAACATAAAACATAATTCGTGATTGTCCATGAATTTTGTTGTATTTTGACGATGCGCCTTCGTTCTGTAATTAAGGGGCAGGGCGTCTAGCCCGGTGACTTGGAAGGTCCCCCGCATCGAAACAGCGCTTGAGATCAAAATCAGGACGGCGCCGCGCTTGAGGTCACTGATCGTCACCCTTTGGGGCGACGCGCTGCTTCCCTATGATGGAAGCGTCTGGATGGGATGTGTGCCCCAGCTCTTGATGCCGCTGGGCTTCGAGGAGAAGGCCATTCGGATGGCAATCCAGCGTCTCGTGTCAGAAGGGTGGCTTATCTCCGAAAAAGACGGTCGTCGGCGCAACCTGTCGATGTCAGACGCGCATCGCCCGGAAACGCAGCGCGTTCAGGCGCGTGTTTACACGGATGCGGTGCCCGGCTGGGACGGCGTTTGGTTATTGGTGCGCGTGGAGCCGGAGACCGCCGCCGAACGCGAGCTTGTCAGGCGCACGCTTCAGCAGCGGGGTTTTGGCCATTTTTCGCCCGGTTTGTTCATTCATCCGCAGGTCGCGCCGAATGATCTGCTGCAATCTCCAGACATGGTCTGTTTCACCTCGTCCATTACCGCGGTCTTTCAAGCGCGAGAGCTCACCAATACAGCGAAGCTGACCGAGATCTGGAACATCGAGGCGCTGGCTGCCTGGTGGGGCGACATCGAAAGGCTAGCGATCATGGCGCAGAATGTCGAAACGCCCCAAGATGCATTCTTTAGCCGCGTTTTGCTTGTGCATGAAGTGCGACGGCTTGTTCTCGCATATCCCAGCCTGCCTTTGCAGCATCTGCCTGAGGACTGGCCCGAGGATCGGGTGCGCCGGGTTTTTCGGGACGTGTATTGGCAATTGTTTTCACGATCGCAGAGGTTTCTCGACGAAAAGTTAGTCCTCTCAGGCGGAACCCGCCCTCATTGGCACGGCTTTGATCCGCATCGCTTTGGGCGGGAAGACCATCCTGGGTGAATGACACTTCCTAAGATAGGGCTCTGACTTCGCGGGCCGCAATTGTGATGCGCGCACCGCCTCGGGCATCTGAGCCGAAAAATTCCAGCCGTCCGCATTGCGCGCCGTTCAGACTTGGGTCACGCGCTCCGGGGACGCGCGCATCAGATCCTGTCGCACCCGGTGCGTTACGACGAAGCGGGAACCGGTCAGCTTTTCAATACCGCTGTTGGCCCGCGCGAAATCGCCGTAGTGGATCGTGCAAAAAAGCATTGCAGTCGTTGCGGTTAGGGAAATGTCCGCCCCGACATGCGTGTTCATCCTGTTCGCATTGCGGCATGCCATGTGTGCCAAAAACAAAGCGGAGTTGAGGTTCAATCCATGAACAGCAATTCGGTTCTTACAACCGGTGGGCTAATGCTGCCAAATTCGCTGTGTTTGGTTTTAACAACCGGAAGTACCCCTGCGGAGCGGCATCGGTTTATTCTCGTTTGCGCCCCTTAACGGACGTTCGACTTCAATGATCATGGCTACGGCGCGGCCCGTCAGTCTGGACGTCCGTGGCACGCGCGAAATAAACCAGGCGGCAAACTTGCAATTCGCGGACAAAGCGGCATGCCGCGATCAGCCTTTTGTTGGGCAACGCTTCGATGCGTCCGTTGCGATGCCTCCGGCCCCAGATGCGGCCTCGGTCTGGAAGATCACCGGTTGAGCCGCCCTTCGACGCAAGTGCGGCATTGTTTCGGCGACAACCGATTTGGTGCGACGCGGCGAAGATTCCGATAGTAAACGAAAACGACAAACGCCTTCCCAAAGGAGGATGCCATTTTGGCCTTGTTCCGACTAATCTATAGTTCTCGCCCTTTCGGCTATGACTCAGCGATCCTAAACGGCATCCTCTTGGATGCGCGGCGCGCCAACGAGCGGGACGGCATTACCGGCGCCCTGATCTGTCGAAGCGACATCTACCTTCAATGGCTCGAAGGCCCGGAGGATCGTGTTCGCGCAACCTATGCGCGGATCAAGCGCGACGACCGCCATCTTGAAGTGACCCTTCTCGTAAATGAAGCAGAGGCCGAGCGCGCTTTTGGGGACTGGGCGATGCTTCATGATCCCGCAGCAACGTGGATCTGGTCTCAGCAGGAGGTCGCTGACGGCGCGATCCAAAGGTCAACACCCGATGAGGTTAGGGGATTTTTCAGGCGTCTTCGGTCACAGCACACAGTCTGAGCTGCCGCCTGAGCTTCGGATACGGACGTAAGGCATTTTTTGCTGTCTGCTGATCTTCGACAAGAGGGAGAATGAGACATTGCCCGTCATTGGTCCGAGGAAAATGGCGAATGCGGTGGCGGTCAATAATTTCTCTATTCACCGCTCAGCTAACTGTCGGCCCGTGCTGGTTTGGGATGGCTTTACGTCGCGTTGCGTATCACCCTAAATCGATCACCCTGGATAGTCTTAGACCGAGGGTTTGATTGTCGGCCCCACTTTCCCTGTTCCACTCATGCCCGATCGCGGCGGACCAGCCTTGGCCGAGATCGTATTCGACGCTGAGTTGTAGGGTATAATCGTCGTCGAAGTCTTCGCCGTTTTCGACGTTTCTGGGCCGAAACGTTCCCGATGAAATACTCATCCAGCGATCCTGCCGGTAAACGACGCCCGCGCTGGCATAGACAATGTCATCCGCTGAACCTTCAAAATTCTCGAGCGCCGCAAGTTCTCCAATCAGGGTCCAGTTTTCTCCCCTGGTTGTGTCAAAGCTTTGCATCAATGACACGACGACACCGTTTTCATCGGCAACCCCATCCACGCCCTGTGCACGGTGCACGTAACCGAGATTGTATGTCAGGCCCGGAAATCTCTCGATATCGCTGCCTTCCAGGGAAAATGCAAAGGATTCAAAGCTTTCTGTATTACTGGCGCCACCGTCTTCGAGGGATGTTCCGCCCCGGTTATTTATAAGGGATGCGGAGGTAAAACTCGTATCTTCAAAAAAAGTATTAAAAGACAGCGTGTGGTTTCCGCGACCGCCAAACCTGTAGGAGCCACCGAAACCAACCTGGTCGATAAGCTCAATCTCTCTATTGTAGCTGTTTCCAAACATGCCCGGCACCCAAAAGGAGGCGCGCGCAAAGTCGGGTGTCATTTTGCCAGCATGTATCGAGAGACGATCAGTCACATCGTATTCCAGTTGCAGGATGCGTGCGAAAATGCCCTCGTCTTCGAAAACGCGGTCGTCCACCGGAGGCACGATGGTCTCCATGCGCACTTCAGTATTGAACCGCAATCTTTCTGAGAAATGGAAGACCGGGCTGGCGATCATATCCAGAAAAACGTCTTGGGTCTCAATAAGAGGTGGGTCCGAATTATAATCTCCGTTGTAGCCCAGCCGAAATATGATGTTGCCGCCCACACGGGGAAACTCCGGTGTGGACTGGTCTTGCGCGATTGCCGCCACAGGCGCGCAACATAGGGCCAGGCAAAGAGACCTAACAGCAGATTTTGCAACTGATAACTTCGATACTTTTCGACGGATCTGTCGCATTCTTGGTCGCATCTCGATTGAAATTTTGGGAAAGTCAGTCTCGCGAAACGGCAGAGAACGTGTGCCCCCGGATCAATGAAATCCGGGGGCAATTTTCTTAGTAGAGCGTGGGATCCAGCGGGTTGGTGCCTGCCGCAATCTCGGTGGGATCATCTATGCCATCGCCGTCGGAATCGGCCTTGTAGGGGAAGGTTCCCTCCGCAAGCTCGGCCGCGTTTTCCAGCCCATCACCGTCGATATCGGGATCCAAACTGTCTTCGATCCCGTCGCCATCGGTATCCGCCCAACGGCTTGGATCATCCGGGAAGCCGTCAAAAAAATCCTCGACGCCGTCATTATCCGCATCCATTGCCGGTGGCGTAAACGCGCCATTCCACTCCGTAGCCGAATCTGGGACCTTTCCGATATTGATTTCGGAAATGATCAGGTCGGCCAGTTCGCTCATGTGGTATGGGCGCTGCTCGCTGGGCAGGCCGAGGTGGACCCCCGGAGACCAACCCACCGGGCCAAGGTTCCGAAGTGACCAGGACATGCTGAGCTGGTCTGTGACAACCGCAACCGATTGCATGGATCCCGAGAGCCAGGACGTGACCACCGGGATCGCAAGGATCTCTTGCACTTGGCGATCCGAATAGTAGCGCCTTAGCTCCTCGATATGCGCAGCTGTCACACGTGCAGGCAACCGCCCCGCATCTCGAGCAAAGCGGAGTGCTGCCAAAAACCCGGGGTCATCCGCCAGTTGATCCGACCGCTCGAAATCCATCAGTGATTGGATATAGGCGATAAGGGGCGCCCGTTCGTCCTCCGGTATTTCGGACCAAAAGTTGTCCGCTTCGGTATAATCCCAAATACCAAACGCACCGTGAGCTTGGCAATGGACGCAGCCAGAGGCGAGTTGGTAGACGAAGAATATCGACCAGATCTCGTCGAAATCCATGCTTCGTTCGCGCTGCAGTAGGTATTCGTCCATCGCCAGCGTGCCAAAGGCGGCGCCGCGGTCCCAGAACGTGTCAAACATGTTGCGGTCGCTGTAGGGAACGGTTGAGTTCACCTCCGGCGGACCGGTGTAGTAGTCGTAGTCATAGGCGGCCACGTCAAATGCAGGCGTGTCATCCGGCGGCAGGTTGGCTGCGCGGACTTCATCGGTCTCCCATTGCAGCAGAGTGCTTGGGAACGCATCAAAGGGCTGTTCGATCCCGTCGCCATCGCCGTCGAAGGTCATAATCGGTACGTCGTAACCGGTGATGAAGTTAAGCCAATCGGTTTCGAGAACGGGATCGACCGCGCCATAATCGTCCCGCACCCAGGTTGCGTCGATCTCTGCCACGAAGCCGGTTTGAGCATCGCCGACAAACGGGTTCGTCCGCTGCTCCTCAGGCGAAGTCGGCGCGTTGTGACCCAATTCCCAACCGACTGCCGCGAGGTTCTCAGTGGCCCAATCCACCGTTTCTTGGTCGGTGACGATGGGTAGGATCGCGTCATGCGTTGCAGACGCATGATTGATCGCGCCAAGCTGCATAAGCTCTGCAATTGCGCGGTCGGTATAGTTGGTGCGCAACAGCGCGTGGATATCAGCCGAGGACGTGATCGGGTAGCTGCCCATAACATCGATATAAGTGAAGGCTGCTTGCAGGCGTGGGTCCTCGATGTTGTCGACATAGTCGGGATCGAAGATAGCGTGGATCTCGTCCAGCGGCACACCCATCAGCGACAGCTGATACGCACTTCGTGCGGTGTGATGGCCGCTGCCCGAGAGGATCATCTGGCGCAGCGTAAGCATCCACTTGGTCGTGCTGTCAAAGAAGGCATCGCGATGGATCATCGCATCTGCGGTGAGCAACCCTTCATAAAAATCGCGCAGGTTACTGATGTCGATCAGATGGCGGTCATAGTACTGCATCGCCTGGTCCGCAGCAGGCGGTGCAGGCGCCGTGTCGGCCAGTGCCACGGGCGGCACAAAAGTCACGCAAAATAGGGCTGTGCTCAACAAAGGTGAGTGCAAGCGCATAGGATGGGCCTCTCTTATTCGGCGAGCAGGAACATAGTGTTTGGGTTGGGGGAATGGGACGGCACGTTTTGCAGAACGTCCCAATGCTCTTCTAGCAGACCCGTTTCCTCGTCGAAGCGGTACATATCCACGGCCGCAATCCCCAGATCACGAGGATCGTCGTGATCGAGGTTGCGGAAATTAACGTGGGCAAAGGCGTAGTTTCCAGAGACGATGATCCGGTGGATGTCGATGGAAATGTCGCGCTCTTCGACGGACCCTCCGAACAGCTCGGCCAGCGGTGCGCGGCCATTGGGGAGGAAGATGCTGTGCTGGATGTATTCGTCCGAGATGTATGGCGCGAGGTTCTCATCTGTCGCCCCCGTTACAAAAATCTCGTAGATATCGAGCACGCGCTGCGCGATTTCGAGTTCCGCCTCCGTTTCCGCAAGTATGTGCGTTTCAAAGTCCGTCGGGACCGTGTTCCTATAGATCGAGCCTTGCTCCCACGCGCGTGTGGGCGGCGCGAACGGATCGTTCTCCTGCGCGGTTGCCATACTCGCGCATACGGCCAGGACGGCGGGGATTAGGTTGAGCGATTTGGATATCATCTGGTCCTCATACGGGAAACGGAGTTGAATTTGCCGTCATTGGGTCGTGCGTTCGGGTGCCGTGGTCATCACCCAAATGCGCGTGATCGAATTGGGTTGGCCTATTCGAATAGCTCGCGGGCAGCTTCGGCTACGATGTCGGGCCGCTCAGCTTGGATGAAGTGGTTTGCATCCACGATCAAAACCTCACCGTTTGGCACCATGTCCGCCGTTTGCCAGTATTCCTCGGGGCGCTGTCCGGGATCATCGGCCCCTTGCATGAATACAACCGGCATCGTCATGCGCGGAAAGACCTCGGCAAGTCGGTGCTCCAACTCCCGATCAAAGCTAGCATCCGAATAGCGCACGGCCGCGGCTTCGGCTGTGCCTTCAAATCCGTATTCCCACGTGGCGCGCGCGATATGGTCCTCGCTCATTTCGACCGAGAAATAGTTGCTCTCGTACAGATCGCGGATGAGGTTGGGATTGGTGTGAAAAGACACATCTGTCATCCCTTCGTGGTCCGGTCTTGGCAGACCATGGGGTTTGTCCGCGGATTGCTGCATACGCAGATAGGCAAGAATGCGCGGGTTGATGTCGTCTTGCGACACCATGTGATCGCCGATGATCGCCCCACGATCATGGCCAACCACGTTAAAGGTCTCCACGCCGATCTCCGACATGAGCGCGCCGACACCGGTGGCCACAGCGCTATAGGTCAGGTCTAATTCAAGGCGCTTATCGGATTGCCCATAGCCCAGCGTATCGACAGCGATAACGTAGAAATCGTCAGCCAAATAGGCCATGACTTCATGCCAAGACCACCATGTGTCAGGATGGCCATGGATAAACAAAATGACTTCGTCCTGGGGGTCGCCCGCTGTGACGAAATGCCAAACAGCCTCGTTCGCCTCCACATACCAGTGAATGCCGAAAACGTTGTCGGCTAGGTACTCGATCTCGCCATGTCTGTTGACCGTGCCGGGCGGTTGTTGAGCCGCCGGATAGCGTATTTCAGGCGTGATCTGAGCAAGCGCATAGGGCTCATAATCAGTTGGAACGCGAATGCCATCGGCCTGCGCCAGGTCGGATGTCGCCGCAAGAAAAGCGAATGCCGTCAAGGAAAACCTGCCAAGCGAGGTGCGATGGCAAAAGAGACTGACGAAAGCCGCGCTGGTCATTTGTTCGCTCCCTTGAAAAGTGTTAAAATTGTCCTAACGTCAGCATTCATATTGATCAAATTGATAATCCACATATAGATTATTGATGGGGGGAATGCTTATTTCTGGGATTTGAATCCACTTGTTTTTTTACCTCTGATGCCGGAACGGAACGTCACCATGGCAACCGGCAATCAAAGCAAAAGCGAAGAGCCGTAGCACTCGCCTTTTTTCAGTTTCTGGAACCCGAAGCTTGCCCGTCTCGACGGTTACGATCCGCGCCTTTGTCGGTCGGCTCCACTTCGAAATGCGCAGGCCAGCGCGCCGAATGGCCCGGCATTGGGGCCAACGCTAAAAGGGCAACTTACATCGAGGTGGGAATGGCAAGAGACAGCGCAGGGATTGCGACGATCAAAATCAGCACAGCGAGATCGCTCACCAAAAATCGCCATATCCCACTGAAAATCTTGCCAATCGAAATCCGTTCTTCGATTGCGGCGGCAAGCACAAAAACATTAAGGCCGACCGGTGGTGTGATCAGCCCGATCTCCAAAAGCTTAACGATGATTACGCCAAACCAGATCAGGTTAAATCCATAACTTTCGACCATCGGGATCATGAGCGGCAGCGTCAGAACCATGATGCCAATAGGGTCAAGAAACATGCCCAGGACGAGGTAAATCAAGCATACCATGGCAATGAAAAGCCAAGGTCCGATGTCTGACGCACCGAGGGCGTTAACGAGGTTGTTTGATAGACCTGTCAGCGCGATCAGGGTCACAAACACCTTTGCACAAGCAGCAATGAAAAAGATGCCGCCGGTTGTGCTTGCCACATCGCGCAGGATAGGCACGATGTCTCCGTAGCGCAGGCTGCGCCGGGCCAAACCAAGGGCTACGGCAAATATCAGCGATAGCGCCGCTGCTTCGGTTGCCGTAAATACGCCTCCGTAAATGCCGCCTATAATGAGAACAAATAGCAAAAACGCGGGCCATGCCTTAAGCAGAGATGCCCATTTTTCTCGGCGAGAATGATCGTGGGCGCGCATGGGGGCGATTTCGGGGGAACGTTTGACCCAAAAATAGATCACCATGGCATAGCCAAGGAGCGAAAGGAGACCCGGGACAACGCCCGCCAAGAAGAGTTGCGCGATCGAGGTCTCGGTAAAAATGGCATAAATGATAAAGAGAATAGAAGGCGGAATGAGTGAGCCGAGCGTCCCCCCCGCCGCCACACTCGCTGTGGCGAGCCTCTCATCGTAATTGAGTTTGAGCATCTCCGGCGTACAGATGCGGCCCATCGTGGACGCACAAGCAATCGAAGACCCGGAAATCGCCGAGAACCCGCCGCAACCAGCGACCGAAGCGATTGCGACACCGCCGGGCAAGCGGGCAAGCCACATGCGGGCCGCCGCATAAATCTCTGTCGTAATTCCCGCGCGCTCGGCCACCGCGCCCAACGCGATAAAAAGTGGGATCATGGATAGATTGTACGAGTGGATCAGCTCGAATGTCGCAGCGAACGAGATTTGCAGTGTCCGCGCCACCGCGCGATCGGGCACAAAGCTCCCGGTGCGGAAGCTAAAGACAAGGAAGAGTGCAATCACAGCCACGCCGCCGATGGCCCAAGCAATGGGGACTCGAATGGCCAGCAGGATGAGCACCGTGGCACATGCGACGTATCCGATAAGGGTGACGTCCATCTAGCTGCTCACAATTCCGCTGGGGCTGGTTGGCCAATGATGGCTGCGCGCAAGTCGACCCAAAAAAGTTGGATCATGCGTATCAGGACGAAACCGAACGCGATGAAATAGGCGGCGCGGCTGATCCATTTCGGGATCAGGAACTCTCCGCCGTGATGGGCGCCATTGTTCCAGTTATTGATAAATTGCTGCCACCCCGCGACGACGAGCGTTGCCACAATCACAATGCCCACCAGCGCTGCAAAAGCGGCAATCCAGCGATTGAGGGCGTCCGGAAAATGATTTGCGAAGAGGTCAATTGCCACATGAGCCCGCCTAGAGGTCGCCGCCGATAGCGGGAAAAGGATCGCAGGAACCATCAGTTCGCGGACCAAGATGATGGAGTCGGGGACGGGAACGGACAAAACCTCGCGGGCCGCAACCGTGGCAACGATCAAAAGACACAGCAGGGCGACGGCGACAGCGCCCAAAGTGTCGAGCAAAAATTCTAATCGCTTGAGCATCGGGTCTAGGCACCACGTGACCAAGCACGCGGTGCCCTAGTGGTCTTAGCTGCGCGCCCAGGGATAGCCCTGAGTGTCCAAAACGGCCTGCCAATGTTCGACATAGCCTAGGAACTCGTCATAGATCGCCTGCCCGTCGAGCCCCGTGGCTTCCGCATCTGCAAGCCATTCCTGAAGGTTCGGTTGCATGGCGACTTGCATGGCGGACTGCTCTTCCGCCGTGAAGCTGAGTTCTTCCACACCGGCGCTGCGCATGGCGGCCAGTGCTGCGTCATCCGCAGCTTGGAGCTGTTCTCCATAATAATCCGCCATGCCCGAAGCTGCTTCAAGAATACCAGCTTGCACCTCGGGGCTAAATCCATCGAACACATCCCGGTTCATGACAGTCAAAACAACCGTCGTTGCCGGCAGGTCCAGTGGTGCCATCGACGCCAATAGCTCGTGCAGTTGGGTCGCGACTGCAAAATAGGAAAACGTGACGGTGCAATCGATGAGGCCAGTCTGCATCGACTGATAGACCTCGTAAATTGGCATATCGACCATGTTGCCATCGAGGCGCCCAAAGAGTTCACTTGTTGTGCCAGTATTGCTAATTCTCACCCCAGCAACGTCGTCCGTCGTCCGCACCAGGTCCGCGTTGCAGGCGAAAAGGCTTGGCGGCAGGCTGTAGGCGTTCAGATATACAAGGCCCCTTTCGGCCATACGTTCCTGTATTTGGACGTTGTTTGCGAACAAGTCGTCCATTGCTTTCATCATCACCCAAGGGCCTGCCGGCGGCATCGGTTGCCCACCGATGTTCAGCTCAGGCAACTCCGATTGCGCGTAGGGGCCAACCACAACGCCCATATCCGCCACGCCGATGCCAATCGAATCCACCGCCGCTGTCGTTCTAAAGAGGGCGCCGCCCCAATTGTTTTCCACCGAAACTGCGCCGTCGGTTGCGGTTGCAAGCAGATCACTGAAGTAATTTACCGCATCTGCGCGGACACCGCGGTTTGGTCCTGGGTCGTTCGCGATAAGCACCATTTGAGCTTGAGCGCCCATGGCGATTGCCGAAATAGAAGTCGCGAGCGCGGCTACGCTGAGCAAACGTTTCATATCTTTCCTCCCTTGGGTAATCCGCTAAGCAGCAGACCTGAATTAAAGATAGCGTATGAATGATTAGCAAGCAACTTATAAATATATGAACGGTGTGATATCCTTCAGTACCGTGCCAGTTCAACCGCGAGTCGGTTCTTAGCCATTTCAAATTGCTCACAAAAAACCCCGACAAGCTCGGCCGTGGTCATGACCTTGTCGATTGCGCCGATGCCCTGACCCGAACCCCAAATTTCCTTCCAACTTTTGGGCTTTTGTCGATCCTCGGCGAAGTTCATCTTTGTCGGATCCGAGCGTTCGAGATTATTCGGATCGAGTCCGGCGGCAGCGATAGAGGGCTTCAAGTAGTTGCCGTGCACGCCGGTGAAGAGGTTCGAATAGACAATGTCATCGGCCGAGCAATCCGCGATCATCTGTTTGTATTTGGGGACCGCATGGGCCTCTTGGGTTGCGATGAAAGCGGACCCGGCATAGCCGCCATCCGCGCCCATGGCGAGCGCCGCGAGGATCGAGTCTCCTCGCGCAATGGCTCCGGACAGATAAAGCGGCCCATCGAACCAAGCCCGAATTTCTTGGATCAACGCCAAAGGGGAAAGCGCACCAGCGTGGCCCCCTGCGCCGGCCGCGACGGCCACAAGTCCGTCTGCACCTTTCGATATCGCTTTATTCGCAAACCAATTGTTGATCACGTCATGCAGCACAATGCCATTGCCGGAATGTGCGGCCTCATAAACGTCGGCCCGTGCGCCAAGCGACGTGATCCAAATCGGAACTTCTAGACGGGCAGCAATCTCCACGTCGGAATCCAGACGGGCGTTTGACTTATGAACAATCTGGTTGATGCCAAATGGCGCCGCGGGCGTGTCGGGGTTCTTTTGATTGTGACGATCGAGTTCTTCTTTGATGTGAATGATCCAAGCTTCTAGGCTTTCGCCATCCTTTTCACGGGCATTGAGCGCAGGGAACGTTCCAACGATTCCCGCTTTGCATTGAGCAATTACAAGCTCGGGTCGAGAGATGATGAACAGGGGGGCGCCGATTAAGGGCAGGCGCAGGTTCTGTAAGATGGCAGGAAGTGTCACCGTACGGGCTCCTTGGGCTATTTCGCTTTGATCGCACCACTCGCACGCAGGTCCGAGATGTCGGCCGAGCTGATACCGAGTTCGGCCAGTATTGCGTCAGTATGGGCGCCGGGGCTGTCGGGTTGCGATGGTGGAGTGGCTTCTGTTTCGGCGAAGCGCGGCGCCGGCATCGGTTGGTCGGGGCCGGTCGGCGAAAAAGCAAACCGGGCTAAATTGTGCGGATGCTTCGCTGCTTCGGCAGGACTGAGAACCGGAGCGAAACACGCATCCGTGCCTTCAAGGAGTGCCACCCAATGATCGCGCGGCTTTTCTCGAAAGGTGTCCGATAGCAGGGCGCGTATTCCGCGCCATGCCGCCGGATCGGCGCGATCGCCAAGCGCCGTTTCGTCTATTTGCAAGAGCTGCAAGAGTTCGGACCAGAAACGGGGTTCAATCGCTGCGATGCTGATCCAGCCACCGCAGGCACATTCATAGACCCCATACCAGGGCGCCCCTCCGTCAAGCGTGTTGGCCTCTCGCGCATCGGTCCATCTTCCCGACGCTCTGCGCGCGTGAAGAAAGCTCATCAACGTATGTGTGCCATCGGTAATGGCTGCATCCACGACGTCGCCTGTCCCGGTGCGCGCAGCTTTTAGAAGACCGGCAACCATCCCCAGAGCAAGGAACATGCCGCCGCCGCCAAAATCGCCAAGCAGATTTGCTGCAAATGTCGGCGCGCGGTCTGCTTGCCCGGTCGCCCAAAGCGCGCCGGTCAGCGCGATGTAGTTCAAATCGTGGCCTGCCGCTTTTGCCAGAGGACCGTCCTGTCCCCAGCCCGTCATGCGTCCATAGACAAGTCGAGGGTTGCGGGCGCGACAAACATCTGGGCCAAGGCCGAGACGCTCCATGACCCCGGGTCGGAAACCCTCGATGAGCCCGTCGGCGCCGTCGATGAGCTTACATGCGACATCCACAGCGTCCGGCTTCTTGAGATCAAGCGCGATCGACCGGCGCCCACGGGCGAGGAAATCATAGGGGTCATGGACTGCATCGCAGCGGTCAATTCGGATTACCTCGGCCCCCATATCGGCGAGCATCATGCACGCAAAAGGCCCGGGTCCGATGCCGGCAAACTCCACCAAGCGCAAGCCAGTGAGCGGAAGGTAAGATCGATCAACCATAGAACCCACGCGCTAAGCGCGCGCCAACTCCGTCTTTAAATTCTCTCGCATGCGTCCCAAAACGCGAAGCGTGGTCTCTAGTTCGGGCGCTTCGATGCCAGCATTGGCCACTTCGTCGACTTCAAAGACAATCTTCGTCAGAACCTTGACGAGCGCTTGCCCGTCGGGCGTCGCAAAGACCAGGTTCGAGCGTCGATCCGTTGGATCGACTTGGCGCCGGACGAAACCGTGCTCTTCAAGTCTGTCGATGAGCTTTGACGTCGTCACCGTTGCCACATCCATGCGCTCAGAAATCTCGGATTGGCTGAGGCCGTCTTCCTGCCAGAGATGGGCCAGCACCCATGCTTGGCTGATGGTGATCCCATGGGGCTTAAGCTTGGCATCAAAGAGAATGGCGCGGACCCGTGCGAGTTCGTGGAAGACGGGCTTGTAGTCTACCGTAAGCGACGTCGGCCGCGATGTCGCCGCCGCGCTCAAATCGGGTCCCAGGTGAAAATCTCGCCAGAGCGTTCAAGCGGATAAAAGTCGCGTTCCAGTGCGGGTAGGGCGTGGTCAAGTACCGTTTCTGGCGTCCAGCCATCACTGCGATGGATCGATCGAATGGGCCGCGGTTGGCTCATCAGAAAAATCTCATTGTTGCGGACGCAGAAGATCTGTCCTGTCACGTCTGAGCCAGGTTTGGCTAACGCAACGCAAAGCGGCGCAATTTTGGCCGGCGTCATTTCCTTTATTCGGGCAACGCGTGCCTTTTCTGCCTCTGTGTCGGCTTTTATGGTGCCAATCAGGCGCGACCACGCAAATGGAGCGACGCAGTTCGAACGCACGTTGAAACGCGCCATGTCCAAGGCAAGAGACTTCGACAGTCCAACAATCCCCATTTTGGCCGCGGCGTAATTCGCCTGCCCAAAGTTTCCGATCAGGCCGGACGTCGATGTAAAGTTGATGAAGCAGCCCGAGGTTTTTGCCTTGAAATGAGGGGCCACCGCGCTGGCCATATTGAACGCGCCTTTCAGGTGGACTGCGATGACTGCATCCCATTCGGCCTCTGTCATGCGGTGGAAAATCGCGTCGCGTAGGATGCCCGCGTTGTTTACGACGATGTCCACCGTGCCAAAGCTGTCCACCGCTTGGTCGAACATCGACTTTGCATCTTGCGGTTTTGCGACATTGCCGAAGTTGGCGACCGCCTCGCCCCCGGCGGCCTTTATTTCCGAGACGACATCCGCCGCGGGCGACGCATCCTCGCCTTCGCCGCTTCCGCTGGCACCAAGGTCGTTAACCACAACCTTTGCGCCATAGGATGCCATCGAGAGCGCGATGTCGCGTCCGATCCCCCGGCCTGCCCCGGTGACGATGGCGACTTTTCCTTCCAGCATTGCGGTCCTCCTCGGTTTGCCCATCTTTTAATTCGCTTGCGTATCATGTGCAAGCTAATTATCAGTGAGGAAAGTAAGTCGATACGGGAGGGAATGTTGTTTAAGCGCACCATCTACTCGGAAGAACATGAGATGTTCCGCACCACCGTGCGACGCTTTGTCGAAGCAGAAATTGTTCCGCACCACGACCAGTGGGAGAAGGATGGTCGCGTCAGCAGAAAAGCCTGGCTGAAGGCCGGTGAACACGGTCTGCTCTGCGCAGCTATCCCCGAGGAGTATGGCGGCGCCGGGGCAGATTTCTTGGCCTCCATGGTTGTTTTAGAAGAATTGGCACGCGTTGGCGCCATGGGACCCGGGTTCAGCCTGCATTCCGACATCGTCGCTCCCTATCTCGTCCATTATGGTTCGGAAGACATCAAACAGACGTGGTTGCCGAAGATGGCCACGGGCGAAGTCATCGGCGCGTTGGGAATGACAGAACCCACAGCTGGTTCTGACGTGCAGGGGATCAAGACAACGGCGATCCGCGACGGCGATGACTATGTGATTAACGGCCAAAAGGTCTTTATCACCAATGGAGGCAATTGCGATCTTCTGGTTCTCGCCTGCAAGACCGATCCCTCGAAGGGCAGCAAAGGGACGTCGCTAATCCTTGTTCCCGCCGAAATGCCGGGATTTCGCAAAGGCAACAAGCTTTTGGAGAAAGTGGGTTGGAAAGCCCAGGACACGGCCGAGCTTTTCTTTGACGACATGCGTGTTCCAGTCGGGAATCTCCTTGGCGAGGAAGGGCGGGGCTTTGTGCAAATGATGGAACAGCTCCCGCAAGAGCGGCTGATGCAATGCGTCCGCGCCGCATCGAGCCTCGAAGCGGCGATAATCTGGACGGCGGATCATGTCAAAGAACGCAAAGCCTTCGACGGCACCATCGCAGACTTCCAGAACACGCGCTTCCGTCTTGCCGAAGCTCAGGCCGACGCAGTAATGCTTCGCGTCTTTGTGGACAGATGTCTGGAAGCGCACGCCGCCGGCGAGCTTGATGCTGTGGACGCGGCCATGGGCAAGATGCTCAGTTCCGAAACGCTCTGCCGTCACCTAGACGCGCTCCTGCAACTTTTCGGCGGATACGGTTATATGTGGGAATATCCCATTGCACGGGCTTGGGCGGATGCACGTGTTGGTCGCATTGCTGGCGGAACAGGAGAGATCATGCGCGAAATCATTGGCCGTTCGCTTCTTGGACGCGCGTGATGCGGCTCTTCGATCTGATTGAAAAGCAAGCGTTTCACACGCCACAAAAGCCGGCCACGATTTTTGAGGGCCGGACGCACGATTGGTCTACCTTTCACGACCGTATCATCGGCTTGGCCGGGGCACTCGCTGCACTCGGCGTGAAATCCGGAGACCGCGTCGCCTATCTCGGGCTGAACTCGCATTGGCTGACGGAGATCTACTTTGCGCCATCACTGCTCGGCGCGCTTGCCGTACCGCTAAACCATCGTTTGGCGCCGTCGGAACTCACGATCATTCTAGAAGACTGCTTGCCCAAAGCTCTCATCTACGACCGTCATTTTGCGCCATTGGCAGAGAGCTTTGGCGCGACAGTGGAAACTCTCATTTTGGCCGATTGGGAGCAGACGGGCGGCGTGCTGAACTACGAAGAGCTAATTGCCGAAAAGCCTCCCATGCCCGATGGCTCTGGCTCGTCGGATCAAGACAGCATGATCCTCTTCTACACGTCCGGCACGACCGGCAGGCCCAAGGGCGTGATGCTCTCGCACACCAACATGCTTACCAACGCAACCGGGACGAGTGCGGCCTATGGGTACACAGCCGAGGATAGGTTGCTTCTCTCGGGTCCTCTTTTCCATCTCGCGACCGGTAGCCGGGTTTTTTCCGCCGCGCTTTGCGGCATTTCCATGGTCATCCAACCGAAGTTTGACGTCGAACAGTTGATGACATTGATCAACACCCATGGCGTGACCACAACGACGCTTGTGCC
Organism: Pseudomonadota bacterium; assembly: GCA_039183205.1. Classification (GTDB taxonomy): domain Bacteria; phylum Pseudomonadota; class Alphaproteobacteria; order Rhodobacterales; family Rhodobacteraceae; genus HKCCE3408. The sequence continues at coordinate 119,890 of JBCDBR010000006.1, read as the reverse complement.
CACGATGTTTCAGCTGATGCTTGACCATCCCCGCTTTGCCGAATTTGACCTGAGTTCGATCAGGAAGCTCAGCTATGGTGGCGCGCCGATGCCCGTGGGACTTATGAAAAAGCTGCTTCGGGAATTTCCAGGCATCACCTTCGGCCAAGGCTACGGTATGACCGAAGTCTCTCCGGTCATGTCCGTTCTTGCGCCTGACGATCATCGTCCCCAGCGCGGGCGCTATCCCAAACTTTCCTCTGTCGGCCGTCCAATGGCTTATTGCGATGTTCGTGTTGTAACGCCGGATGATGAGCCTGTGGAACTCGGAGAAACAGGCGAGATCGTCGTGCGCGGACCCAATGTCATGAATGGATATTGGAACCGACCCAAAGAAACGGCAGCAGCACTACGTGGCGGGTTCTACCATACTGGCGATGCAGGATGGATGGACGCGGACGGCTACCTCCACCTCGCAGGTCGCACCAAGGAAATGATCATCACCGGTGGCGAAAACGTCTATCCGATTGAAACAGAAAACTGCCTTTCGCAACATGATGCGATCGCGAGCGCCGCGGTTTTGGGTTTGCCCGATGAGCGATGGGGAGAGCGGGTTGTGGCCGCGGTTACGCTGAAGGCGCAGGTGACCGCTGCCGATCTTATTTTGCACTGCAAGGAACGTATCGCCGGCTACAAAGTGCCAAAAGAGGTGCACATTTGGGACACGGCCTTGCCGCTGACGCCGGCTAACAAGATCGACAAGATGGAAATAAAAAGGTTGCTCACGTCATGACCGATGCGGTGACGTTAGAAATCGAAAACGGGGTTGCCGTCATCACGCTTAACCAACCCAAGGCTCGAAATGCGCTTAGCATTGAAATTAAAAGCGGCCTTGCAGCAATTGGTGGGCAACTCGCAGCTGATGAACAGCTCAAGGCCGTTGTCCTTACAGGTTCGGGGGGCGTGTTTTGCGCGGGCGGTGACCTCAAGAAGATGCTGGAGCGCCACGCATCCGGAGAAGCAGCGGAGGCAGAGCACCAACTTTCGCGGATGAGAGAAACACAAACCTGGTTTCGTAGTCTGCGGGACTTGCCTTTGCCGGTAATCACCGCCGTAGATGGGCCGGCGTTTGGCGCCGGTTTTGCTCTTGCTCTGTTGGGTGATCTCGTCTTGGCATCCGACCGGGCACAGTTCTGCGCCTCCTTCGCAAAGGTCGGTGCAGTGCCAGACCTAGGTCTGATGTGGTCGCTTCCACGGGTTGTCGGCCTCCAGCGGGCGCGTGAGCTGTTTTACACAGCACGTACCGTCACCGCTGAGGAGGCGGTAGAGCTTGGGATCGCTCTCGAAATCCATGCGGCCGAAGCACTTTTGCCCCGGGCTGTGGAAATGGCACATCAGATGGCGCAAGCGTCCCCGCTGGCCTTCCGCCTGACAAAGGAAATCTCGAGCCGCGCCATGCAAAGCGATAGCGACACAATCCTAGCGCTTGAAGCTCAAGCACAAGCGGTCTGCTTGACAAGCAGCTATCACCGCGATGCCCTTTCCCGCTTCGTCGACCGGGCGCCGCCTAAATTCAGCTTTGAGTAACTACCAACTGTGCTCATTGGTCAGCACGACCGTGGCGGCGGCAGAGAACATGCCGCCAACGCCATGCACCATAGAGATCTTTGCGCCCGCGACTTGTGCCGGCGACACACCTCGCATTTGCCGAACACTCTCCTGAAGGGCGTACATCCCGTACATGCCAGAATGCATATAACTCAAACCGCCACCGTTGGTGTTGACCGGCAGGCGGCCGCCCGGCCGTGTGTGGCCCTCTGCGATAAATGGCCCCGCCTCACCAGGCCCCACAAAACCCAGATCCTCCAGGCCGTAAATCGGCAGATGCGCGAATGCATCGTAGATCATCAGATGGTCTATGTCCGAATGCGTGATGCCGGCCTTTTCAAAGGCGAGCTTTCCGGAGACACGGAAGGCTTTGGAGGAGGTAAAACTCTCCATTTGGCTAACCATGGGCCCTTCGGCGCCTTCCCCGCCCATACCGCGCAGGTACACGGGTTTGGTCGGAAAGTCCTTCGCTCGCTCCGCCGATGTCAGCACAAGCGCGCCACCGCCGTCGCTCACCAGGCAGCACATAAGCTTGCGGAACGGATAGGCGATCATGCGAGAGCTCAGGACATCATCAACCGTGATTGGTTCCCGCGCTGTGGCGCGCGGATGAAGCGCGGCCCATTCCCGCTGGATCACGGCCACCATCGCAATCTGTTCTTCGGTTAATCCCTCATCCTTCATTTTGCGCATGACAGGCAGAACGAAACGCAGGGGCGGGAAGAGAGGACCGTAGATTGCCTCAAACTCTTGTTGCTGCATGGACGGCATAATTGGGCGATGGGATCGATGATTGGACCGTCCACTTTCCCCATGGGTGATCAAGACAGTGGTACACAGCCCAGCCTCAATCGCCGCGGCCGCATGGCGAACCAAAGCAATGAAAGAACAGCCCCCCACTGAGGTTCCATCATACCAAGTGGGAGAGATTCCGAGATATTGATTGATCTCGGCCACATCGTGGCCACCTGTAGCGATACCGTCGATGTCGTCGGGCTTAAGTCCACAATCGGCTAGCGCGTTGAGGGCTGCATCCGCGTGCAGACCCACCTGGGACAAGCTGGGTATTTTTCCAAGGTCCGTGGTTTCGGCGGCGCCTACGATGGCAACAGTCGCGTGGCTCATGTCGCCACCTCAACGGGACGAAACTGAGGGATGTAAACCTCTCCGCGCGCTTCGAACGTCACTTCTAGCGGCATATCCAAGGTCAAGGCTTCCGGCTGCTGTGGGCAATCCACGATATTGGTGAGCATCTTTACACCTTCATCCAGCATCACCACGGCCACGATGAATGGAGGTTGATAGCCTGGCGTTGGGAGGTGAGAGATCGTGTAGGAAAAGAGCCGTCCACGCCCGCTCGCCTCGACAATCTCAACCGCGCGACCGCCGCAAAAGGGGCAAAAGGGGCGCGGCGGAAAATAGTGCTTTTGGCAGTCTAGACAGTATTGCAGCAAGAGCTTTCCGGCAGCGGCGCCATCCCAGAAATGTCGGGTCTCTGGGTAAATGATTGGGATGGGTTTCTCTGTCATCAATGACCTCAGTTCAAGCGTGCGCGACCATTGCTGAGAACGATGACGTCTCGTTCCAGGACGCGCGCCCGAAAGCTGATGACGTCGCCATCTTCCCAAATCTCAGTTCTGATTGTTTCACCCGGATAGACAGGCGCAGAGAACCGCACCTCTTGATGCGTTAGCGCCGCGAAGTCACCGTCTCGGAGCGCCATTGGAATGGACCATGCAGCGATTCCCATGGTGCACAGTCCGTGCAGGATCGGGCGCTCGAAGCCAACTTTTGCGGCAATGTCCGGATCAGCATGAAGCGGGTTCTTGTCGCCGCTCAGCCGATAAATAAGTGCGGCACGCTTGGACGTGCCGAAGTCAAAGTAAACGTCCGGTGCCCGTTCGGGCAAGGCGTGGACCGTCTTCAGCGGACCTTGCGGTCCACCAAAGCCGCCATCGGCGCGCGCGAAAAGCGTGCTTTTGACCGTCGCCAACCGTCTGCCATCCGCCGAAGAGACGTCGCGCTCTGTATAGATCAGCGCGCCCTTGCCTTCGCCCTTGTCCACCAGCCCCGTCAAGCGCGTACGACCAACAATCTCGGCATGAGGCGGCAATGGCGCGTGGAGGGTGTAGGCGTGCTCCCCATGCACGATCTTCTGCCATGTGATGCCCGTTGACGGGTCCTTGGCCCAAAACGACGGCATGCCGAGCACATTTACGAATGATGGAAGGGCCGCGAAGTCATCGGAGCCTTCATAGACGGCGCTCAGATGGCGCTTGTCTTCTGGGTCACCAAGCCCAAGACCCAATGCGTAGAGAATGCAATCGTGATCGGTGTAGCGGTGTTCAACATCCGCGAAATCGCGCGCTATGAGGTCATCGTAGTTGATCATTCTGTGTCAACCTTTCTGAGTTCAAGTTAGATAGCTAGCAAATAATCTGCAAGCGAATTACTTGATCTGTTTCCTTGAGGCATTGATTTCTTCACCAGCGAATATTTCATGCCCGAATTTTCTTTGAGAAATTTAAATAGGATGCTAATCAATTGTATGCTATCTAATGGGAGGATGAAATGACAAACGATGCATACCGCAGTCTAGACGCAGCGGTCGCTGAGTTCAGCAGCGGAAAAGTGAGCCGCCGCGACTTCATACGAAAAGCAACAGCCTTGGGCCTTAGCGCCGGGATGGCGGGGGCGCTGGCCACGGCATGGTCGGGCCAGGTCCGCGCTCAGTCGACAACAACCACGGACATACCCGCAGGCGATTTTGACTATATCGTTGTCGGATCCGGGTCGGCGGGGTCTGCGGCTGTGCATCAACTGGCAAAATCGGGGGCCCGCATCCTCGTTTTGGAAGCAGGACGCGAAGACAATCTGGAGGAGATACACAATCCGGTGCTGTGGGGGGCCGCGTTGGGGACTGACGCCACGAAATGGTTTCAAACCCTGCCTTCGATCCATTCGGACGGGCGAACGCATCTTTGGCCACGCGGCAATGTGCTTGGCGGCAGCTCGGCGATCAATGTCATGGTCTATGTCCGCGGTCACAGATCTGACTTCGATACTTGGGCGGAGATGGGCGCAACAGGCTGGAGTTTTGAGGATGTTCTCCCTGCATTTATCGACATGGAGACATTTGAGCCGGGAGGCGCGAACCGCGGCTCCAATGGACCACTTTTCGTGTCCCAACCAACGGACGACAAAAAACACCCAGGTGCGCAGGCATTCATTGAAGCCGCGACGGCAATGGGTTTCACTCCAACGGAGAGCATAAACTCCGAACGGCTGGAAGGACCTGCCTGGATCGACTTCAACATCAAGGATCTGCGACGGCAATCTGCGGCGACGGCTTTCTTGGCACCAGCCATGGAGGTCGGCAACGTCACGCTCCTCACCGACGCCCCCGTCCAGAGGCTCGATATCGAGGGTACAACCTGTACAGGTGTGACCTATCTTCACAATGGCGCGCCCGTATCCGTCAGGGCCGGATCGGAGGTGATCCTCGCCGCCGGGGCCATCGATAGTCCGCGATTGTTAATGGTGTCGGGAATTGGGCCAGCTGAAGACCTTGCCGATGTCGGCATCGACGCAATCGTCGATCTGCCGGTGGGAGAAGGATTACAAGACCATATACTCGGAGCAGGTGTGACGATCGAGACGCACGGTCCAATTGAGACGTCCCACTACAATCATTGCGAAGCGGTCATGTGGGAGCGATCGGATGCAGCGCTGCGCGCTCCAGATACGGTCGCACTTTACGCCTCCAGCCCGTTCGTCGCACAAGGCCATAGCGTGGAATTTGAACACGGCTTTTCGCTTTTGTCCGGCGTCGCAACCCCGGCCTCTCGCGGGTATGTGAAGCTGGCCTCGCCCAACATTGATGATGACCCGATCATCGAAGCCAACTACCTTGCGGAAGAGCAAGATTGGAATTCTTATCGTGCATCAACCGAGATTTGTCGCGAAATCGGCGCGTCAGCCTCGTACAACGATGTTCGGAAACGCGAACTCTTGCCGGAACAAGATGGTGAACTCACCGAGGCGGAGTGGCGTGAGTTTCTGGCAAAATCGGTCAATACTTACTTCCACCCAACGTCGACCTGCCAAATCGCCAAGGTTGTGGATCCTGAGCTGCGGGTCTACGGGATCAATGGCCTGCGCGTCGCGGATGCGTCGGTTATGCCCATCATCACAACAACCAATACGAATGCGGCCAGCATGATGATCGGATGGCGCGTAGGTGAAATGATCACCGCAAGCTAACAAAATAGGGCGTGCTGCTTTCCGCGGTGCGCCCTGGTCTTCACGGCAAAAGAACCGCTTTGACGACCTCACCGGTTTCGGTATCGTGGATCGCCTCTTCGATCTGATCTAGCCTGTAAGTCTTGATCAGGCTGTCAAAAGGGAAGCGCCCCGTCTTCCAAAGTGCGACAAGTTCCGGAATAAAGCTGCGCGGTACACTGTCGCCTTCGATGATGCCTCGGATGCCTCGACCGGACAGCAAGGTGCGCAATTCGAGCGTCAATTCCGCACCCGGCTTTGGAACGCCCAGAAGCCCAGCCATTCCCGTCAGCCGCAAGCATTCGACAGATTGGCGCACAACCGCAGGCACACCCGTGCAATCCAGCGCGTATTGTGCGCCGCCATCCGTGATCTGCAAGATCCGCTCAACAGCGTTTTCGGTGCCACCGTTTATTGTGTGCGTCGCCCCCATCTTCTGTGCGATATCGAGACGGTGCTCGACCAGATCAACCGCGATGATTTGCGTGCACCCCACAGCACGCGCAGCGAGCACGGCCGCCAGCCCTACAGAGCCTGCCCCAAATACAGCGATTGAAGTGCCTGCACGACAAGCCAGTGCATTCATAACCGCGCCTGCGCCGGTTTGGATGCCGCATCCAAGCGGACCCATAATTTCAATGGGCACATCGGGGTCGATTTTGACCACGCTTTCCTCGGGCGCTATCGCGTATTCACCAAAGGACGATTGCGCAAAGAAGTATGCGCTCAGATCCTCGCCCTTACTGTCGGTAAGTGGTGTGGTGCCGTCCGGACGCCTGCCGCTAAAGTTGCGGGCAAAGAACTGATCGCTGTAGGCCGGTTGCCCGTTCATGCAATTCTTGCATTGGCTATCAAAGCCGAAAGACAGGACGACGTGATCCCCGGGCGCCACGGCGGCCACCTCGCTGCCCACCATATGTACGATCCCCGAACCCTCGTGCCCAAGCACCATCGGAAACGGAATTGGATAATGTCCTTCTCGAACCACCAGGTCGGTATGGCACAGTCCCACCCCCGCGATCTTAACAACCACCTCGCGTGCGCGCGGTGGCTCCATATCAATCCTCTCGATTGCAAAATGCCCGTTCTTTTGTCGCAAAACGGCTGCGCTATAGGTTTTCATGGGACTTCTATACCTCATTGGCGGGACCGCCAGGGAGAAAACGGTCCCGCCAGGGTGTCGAACAAGACGCGGTTTAGTTCATCGCGAAGATCGACTTGTAGGTTTGGTAGGCTCCCATCGCTTCGGGGCCGAATTCGCGGCCGATACCGCTTTGTTTAATGCCGCCAAAGGGCGAGCCAACCGAAATCACATATCCATTGAGCCCAATGGAACCAGTATGCACCTTTTCGGCCACGGCTTTTGCATGCGCCTTGTCTTTGCTCCAGACCGACCCGCCGAGACCGAAATCGCTATCATTGGCAATCTCGATTGCCTGGTCTTCGCTTTCGTAGGGAATGATTGACAGAACTGGGCCAAAGATTTCCTCGCGCGCAATCGTGGCAGCGTTATCGACATCGGCGAAGACCGTCGGCTCCACGAACCAGCCGCCCTGAGACGCACCCGGCCTGCGCCCCCCCGCAACAAGGCGACCTTCGTTCTTGCCAATCTCGATGTAGCGTTCGACGCGCGCGCGATGCTCTTCGGATGCAAGCGGGCCCACATGGGTGTCTGGGTCCATGGCATCCCCCACCTTGAGCCCATCGACGAAGCCGGCCACGGCCTCAACGATTTCGTCGTACCGGCTTTTCGGGGCCAATATACGCGTGCCGAGATAGCAGGTCTGTCCATTGTTTAGCAGGCAGGCGGTTGGGATCCCTTGCGTGAAAGAGTCCAGGTCCGTGTCGTCGAGCAAGATCGCCGCGGATTTGCCTCCGAGTTCGAGCGTGACGGGACGCAACAATTCTCCGCAGCGCGCGGCGATCTTACGGCCGGCCGCTGTTGATCCGGTGAACGCAACCTTGTCGATGCCCGGATGCTCGATCAGGTATTGGCCGACCTCGCGATCCGCAGGAACCCAGTTCAAAACGCCAGCAGGGACGCCTGCAGCAAGAGCCGCCTCTGCCATCACATAGCTGTCCAAAACAGTGCCGGGGGACGGCTTGATTACCATCGTACAGCCCGCCGCCATGGCAGGCCCGAGTTTGACCAACGATAGATTGACCGGAAAGTTCCAAGGTATGATCGCGGCAACGACGCCGACGGGAAGGCGTTGCACGAACGTTTCGGTGCCGAATTGAGACGGTCGGACATCTTCCAAGACCATCTCATCAGCGAGATCCGCATAGTAGTCTAGGATGTTCGGGGCCACATCCCCCTCAAAAGCACTTGAAATCGATATTGGCATTCCGTTTTGGGTACTTACGGCCTCCGCGGTCTGTGCGGAACGTTTGCGCAGCTCTTCAGCAAAACGGCGCATGATACGGGCCCGTTCAGAAGGCGCCATCCCCGACCATTCGCCACCATCAAATGCAGAGCGGGCCGCAGTCACCGCGGCATCAATGTCCGCTGTTCCTGCTTCGGCAGTTGCACCGACAGTCTCTCCGGTCGATGCGTTTTTGACGATGAACTGGGCATCAGTGGTCGGCTTCGTCCACTGGTTTCCAATAAAAAACCGATCGTGCAACATCTTTCATTCCTCCCTTTGCGCAACCTGGATTGGGCCTGCCATACGCGACGATCCCAAAAGTCCTTTTCGTGGCATCCACATGGGAAGACACACGATAATGCTTCGGTAGTAATTAATACGTATATGAATTAATCGCAAGAGAATTTAAGTTGTGGTTGCGGTGTCGCCGATCTCAGTTGACGTCACTCCGTTCGCATCCTAATTATAAACCGCCTCTCGCATTTTTAGACATAGGGCCAAAGAAGGACATCCAATGCCAGATACCGCGCTTGCTCCCATTGAAGACGGCCAGGCCGAGAACGAGGCGGGGCTGGTCTTCCAGCATGTCGCGCGCCAAAGGATCAAGCTTCTCGACGCGTTTCTTGCGCCCCATGGCCTCACTTCGGCTCAGGTCTATCTGCTGAATTGGCTATTGCGGGAGGATGGGCGCACGCAGATCGAACTTGCGCGCCTTTTGGGAATTGGAACCGTCGCCGTTAGCGGAATGGTCGACCGATTGGAGGCCGCAGATTGGGTCGAAAGGCGCCCTGACGACACAGATAGGCGGACCAAACGCGTCTTTCTAAAGGCATCCGCGACATCAAAAAAGCATGTCCTGAGTGAGGCCGCGGGTCAGGTGAACAAGCTGTCATTCGAGAATTTGACAGATGCAGAGGTCGATCAGCTCTTAAGCCTCATGCGTCGCGTTCGCGGTAATTTACGAGACGCGCTCGCTGGGGAATTGCCCGCATTGGTCCGGAGCTAGATCGCGCGCTTCACCTGTTCCCAATAGGGCGCCCGCAATTCGCGTTTCTTGACCTTCCCGGCGTCGTCACGTGGAAAATTTGGTCTCTCTTCCATATGGCGCGGCACCATATAGCTCGCCAGTCTTGACGTCAGATAGGTCGTCAGCGCTGTCGCGTTCAGGCTGCGGTTAGCCACCGGTTCGATAATGGCGGCGACGCGTTCGCCTGCGGCCTCATCGGGAATGCCAAAAACGGCACAATCTGCAACATCGGGGTGCGCCAAGATGGCAGCTTCTATCTGTGCAGGATAGATGTTCACACCGTTGGAAATGATCATGTCGGTTTTGCGATCACTCAGAAAAAGATACCCGTCTGCGTCAATGAACCCAACATCGCCCATCGTGACCAGATCGCCCGACCCGGCCTCCGCCCGAGCGTCCGCGCGGTTCAAATAAGTGAAATCCGGCAAATCGTCCCGTCGCCCATAGATCTCACCAGTTTCGCCGCTTCGGCACGGGCTGCCGGTCTCGTCGAGAATTGCCACACGCGCCGTCGCCACTGGTCGCCCCACTGTACCTGGGCGCAACAGCGCGTCCTCACTTGAGGCGAAGGTTACGGCTCCCAATTCGGTCGACCCGTAGTATTCGTATATGACAGGACCCCACCAGTCGATCATGGCTGCTTTTAGCTCCGGTGCACAGGGCGCCCCAGCCACGACGATATGGCGCAGACTCGACACATCGTATCGTTGCTTAACTTCGTCAGGCAGTCGCAATAATCGCTGAAACATCGCCGGAACAACGAAGCTTGTCGTCACCGAATATGTCTGAATGTCTCGAAGCATGCCTTCCGCATCAAAGCGCGTGGGAAGAACGATGCTGCCGCCTGCCTTCAGCGTGCCATCCAGAAATCGATGCGCCGCGGCATGGTATAACGGGGTGGCAAGTAAGGTTTGTGCTGCTTCGTCGAAGAAGGCGTCGTAAGCGACACGCGCGGGCTGCGCAGCGCTTAGCCGCTGCACGCCTTTCGGGCGCCCAGTTGTGCCCGAAGTATAGATCAAAGGGTGTGGGCGGCTCTTTGAGGGCTCCGAGATGGGGCCGTGCGCGGCGACCATCGCGGACCAAAGCTCAATATCCGGCGGTGCAATGGTATCTTTGGGGTCGACAGAATAAGCCGCCGCTATTGCATCCGGCGTAGACACAAGCAGCACTTTGAGATTGCGCTTGAGCTCACCCGGCAAATCCCGCCCGATTGCATTCCAAAGATCCACATGCGCCACCAAGTATGTCGCTGCGCTGTCTTCGAGAATATAGGCGATGTCTGGCGCCTTAAGATGCCAGTTCAGGGGAAGCGTCGCCGCGCCGGCCTGACGAGCAGCCTCGCTGACCGTCACAAACGCCGCATCGTTCCGGAGAAGCAGCGCAACCAGGCCGCCCGTCGCGCCAAGCGCCGCGAGACCCGCCGCACCGCGTGCAGCTTCGTCAGCTAGGGCCGCAAGTGGGTAGGTCTGTTCAGCAAATACTACTTGCGGCATCGGTATTCTCCTTCTCATGCTTTATAATTCGCTTGCTATCTATTTGCAAGTGCACTAATGCTTGAGGGCAGTGAGAATGTGGCGCGATTTGCGCGAAAACGTCTTGGGCGGCAACCAGATGGCCATAGTCGAAACAGTTAGTGATTTCCGGAGGGAGCTGCAAAAATACGACTTCCCCGAAATTGCGCAGAGCTATACGACGAAAGACTGCATACTCTATGCTTTAGGCATAGGATTTGGCGAAAACCCGACGCATCGCGCCGAGCTTCCTTTTGTTTTTGAGGAACCCAACCTGCAAGTCGTACCCTCGATGGCTGCGGTGCTTGCAAGTCCCGGTTTTTGGGCACGCGATCCCGCGACGGGTATTGACTGGCATCGCTTTCTTCACGCTGAACAAGAGGTCATCTTGCATCGTCCGCTCCCCGCGGATGCGACCGTGCGTGCTAAAACCCGGATCACACGCATCATAGACAAGGGCGAAGCAAAGGGCGCGCTCATTTACCTTGAGCGCGACATAAAGGATCAATTCGGCGTCATAGCCACTGTGAAAGTCGTGAACTTCGCTCGCGGGAATGGTGGGTGTGGCGGGGATAGCGGGCCGCAGCCAATCCCGCACGACATGCCGCCCGGTCCCCCGCAAGCTAAATTTGAAACCCATACGGACCCACGCTCCGCGCTGTTTTACAGATTGTCCGGAGATCCAAACCCGCTTCATGTCGACCCAGATGTTGCTTTAGCGGCGGGCTTCGACCGCCCGATACTGCATGGCCTTTGCTCCTTCGGAATTGCGACCCGCGCGATCTTAGCCACTTACTGCGACTACGATCCCGGACGCCTTCGCGCGATCAAACTGCGCTTTTCCAAGCCGGTTTATCCTGGCGAAACGATCCGCGTCGAAATGTGGCGCAATGGACCAGATGTCTCGTTCCGCGCTACCGTGGCTGACCGCGGTATTACGGCGCTTGACCACGGACGCGCCAAAATCGAGTGATGCAATCGCGCAAAAGGATAGCCTGACATGTATTTCGACCCAAATACACTGTCGCGCCCAAGCGGCATGTTTGTTGGCGGCGCGCTGCGTGAGGTGAAAGGCGAAGACTTTCCGCATCTCTGCCCATCGGACATGGCGATCAGCCTTGCGTATCCCACGGCAACCCTTGACGACGTTGATTGGGCCGTCAATGTCGCCCGACGCGCATTGCACACCTCCGGTTGGGCGCAGCTTTCGGCGAAGGCGCGCGGTCGCGTTCTTCTGCGTTGGTCCGATCTTATCGCCGCGCATGCGGAGGAGCTTGCGGCTCTCGAAGCGCTGTCTTCTTCACGTTCGTACAAAGAAGCTCTGGCGCGCGATGTTCAGGTAGCAGCCTCAACATTGCGGACCTTTGCAGCCTATGCCGAAACTCATGAAAGCGCCGTCACGGCGACGGCATCGAGCCAGCTTTCCCTCGTTACCACGGAACCGCACGGCATCGTGTCGGCAATTGCGCCGTGGAATTTCCCGTTGATCCTTTCCAGTTGGAAGTTCGCCCCGGCCTTGGCTGCGGGCAACGCTGTCCTTTTAAAGCCATCCGAACTGACACCCTTTTCCGCTTTGCGTTTAGCTGAGCTGAGTGTGGAAGCGGGGCTCCCGGACGGACTATTCAACGTTATTCCGGGCGGTGCAGATGTGGGCCGCGCGATGGTTACACATCCTGGTGTCAATTACGTAACCTTCACCGGCTCCTCTGCGACAGGTGCGGCGATCATGGCGGACGCGGCGCATCATGGGCTAAAGCCGGTGAGCCTCGAACTTGGCGGAAAGGGAGCACAGCTCGTCTTTGATGATGCCCCAAACCTTGACAATGTCGCCGATCTTGTCGCGCGCGGTGTCACGATGAACGCTGGACAAGTTTGTTTCGCCGGAGCCCGCCTCGTGGTCCAAGCCGCGGTGAAAGACACACTTTTGGAGCGGGTCGCCAACCGAATGAAAAATGTCCGGGCCGGTCCAACCTGGTCAGGCGACACGACGCTAGCCCCCATTATCAACGCCAAACAGATCGACCGTATCGACCGTATCGTTCGAGATGCCAAAACGCAGGGCGCGAAACCTTTGCTCGGCGGTGATCGGCTAGCGGTCTCGAATATACACGCTTTCGCACCTACAATCTTGGACGGCGTCGGCCCTGGCAACGTGGCGTTTGAAAAGGAAGTATTTGGTCCCGTTCTGTCGGTAGATACATTCGAGGACTTCGAAGAAGGCGTCGCAAAAGCCAATCACCCCGAATACGGATTGGCCACCGCCCTGCACACCAGCAGCTTGGACCGCGCGATGCTGGCGGCGCGTGGGATAGAAAGCGGCACGGTCTGGATCAATCACTGGGGTCGCGGCGACGATATGACAAGCCCGTTTGGTGGCGTGAAGCGGTCCGGGATCGGAAAAGACCTCGGTCGCGCGGGATACGAGAAATACCTGAAATCGAAATCTGTATGGATCGAATTGGGCGAACTTGCTTGAACAGATCAGGAATTCAAGGCTTGTCGGTCAAGACTGTCACGACGCTGTCGTGTCTAGCGCCACAACCTCTGCGTGCCGTCCGAGGCAAAGCGCCGCCACTTTAGGCTTTCAGTTCCGCTGCGGCATGTTGAGCTGCCAAGATTTGGTCGCCAGCCTCGGGCTTTCTTTGAACGAGCAGGATAAAGAGCAGATCGAGAAGCATCAGTTGCGCATCGCGCGAGGTGATCGCAGAAGACCGGGCCTTTTCTTCGTCGCTTGTAACGTAGAGCTTGATGTCAGCGATGGATGCCAGCCGGTTGGGTTGCATCCGTGAGATCGAAATAAGGCGCGCGCCTGCCGCTTTTGCCCGTTCCGCGATGCGAATGGTTTCCAAGCTTGTTCCGGAATAGGACAGGGCGATAACGGTGTCTTGGGCAGCGAGGGTCGCGGCGTTTGCAATCTGGATGTGGCTGTCGGCTTCATAGAGCACAGTGGAATTCAACTTTTGCAGTTTATACGCAAAGTCGCGCGCAACCAGCGAGGATGCTCCGACACCGACAAGTTGAATTCTGGCCGCATGTAGGATGGCGTCAAGCGCACGTTCGATTGTCTGTTCTCCATTGAGTGACATGGTCTCGTGCATTGCATGTAGCTTGGAGCCAAGCAGCTTCTGAACGGTCGATGCAAACCCGTCGGATGCCTCGATTGATCCGTGCACAATTCCGGGCGGCAGGCTCCACCCTTGGGCCGTGGCTTGGCTGACGGCCAGCTTGAAGTCCTGGTACCCTCGAAACCCGAGCTTTTGGCAGAATTTGACAACGCCGGACTGACTTCGCCCGGTCTGTTCCGCAAGATCGCTCGACGACAGCCGGATCGCGCGTTGCGGATCGGAAAGCACGAAGCTGGCGATCTGGCGCTCTCCGTTTGTCAGCGATTCCAGTTGAGCATTCAGGACGGCAATGATTGACACAAGTTACGTTCCGGATTGGCGCGGTTTCGGATGGACTATTACACCACTGACGTTGCTTGCGAATAAAAAATCTGTGGTGGACGGTTTAGGCTTCATCAGCACTTTTTTGGCAACACGCTGATAAATATAAATAAAGCATCAATACCAAAGTGTCTGTCACCCAGGAAGTTTGCCGCAGCATCGTCCGCATGAATATTATACCACAAAAGTAAATTGACATAGAGGATATTTTATTCACTCATGGGCGTGCTGCTCGCGGAGGTTTCGGGAATGACTGCCGAATTATCTGTCACGGATCTGACCAACCTAGTGTCAGAAACGCGCAATCCGCGCACCATCGACATCGACCGGTTATCGACACGTGAGCTGGTCACGCGGATAAATTCCGAAGACAAGCTGGTGGCCTTGGCTGTTGAACGAGAATTGCCGCAAGTTGCAAAGGCCGTCGATCTGATCGAGCAGGCATTTCGAGCCGGCGGGCGGCTGATCTATATCGGGGCGGGAACCAGCGGGCGGCTCGGCGTTCTGGATGCCTCGGAATGTCCGCCGACATTTTCCGTTCCGCAGAGCATGGTTCTGGGGGTCATCGCAGGTGGCGAACAGGCGTTGCGCAATGCTGTCGAAGGCGCAGAAGACAGCCGCGATCAAGGCGCCCGCGATCTTGAGGCCGCAAACCTGGCCCGCGCAGACATTGTCGTCGGGATCGCGGTGAGCGGTCGTACGCCCTACGTCGTGGGGGCCTTGGAATACGCCAAACAAATCGGTGCGAGAACTGTGTCACTGTCTTGCAACCCGCATTCGGAGCTTTCGAAATTTGCCGATGTCGATATAGCGCCTGTTGTTGGGCCAGAGGTGTTGACGGGGTCGACACGGCTCAAGTCGGGTACGGCGCAAAAACTGGTCCTCAACACGTTGAGCACGAGTGCGATGATCCGAATTGGCAAATCCTACGAAAACCTGATGGTCGATCTGTCGATCTCCAACCACAAGCTGAAAACTCGGGCGGTGGCGATCTTATGCGAAATTACAGGGCTGGAGCCGGACGATGCGGAAAACTTGCTGGCCGAAAGCGGCAATGACGTCAAACGCGCGATCTTGATGAACTTCACCGGGCTCAATCGTAACGACGCACAAACCTGCCTCGATGCCTCAGGTGGCATTTTGCGCAAGGCAATTGAAACGTCGCGGAGACAATCCGCGCAACTTTGAACGGCTGATCGGGCTGGAGCCAAAACTCGTTCTCAACTGGGAGAAGAACAATGGAAATAAGGACTGCAACCAAACCGTTTGCTGCGCTGGGATTGGCGCTAGCGCTTGGAACGACGGCGCTGGTCGCGCCGGCCCCCGCCGAAACACTAAGGGTTGCATGGTCTCAGGATGCCACAGGCCTAGACCCACATACGCAGACAGCGTTTTCGTCGATCAGACTTCTGGAATTGCTCTACGAGCCGCTTGTGCGCCTGGACACCGATGCAGAAATCGTGCCGGCAATCGCGGCGTCTTGGGTGTTTAACGATACGGCCACGATGTTGACGGTCAATATCGATCCAGACGCAAGGTTTCACGACGGAAGTGCCGTGACATCCGCAGATGTCAAAGCATCCTTCGAGCGTGTTTTGGACGAAGAAACGGGTGCGGCGTCGCGCGCCAACTTTACGTCTATCTCTTCGATCGAAACCCCAGATGCGTTGACGGCCATCTTTAACCTCAGCGAACCAAATGTGCCGATCTTGACCGCGATGGCGTCGATTAATTCGGCCATCGTTCCGGCCTCAGCGATTGAGGCAGGCACCATCGGGACCGAAGTTGTAGGCTCCGGTCCGTTCGTCTTTGGCGATTGGACCCCGAACGCGAGCGCAAGCCTGACTGCCAACGCAAATTGGGCCGGAGGCGAGCTGCCAATTGATGGGTTGGACATCAGTGTCTTACCCGATGAAACGGCGATTTTGGCGGCGCTTCGCGCAGACCAAATCGACTTTGCGCTGATCAATGACCCATTCGTGGCCACGTTGATCCCGGATACACCCGGCGTACAGCTCATCCGGGAGCCAGTGCTTGCCTACCACGTGTTACAGCTTAACCCATCGCGTGCGCCAATGGACAACCTGGCTGTCCGCCAAGCCATCAGCTGCGCGGTCGATCGCCAGGACATCTTGGACACCGCATTGCTCGGAGAGGGCGCCGTGACGGGGCCATTGACGATGGACGCCTACCGATCCGACGTCTCTGAGCTGTTCTGCTATGAGCGCGATCTCGACAGGGCCAGGGCGCTGTTGGCCGAAGCGGGCTTCCCAGACGGGTTTTCGGCAACCATCATGGCCGCAACCGGAGAGCCCCCCACCGCAGCTGCCGAGGCGCAGGTGATCCAATCACAGCTTGCCGAGGTCGGTATCGAACTGGAAATCGAAATGAGAGAGTTGAACGTCTACATTGACGCTTGGCTTGCTGCCGATTTCGATATGGCGGTTGCGCTGAACGGCGGGCGTCCTGACCCCTTTACGATGTATAATCGCTACTGGACCAGGGCGGGCAACCTACAAGGCGTTTCCAACTACATCGACGACACGCTCGACACCCTGATGGCCCAAGGTCGTGAAGAAACCGACCCCGAACTGCGCAGAGAGATATTTGCCGAGTTTGAACGTCACTTGGCAGAGATGTCGCCATGGGTTTGGCTCTATACAGGGTTCACCTACGCGGCGGCGCTGGACAACGTCCAGGGCTTCGAGGCTACGCCAACAGGCTCGCTTTTTGGCCTCAGTGCCGTCAGCTTTTCAGAGTAACCCGAAAAGGCGCGATGCGATGGCCAGAGCTGAATGAGGTACCTCCTCAATCGACTGCTTGTGTTCCCATTGGTCATGTTTGGGGTTTCGGTCTTCGTTTTCGTTGCTGTTCGGCTTGTGCCGGGCGATGCTATCACTGCAATGCTCGGCACAGAATCCGGCCTCCTGACGCCAGCGCAACGCGACGCGCTGGCGGCTTATTTCGGCCTAGACCAAAACTGGTTGGTCCAATTCTGGCGGTGGCTGAGTGGGGTTTTGCAGGGCGATCTGGGGATTTCCACCACTTTTGGCGAACCTGTCCTGACCGTGATTTTACGCCACTTCCCGCTAACGCTGGAACTGGCGATCCTGTCCATGCTTATCGCGCTGGCGATCGGAATACCCTCGGGAATTTACGCCGCAACGCGCAAAGACAGCGTTGCGGATTTTTCGGTGCGCGTTGTTGCGATGGTTGGGCAATCGACGCCCAGTTTCGTCGTCGCCCTGCTGTTGATCTTCGTTTTGTCCGTTGGCTTTGGCGTGCTGCCGCAAATGGGGACGTTCGTGCCATTTTCTGAGGATCCACTGCGTAACTTGGGCCAGATGATCTTACCTGCCTTCACCCTCGGTACGGCCTTTGCCGCCGCGGTGATCCGCATTTCTCGGTCTGCCATGCTCGATATCTTGAGCGAGGATTACGTGCGCACGGCCCGGTCCAAGGGCATGCCCCGCAGGCGCGTAATCTGGCGCCACGCGTTTCCCAATGCCTTGATCCCGGTTGTGACGCTGTCCGGTGTCGAGTTCGGATATCTGCTAGGGGGCGCCGTGTTGGTGGAGCAAATCTTTGCATTGCCCGGTCTCGGACGGGTCGTTCTGGATGCGATCCAACAGCGCGACTATGCGTTGGTGCAAGGGTCTGTTCTGTTCATCGCCTTTAATTTCATGGTCATCAATCTGCTGGTCGATCTGGCTTATGCCGCGCTCGACCCGCGTATCCGTTTGGATGCGAAATGATCAACGTGCTCTGGGATATTGCGCGCCATCCCTCGGGACGCGTTGGCCTCACAATCGTGACTGTTTTTGTCATTGCGGCGCTCGTGGCTGAGCTGGGGCTCACGCCATATGACCCGCTGGAACAAGATCGCATTGCGCGCCTACAAGGGCCAAGTGGGGTACATCTTTTTGGTACCGATCTTTTTGGTCGTGATGTCCTCAGCCGGTTGATGATTGGTGTGTCGCAATCCTTCACCGTGTCGTTTCTGTCGGTCGGTGCGGCAACCTTGGCGGGCACTGTTTTGGGCCTCACAGCCGCCTGGTATGGCGGCCTGTGGGACGGCATTGTCATGCGTTGCATGGATGTGTTTTTGGCGTTTCCGGCGATCCTTCTGGCGCTATTGATCATCGCGGTCGTCGGTCCTGGCGGGTGGACCAGTATTCTCGCCATCGCGATCGTTTACACGCCCATTTTCACCCGCGTCGTCCGCGGCCCGGCGCTGTCTCTGAAGCAGCGGGACTTTGTCGATGCGGCCCGCACCTTCGGCAGCAGCCGGGGCTATATCCTCACACGGCACTTGGCACTGAACATCGTGGCTCCGTTGAGCGTGCAGATCACGTTGGCATTGGCCTGGGCCTTGGTGACAGAGGCGGGGTTGAGCTTTCTTGGCCTCGGCACCCAGCCACCGCATGCCTCACTTGGGCTGATGCTGGCCGATGCGCGCAATCTGATGGAATTGGCGCCGTGGCTGCTGCTGGTGCCGGCAATTGCACTGATGTTTGCCGTGTTGGGCTTCAATTTGCTCGGCGATGCACTGCGCGACATCCTCGATCCCAAAACCCGTAAGGCACTGGCATGACGGCGCTGTTATCCGTCCGCGACCTGCGCGTGGGATTTGGGGCGCGACCTGAGGAAAACACCGTGGTGCATGGGGTGAGTTTTGATCTGGCCCCGGGTGAGACCCTGGCCATTGTCGGGGAAAGTGGATCGGGGAAATCCGTCACCGCAATGTCCCTAAACCGGTTGGTCGATTTCGGCGGCGGATCGGTCCTAGGGGGCCGCATCGATTTTGCGGATGCCGATGGGACGGTCACCGATCTTGCGCAAGCCGATGAACATGTTTTGGAACGCGTCAGAGGCCGACAGATCGGGATGATCTTTCAAGAGGCCATGACCTCGCTCAACCCGGTGCTCAGCATTGGAGCTCAGATCGAAGAGATCTTTCGCCTGCAACATGGTCTCGGCCGCGCCGCGGCAAAAGAGGCCGCGCGGGCGGCGCTGGAACGGGTCCGCATTCCCGACGCGGAACGCAGGTTAAGCTACGCGCCGCATCAATTATCGGGCGGCATGCAACAGCGCGTCATGATTGCCATCGCCCTGGCCTCTAACCCGCGGCTGCTGATCGCGGACGAGCCGACGACAGCGCTGGATGTGACAATACAAGCGCAGATCATGGGCCTTTTGTCGCAAATGAAGCAAGAGACCGGTACCGGCTTGATCTTCATTACGCACGATATCGGATTGGTCGCCGGATTTGCGGACCGGATTATGGTCATGCAGAACGGGGAAGTGGTTGAGCAGGGCGACCTCGATCTGGTGTTGGACCGCCCGCAGCACCCTTACACGCGTCATTTGCTGGAGGCAGTGCCGCATTTTTCAGACGGAAAATCAGCGCGGTCCGACCACGCGACCGGGCCCGCGGCGGTCAAGCCCCGGGCATTGACCGTCGAAGACCTGACCGTGCGGTTTCCGGTCAAGTCCGGGCCACTGCGCCGCCGCTCGGGCAATGTTCATGCCGTTGAAGGCGTGTCGTTTGACCTATTCAAAGGCGAAACGCTTGGCATTGTCGGCGAAAGTGGTTCGGGCAAGTCAACGACGGCCCGCGCTATTCTCGAGCTTGTCCGACCCACACGGGGGCGCATTTCGGCTGGTCGCACCGTGGATGGCGAAACGACCAAGCCGGTGCAGATGGTGTTTCAAAACCCGAATGCGTCGCTGAACCCGCGCTTGACCGTTGGGCAGCTTTTGGCCGAGCCGCTGATTGCTATTGGCCACAAGGTCGACAGGTTAGCGCGGGACCGGATGGCTGCGCTGATTGACCGCGTGGGGCTGCCCAATGACGCGCTTGCGCGCTATCCACATGAATTTTCCGGCGGCCAACGGCAACGTTTGTGCATCGCGCGCGCCCTGGTCCTCAACCCGTCGATTTTGGTTTTGGATGAGGCTGTCTCGGCGCTTGATGTCTCGGTTCAGGCCCGCGTACTCGATTTGTTGATGGACCTTCAGCACGAATTTGCGCTCTCTTATCTCTTCGTCAGCCATGACATGGCCGTTGTGGAGCGGATCGCGCACCGCATCGCTGTGATCTATGCCGGCAGCATTGTCGAGATCGGCAAAACGGCGGAGGTGCTGGCCGCACCAAAACACAGCTACACCAAGCAATTGATCAGCGCCGTCCCGAGTATTCACCGACGAAGGCATGCTTTTTCTGTCGATACACGATCGGTGCCTTCCCTAATCCGCCCGCTGGATTGGGAACCTGACCCGGCGCCGTGGGTTCGTTTGAACGAGCATCACATGTATCGGCAAGAGGCCTAGCGGGGCGCGGAATGGCATTCGATCAAGCCTTTGCACTGCTTAAGGACCACTGTGAAAACGGGCGCATTCCGGGCGGCGTTTTGGGTTTGGTCGAGGACGGCGGCAGGCGGAGGATCGCCGCCACGGGTCTTGCGCAATTGCTGCCGGATAGGATCAGCATGAAGGTCGATACCTGGTTTGATCTGGCGTCCCTGACGAAGGTCATTTTCACGACCGAGCGTGTTCTTAACCTGGCCTCGGCAGGGCAATTGGACCTAGATGCGCCGCTTGTCTCAGTCTTGCCCGACCTTCGGCAATACGATGACGGCGCATGGGAGAGACAGGTTACCTTTCGCCAATGCCTTGGTCATCAAACGCCGTTCCCGGCCGTTGAGCCGATCTACACCTATGGACGCGATCCCGCGCAGCTTCGCGCCTTCGCGTTGCAGCGCGCATGGACCAAGGGTCCGCCGGTATATTCAGATATCAATTTCATTTTGCTGGGAATCGCATTGGAGCGGCTGGAAGGCCGCGCAATCCGCGATATGGAGCCCGGGCCAGGGTTCAGTTTTCACCCGCCTTCGGAGCGAAGTGCCGCCACCGAAGATTGCACCTGGCGCGGGCGGGTCATGCGTGGCGAAGTGCATGACGAGAACTGTTTCGCGCTCCAAGGCGCAGGTCACGCGGGGCTGTTCGGTACAGCGGATGCGGTGCTGGACTTCGCCAGCGGCCTGCTCCGCCAGGATGCTGCTGGCGCCTCACATGTCCGTATGTTGCGCGCGCGCCTTTCGCCCACCCGCGGGCATGGCTGGGAAATCGCTTATGCCGGATGGTCTGGCGGAGATACCTGCGAAGAGGCGACAATTGGGCATACAGGCTTTACCGGGACAGGACTTTGGATCGATTTTGCCGCCGGCCGCGCCTGGACGCTTTTGACCAACCGCGTGCATCCCAGCCGTCACACCGATAGCGGCATAACCGATCTGCGCCGTGCCATCGGCACAGAAATTTGCGTTGGAGGGTAGGGCGATGTCACCTGTTTGGGCCGTTGGCCTGATGACTGGAACGGTTCTTGACGGCAACATTGATGTCGCGCTGATCAAAACCGATGGCAAAGAGGTTGTGGAGTTCGGCGCCTATGCCTTGGTGCCCTATGCCCAGAGCGTAAATACCCTGCTGGCGCGCGCCGTGCAGGAGGCGCTCGATTGGGGTTTCTCAGGCGCGGAGCCGGCGATTTTCGCTCAAGCAGAACGGGCCTTGACCCAAGCCCAATCGGCCGCCCTGCTAGAGGTCGTCGAAACAGCCGGGCTAACGATGCAAGATATTGGCGGAATTGGGCTTCATGGCCAAACGGTCCTGCACCGCGCAGCAGAGCCTGGCTGCATCGGCGCGACACGGCAGTTGGGCGATGGGACGCTGATGGCTGAGATCACTGGCGCGGACGTCGTTTACGATTTGCGCGCCGCAGATGTAGCCGCGGGCGGGCAGGGCGCGCCTTTGTCGCCCGTTTATCACGCTGCGCTGCTCGACCGTTTGGGGGCCGATCAAACCACAGCCGTCTTGAACCTTGGCGGTGTTGGGAACCTTTCCTGGCGGGATGCGGACGGCACGGTCATTGGATTTGATACCGGCCCTGCAAATGCGCCCATAAACGATTTTATCCGCTCTCGCGGTCTTGGCGACATGGATCGTGGCGGCGCGGTTGCGCGCGCGGGCGCGGTCGATGAGGCATTGCTCCGCGATCAGTTGCGCCATCCATACTTCGACCGGCCGTATCCGAAATCACTTGATCGGTTCGATTTCGGGTATCATTGGGTTGGCGGCTTGAGCGCTTCGGACGGCGCTGCGACGCTAACCGCATTTTCGGCCGCCGCGGTTGGCTGTGGCCTCGATCTCCTCCCGGTCCGTCCCAAGCGCGTCATCGTTTGCGGCGGAGGGCGCCACAACCCCGAGCTGATGCAGGCTTTGAACACGCGTGCGGATGTTGATGCCATATCGGCTGACGCCATCGGTTGGCGGGGCGATGCAATCGAGGCGGAGTGCTTTGCTTTCTTGGCCATCCGCGCCTTACGTGGCCTGCCACTTAGTTTTCCAACGACAACGGGCGTTGCGGCGCCCATGCCGGGGGGCAGGATCGCCCATGCGCATGTCTAGGTTTACGATCCGCCGTCGCCTACGGGCCGATCAACCGCGCCGAACCGATAGGCTGTCCGCTTTGGCCGGGATTGCGCTAGAGATGTCTCACAACTTGGCTGCACGCGAACGTGTGGCCGCGTCGTCAAACAGTTTTGTTGTTCCATGGAAGTAACGCAATATGTCCACGCAAATGCGCAAAGAAATACTGGAGATCCCTGACGCCGTTGAGCGGTTGTTGCGGAACGGTAATGACGCGATCGCTCACACCGCGAATGTCGCGCGGGAGGCGAATTCGAGCTTTCTGATTTCTGTTGCGCGGGGCTCTTCGGATCACGCCTGCACCTACCTCAAATACGTGAGCGAGTTGGTCCTAGGCCGCCCGATGGCCTCGGCTGGTCCCTCCGTCAGTTCGATCTACGGTGTGGATGTCGCAGCACCGAACGCCCTTTGCATTGCGATCTCGCAGTCAGGGCAAAGCCCCGATATCGTCGATATGACGGCAAGCCTGAAAAGAAGCGGGGCTCTGACGGTTGCGATCACGAATGACGAACGGTCGCGATTGGCGCAGATCGCGGACAATACCTTGCCGCTCCATGCCGGTCCGGAACTGAGCGTTGCGGCCACAAAGACCTTTGTTACGTCGTTGGTCACTGGGCTTTGGCTGATCGCTGAGATGCGCAACGATGCTGATCTGATCGCCGCAATTCGCGAATTGCCAGGCCATCTGGAGGCGGCAACGCGGTGCGATTGGTCCGAAGCTGCCGCCGCCATCGATGGCGCGTCGCTGTTTACGCTTGGCCGCGGGCCATCTTGGGCAATTTCCAATGAGGCCGCACTCAAATTCAAGGAGACCTGCTTGCTCCATGCTGAAAGCTACTCCTCGGCGGAGGTCTTGCACGGACCTGTGTCCATCGTAGATCGCAGCTTCCCCGTCATTGCATTTGCGGCCGCTGACCGAGCCGAAGATAGCGTCGCTGCGACCGCGGACGAACTGGCGCTAAAGGGTGCCAGAGTGTTCACCATCGCCCGTGGGGCGCGCCACGCGACGCAGCTTCCCGCAATTCGTACCGGTCATTGGCTGACCGATCCGGTCGCAGCGATCGTGTCGTTTTACGGCATGGTGGAAGCCGCCGCTGTCGCGCGTGGGATCAACCCTGATGCGCCACGCCACCTAAAGAAAGTCACCGAAACGACATGAGCCGCGCTGTCACGACCTATGTCAATGGCCGCATCTTCGATGGCTTGCATCTTCGCGACGGGGTGTGTGCCCGTTTCGAAGATGGAGTTTTCATCGGTTTGGTCTTGGGCAACGAGGCATCTGCGGCGGGGGATATTGTCGATTTGCAAGGGGACATTTTGAGTTCCGGATACGTTGACCTTCAAGTCAATGGCGGCGGCGGCGTGATGTTCAATGACGACCCGTCAGTGTCCACGCTGCGGACAATGGCATCCGCGCATCGCGGGCTTGGCGTGACCACGTTCCTGCCGACATTGATTACAGACGATGCTGACACGACAACCCACGCGATCGCGGCAGCCGCTGAGGCGATCCGTGTCGGCCTGCCGGGGATTGCGGGCCTCCACCTCGAAGGCCCGCACCTTTCGGTCGCGCGCAAAGGGGCACATGATCCGGATCTGATCCGACCGATGAACAAATCGGATCTCGATCAACTCTTGAAGGCCGCGAGCCTGCTGCCTGTCCTCAAAGTCACAATCGCACCTGAGGCTGTTACCGCGGCTCAGGTCGAAACGCTGTCAAAGGCCGGCGTAATTGTATCCTTGGGCCATACCGATGCCGGGTTCGACACCTGTCTTCGTTATTTCGCCGCCGGGGCGACATGCGCCACGCATCTCTTCAATGCCATGAGCCAGCTGGGAAGCCGAGAGCCAGGACTTGTGGGGGCCGCTTTGGCGACTGAAACGGTGTCAGCGGGCGTGATTGCAGATGCTGTCCATGTGCACCCGATGTCGCTAAAGACGGCTTGGGCGGCGAAGGCAGGTCCGGGCCGCATCTACCTCGTGAGCGACGCGATGGCCGTCGCCGGGACGACGAAAGAGAAGTTTTGCTTGGGCGGGCGCAGTGTGACCCGCCGCAACGGTGTTCTGACGCTTGCAGATGGGACGCTGGCCGGAGCTGACCTTGATCTCACCCGCGCGATCAACGTTTTGCATATCCAAGCGGGCGTGGGCATTGCAGACGCGCTTTGCGCCGCGACAAGTGCACCTGCCGAGATCGCGGGATTGCCGAACGTTGCGCTTCGGCCGGGCGAAACCAAACTGACCGATCTCAATCGCATCTCGCCGACATTGTCCGACCTCGTCCCTCTGGGCTAGGCAATCGCTGTGATCGATGCAAAGCTGCCGGGCGACAGGATGCGGGCACCGCGCCGGCAGGCACGTTCGCGCGGACGACGTTTAGAGTTTGACGAGCCGTTCCGCGATAGGCGTGGATTGAACGATTGAGGAGTTGGTGGCCCCGAACGGCACGATCCTATCGATGACCTGTTCCATCTCGGCGACGCTCCGAACATGCGCACGGGCCAGGAAACAATCTTCACCGGATACACGGTCGCAAGACACGATCTGGGGGGTCTCACGGATCGCATCAATCATGTTCTTCATCTCACCTGGCATTGGCCGGGCGCGGATTACGATCGTAAGGCCGTAGCCAAGACGGGACGGGTCGATCCGTGCACCATATCCGGTAATAATGCCGACATCTTCAAGCCGCCTTACACGGTCCGCTACACTTGGTGCCGAAAGGCCCACACGCCGGGACAATTCGGCGCGCGGAAGACGCGCATCCACGCAAAGCTCTTGCAGTATCTTTGCGTCGATTGCATCGAGACCCGTACCTTCTGATCGAAGGCCATTTGCGGCAACGACCTCTTTCCGTGATGTCAATTCCTGATCTGACATACCTGATCTCCATATCGATCCGCCGAATTACCTTTCATAAAGGATATATGCCAGATCCCAATCCGTCGAAACCCAGCACCGGAAACTCAGCCGGCGTCATGTCGCGCGTGGCGGGTTCTGTGCCGCCGCACGCTTGGTTCGCGGTGTCTGCCGTGTTTCACTATCTCGGCCCAGCATTTGCGGTCCTGCTTTTCCCGGTTGTCGGTGTTCTTGGCGTTGCGTGGTTTCGCATCGCCTCGGCGGCGATCGTGTTTGCCCCGATCACGAAGCCTTGGCGCACATTTAGGAATGCGAGCAATCGTGAGCGCATATTGCTTTTGGCTTTGGGCGCGTGCCTAGCGGCGATGAATAGTTCCTTCTACCTCGCGCTTGATAGGCTGCCGATTGCGCTGGTTGCGGCGATTGAATTTGTTGGAACCATCGGCATCGCATTATGGGGCTTACGCACGCGTCGAAATTATCTGGCTTTTCTGATCACAATCATTGGTGTTGCGCTCCTAATCGACGTGCCGTCGCTACTGGCATCCGAAGGTGAAGCACTTATGTCCGACTTGCTTGGATTGTGCTGGGCAATGCTGAATGGCGGCCTGTTCGTCCTTTATATTATCCTCGGCCATCGCATTTCCGAAGGCGGCGCCTCTGAAGGTGTCGAACGGTTAGGAGCGGCCATGACAGCGGCCTTTATCTTCGTGATGCCGGTCGGTTTCCTTGAAGCTCTGCATGCGTTTGGTTCGCCATTGCTGGTGCTTGCTGGGCTTGGCGTTGGGATCTGTTCTTCGGTGATCCCATATGTTTGTGACCAACTTGCGATGTCGCGATTGCCACGAGCCAGCTTTGCGTTCTTGTTGGCGCTCTTACCCGCAATCGCAACAATCATTGGTATCCTCGTCCTACGACAGGTTCCAAGCGCCGTAGACGTGATCGGCGTTGTGTTGGTGATTATCGGTGTGGCGGTCCATACCCCCAGCCCAAGACCACATGCGACAATCGGTGAACCCAAGGTGAAATGACGGACACCTGGCGACGAGGACCACACCATGTGGCTCGACCTGAAGGGCGCTACGGATCACGGAGACCTGCAAGCATTTTTCGCAGACGGTGCTGCGGGATTGTCCAACACGCTAGCTCGGCGGTGCCGTCGCATCGTGCCGGATCGACGCAAGTACCGCAGCGAGCACGATGGATCCGCCGAGAAGCGTGGCGCCCGTTGGCGCCTCAGCTAAGATCGCGAATGCAAGGATCGGGGCAAGGGGTGTCTCCAACGCCCCCAGCAACGCTGTTTGTCCGGCTGGCACTCGTTTTGCTCCTTCGGCTAAGGTCACCGAGGCGAAGGCATGGACCAAGCCAAACGCGGCAAGGATGGCAATCTCTGACACATCGATCTCAAAGGGCGACCCAAAGGCAATCGCCGGCGGCATCAAAATGACGGACTGTAGAACGGATGGACCCGCGCTGGGTGTATCCGGAGCCACGCGGTAAAGGACCATGATCGTCGCCATGGCCAAGGTCATGATCAACGCCAGACCGTCACCGGCAAGATGTGTGCTGCCGATCGATCCGGCGACAATCACCGCAACGCCAGCAAGGGCCCAGGCCGCCCCAAATGCGGTTCGCGGCGATACCCGCTCGGCGATTATGCGCCAGGCGAGGAACGCGGCGAGGAAGGGTGCAGCCGCATAGATCAACGCGACATTGGCCACCGTGGTGAGTTTGAAGGCGGGGATCAAAGCCGCTGTTCCGGCCGCGCCAATGAGCCCGACGGCAAGCCCTGTTCGTCCCATGCCGAGAAATTCGGCCCGCATCGCGCTGCGCGTGGCAGCCCATACCGTCGTCGATACTGCCGCGAACAGCCCGCGCCAAAAGATCACGGCCCATGCTGCGGCATCCACACCTTTGGTAAAAATACCCGCCGAGCTGAATGCCAAAGCAGAGGCTACGAGCAAGGCGATGCCGTACGTATATTCCGACCGAAACAGCGCCGCCGCCCTTTTCATGACTTAATTTCCCTCGTGTTTACCGTGATTGAGAAATCACCACTGAAACCCAAAGGTCTATTTATGAAAGGAAATGATGTAGGACAAAGGAATTGAATTCAGTCTATAAATGAGTTTTTCTCATGCCTATGACACGACTCAATATAGCCCCACTGCGCGGTCTGCAGGCGTTTGAGGCTGCCGCGCGCCATCTCAGCTTTGCCAAGGCAGCCGACGAGTTGAACGTAACGCCCGGGGCGGTCAGCCATCAGATACGGGCGCTCGAAGATTGGCTTGGCGCACCACTCTTTCATCGACTAACGCGCGCGCTGCGCCTAACAGATGCCGGACTGGACGCCGCACCAATTTTGTCCGATGGATTTGACCGCCTCGCAGAAGCCACGCGCCGAATGACGTCGCGCGGTGCCGACGATGTGTTGACGCTGAGCGTCAGTCCTGGCTTTGGCTCGCTTTGGCTTGTGCCGCGTCTTGATGATTTTCGCAGGCGACACCCCGATATCGAGGTTCGAATCGATGGAACTGACCGGCTCGTCGATGTCACACGTGGCGAAGCTGATGTCGCAATCCGTTATGGTCGGGGCGGGTATGCTGATGTGCAGTGTGATCGCTTGTTTGCCATGCGCGCTACACCCGTGTGCAGCCCCGCGATCCTCGCGGGGAGTGTGCCGTTGAAGACCCCCGACGACCTCAAGAACCATACGCTCTTGCATATCGAATGGAAGGAGGCAGAGGGCAGTTGGCGGACCTGGCTTCTTGCCGCAGGCGCGGTCGATGTCGATCCGTTTAAGGGGCCGCGGTTTACAAAAGAAGAGATGGCCGTGCGCGCCGCGCTTGATGGCGAGGGGATTGCTTTGATTGGCGATCACATGGCTGCGGACCATATCGCATCCGGGCGCCTTGTGCGCCCGTTCACTGCCGATCTCAGCACGCAGCTCATTTTTGCCTATTTTTTGTTGTCGCCTCGGGATCGTTTGACTGAGCCAAAGATATCGCAGTTCCGGAATTGGCTGTTGGACGCGGCAAAACGGACCGAGGGTGCGGGGCCATCGCATTCACATGCCTGAGCCGTCGGCCAGCTTGCCGGTGTCGCGAAGCCAGCGCCAAACGGTGCGTACGGCATGGCGCGCGTTCCCATCTGCTCGGCCGATAAGTTGGTAGGCCATGGGCAACGGCACACAATCTTCGGACAATCGAACCACAGTGCCCGCGGTGAGCGCATCTTCGGCCAGCCGCAGGCGCGCAAGGGCTATGCCTTGGCCCTGTTGCGCGGCGCGCAACACAAGGTCTGAGGAGCCGAACCGGGGGCCCTGACCGACATCAAGGTCTGACGGGCCAAATGCCGCGACCCACCGATCCCAACCTGCATTTGGGTCCCTGTCATGCAAAAGAGGTAAATCCCGCAGAAGCCTCGACACGCCGTTGCTACCGGTCGGTCCGCCACGCGCGGCTTTGGCGCGCGCCAAGAGCCGCGGGCTGACGACCGGAACAAGCGCATCGTCCATCAAAGGTTCCGCCGGTTCGCCTGAACGCGGCGCGCCCATGCGTATAGCGATATCGGCCCCATCTTCTTGGGGTCCACGCACACGTTGTTCCGCAAGAACGGACACTTCGATCCGCGGATGAGCCTCAGCAAGGGCCGGCAGGCGCGGCAATAGCCACAACGCGGCAACGGAGGGCGGCGCCGAAATGACGACAGCATGGGGAGTGCGGCGCTCGCTCGCTGCTTCCCAAGCCTCATCGAGTTTAGACATTGCGGTTGTTGCGTCTCGTGCCAGACGCTCGCCCAATGCGGTGAAAGCGACGGCTCTTTGCACGCCGCCCTTGTCAATCACTCTCGCGCCCAATCGCGCCTCAACTTCGCTCAAGTGCCGCGCGACCGAGGAATGCGCAACGCCCAACATCCTGCTGGCCGGTCGGATGCCGCCGGACAAATACACCGCGGCCAAGGCACGCAACGCATTTAAGGGGAGAGACTTCATGGTCTCTTTTTTAGACCAAAACATCCCCATTTGCGAACAAAATCCATTTGCCGTTCGGCCTAGGTTTCTTACCGCAACAACTGGGGATGGACATCATGGGTATGTTGATCGAGGGGATATGGCGTGATGAAGACCGAACCATTCAGAACGGTGCTTATGTTCGGTCCGCATCGCGCTTTGGTGGACCCGTTCCAAACCATATCGTTGGACGTCTTTCCCGAGAACCGGGCCGTTTCCATCTGATCGCCTCGCGATCCTGTCCATGGTCGCATCGAGTATTACTGTTTCGGGCGATCAAGGGTTTAGATGCGGTGTTGCCATGTCACATTGCGGGCGGGCCGCGGGTTCAGGGATACCGGGTAAGTCGCGGGAAACAGCTCTGGCGCATTCCCGGAACCGAGACGTCGATAGAGCATTTGCACGAGCTATATGCGTTCTCCGATCCTGAGGTGACAACCCGCGCCACGGTGCCTGTGCTTTGGGACGCCGCAGAGCACCGCATCCTCTCAAACGACTCCACTCAGATCCTATGTGCGTTGGATGCGGCCAAGCCGGCCGCGGCTGCGGCTGCCGATTGGACGCTGCTGCCCGATCGTTTGCGCGACGATATTGATGCTATGTCCGGTGCAATTCAATCGGGCTTGGCCAATGCGGTTTACCGTGCGGGCAAAGCACAGCGACAAGAAATCTACGACACGGCCGTCAACGAAGTCTTCGCCACATTGGATGCTTTGGAAGATCGGCTGTCGACGACCCGATACCTGCACGGGCCTGCATTGACGGCAACCGATCTGCGGCTGTGGCCGGCACTGGCCCGGTTCGACCTCGTCTATCACGGACATTTCAAATGTAGCCGGCGGCGCCTTGTGGATTATCCGAACCTCTGGGCATATGCCCGTGATATTCTCACTTGGCCGGGCGTTGAACCGACCTTTGATCCTGATGCAATCCGCGCCGCTTATTATGGCGAGGATCGAGATCTGAACCCAGCAGGTGTCGTCGCGATTGCCCCAGATTGCAACTGGTTCGCCTGGCATGGGCGCGATCGGCTTGGTGATCGTCAGGTCTGGGGGCGCAATGCACAGCTCTATCCAGTCGGTGCAAACGGGCCAGTTGTCCCGTAAATTTGTTCCGCGGCCGCGATCTTCTTCGCTGCGCCGACCACCCCGGAGCCATGTGATTTTGGTGTAATGGATGCGACGCGCACCGGTTCGCGCGCCGTACTTGGCGGCCATCGCGATAGCGCGTCCGGTGATTGATTGGCAGGGTCTGCTGCGAGGCTGGATAGCCCGCGGCCAGGCGTGTTCACGTCTCAGTCGTCGCAGGGCCAAGCAAATGCGGCCCCGAGCCGAGCGCCGACAATTTGTCATCTGCATTGGCCAGGGGGCATTCGTCCACGCTAAGGCAGCCACATCCAATGCAACCGGTCAGTTCGTCGCGTAGGCTCGTCAAAAGCGCGATCCGAGATGTCAGTTCATCACGCCAACCCGTCGAGACGCGTGCCCAATCGGCCATCGAAATTGCGCGATCCTTAGGAAGGTGGTCGAGTGCCTTTGCAATCTCCCCGAGCGAGAGCCCCGCGCGCTGCGCGATCTGAATGACCGTCACGCGTCGGATGACGTTTCGCGGGTAAACCCGATGATTGGATGCGTTACGTTCGGAACGGATTAGGTTTCGTCGCTCATAGAAGTGCAGCGCAGACACCGCGACGCCGGTGCGTTTGGCCACCTCTCCGACCGTCAATCCTCGCATGCACAGACCCCTCGGTTTCGCTTGACCTCAACTTAAGTTGAGGGGCTACCAAAGGCAAAGAATCGTTATTGGACGGGGGAGCCAGTCGTGCACCACACAGGTGTAAGAGCCAGGCCGTTGGGACGGCGCGGCGCCTTGGCACGCTTTGGTGGCGCTGTCGGTTTGGCCAATCTCGGCGATGGCATTGCTGTCGTCGCTTGGGCCTGGACGGCCTCGTTGTTGACCCGGGATCCGTTTTGGATCGCGGCACTACCCGCCGCATTGCGCATACCTTGGGTGATCTTTTCTATACCGGCGGGTATCTTGGCCGATCGTGCAGATCGCCGGCGCTTGATCATTGGGTGCGACTTGGTCCGCGCATGTGCCTATGCCGCAGCAGGCGCGGCCATCTTTCTCAGCTTGCCGCTTACAAACCCGCCCGTGCAGGGCGTTGACGATCTAACCCTTTATAGCATGCTCATCAGTTTGGGTTTCGGGATCGGATGTGCCGAAGTCATCCGCGACAACGCCGCACAATCCATGCTGCCCAGGATCGTCCCGCCCGATGAATTGGAACGCGCAAACGGGTATTTGGGCAGCGTCGAGACCGTGGGCAACGAAATGGCGGGTCCAGCGCTGGGCGCATTTCTCATTGCGGTCGCTCTGCCCTGGCCGTTTTTGGCGATTGCGATTGCGTTGCTGTGCGCGGCTTGTTTGACGGCTTCTCTCAAGGGCTCATTCAAAGCACTTCTCCAAACGACATCGAATGCGGGCTGGCATGCCGAATTGGTGGCCTGCATCAGGTTTGTCTTTCGACACCCAATGCTGCGGACGCTCGTTCTGATCACGGGCCTATGGAATTTCTTTGCAGAGATGGCGCTTATCGCTTTGGTTTTGCATGTGCAGGAAAATCTCGCCTCCGGTGCGACGACCTATGGTCTGATCTTAGCCGTTGGAGCCGTCGGTGGCGTGTGCGGCGGCGTGGTGACTGCGCCAGTGTTGAAGGTCCTGTCAAAAGGGGATGTGGCGCGGTGGATGGGCCTTGTTTCCACGCCGGTGTTTCTTTTGATCGCCTTTGCCTCAGGGCCCGTCATGGTTGCCGGTGCGATGTTCTTGTTCTCACTTAGCGGCGTTTTGTGGAACACGGTCTCAATTTCCTATCGCCAAAGGGTCGTGCCGGATGCGATCAGAGGGCGCGTCAACAGCATTTATCGATTGTTTGCTTGGGGCACGATGCCCCTCGGCCTTTTAGGCTCTGGGGCGCTCGTGCGTTACGCAGAGACGATCATGGACCGCGAACTTGCGCTGATTGCGCCGTTTTTGGTGGCGGCCGCAGGCGTATTCGTTCTCTCGGTTTTGACCTGGCGCACGCTTGGCAGAGGCTTTGGGTGAGGATTAGGAAGGCGCGATCCGGGCGTTCACCGAAATCTGATGCAATCGTGATTGGTGGTGTCGCCGATTTGCGCCGATTTATATCATGTGAAAATTCCGTCGGATCGCAGCCGTAAATTCGGTCCGTGTAACAAGTAGGCGCGCGATCACCAATGCAACGCAATGGCGTTGACCGATACGGGGAAGGCCAACCATGAAATCTGTTTTCGGCGCCGCACGTCGCGCCCTCACCCATTTCGTTTTCTGCACCGCCGCGCTTGGCGCGTTCGGAGCGGCGCAAGCGCAAGAGGCGCCAACGCTTCCGGATTATGTGATCGCTGAGTTTGGCCCTCGGCCCGACGTGCCCGACGGCCCATTGTCACCAGAATTGCAAGAGGCGGTTCGCGTGGCATTCGTGGAACCGTTTGAGCGCAACGGATGGGGCATCGAACAAACCGTCGCATTGGTCGAGATCGCCGAATCCGGCGATCCGCGGCTGGGCTGGCTGATCACGGATATGATGCGGTTCACATGGCGGATGTCGTTTGACGTGCAACTGTCGAACGCCGCGGCGGACCTGCTCGATATCGAGCTGCAAACGCCTTCGCGTCTGAATGAAATCACCGATTATCTGATCGCGTGGGACATCCCGTCTTATCCTGGCTATCTCGATGTAAAGCGCACGATCTTTACAAACTTCATCCCCGGCTGGGATCGCATTTTCACCGAAGGCGACATCGATTGGCGGCTGGTCTCTTGGGGTGGCGTATTGATCGACGACCGCCCTTATGACACGACCGATGACATCTGCAATTGCATTCCAGCGGCGGACAATCCGGCCGTGATTAGCGCCGATATGGCGACCTGGCTTGACGACGATGACATCGTCTTCGGGATCGAGGTTAACGGAGAATACCGCGCCTATCCGCGCCAGATCATGGAAGTGCGCGAGATGGTCAACGACACGCTTGGCGGGCGGGACTTAGGCATTCCGTATTGCACGCTTTGCGGCGCGGCGCAGGCCTATTTCACCGACGGGCTGCCGGAGGGCATCGAGCGCCCGATTTTGCGGACATCGGGCCTTCTGATCCGGTCCAACAAGGTCATGTACGATATCAACACCTATTCCGTCTTCGATACCTTCCTGGGCCGTGCCGTTACAGGTCCGTTGCAGGGGCTCCAGCTTGAACAGGCGGGCGTTGTCACCTCCGATTGGGGCTCCTGGCGCGCGGCTCACCCCGAGACGACCGTTTTGGTTGAAGCCTTGGCGCTCGGCCGCGACCCCGATTTCCGCAATGGCCGCGATGCGGATGGGCCGATATTTCCAGTTGGTGATGTTGACCCACGCTTACCCGTCCACGAAGACATCATCGGGATCGTGACAGCATCGGGGACGCCGGTTGCGTTTCAACGCAGCACGACGCTTGCTGCCCTCATCGACGGCGCCGACATCGTAGTTGAGAATGTCCATTTGGAACTCAACGCGGGCGGTATTCGCGCGATTGACGCGGATGGTAACGATCTGGGCAGCCATGAGGCGTTTTGGTTTGCTTGGTCGCAGTTTCATCCCGAGACAGAGCTTTGGATGCCAGAGGGTTAGGCGCGCCGGCGCATCATCGCGTCCGTCAGGACGTCTTTGCCCGGATGCGCGCGTTACGCTTTGCTGGCAAATGCCCGGAGGGAGGCTGCGGCTGCCGCAACGGCCTGATGGGTCAACGCGAGATCGGCCTCCGTCACGGCCAAGCTCGGATAGAGCTTTCCGGGAGATTTAAAGACGCCGCCTGCGCGCAGGGCGGCGTTGTAGGTGTCGTTGATCGTTGGGTCCTTGTGGCGCGCGGACCGGTAGTCAATGCAATCGGCGTCGGTGAATAACACGTCGAAAAGCGTCGCATCCCCGCAGATGCGATGTGCGATCCCCTCGCGCATCAGCGCCTCTGCCTGCATCTTCTGAAGCGCCGTACCGATCGCGCGCAGCGCGTCGTATTGGCCTGGGCGGCGCAGCAGCTCCATCGTTTTCAAACCGGCCGCGGCGGCAATGGGATTGCCCGACAATGTGCCAAGCTGCATCAGCCAGTTATCTGCACCCACGGCCGCCTTGTCGAAATGGGCCATCACGTCCGTTGATGCGCCCAAAGCGGCCAATGGAAAGCCGCCGCCGATGATCTTTCCCAAAGTGCATATGTCCGGCACGACGCCATAGCGTTCTTGCGCGCCGCCATAGGCAACCCGAAAACCGGTGACGATCTCATCGAAAATTAGCAAAACGCCATACGCGTCGCACAACCTCCTGAGGCCTTCCAAAAACCCAGGCTGCGCCGGAATGATCCGTTGCAACGGCTCGACGATGATAGCGGCAATATCGCGGTGCTCCCCAAGAAGCGACGCCACCGCGTCGAGATCATTGAACGGGGCGATCAGCATCTCATCGGCGACCGAGTGGGGTATGCCGGCACTGTCCGGAACCGCTTGCGGGAAATTGACCTCGCGCCTCGGGGCTAGGCTCATTTGCGCCTCAGCCGACATGCCGTGATAGCCACCTTCGAACTTGATGATCTTGGTGTGTCCAGTGACCGCGCGCGCCAACCGAACGGCATACATGTCCGCCTCTCCGCCAGAGGTTACAAAGCGGACTTGATCACAGCACGGTACCGCCTGCACAATCGCTTCGGCAAGCTCTATACCCTTCGCGTTATTCGCAAAAAACGTCATCCCCAAAGGCAATTGTTCGAGCACCGCCTCCATCACCTCAGGATGTCCATGGCCCAAAAGCATGGGCCCCGAACCAATCAAATAGTCGACGTATTCGCGGCCGTCTTCGTCCCAGACGCGCGATCCTTCGCCCTTGGAAATGACGATGCCGGGATCGAAATTGCCAAAGCCTGCGGCCGGCAGCACTTCGGCGGCACGGGCGATCCACTCGGCTTGGCTCTGTATGCGGTTCATGGCGCTAATCCACTATTTCGTCTGGTTGGCCGAGAAGGTCGAGATCGGGCGTAATCCCAAGCCCCGGACCGTCAGGCGGCACGATGCGACCGGCGTTGCGCGTTGGCCCATCCGGCGCGAGCCTGGGGCTAACATAGCCCGAAAGATCACACACGTTGAGCACGCGCGCCGGATCGGTCGCGGCGGCAAGGTGCAAGGCCGCAGCCATAGCAATATCACTGCCCCATGTGTCTTCGATACACATCATCGGGCCGAGATGCAGGCACAGATCACGTGCGCGGCGCAACGCCGACAACCCGCCGAATTTTGACAGCTTCAAAGCCACCGCATCCATGAGGCCCAGACGGTGCGCGTCAAGTAAGCTCGGCGTGTCATGCGCCAATTCATCGAGCTTCATTGGCAGCCCGGTCGCCATCCGAACACGCGCGCAATCCTGGAGTGTGGCGCAGGGTTGTTCCAGCATCACATCGAGATCCAAAACAGCCCGACCAACGCGGCTTGCCGTTAGGCTCGTTGTTCCGCAATTCCAATCGCCGTAGACCAAAGGGCCCGGTCCCACCGCTTCGCGGACCCTGCGCAAGCGCGCTACATCGGTTTGCCAATCGCCCCCGGCACCCAGCTTTGCCTGGAACTGCGTGATGCCGCTAGCCTGCGCCTCACGGGCCATGCGGGCCATATCGTCAGGATCGGTCGACGTGATCGAATGATAAAGCGGAAGGTCAGCCTGAAACTGACCACCCAAGAGCGCAGACAGTGGCAATCCCGCGACCTTACCCGTGAGATCCCAAAACGCGATGTCCAAGGCCGAGCGTGCGTAGCGGTGCCCCGGCAGCCACGCCTCTATGCGCGCTGTCAGTGTCTCCGCGCCCGTTGGGTCGGCACCAAGTACGACGGGCGCAAGCTCTGCCAAAGCCGGGGCGACGCCGCGTACGTAAGCTTCGAGATAATGCGGGATCGGGCAGACCTCTCCCCACCCGGTCAGGCCGGTATCAGTGTCGACCGCGATCACCGCCGTCTCGACGGTCGCGCAGGTCTTGCCCGCGGCCATGTAGTAGGTGTCGTGGGATTTTAGCGGCACGAACCATAGGCGCAGGCGAGTGATCTTCATCCGAGCTATTCCGCGGGCTCCATGGCCGCATCGGTCCTGGGGCGTTTGTTTTCGGGATCATAAGCCGCACCGTCCAAGACGCGGGCCATGCGGGGCTGGCCATGGATCAAAACCTCAAGCGTGGTTCCAGGCCGGGCGGCATCTGGGCGCAAATAAGCGAAGGCCAAGATCTTTCCAACACACGGCCCGTAGGCAACGGACGCTGTCGCGCCGACGACCACACCATCTTGCAGCACGGCCTCACCGCCATGTCCGTAAATTTCGCCGTCCGGCGCAATCTCAAGGTAGGCGCACAGCCAACGCAGGCTCTGCTGGCTCACGGTCAGATCGCGACCCAGATAGTGTTTGTCGCTGCGCGCAAATCGCAGAACATCGGCCTCGGCAAGCGTCACTTCATTGGTCAGCTCCGACGCGCCCTTGAAGCCTTTTTCCATCCGCATCGCATTCATCGCGAAACTACCGTAATCGGCGATGCCATGCGGAATGCCCGCGGCCCAAACTGCGTTGTAAACCGCAACTAGGCTGTCGCTTGGCATGTGCAGTTCCCAGCCGAGTTCACCTGCATAGGATAGGCGCATCGCCAACACCATATGTCCGGCCACCTCAATCCGTTGGGCGGAGAGCCATCGGAACTTTGCATTATCCAACGGGCTTGAAGTGCATGCGCTCAGCACATCACGGGCCCTTGGACCGTTGAGCGCCAAGGCACCCCATGTCTCCGAGAGCGAGGTGACTGTGATCTCGTCCGCGCCACGATGGCGCGCGATGTGATCGATCAAGCGCTGTTCGAAAAAGGCCGCACAAACGAGGTAAAACCGATCCTCCGCCAGCCGCAGGATTGTGGTTTCAAGCTCAATGCGGCCCCGTGCGTTCAGCATATGGGTCAGGGCAATGGACCCGATCTTTTGCGGCATGCGATTGGCGATGAGCCGATCAAGCAGCGCATAGGCATCCGGTCCGGCGACCTCGACCTTGGCAAACGCGGTGACGTCCATCACGCCAACGCGTTCCCTAACGGCACGGACCTCGTTTGCCACCATCTCATCGACCGGGCTATGTCTAAAGCTGTAATGGTCGGCTTGTGTGACCCCGTTCGTTGCAAACCAACGCGGCCGTTCAAAGCCAAAGACCTCCTCATGAATCGCGCCTTTGGTGCTCAGGACTTCGTAAAGTGGGGATGGTTTGACCGGCCGTCCGGCCAGGCGGTTGAAGTGCGGGAATGGGATTTCATGCCGAAGGCAATAATCTTCCTTGGCTTTGACAATCTGCCACGGCTTTTTCGCATACCCGCCAAAGCGACGCGGATCATAGTCACGCATCGAGATGTCGGCCGCACCATGCACCATCCAACGTGACAATTCCCGCGTGAGACCAGGACCCCATCCGATCCCGATCTGTGTGCCACAGCAGCACCAGTAATTGCGTGCCCCCGGCGCGGGTCCAATCAGCGGGTTGCCGTCCGGCGGGTGAGAGATCGCGCCATGTACATCCCGGGATATGCCAAGATTGGCAAAGATCGGCATGCGGTTCAGCGCTTCCTCGAGCCAGGGCGCGATCCGGTCGTAATCGGCATCGAAGAGCTCGTTTTCAGCCTCCCAGGGACAGTGATCCTCCCAAACGGTGTTCGGGTTGGATTTTTCGTAGATCCCTATGAGGCCGCGTTGCTGTTCCATGCGGATATAACCCGAGACCTTTCGGTCATCGCGGATGACGGGAAGCTCGGTCTCAAGCGCGGCAAATTCGGGGACCGGATCTGTCACGAAGTAATGATGCGTCATCGACGTCATCGGCAGGAGCAGGTTCGACCATTCACCCATCTGACGCGCATAGGTGCCGCCGGCATTGACGACATGTTCGCAGCGGATCGGGCCCTTGTCGGTGTCCACCAGCCATTCGCCGTTTGGCATAGGTGTGATGTTGGTGGCGCGGCAGCGGCGCAGGATGCGCGCGCCGTGTGTCCGTGCGCCCGCCGCCAGCGCCATCGTCACATTTGTCGGATCGACATGACCGTCATCCGGCGTATGCAGCGCACCCAGAACGCCATCGAGATTGTAGAAGGGGTGCAATGCGGCCACCTGATTTGGCCCCACAAGTTCGATATTGAACCCTAAGCCGCGCCCGACCGAAAGCGTATGGCGCAGCCAGTCCATTTCATCTTGGTTATAGGCC
Organism: Pseudomonadota bacterium; assembly: GCA_039183205.1. Taxonomy (GTDB): domain Bacteria; phylum Pseudomonadota; class Alphaproteobacteria; order Rhodobacterales; family Rhodobacteraceae; genus HKCCE3408. Next base: position 81,007 of record JBCDBR010000006.1, on the reverse strand, counting down.
AAGCGGAAGGACCCACAGCCGTGCCAAGTGACCGCTTGCCCTGTCTCCGCCTCAAGCCCGCCTGAATAAAGGCCGATATTGTAATCGACGCATTTGCCCAGCGAATAAGAGCTGGTTGAATGAGTGATCTGGCCCGCCGCATGCCAGGTTGACCCTGATGTGAGCTCCGCCTTTTCCAGAAGTACCGTTTCGGGCCCCCAGCCTTCATGACCGAGGTGATAGGCAAGCCCGACCCCCATGATGCCACCGCCCACGATCACAACCCGCGCATGTGTGGGGAATGCCGCCTCAGCCATTCGCCTCGCTCCTTCATCGGTCGGGGGGACAAAACCGCTCGACAGGGGTAGGGAACGTATGTACCAATGTCAATCATGAATGGAACAAATGTGTCATCTCCGGTCCTGGCGCGGCTTTCGGCAGAGTGGGACGCCTTGACACCCGAGGCCCAGAAAGCAGCCCGATACGTGTTGGAAAACCCATCGGAGGTTGGGGTGTCCACGGTGCGTGAGATCGCCGAGGCCGCTAATGTGAAGCCCAACACCTTTGTCCGTATGGCGCGGCAGGTGGGTTTTGAGGGCTACGAGGATTTTCGAGCGCCGTTTCGCGATGCTATCCGTCAGGGCGCGGTGAGCTTGCCGGATCGTGCCCGATGGCTTCAAGACATTCGCAAGTCAGGCGATCTTGGCGGATTGTTCGCAGATATGGCAGAGGGCGCGATCCGCAACCTCGAAGACACCTTTTCCGGGCTTGATGCGGATGCGCTGAAAACCGCGGCCGAGGTTATTTGGCGGGCAAGGCGGATCTTCACCCTCGGCGTTGGTGTCAATAACGCCAATGCGCGGAACTTCACCTATCTGGCGTCGACCGGCATGACGGAATTTCATGCCATTCCGCGTCCGGGATCTACCGCGGTGGATGATTTGGCATGGGCCACCGAGCAGGATGTGCTAATCGCCATGACTTACCGCCCCTATCGGCGGGAAGTGATCGAAGCAATTGAGATTGCCCGCGATCAGGGTGTGACGGTCATTGCGCTGTCCGACAGTCCAGCAAGCCCGATTATTCGCGCGGCCGATCATGCCTTTGTGCTTGCCGTCGACACACCGCAATTCTTTCCCTCTTCCGTATCGACGATTGCGCTGTTGGAGACGCTGTTGAGCTTCGTGATTGCTGTGTCCAGCGATGAAATCGTAGACCGCGTGTCCCGGTTCCACCAACGCCGGCACGAGCTTGGCATTTACCAAGAGGACCGCGAATGACGGATCAATCCGCGCCGCTGCGGTCGTTGGACGCACGATACTACATCGATCCACAGGTGTTTGAGATTGAGAAATCGGGCCTTTTCGCGCGCAGCTGGCAATTTGCCGGTCATGTTGGACAGCTGGACTCACCGGGCGATTATTTCACTTTCGAACTGGCCGATGAGAGCCTGTTTTGCATCAAGGATCGCGACGGGGAAATCCGCACGTTCTTCAATGTATGCCAACACCGAGCGCATCAATTGCTGTTGGGTGCAGGGACGACGCGGGTGGTTGTCTGCCCGTATCACGCCTGGAGCTATGAATTGACCGGCCGCCTGCGTGCCGCGCCGAACAGTAAATCCGTTCCGGGCTTTGACCGATCTAAGATCTGTTTGACGCAGGTCCGGACAGAGGTCTTCTTGGGCTTTATCTTCGTCAATCTCGACCCTGAAGCAGCGCCGATGGACGATTGGTTTCCGGGTGCCCGCGCGGAGCTGGAGAGCTTTTTGCCCCATTGGGCCGAGCTCAAACCGCTTGAATGGGTGGAGATTGCGGAGAATTGCAATTGGAAGGTCTCGGTCGAGAATTATTCCGAATGCTATCATTGCACGCTCAACCATCCGACCTTTGCAACCGGTGTCATCAAGCCTGAGACGTACGACATTCAACCGCAAGGCTATTGCTTGCGGCACCGGACCGAATGCAGCTCGCTGGATCACCTCAGCTACGATATCGCCAGTGGATTTCCGAATAACGACAAGTATTCGAGTTGGTACTTGTGGCCGATGTTCTCCTTCCAGGTCTATCCAGGCAACCTCTTGAACACCTATCACTGGCGGGCGATCTCAGCCGACAAAGTGGTGGTTTGGCGGGGCTGGTATTCGGTCGGCGGGCAGCCTGACGAGATTGTGCTTCGGATGGCCCAGCAAGATCGCGCAACCACGGTCGAGGAGGACATCCATCTTGTCGAAAGCGTGCAACGCGGCTTGAAATCGCGGGGTTACGTGCCAGGGCCCTTGGTGATTGATCCCAGTTCCGGAGTAAATTCGGAACATTCGATCATGCATTTGCAGCGGTGGATGCGCGAGGCAGTCGATGGGTGACTTAGTAAGTAACTGGCAAAACGGTGTAGATGGCCCGTGGCGGGTCAGCGGCGTCGGTCGCATTGCGCGCAGCGATCCGACCACGGGCAATGCGTTGGCAAATCGCGCGTTGGCAGATGCCGCGGACCGAGTGCGTGGTCAGCGCAGCACGACGCGGACATCACGCGCGCCATCGAACGCGCTCAGCATGATGGCCGGGGCAAAAGGCCGGCGCACCGAGATCGCGGACGGTGGTCGGGTTCTGAACAGCCCGGCTCCATTTTCGGACCCGACCGTCCCAAAAGGCGTGTCGCCGGATGCAGAGATGTCCCAAAATGAAGCGTTCGGACCGGTGGTCTTGGACCTGGCCTTTCGCGACGAAGCCGAGGTGATCAAGTTTACAATTGGCACCGATTACAGCCTTGGGGCTGGTGTATTTACAACAGATCTGGACTGCGCGCGGGGCGCAATTCGGCACCTCAATACCGGCCAAGCCGTTGTAAATGAATGGTATGTCGGCAGTCTTGAAACGCCGTTCGGCGGATTCAGAAAATCAGGCTATGGTCATGAAAAAGGCCGCGAAGCGCTGTGAGATTTTGTACAAACAAAACACGTCGCGACGAAGCGGCGGCAAAGAAAACAAATGGAACGACATAACGACGACAACGGGAGGGATGCGGACATGGCTATTAAACCACCGCTGATGAAGTTGCCAATCAAGATCGCCGAAAGCGGTTTTTATCGCGGTTTCACAAAAGACGTGACGATTACGGCAAAGCTGCTTGTGGGGGCCTTGATTGTTTGGGCAGTTGCCTTCCCCGACCAAGCAGGCGCCGTATTGGGCGCAATGAATTCGTTTATCTTGGCGTCTTTCAACTTTTGGTACGTCTACGTGATGGCCTTCTTTGTCATTTTGTGCTTCGGCTTGGCGCTGTGGCCACGGGCGGGGAGCATGAAGCTCGGTAAACCCGATGATGTCCCTGAATTTTCCAATTTCTCCTGGTTTTCAATGATGTTCGGTGCCGGCATTGGCATTGGAATGCTGACCTTCGCGACGGCGGAGCCGATGTATCACTGGGCGTCCAACCCCGATACGATCCGCGGCCTTACCGAAGGCTCAACTGCTGAAAACGTGCGACCGGCTTACGTGTGGTCCTTCACGCATTGGGGCTTGGCGGCATGGGCCTCTTACGCGATTGTGGGGCTGTCGCTGGCGTTTTTTGCCTATCGGCGGAACCTACCGTTAACCAATCGATCTGCATTGGCGCCGCTCTTCGGCGACCGGCTCTCGGGCTTTTTGGGCCATCTTGTCGATGTCGTCGCAGTTGTCGCAACCGTGCTGGGTGTGTCCCAGACTTTGGGTTTCGGGGTTGAACAATTCGTCTCCGGTCTTAGCCGTATCGGCTTTGGCGACTGGCTTTATACCGCGACCGAAGATGGCGGTCAGACGACGTCAAATGCCGCTATCCTCTTTGCGCTATTGGTCATCATGGGCGCCTCTACCTTGTCGGCGCTATCTGGCGTCGGCAAAGGCATTAAATGGCTGTCGAACATCAATATGGGCCTAAGCTTCTTCCTGCTCGCGTTCTTCCTGATTTTCGGCTCGACCTTCTTTGGTCTTCAGGCATTGGTCGTCGGCATATTCGACTACCTGGTGTCGATCCCGCAGAACATCTTTGCGGTCTGGGTCAGCGATGGGGTCGACGGCTCCGAGGCAGCGCAGCTATCCGGTTGGCAAGGTGGCTGGACCATCTTCTACTGGGCTTGGTGGATCGCCTTTGCACCCTTTGTGGGCGTCTTTTTGGCGCGCATTTCCAAGGGCCGCACGATACGGGAATATGTCCTGGGCGCGCTGATCATCCCGTCGATCATGTGCTTTGTCTGGTTCGCAATGGTTGGTGGCACAGCTATCGACTTGGAACTGTCGGGCGAGGCTGCTGGCGCGATTACCGGTGCGGCGGCATCTGATCAGCTTTTTGCAACGCTTGCCGTGATCTTGAACGAAAATCTTGCATGGATCATGTCACTTATCGTGGTGGTTTTGCTCTTGACCTATTTGGTGACATCGGCGGATTCCGCGGTCCTGATCATCAACACCATCAACGCGGCCGGAGATGAAGGCCCTAAGGCCCGCCCGCATATCCTGTTTTGGGGCGCCGCGTTGGCCCTGGTTGTCGGTGCGTTGATCATTGCAGGGGGCTTGGGCGCCATCCAAACCGCCATGGTGATCGGGGCGCTGCCCTTCAGCGCTGTCATGGTCCTGATGGGCGTGGCGCTGTTGAAGGCAATCTGGCGCGATGGTCAGCGTGAGGCGGCAGGAATGCCGACAACGCATGCCGATCTTGGCGGCGTTGCCAAAGGTGAACCGGCGGAATAGCCGCACGCGCCACAAACCCGGGCGTGGCCAGATTGAGGTTGCGCCCGGCACTCTCCTTTCCCTCACAGCATCGGGTGGCGATATGGATGAAGACCTTTTTTTGCTTGGCGTCAAACAGCGCAAAGGCACGCTGGGCGAGGCCTATGTGGAAAAGAACCTTGCCAAAGCGGACGATTTCACCCGCCCGTTCCAAGAGGCGATGACCGCATGGTGTTGGGGCTTTGGTTGGGGAGACGATGTGATCGAGCCGAAAACGCGTTCGATGATGAACCTCGCCATGATCGGAGCGTTGGGGAAGATGCATGAATGGGAGATCCACTGCCGCGGTGCATTAAACAACGGGGTCACCCGCGATGAGATCCGTGCGATCATTCATGTGGTCGGCATCTATTGCGGCGTTCCGCAAGCGCAGGAATGCTTTCGGGTGGCCAGAACGGTGCTCGAGGAAGCCGGGATCGATAGCTGACCTGCGTACCCGGTGCCGTCGTGCGGTCGCGCGGGGATAGGACAGGAACGTCCAACATTCACGGCATACTAGGTCTTTGAAATCGGAGGCGACGACCCTGTGACCGCGCGGACCTAAGACTGTCCTGAGATGCCGTGCTATGGTCTGATGATTGCGCCACAGAAGAGACCGGGCCAAATCCATGAATGTCGAAAGCCACACAACCCATGACGCGTTGGAAGACCCCCGAAACGCCGATATCGGCATCTACGTAAACGGCGAAATTTACCATCGCGATCAGGCCAAAGTCTCGGTCTACGATAGCGGGTTCATGCTGGGCGACGGTATGTGGGAAGGCCTTCGGCTGTATAACGGGGTATGGGCCTTTTTTGATGACCATATGGATCGGTTCTTCAACTCTTGCCGTGCGGTTGATCTTGATGTGGGCCTAGATCGTGCCGGCGTTTTCGAGGCCATTGAGATGACACGCAAGGCAAACGGCATGCATAGCGACGTGCATTGCCGGCTGATGCTGACGCGCGGCGTAAAAGTACGCCCGTTTCAGCATCCAAGCCTTAGCCGGTCAGGCCCGACGCTGGTGATCATCATGGAGCATTCAAAGCCGGTGGACCGATTGCAGTCGGCAGGTATCCGGCTGGCGACGGTGCCGCAGGTGCGCGGACTTCCCATGAGCCAGGACGCCAAATACAATAGCCACTCAAAGCTCAATTGCGTGATTGCCTGCCTACAGGCGGAACAAGCCGGAGCGGACGAGGCCTTGATGCTCGACCCCCATGGATTTGTGAACACGACGAATGCATGCAACTTCTTTATCGTCCGTCGGGGGGAGGTTTGGACCTCAACAGGTGATTATTGCATGAACGGCGTGACGCGGCAGAAGGTGATCGATCTGTGTCGAGAAAACCGGATCCCGATCCTCGAAAAGAACTTCTCACTCTACGAAGCCTACGGTGCTGATGAGGCGTTTTTGACCGGGACCTTTGGCGCGCAAACCCCGGTCGCCGAAATCGACGGGAAGAAAATCGGGGATGGTACCGGCCCGGTAACAACACGTCTTCGCGGTTTGTATAAGCAGCTCATTGCTGACCACGTCGCGGCGAACGGCTAGCGGCCGCGCCTCGGTTTGGGGCATTGCGAAAGCGCGCGTTAACCGCCGCACCGCCGCCGCGGCTTTTGGGTATTCTGCGCACGATCTTAACCAGACGGCAGGCCGTTCGGCGCTTTTTGCGGCCTAAACAATGGCTTCCGTAGCGCGCGCGCCTTTGGCGATCCCTGCGATATCCAAACCGCCGCCGCGCCTTTGCCCCAAACGCGCCATGATGTTGGTCGAGAGTATGGACGAGATGTTCAGGACAACCACACATCGTTGACGGCGTGGAAACAAAATCAATGAAAGAGCAGCAGAAATGACAGACGCAACGTCGCAATCAACGTCCTACCCGGAACTACCGTGGATCCGAAACGCCCGGTTCGATACCGGGTTTATCTTCGGGCTGCTTTTATTGTCGATCGTCACGGGGATTGTGATCTTAGTCGAGCCCTCTCTGTTTTACCCCATCCTCATTATCGATCTTTGGTTTCTGGGCTATCACCACGTCATCTCGACCTATACCCGGATTTGTTTCGACAAAGAGAGCTTTGAGGAAAACAAGCTGTTGCTTGTCGGTCTTTTGCCGTTGGTCGTCGTCGGGACGTTGGCGGCCGCATTTGTTGTCGGTCTTTGGCTGATCGTGACGATCTATTTCTACTGGCAATGGTGGCACTATGCGCGGCAAAGCTGGGGGATTGCGAAGGTCTATCGCGGCAAGGACCCAAAGGCTGCCTACGAAGACGGCTGGCTGGACCAAGCGATCTTTTACGCCGTTCCGATTTTTGGCATTCTCAGCCGGTCCGCTGAGCAACACCCGACCTTCATCGGCATGGAACTTTGGTCATTCCCCGTTCCGCCGATTGTCGCACAAATCTCCGGTGTGATTGCCGCAGGTCTGTTTGCCTATTGGCTCGCCGCACGTATCCGAGCCGCTGTGCAGGGTCGGTTGGCCATCGTGCATACGATGTATGTCTCGACCCATTTTATCATCTTCTACCTCGCCTATATCGCGACAAGCGACATCACATTGGGCTGGCTGATGATCAACATCTGGCACAATGCGCAGTACATCCTCTTTGTCTGGCTGTATAACACCAAACGGTTCAGCGACGGGATCGATCCTAAGGCAAAGTTCCTGTCCTATATCTCTCAGCCGAACCGTTTGTGGCTATATCTGCTGACATGTGTGGCGATCACAGGCGTCATCTATTGGGGTGTTTTGCGCACCATTGATTGGCTGTTCTTTGCCGGCCTGTCGGCAACGATCGTGCTCTACCAGATTGTGAACTTTCATCACTACATCGTTGACAGCAAGATTTGGAAAGTGCGCAAGCCGAAGATGCAAAAAACGCTGGATCTACACTGACCCGCGGGGCGTTCGGCATGTCGGCTGTGCCCCGGCGGCGGTCGCGTCAGCATATCCTTCGGTAGCTGATCAACTCCAGCTCAGCGGTGCCGCGGGCTTCGCGCAGCCAGCGGTTATCGGGCGCCGAGATGTTTTCGCGCAAGAGCATGTAGCACTGATGAAACGCGTCGCTTTCGGCCAGCTCCAATCCCCCGAGGAAAAGGGCATCCTCTGCCAGCAAACCGTCTGCGCCGCCAAAGATAATGACGTCAGGCGCGCGTGAGAGAACATAAGCGCCGTCGCCTTTCGCGTGGCCCGGACGAAGCTGCCAGGGCAGTCGGATCGGCACCGGGTCGCGTTCGGCGATAACCCTGTCGTTCAGACCGAGCTGATCGATAAACCGCAAATTCGGTGCGGCGAAGGGGATCGCGCCTGCGGTATTCACCGCCACAAGTGATCCCTCTGGCAGAGTTGCCGCCAAATGACGCCCAACGATCAGCCCGGCCTCTGCGCCGCCGTGAAACCGGGTCGGCAAATCGAACGCCACGACCAATAGCGGGATTGGCAATACCAGCGTGGCGGCGCGGCGCGAGATATCGCGGAACCGGTCAAAGCCGAACGCCAAAACGATGCTGGCCGGTGCTAGGGCCACGATGAAAAAGCGCGCCGCCGGAAGGTGGTCGCCCCCTGCCCACAAGACGTAAAGCACCTGCGTGATCAGCATGCTGGCTGCGGCTGCGAATAGCGCAAACGCGCGATGCCCGCGCGATGGGCGCAGTTTTGAGACCAGAAGGACGGCCAACGCAACCACCGCAAGAGGCAATTGCAGGGCCGATTGCCCGAGATAAAAGAACCCGAAGTCGAACCGGAGCGATCTGGGCACTCCCACTTTGGCGGCAAAGGTGTTCGGCAAGATTTCCCCATAATAGTCGAGGCGCCATAGGATCTGTGCACCGACCAGAAGAGTGACCACCATTCCCGCCAGAAAAACGGCCGTTAGGCGCTCCCAAAGCGGGCGCGGCGCGACCAGCAACACAACCCAAAGGCAAATGGCCACCAAGGCGCCGGCATCCAGCCGGGTCAAGCAGGCCGCACCAAAGGCAAGCCCGGCAAGGAGTGCACGTCGGCGCGAAAGCGGCTCTCCCTGAAGAATGGGCGACACCCGTTCCAGCCCAATCATCAGGAACGCGGCCACGGGGACGGTCTCCAATGCCCCCATCGTCCAAATCGCAAGCGGCGCGGCACCGAGCAGCGCCAGCCGTCCGACTGCGCGTGCATCCGCGGATGCCGGGCCCGGCAAGGCGCGCCTGAGGATGAATTCCGTGCTTAAAACCAAGCAAACAAGTGCCGCGGCATTCAGGCCACGTGCGGCCAAAACGGCATCAATCCCAAGGGCAAAAAAAGGTGTGAGGGCAAGTGTGTAAAGAAAATTCGTGAAGCCTTCCACACGCTCCCCCAAATTCCAGGCAAGCTCTCCGTGATGCACCAAGTTCCAGGCGTAGCGGAACGTAATGTAGCTGTCATCGTAGATGAAATGCCTGGATTGGTAGGCCGCTACGGCAAAGGCCGCAACGCCCGCGAGGGTCAGAATGGTCGCACGGCTGGTTGGGGACATTCGGGGCCTATTCACAACACCGGTTGCGCGCGGGGCGTTACGGGCCATGTCGCATGCACGTCTCGCACTCGCAAGAGGTGCCATGAGGATTGCGATCCGTTGCGGCAGGCCAGGCACACGCAACCTTGCGGCGTCATGTCCGATCTCTGCTGCGTGCCTTCAATAGCGGTTTCCGCCACAAACTGGGCGCTATGCGGCAAAGGCCGCGATCAGCATTCTGACCGCCGAGACACCGAGAAAAACGGCAAAGACCAACCGGAGCCTGTTGGCATTCAACTTATGGGCGATCCTGACGCCAAGGGGCGCAAAAAGGAACGTCGCGACGGAGATCGCGATGGCTGCGGGAACGTTGATATAACCGAGAGATCCCGGAAGGACGCCATCGATATCTTGTCCGGCAAGCGCAAAGCTCACGACGCCAGGGATGGAAATAACCAAGCCGAACAGGGCAGCCGTGCCAACCGCTCGGTGTACCGGGAATGACAACAGCGTCAGCACCGGAACCGACAACGTGCCACCACCGATGCCCATGGTGGCGGAAAATCCGCCAATCGGGACCGCGATGCTGCCACGTCCGACAAACGAGCTTGGCGGCGCATCGGCAAGCGTAAAGGGTCGGGGGTTCAGCATATTGAGGCTGACAAGAATCGCGATAACGCCAAAGATGCCAGTGAGAACGGCGGCATCGACCTGCACAGCCAAGAGCCCGCCCCCAAGCGCACCAACCGCAACAAACGGGGCCCAAGCGCGGAACAGCGTCATATCAACCGATCCTTTCCGATGATGCGCCCGCGCCGATGAAATCGAGGTCGGAATGATCGTCGCGAGGGAGGTGGCAACAGCGAAATGCATGGCAACGTCTGGGGCCACGCCCAAAAGACTGGTTTGCGTCAGCCAGAACAGAGCCGGCACAATGACGATGCCACCGCCGACGCCAAGGAGGCCCGCCAGTGTTCCCGCAATTGCGCCCACGCCCAACAAAACGGGAGCGACAATCAAGATCGTGGTGATGTCAGGCATGCCGTTGCCCAATCTGTCCCTGTCAGATGATCGGGATAGTGAGTGGCCGGGGCTTCAACAAGCCCAAGCGTGTTAAAGCAACCTCATGAACGACCGAACGCGCGCTGTCGCTCGCAGATGACGCGTCGGTGAGTTCGAAGTTTCAATCCGCCGAGTTAATGCGTCAGCCGGGCGCCCCCGTGGCTCATACGCGCAGGCCATCGGCATCGAAAAACGATGTCCGGTCGGGCTCAAATGTCAGCCCGACCGCATCCCCCGGCTTTACAGGCGTCTCCCCGAATACGCGTACCGTAATTTGGCCGAGCGCGCCGCATTCAACGACAAGGAAATTATCCGCGCCGAGGTATTCGACAACGTCAATTGTTCCGTCGCATTGGCCAGCACCGGGCGCGTCGATAGCGATATGTTCGGGCCTGATGCCAATTTGTGTGGCCGGGCGCGTTCCGTTGAACACACCGCCGCGCGCATCTTTGAGCGTATACGTGCCCGCATCGGTTGTGCAGGGCAGGACATTCATTTTGGGGCTGCCAATGAATTGCGCCACGAACAGGTTTTCGGGCCGTTCATAAAGCTCCCGCGGCGTCCCGACTTGTGCAATGCGGCCAAATTCCAAAACCACAATGCGATCTGCCAGCGTCATGGCCTCGACCTGGTCATGGGTGACATAGATCATCGTTGCATCAAGGCGCTGGTGTAGCTTGGCGATTTCATAGCGCATCTCGACCCGTAATGCGGCATCTAGGTTCGATAGCGGCTCATCAAACAAAAAGGCTGTCGGGTCTCGGACGATGGATCGCCCGATTGCCACGCGTTGGCGCTGTCCGCCGGACAAATCGCGCGGGCGTCGGTCGAGATAGCTGTCGAGTTTGAGAACATCGGCGGCGCGGCCGACTTTTTCGGAAATCTCTGCTTTGGGCGCCCCCGCTGTCTTGAGCGAGAACCCCATATTGTCGCGCACCGACATATGCGGGTAGAGCGCGTAGGATTGGAACACCATGGCCAAACCGCGCTTTGATGGCGGCTCTGCTGTTACGTCGCGATCATCGATTGTCAGGGCGCCCCTGCTGATATCTTCCAGGCCGCCAATCATCCGCAAGAGCGTTGATTTTCCGCAGCCGGATGGACCGACAAACACAACAAATTCGCCGTCAGCAATGTGCAGATCGACCCCTTTGATGACCTGCGCATCGCCGAACCATTTTTCAACACTATTAAGATGTATCGCGCCCATGTCAGGCTCCTTTCGCGGATGGGCTTGCCCAGGCAAGCCAAACGGCCGCAGTCCAAGTGAACGATGTGCCGCCGGCTGGCGCGCCGTCGCAGGGATCGAAGTATTCAGCAAACCCGTGCGTCGCGATCAGGGCTTGCGTGGTTGCGCGCAGCGCTTCGCCGAACGGTTCGTTCTGTTCGCTAAGTCCCAAGCCGATCATCGTGTTCATAATCGCCCAAGTGGGACCGCGCCAATATCGTCGGGGATCGAATTTTGCGCTGTCAGGATCGTGACTGGGCACGCCGTAACGCACCGCTTTGAGCAGCCGCGCCAGTTGCGCGCTTTGGCCGTCGGATGGAAGGCCCGCATACCAGTTCAGAAAAGATGCGTTTGAGACGCAGCGCGCCCAGGTCCCCGAGATCACATCGCGGGCGTCATAGCTTCCAATCTCGTCGTTCCAAAGCGTCGCGGCGCCGGTTTCCAGAACCGCGATCTCATCTTCGAGCCCGTCTGTATCCAAGCCAAGTGCGAGGCCTAACGCCAAAAGATCGCGATGGGCGCGCAAAAGGATGAATGTCATTGTGGGATCGGCCACCCGAAACGGGTTTTCGGCCGCCAATTTCGCCGGATCCCAATCGAGCCGTCTGCCCAACTGCACCAGCCAGATATAGCGATCGTAATCGTATTTTGTCGGCCGCATCGAGCTGTCGACATGGGTGGTGTCGCGACGGGTGTAATCGCCCACACCTTGTGGGTCGATCCGCGCCATCGGTGCGTCCCATTCGGGCGTGTTGTCGCGCCCCGATTCCCATGGATGGGTAACAAAGATCGCGCCTTGATCGGCGCGCCAATTCAGGAACCAACGATGCCAGGCCCGCATCTTTGGGAACAGCGCGGCAGCGCGCTCTGCACCGGCCTCGGGGTCCATCTCGTAGATGCGGCGGGCAAAACTTGCCGCGACGGGGGGCTGGCTGATACCCGAGGACGGGATCGGCCCATCACAGCCCCACACGTCTGGGCCCGGAAAATAGCCCGCATCGGGTTCGTGAAACAGAATATGTGGCACCATGCCGTCCGGCCACTGCCCGGAAAACAGTGTCTCAAGTTCGGTCCAGGCGCGTCCGATATCGAAGGTCGCAAACCCCCAGGCCGCAAAAGCGCTGTCCCAGTTCCATTGATAGGGGTAAAGCCCAGAGGTCGGGATCGTATATCCGCCACGGTCATTTGCCACCAAGATGTCGCGGGCCGCCTGGTCGAGCGCGGTGATGTCCATATCCCTCATCCCTTTACCGACCCCGCGGTTAGGCCCTTGGTCATGAAGCGTTCCAATCCCAGGAACAGCGCCATAATGGGCACGGTTGCGATCACCGATCCGGCCATCAAATGCTGGCGCGGGATCTCGGAAGAGTTAAGCGACGCAATGCCTCGCGTCAGGGTAAACTTCGACGGATCGTCAAGCAGCATAAATGCCAAGAGGAACTCGTTCCATGCGATCATGAAGACATAGAGAGACACCGACGCCAGCGCGGGAAGCGAAAGGGGCAACGTGATTTTCCAGATCACCTGGAGCCGTGACAAACCATCCATCAAACCCGCTTCTTCGACCTCATGCGGGAGCCCGCGAAAGTACCCTTGCAGCATGTAAAGCGCCACGGGAATGGTCGTGACCGGATAGATCATCACAATCCCCACCAATGTGTTGCGCAGCCCGGCGGTCGAAAATGCGATATAGATCGGCAGCGCCAAAACGATCATTGGCACCATGTAAATCAGCAGGATCGACCGGGAAAATGCGGCCTGGCCTTTGAACCGAAGCCGCGCCACGGCGTATGCGCCCGGGATCGAGAATGCCAAGGTGATGAAGACCGTGAGCACAGAGACGAAAAACGAAGTCAGCAAATAGCTGTCGAAGTTAAAGTCGACGATCAACTCTCGGTAGCTGCGGAAAAGCCCCCAGCCCAGGCTTAAATCGATGGAGAAATCGAGCGGGTTCTGGATCAGTTCCGATTGGTTTTTCAGGCTGGTCATCACCATGACGTAAAAGGGGATCAGCACGATTGCGGTGAAGAAGATGTACCCGGCGCCAGTCAGGAACCGCATGACGACCTCTTCGAACTCGTACCTGCTCAGCGCGCCCGGGCCGAGCCGGCCGAGGATTTTCTCCATCGACCAGATGAAGGGGAGCGCAAGCAAAAGACCGGCAATGCCACGGATGATCTGTCCCGCCTCGGCGCCAGCGACAATCGGGCCAAGATTGCCCAAAACCGCCGCGACGACCAAAACCGCAATCGCAACAGAGGCGCCGCGCTGGCTGGGTAGGCGCACGTAAGCAAGGCCCGCCGCCGCGCCCCATGCAAGCGAAAGCAAGATATGCGGGCGGAACGCCTCTCCGGTGGCAAACGACATGGCCACTGCCACGGTGGTGGATAATACGACCATCCAAAGGGCGCCGGTAATCGGTCCGGTCAGAACGCCGCGCCAAAGGAATTTCATAGCCCTTCCTCCTGGCTCATATAGCGGAAGAAAAAGACGCTAAAGAGCAAAAGGCAGCAGAAGATAACAACTGCGACCGCCGCGCCCGCGCCGATATTGGACACCGCAAAGGCTTGTTCGTAGACATTGACCGTAAGCGTCCGCGTGCCGGCATTGCCGCCGGTCAACAAGAAGATGTCGTCGAACTTGTTGAAGGTCCAAATGAAGCGGAGCAAGAACAGCACGGACAATATCCCCAGCAATTGTGGCAAGCTGAGATACCAAAACTGTTGAAACGGCGATGCGCCATCCATATCCGCGGCCTCGTACATGTCTGTATCGATGGCCTGCATGCGCGCCAAGATGAACAAGAAGGACAACGGAAAGTAGCGCCAGATTTCGAACACGGTGACCATGATCAGCGCCAAGGGGCGGTCGCCGAAAAAGTTGATGGTTTCATCGACCACGCCCATCTGAACCAGCAGCGCATTCGCAGAGCCGGAGAACGGATCAAAGAGGATCAACCAGGAAAACGCGACGGCGATGACGGGCGCGACATAGGGAAACAGGTAAAGCCCGCGCAGCACCCCTTGACCCCGAAAGCTCTTGTTCAGCAGCAAGGCTGCAAAGAGGCCAACCAGCAATGCGCCGATTGTGCCGAACACCGTGTAAAAGAGCGTCACGCCCAAGACGCCCCAGAATTCGTCGCCGTCAAAGACGCGCGCGAAGTTGTCCCAGGTGAAGGTCGAGTTGGTCAGCACATTGTCTGCCGATCCGGTCACACTTGGCGCGCTGCTCTCGGCGGCCTCTTCGGCTGCGTCTGGGTCGTCGGCGGAAATAGGCAAGATCAGGCGTTCGTTATAGCCGCCTTCCATTTCGGGAATGGCGCAGGTGAGGTGTTGCCCCTCAAGGCTGCATTCCGGCGGCAGATCGCCGCGTAGACTGATCAGATCGGGCAATGTGTCGATCAATATCACGTCGCTGACCAAAGTATCCTGGCTCGAATTCCGCACGCGGTATTCGATGCGCATCTCGTCGCCATCGCCGCGCATCGCCTCGCGTACAATCGGCGCTGCCGGTCTCAGGTCCGCCAAACCGATCGGTTTGAAGCTGATCCAGAAAATCGCCAATAGCGGCAGGACGACGACAAGTGCGACGCTGATCAAGGTCGGCGCCAGCAGGCCCCAGGCAAGCCGGGCCTCGCGCCGCGCCAACGGCGTGGTGGCGGTGGGCGGTGTCTGTTCGGTCATGTTAATCTCGGTGTCGGTGGACACGTGGCGGGCATGCGGACATGCCCGCCCTTTGAACCGGGTGGCGGTTATTCGATATCGGCCAACGCGTCATTCATCGCGGCAACGGCGGCGGCGGCTTCGATTTCGCCATCGATGTATTCCCGCACGATGCGATTGATGACTTGGCTGTTGACCATCCGGCTTGCCAAGGCCAATTGCCCCTCAGCCACGCCCCAACGTTGTGCGACGTCAAGACCGCCGACAATCTCGTCGATCATTGCGGCATCGTAAAGTTCGCCCAAAGGCGCGCGCCGGTCGACGCCGACATCAAGCGTCGCCCAAGCTTCTGAGTACTCGCTCGGATTCTCGGCCGTGCCATTGCGCACCGGAAACTTGCCCTCTGGCGCGATAGCAAGTGTCTGGGTGTAGCCGTCGGACATCGAGAATTGCACGAATTCCATCGCGACATCGGTGTTGGCGTCCGCGGTGATGCCGAAATACCGAATGTCCGCCCAAGCCGCGCCATCGGGGTTCGACGGGCCGGAGAAGTTGGTGACGATCCCGGTTGCGGCGGCCAAGTCTCGGCTGGTTGGATCATCGTTGATTGTGGGTGGTGCGCTATCGCGCAGACCTGCCAGTTCATCCAAAATGAACGGTGACCAAATGATCATGGCGGCATTGCCGGAGAAATACAGCGTTCGCGACTGGTCCCAATATAGCTCGCCCGGAGGGGATGCTTCGGCGATTGCACGGTAGAACTCAAGAACCTCTGTGGTCGCGGCCTCGTCGAGCGGTTCGAACCCGTCTGCGCCGACTGGTGAGACACCGTTCGCCAGAAACACATGCTCAAGCACTTGGCTCATGAAGTTTTCATCGATTTTCGTTGCGGCCACAAAGCCGTACATTTCCGGAGGATTGTGCAGGGCGTCGACCGCGGCAAGAACGGCGTCATAGCTTATCGGGGGCTCCAGCCCGGCCTCTTCGAACAGGTCGGCGCGGTAGACCAGCATCTGTGTCCAGCCATCCACCGGAACCGACGCATAACCGCCGTCATAGGCGGCCATTTCCAGCGCGCCCGGCGCGAATGTGTCCGTGCCCAGTTCCTCAATCACGTCACTGGCCGCGTCCGTATCGAGAATACCGGCCTCGGCCCAGGGCAGGGCGTATTGCAGGGAGTGATAGATCACGTCGGGCAAGTCGCCGCCGGCAAAGGACGCGGTCGCGCGCGTGCCGAGGTCGCTTTCAGTGACAGGGATAACTTCGACCTCGTGGCCAGTGGCGGCCGCGAATTGCTCGGCCAAGGCTTGCTGGCGCGCCAAGCGTTCGGGCTGTTCCTCGGTGGTCCAGAACCGGATCGTGTCGGCGCCCGCCGCCATCGCGGTCAGCGCCAAAGCCGTCGCGGCGCCGGCAAACAGCGTGGTTGTGCGTTTCATGTCTTTCCTCCCTTTGATATTGATAAAGCGACCCGTTCGGCTAGATGTGCCGACGTGAGGTCGCACGGCCCGTGTGAGCCGCGAGCACAGAATTCCGCCTGTGCGATTTCTTGAAGATTTTCATGACTTTCGCCACGGATGGCACGGATCAGCAGCTCTGCTAAACGCATCCCGGCGCGGCGCATGTCGACGCGAAAGCTCGACAACTTTGGCTGCATCAACGCGCCTTCGGGCAGCCCATCATAGGACACGATCGAGACGTCCCGGCCAATTTCGAGGCCGAAGACGCGTGCGGTCTCGTAGGCGCCCACGGCGGCCCTATCGACCGAATAAACAATCGCCGAGGGCGGGTTGGGCAAGGTCCAAAGTTGTCGCGCAGCAGCCGCGCCGGCGGCCGGGGTAACTGCCGGTTCCGCAAAAAGCTCCGGCACCGATGCCAGTCCCGCCTTTGCAAGCCCGGCCAAGTAACCTTCGCGCCGAAACCGGGTATAAGTGTAGCCTGCACCGCCCGGTACAAAACCAATCCGCCGATGCCCGAGTTCCACAAGACGCGTCACCGCCTCCGCCATCGCGGCTTCGCCCGAGATGTCGAAAAATGGCGCATCCGGCATTGTGGCGATACGGCCAAAAAGCACAAACGGCGCCCCGGCTGCGCGGAGCGTCTCGGCCCGATCATCCCGTTCGTAGGTTCGTGGCAGGATAAAGCCATCGACCTTGCGTTCTTCGAACAAGTTCCGCAGCAATCGTGCGGTATCGGCTTCCGTCGTCGCGGTCGCGACCGTCAGTGTCCAATCCTCGCGAGCGGCGGATTCAGATAAGCCGCCGAGGAATTCCGCGAGAAACGGGCGGTGCCCGTCATGTTCATGTACATCAACAACGATGCCCATCGACCGGACCCGGCCGGTACGTATGGCTTGGGCTTGGCTCAGCGGACGGTAGCCCAATTCGTTTGCCGCATTTCGTACGCGCAATTGTGTACGTTCGGCAATGTCCGGATACCCGTTCAGCGCCCGGCTGACCGTGCTTTTGGTGAGATTAAGATGCTCTGCCACGTCCGAAATTGTCGTGCGCGGCCTACGACCGTGCACGATCTGCGCGGCTCCCGTTCGGGCCATCGCGAATCCTCCCTGACTTCACTAGACGCACCGAAACCGGTTTCGGCAAGCCAATCTTTAAATCAGGTCGTGTCTTTTTGCGCTGGCCCTTGCCGCTAGCGTATCACATTTGGGTTTTGCCCGAGATCCAGGCCAGGAAAAATTGTTCCCTCTATGGTGCTGCGATCCTGGCCCATCAAGGCGTGCATGACCCAGCCGGCATAGCTTCGGACATCCGCGGTCGGCATAAGGTCGCGGCGATCATAAAGATCGGCCTCGGACAGGCCGGGCCAGCGGGTGTAGACCTGCCCCCCGCGGATCGCGCCGCCGGCCATGACCATCGCGCCGCCTGTGCCATGGTCGGTTCCGCCAGAACCATTTTCGCGCGCTGTGCGCCCAAATTCCGTAACTGCAAGCACCGCCGTTTGGGACCAAGTCTCGCCGAGGCCTTGGCGCAATGTCAGGATCGTGTCCGACAGTCGTTCCAGCAGATTGGGCATGGCATTTGCCTGCCCGCGATGCGTATCCCAGCCACTGATGGAAAAGCTCACCACCCGGGTGTCTTGCTGCATCTTCGCCGCGGCGAATTCGGCGATGGCCCGTTCGGGGCGCCCAGGCGCCGGCCCGCCGGAACTGTCCATCGTTTCGACCGACCGGGCCAGGGCCACCGCTTCGGCTGCGGCATCGCGGAACAACGGATCGTCGTGGTAGATTTCCGCCAGCAACCCTTCGGCCGCCGGGCCAAGGCGAAGCTGCGTCTCGGGCGACCAATTCGCCACGGGTGCATCGCCGATCAAAATTCGCGGGTTATCGCGTCCAATGGCAAAACCGGTTTCGGCCTCGATCCCTGGGGTCGTTTGCAACAAGCGGTTGAGCCAACCATCGCGCACCTGCGCCGTCGCGATATTCTGACCGCTCCCGGCCTCCAGCATGTCCTGGCCGTCGAAATGGCTCCGCTCATCACGGTAGGGGGTCGATACGGCATGAGCAAAGGCCAGGTCGCCCGTCCGCCACAAAGGAAGCACATCGCTGAGCCCATCGTGCATGCTGAAAAAGCCGTCGAGATCGGTTGCTGTTGCGCCAAAAGGGGACCGGAGCGCCGCGAAATTCCGGTCGCCAACAGGGCGTAGAACATCCAGACCGTCCATCGCTCCGCGCAGAACGATCACAACCAGACGTCCGTCCCAGGGGGCCGAGGCAAAGGTGATGTCGGTCATCAGCGGATAGGCGGCGGCAGAGCAGCCCAGCATGCCGACACCCTTTAGCAGGTTGCGTCGTGTCCAGGTCGGGTCATTCATCGCAATCTACCTTCTGTTGAATTCCGCCGAAGCCAAGACCAGCGCGATCCCTTCAGCGCGGGTCTCCGCGGCCGAAACCGCAAATTGCAAACGCGGACCGGCTAATGCGCCAAGTGTGCGATCAAGAAAGCTGCGCGGGTCGCCGGCTGCGTCTGCGGCTCGATCCGCGACGGCCGTGGCCCAGGAAATGCGCGTGGCCAAGCCTTGCGGCGTAATCCAATGCGCGCCGTCCTCGGGCCAACCGTCCGGACCGGCAGGCCGCATGAACATCTGCCCCATCCCGGCCAGGGGCCGCACGATCATGCGCCCCAGTTCTGGGCGCGACAGACCGGCAATCTCTGACCCGCCAAGCCCAAGCGCGATCAGGGCCGATGTGATGAACGCCATTGGCGGCTTGACCTTACGCAATGGCAGCGTCGCGGTGTCAGGGTGCGACATCAGGGTTTCGGTGACCGCACCCAAATGCCCGCTTGTTTCGCGATAGACCGCTGCGAGATCCTCCGCGAGCGCGGTCGATGGCGCGTCATCGACAAAATGCACCGCGAGCTTTTGGGCCAGATGTTCTGCGGTTTCCGGGCGCTGCGCGAGGTCTTCCAAAAACGCATCGATATCGGCCAATCTGGCCCGCTCATCCGATCCATAGCTCCGCCCCAAAATAGTTTCGGGCCCAGGCTCCGCCGCGCGGGGGCGAAAAACGAACCCGTCATCGAAATCGATCGAAAGCCCGGTCAACAGCTCCGCCGCTTCCCGCACATCGCTCTGGGTGTAACCTGCTCCGACCCCCATCGTGTGCAATTCAAGCAGTTCGCGGGCGAAGTTTTCATTTAAGCCGCGTCCGGTGCGTGTTGCGGCAAGCGAATTCGGACCAATCGAAACCTGCTGGTCGAGATATGTCAGCATCGCGGGATGGCGAACGACGGCCTTCAGCATATCGGCAAACCGGCCGACGATGTGCGGACGGATAGCTTCGTCGACGTATGTCGTAACGGTGGCGCGCGTCAGCGGACTGTTTGGCGCGGCAGTGAAATGGTCGGCCCAAAACCACGTCAACCGTTCTCGAAGCGGGTCTACACCTTCGACAATCCGGGCCAAGGACGCGCGCATTCCGTTTCCCGAGGCGCTGCGCAGCGCGGTTTGAGCGGTATCATATCGGGCCTCAGCACCGATTTCGCCGTTGCGCCGGGCACGGGCTGCGTCGCGAAATTCGCGACCCAATTGTAAGGCTTGCCGCATCGGCATGATCGGAAATTGTTGCTGCGCACGGTCCGGTCGCGACAATTCCGCGAACATCTCCGCCCGGTTTTGCGCTGGAACGCGCGGTCCGAACCCGTAACCAAAGCGCACTTGTGCAAAGTCCTGTTCCCGCATCAACGCCGTCTCCTGCTGCTGTGCTTGGCCATTATCACGCAGCAGCCGGGAATTTCCGTCGCGTAAATGCGTAGAAATTTCCGAGATCACGCAAAAAGAAGCGGCCGCGAGGGGGGCGCGACCGCATTTTTTGCACCAACAATTCGGTATCAGTTGTTCCGATTAATAGTCAGAACCGTAGCCACCATCGCTGGCCTCAGTTTGGGAGTAATATCCGCTGCCGGGCTGGCACGCGGCCACAGCCAATACAGCTATGAGAAGACAGAACGCGCGGGTCATTCGATCAGCTCCCGTTCAGGGCGACAAACCAGACGCCACCGACGCCGTGACCTGTCGTATCGCCAATTTCGGCATCGCCTTGCCAGAAATAGAGCGGCTGGCCGTTCAGCGCCCATTGCCGGCTCCCGTCGTTGCGCTCGATAATCCCGAGCCCGCCTTGCGGTGTGGCGTCGTCAGCCGCTAGGAACGGCGGCCATGCACTGGCACAGCTATCGTAGCAATTCGATTGATTGCGTCCGTCTTGGCTAAACGTATATAGCGTCAGGCCGCTCTCGGACGCTGCCAAGACCTGACCGACATCGGTATTGACGGCCACCAGCGGCTCTGCCGCGGCTGGTGCTGCCGCAACGGTCAGTGCAAAAAGGCTCAAAATCAATGGGCGTTTCATGGGATGTGTTCCTTTCCTGTGGTCGATATGCGGTGGGGCGTGCTGCCCTCACTGCGACACCTACGCGCCAGGACCAGGCATTATTCGCGGCCGCGAATTTTTTTTGAAATTTTTTCGCTGAGCCAGGCGTATTCCCTGTGAGACAAGCGATTTTAAGGTCAAAAACATGCATGCCCTTATTGATCACCGGCCGGAACATACGCGCCTGCCAGAGCCACGGCGTTGCATCGCGCCGCGGTTGCAGGCAGTAACATCGGCAGATCGGCCAGAACGGCCGTATGGTCAGGATGGAATGGCTTTGTCGGCGGAGCTTAAACAAGACCTCATTGCGATGTTGCCACGACTGCGCCGGTTTGCGCGGTCCCTGACGCGCTCGGTTCCGGAGGCCGATGATCTTGTACAGGAGGCATGCTTGCGTGCGATTGCGCGCGCGGATCAATGGGATCGCAGCCAGCCATTGGATCGTTGGATGTTTCGCATCACCCGAAATCTTTGGATCAGCGAGTTGCGCAAACAACAGGTGCGCATGGGCGAAGGTCAGGTCGCAGCAGAGGAAACGCATGAGTTGCGCACGCTTGAGACCGGCGAGGCCCAGGTTGTTGCGTCGCAGCTGAGAGGTCTGATTGCGGCTCTGCCCGGTGATCTGGCTCCGGTCTTGCTTGCGGTGTCTGTCGAAGGGTTTAGCTATGCGGAGGCCGCAGATCTTTTCGAGATACCGATCGGCACGGTGATGAGCCGCGTGCATCGGGCCCGCAAGATCCTCGCCGCCAATATCGCGGCGACGGGGGGAGACAGCAGATGAGTGTGACCGACGAAATGCTCAGCGCTTATCTCGACGGCGAATTGTCCGAGGTTGATCTGCGTGCGGTCGAGGCGGCGTTGGAGGACCAACCGGAATTGCGCGACAGATTGGCAGCATTGATGGCGGCCGACGCGGCGGCGCAAGAAAGCTTTGCAGCGATTGTCGCCGAACCGGTTCCGCTTGCCTTGGCGGCCGCAATTCAAAACGCGCCGGTTGCCGATCTCGCCAGCCCTGCCGGGCACGCAAACCTGCCCAACGCGCCGCGTCGACCGGCGCAATTGTTGGCTGCGGCGGTTGCCGCCCTTGCTTTGTCGGTCGGCAGCATCGGTGGATACCTCACCGGGCGAGAAGACGGAGGCGCCCGGGTGGCCGAGGCGCGCAATTGGCTTGATGATATTGCCGACTACCACGCCGTCTATGCCGCACAAGTGCGCCACTTAGTAGAGGTGCCGGCAGACGAGGCGGACCATATCGAAACCTGGTTGACGGCCACTTTGGGTGTCGGTGTCGTTATTCCCGATCTCGCCGGCGACGGCTTGGAATTTCAGGGCGCGCGATTGTTGGTTGCTGCCGGGCGTCCGGTGGCGCAGCTGATCTACACAGATACCGCCGGTGGCGTCGTAGCACTCTGCCAGATCAGCACCGAAACGCCGCAGGACAGTTTCGAAACCCGCCAGATCAATGATTTTGACTTGGTCAGTTTCGGCAATGCGGCCGCCAACTTCGTTGTCGTCGGCGACGCGGGCCGCGGGGACTTGTCGGCAATCGCCGAAAGTGCCGCATCACAGGTATAAGGCAGGTTAGTCCGCCAGCCGGTCGGACAAGAAATCCCGAATGTCCCAAAGGTCCTTTTCGTCCAGCGACACATAGACCAACGCCATGTTCGTCCGGGCATGGATCATATCGCCGGGAAAGGGTAAATAGCTCAGCTCTCGGCGGCCGAACGAGGGCGAGGCGGTGCCGACTTGCCAGCCGGTTGTCAGTGTGACGTCCACAAGCTTCAACATGCTGTCCCCAGATTTTCCGGGCCTTTCTAGCGGAACGCCGGCAAGCTTGAGATAGGCGGATTTGTCATTTGCCTTGACGAAACCATCGATGAACTGAGCCGTCAGGACCTGGAGGTCGGCCGCTTCATCCTCAGGTTTGAGATGGCTGGTAAGGTGGCTCGTGGCGTGGTTGTGGCCGACATGGCCGTTTACAATATCATGTGGCATGTCTGTCTCATTCAATAATTTGGCTCTGTCAATTCTGCGCGTAAGCCGATGGACGCCTGATCAGTTGACTGGGCATGATGGGTTTCCGGTGGACCGTATTGGCCAGGCACCGCGTTGACGTCTTGAGCGCCAGCAAACCGCTTAGCCCGCTGGACCTTTACGGTGTCCTGGCAATCGCCACGGTGTTTGTCCAATGCGTCACGAATACCGGCGCGGCCCACATCGTCATGAAGTCTGTCATTGGGGCAGATCGGATATCCGTCGCTATCGGGCCGGGCTGCGCCGATATCCTGATAAGGCGAAACGCGGATACCCGCGACGCGGATCGTCTTTGAATTACATTCTCCCGCAGTTTGAGCAATCGACGCACCCCCAATTCTGTGCTGCTTGCCGGGCGCGCAGATTGCATGTGCGCATTCCGACTGAAGCCCTGGCTTTGGTGCGCTACGTGGACGTAAATCAAGGCCCATGCGCCGCTCCCCTATCGATTTGACCAACGATGACCGTCGAACTCGCCGCTTGGGATCTCAACGGGCTTGTCAATGAGCGATTTGTGATTGCCCATCACGCCGGCTGAGACCATGGAGCCTAGCACATCGACAATGACGCGCGTGCCCATAAGCGCGGTGATCTCCGATTGGTCGTAGGGCGGCGATACCTCGACCAATTCCATCCCGCACAGTCCCTCTGCGGCGACCATCGCCGCCAGCGACAGGGCCTCACGCGGCAAAAAACCGCCCGGCTCGGGCCAGCCTGTGCCCGGAACAAACCCGCAATCGATGCTGTCGATATCGAACGACATATAGACCATGTCGACGCCATCCCAGGCGAGTTCAAGCGCCATCTCCGCCGTCTTTTCGACGCCCATTTTTTCCATGTCGGACATCGTGATGATGTTGGTTTCGCGTTCGCGCGCGACCTTGACGCCTTCGCGCGGCACCTGCCAGCCGCCGATCCCAACCTGCACCAAGTTCTTTGCTGGCACGTTGGGCAGGTTGGTGGAATGGAACCAGGGCGTCGTGTGCATCCGTTCGTCGAGGTCTTTTTCCTGGATGTCGGCATGGCGGTCAAAATGCACGATGCCGATCTTCTTCGACGTGCATTCGGCAATGCCGCGCACACAGGGAAAGCCGATGGAATGGTCGCCGCCGATCATCACCGGAAAACTGCCAGAACTGGCCACATGGCTGACGGCCCGGCTGATCTGGTCGAAGGTTTTCTCGATATTGCCGGGGATTGTGAAGACATCGCCTGCATCGCAAAGCGTCATTTGCTCACGCAGATCGACGGCCATTTCGTAGTTGTAAGGGTTATAGAGCGCCGAGATTTTGCGCACGCCTTGCGGTCCGAACCTTGTCCCCGAGCGATAGGTGGTGCCGCCGTCAAAAGGGATACCAAGAACGGTCGCATCGTAATGCTGCACCTCGGTTACATCCTCGGCATAAGGCGCCTTTAGAAAGGTGTTGATGCCCGCATAATGCGGCAGCTCACCGCGCGCGAATGTGGGGATGGATTTGTCCTCGAGACTGTCGGAGCCCGTGAGCCCCATCCGAAGCGCCCACCGTTTTTCTTGGTCCCAGCGATCCTCCGGTATGTCGGCCTCGGCCTTCATCGCTTTCCAGCCCTGGAGCTTCGAGAGATCCGGGTGGTGGAATTTGCGCTCGTCGTGGCGTTTCGCGCGTTGGTGGCGAACACGGTGACGCCCGGGTTGAGGGAAAACCATCATCAGGGTCCTTTATCCTTTATTCAGCCAGCAATTTGGCTGGCAATCCACGCAGCGCTTTCCGCCGTGGTCTCGCATGTGTGGATGACAAAGCCGGGCAGCTCGTAGGGATGGTCGGCGGTGAGCCCAGCAATAACGGAATCCTTGGCCGCTTCTGTTATTCGGACAGTCAGTCGCCACTCCGAGGCAACCTGTATCGCTCCATCCCACCGGAATGTCGTCTCTACCTCTCCCACATGGGCCACGGCAGCCAAACGCAGCTCGAAAAGCTTCTTGGCCGCAACTTGAGCCAGCGCTTTCTCGTGATACGTGACGGAAACCTCACAGATCCTGCTCATGCTAGGTGTTTCTCAGTGCGGGACGAGAACATTCGTTTCTTCCTTTAAGGTTTGATACGGGATCCCGCCGTCGCGGGCATCGAAATCATAGGTGATGGTGGCCGCGTTTGCTTCGGGGTTATCGAGGTCCCAAACAGGTTTGTCGAAGGCCCAAACGCGGTCGCCCAGCTTGAACGCTTCTTCGAGGTCATGGGTGACCATGAACACGGTCATGCCGGTTTCGTCGCGCAAATCTTGCAGAAAATCATGCATGACGATTTTGGTTCCGGGATCAAGCGCACCGAAAGGCTCGTCGAGCATGAGTATCTTTGGGTCGCCCGCAAGGGCCTGGGCAATCGCCAGACGTTGCAGCATACCGCCAGAAAGACTTGACGGATATTGCGTGGCCACATGATCAAGACCGATGCGGGCCAGTGTCGCGTTTGCCTTTGTGCGCTCCTCTGCGCGCTCCCGCGTGCTGAGGCGGCCAAAAAACGAGTTGCCGAATGCGCGCGGTGCTACAAGATTGTCGACAACCCGCATATGCGGAAACACGGAATACCTTTGAAACACGATGCCCTGATCGCGCCCGGGTTCTTGCGCCATCGGTGCGCCATCGATTTCGATTGTGCCTTCGGTCGGTTGTTCTTGCGCAAGCAGCAGGCGCAGGAACGTGGATTTGCCGCAGCCGGACGCGCCCACAATCGAGATGAACTGGCCTTTCTCGACGGTCATGTTGATATTTTCAATGATCGTTCGGCGTGCATAGGCTTTGGCGATGCCCTTGATCTCGACATAGCTCATAACGCGTCTCCGTCCCACGGGAAGGCGCGGCGCGATATCTGCCGGAGCGCATAGTCAAAGAGGAACGCCAAAAGCGTAATCCACGCGACATAGACCAAGATGATATCCATTGCGAGAAAGCGCCGGACTAGAAAGATGCGATAGCCTAACCCTTGCTCGGAGGCGATGGCCTCCGCCGCGATCAAAAAGAGCCACGCCGGGCCCAGCGCCAGCCGGACCGAACCGATCAAACGCGGGATAAGCTGCGGGACAACCACGCGCAGGGCAATCGCGGTTGAGGACGCCCCAAGGGTCTGCGCTTTGACAAATTGCTCTGGCGGTAGGTCGATCACGCGTTGGGCCATATCGCGGATGAGAAAGGGCCCAATACCGATCACGATCAACGCGATTTTGGCGGTCGCGCCAAGGCCCAACATGATAAAGAGGATCGGCAGGATCGACAAAGGCGGGATCATTGAAATGACCGCAACGAAGCTGCTGAGCGTGGTCCGAATATACGGGATCAACCCGATGGCAATGCCGAATGCCAGGCCCAAAAGGGCCGCAATCCCGACCCCTGCGCCCAGCAATCCCAAGCTCGACAAGGTATCCAGCCAAAAGACAACCTCACCGGAGCGGCGATCTTCCTCGGTCATCAACCGCCAGGCGGTCGATGCCAAAGTCGATGGCGCCGGCAAGATGCGGTCCTGCGGATTTTCCGCAAGCCGTGCCGCGGAGGCGGTCATATACGCCACCGCGACCAAGGCAAACGGCAGCGCGACGAGCAGCGCCCGCAGCGCCGGCTGCGGCTGTCGGTTGATCCAACGCAAAGTTACAAGTCGCCGTCAGCAGCCATTTGCATGAAGCTTGGGTCAAAGCGCAGCTGAATGTTGTCAGCATTGCCCGTTGTCACCCCACCGGGGTATTCGATACCGACGAAATCGGCGCTTGGGGCGTCAACGCCCAAGATACCTTGATCAAAGAGGAATTCGGCGACGGTTACCATCGTCTCAGGCAGCTCGTCTGAGCCGACAAAGGCAACGGCATCGGCCGGATCCCAGAACATCTCGGTTGAGGCAAGTTGCGCCTCATAGCCGGCAAGATCGGTACCGGAGGCTTCGGCCATCGCGGTCCGGGCGGCGATGCCCTCCTCGGTATCGGATGACATGATCGCCATGAGTTCATACCAGGCGCCAACCAAAGCCCGTCCGAAATCCGGATTTGCCGCCAATGTCTCGGTGTTGACGACCATCATGTCGATGATTTCGCCCGGGATGTCGGCCGAGGTGAATAGCGCAGTTGCATTGGGGTCTTCCAAGATGGTCGAGACCAGCGGGTTCCAGGTCACCACGGAGGTGACATCATCCGTTGCAAAGGCGGCAATCATGTCGGCGTCAGAGGTGTTGACCACACCGTCAAGATCGCGCTCGGCAAGGTCGACACTATCCAGTGCGCGGGCCAGCAAATAGTGGCTTACCGAAAGCTCAACCAGATTTACCGAGGTGCCTGCCAAATCCTCTATCCCGCCGTCGCCCTTGAGGATCACCGCGTCATTGCCGTTAGAGAAATCTCCGACAATCAGGGCCGTTGTATCAACACCGGAACCCGAGGGGATCGACAGCGTGTCCATGTTTGTCGCCGATACTCCATCGAATTCGCCGGCAGTATAAAGGTTGATCGACTCGACATAATCGTTGATCTGAACGATCTCGACATCGATCCCGTAGCGATCGGCCCAGGCATCCATAATGCCGCTTTCCTCGAGATAGCCCCACGGCATCCAACCGACATAGATGGACCAAGCAACGCGGAATTCTGTGCGCTCTTGCGCAAATGACAGGGTAGGCGACAGTGCAAGCGCAAGAGCGGTCGTCGCGGCGAGGGTGAATTTCGTCATTATATCCTCCGATCGGATTCATTTGCAGGTCCGACCGGATGAGAAAAAAGTGGCGAGAGCGGCCGAACGCGACACGCAGTGCTCTCCCGGGATTTTTGCCCGCCGTGGACCAACCGGAATTTGCCGGCCAGCTGCATTTCTCGGACCAGACCCCAGCCTATACGCCTGGACGGAACCCTAAATGCTCTGCGCACGGGCACCCTGAGGCGCCACACGAGAATGGTCAAAATTCCGGGGCGCGTCAGGTGCCGCCGCGACATGCGGTTGCTGAAAAATGAAGCGCTACGGCGCGTCCATGTTGGCAAATTGGGCGCAAATGTCGGGCCTGAGGGCAAAACCGGGCCTTGGATTTGCAAGGGTCACATCAGGGCCCAGCTGAAGCTTTTCGCGCCACCGTCTGGTATTGGATGCAATGGCCTGAGCCGCTAGCGCTCGCCTCGGCGGTACGGTGTCATCAATGCGGCCGGAACCTCGGCCCGTCGCGCCACCAGGATCAGCGCGACGATGGAAAGGACGTAGGGCGCCATCAAAAACAGTTGGTAGGGCACGCCATCGACGACGGTTTGAAGCCGCAATTGATAGGCATCGAAGAAGGCGAACAAGAGCGCGCCCAACAAGGCCTTACCGGGCCGCCAGCTGGCGAAAATCACCAGGGCGATGCAGATCCATCCGCGCCCCTGCACCATTTCAGGGAAAAAGGAGTTAAAGGCCGACGTCGTCAAAAACGCACCGCCCAAACCCATCAATGCAGAACCCGCGACCACGGCGCCGATCCGGATCGCGAGCGGGTTCAGCCCTTGCGCTTCGACCGCATGTGGGTTCTCGCCGGTCATTCGGATCGCCAGACCAAGCGGCGTGCGCGCCAAAAGGTAGGCCATGAGCGCCACAGCGATAAGCGCCAAATAGGTCGGCAGAGTTTGTGCAAACACGACTGGGCCGACAATTGGCAGATCCGAGAGAATTGGAATGGCAAGGGGCGCAAAAGGGGTGATTGTTGGCGGCGTTTCGCCGACCTCGACCAGCAGCCGGTAGAGATAGTAAGCCAAAGCTGAGGCAAAAAGCGTGATCCCCAGGCCGGAAACATGTTGCGACAGCCCCAACGGCACGGTCAGCACAGCGTGCAAAAACCCCATCGCGGCTCCTGCCAGCGCGGCGACGAGCAAACCGGTGACTAAGTCCGCGCCCGCATAAACCGCAAGCCATCCGGTCATTGCGCCCATCGTCATAATGCCTTCGATCCCAAGATTGAGGACCCCCGAACGCTCACACAAGAGCGCCCCAAGCACGCCAAAAATAAGCGGTGTGGCGATCCGCAACACAGCGGCCCAGAGGCTTGTGGACATCAAAAGATCGACCGCTTCGCTCATTTGCGCAGCCGATAAGTTGTAAACAGCAATGCCACCAGCATCGTCAGGAGCGACAGTGCCACAATCACATCGGCGATGAAGCTCGGCGTTCCGGTGGCTCGGCTCATCGCGTCGGCGCCGACAAAGACGGTGGCAACAAAGACCGCCGCTGCCACGACGCCCATCGGATGCAGACCGGCAAGCATCGCCACGACGATGCCGGCATATCCAAATCCGGGGCTCATCGTCGTCGTTACCCCGCCGGTTACACCCAAGACTTCGACGCTGCCGGCAAGCCCGGCCAGGGCGCCCGACAGGCAGGCCACGCCCATCAATGTGCGCGGCAGCGGAATCCCGGCAAATTGTGCCGCGTCGGGATTAAGGCCAGCTGCCCGGGTTTCCATTCCAAAGACGCTTCGGGCCAGGATCAGCCAGGTGAGACCGGCCGCTGCAATCGCCAGGATCAAGCCAAAGTGCAGTCGCGTGCGCGGAACCAAATCGGGCAGGCGAAAATCACCGTCAACTGGCACGGATTGGGGCCAGCCAAACGCCAACGGGTCGCGCAGCGGGCCCTCGATCATCATCCCGACAAACAAGATCACGATGAAATTCAGCAAAAGTGTTGTGACAACCTCATCGATGCCGAAGCGCAACCGAAGGGCGGTTGGCCCGGCCAAAAGGGTCGCGCCCGCCGCCATGCCAACGATCAGCAAAACGGCTATGCCGACAGGGCCAGGCAGCCCCAAATTGTGCCCAATCCAAGCTGTGACCAAGGCGCCGAGATAGAATTGCCCCTCTCCGCCAATATTCCAAAGACGCGCACGAAATGCCGTCGCGGCGGCCAAACCCGTCAGGATCAGTGGTGTGGCGCGTGTGAGCATTTCTGTCACTGCAAGCCGGGAGCCGAGCGCACCACGCAGCATCTCCCCATAGGCCACACCAGGGTTCACCCCCGCCGCGGCGATCAGACCGGCCGCGAGGATCAAGGCCGCGACGATGGCCGCGATCGGTGCCGTCGCGATCAGCCCAAGCGGCACATCATCGCGCCGCTCAAGCCGCATCGGGTGCATCCCACATGCCGGCCATCATCAAACCCAATCGTTGTGCATTCGCGGTTTCTGTTGCAATGGGTTGCGAGAGTTTTCCGTTGACGATGGCTTGGATGCGATCGGCAAGGGCCACGGCTTCTTCAAGCTCTTCGGAGATCAGCAAAATCGCAGCACCTTTGTCGCGCGCGGCCAGGAGTTCGGTATGCACAGCTGCGACCGCGCCCTCGTCCAGGCCGCGGGTCGGTTGATTTGCCAAGATGAAGGCAGGCGCGGCCGCCAAGCTCCGACCGAGGATCAGCTTTTGCATGTTTCCACCGGATAGCAGCCGAATGCGCGTATCTGGCGCGGCACCGCGAATGTCAAACCGCTCGATGAGGTGATTGGCATGGGCTTGCGCTGCGGCCCGTTTTACAAAGCCGCGTCGTGTGAACCGGCCCAGCCGTTCCAATACCGCATTTTCCCAGATCGTCATTTCGCCCACGACGCCTTGGGCGTGCCGGTCCTCAGGGATGCGCGCGGCGCCAGCGGCGATCAAACCGCGCGGGCCAAGTCCTGCAACCTCTGCACCGTTCAGCGTGAGCTGCCCAGCCTCAGGCCGGATCAGCCCCGACAGCAATGCGCCCAGGGTGCTTTGCCCATTGCCCGAAACGCCGACGATGCCCAGAATTTCACCTTCATGTACGGTAAAGGATGCCGCATCCAAGCCGGTGGCGGCCCCTGACACCGTGACGTTCTTGGCAACCAGGACCGGTGCGCCCTGCTTGGCTTCGGTCCGCTTCGGGCGCGCCACCTTGTGGCCAACCATCAATTCGGCAAGCTCTGCCGGAGAAGTGTCGGCTGTGACGCGCTCCGCAACCTTTTTGCCGCCACGCAACACCGCGACACGATCAGACGCGGCCATAACCTCGTGCAACTTGTGGCTGATAAAGATCAGTGAGAGCCCACCTTTGATCATCCCCCGAAGCGTCTCAAATAGCCGTTCCGCCTCGGGCCTGGCCAGCACGGCTGTCGGCTCATCTAGGATCAAAATGCGCGCGTCGCGGTAGAGCGCTTTGAGGATCTCCACCCGCTGCTTTTCGCCAACGCTCAGGGCGCCGACCCGCGCTTCGGGATCGACGGGCAAGCCGAAGGTGTCGCTGAGCTCGACCAATTTTGACCGCGCGCCGGACCGGTCCGATTTTACTTTGCCGAGCGGCTCGGACCCCAGGATGACGTTGTCCAAGACGTTGAGATTGCTGGCGAGCGTGAAATGCTGGTGGACCATGCCGACGCCTGCATCGATCGCGGCCCGTGGCCGGCCCGATGGAAGCGGTTTGCCAAAGACCTGCACCGCCCCTTCGTCGGCCGCATAATGACCGAAGAGGATATTCATCAACGTGGTCTTTCCGGCGCCGTTTTCCCCCAAAA
Organism: Pseudomonadota bacterium; assembly: GCA_039183205.1. GTDB lineage: Bacteria > Pseudomonadota > Alphaproteobacteria > Rhodobacterales > Rhodobacteraceae > HKCCE3408. Next base: position 49,459 of record JBCDBR010000006.1, on the reverse strand, counting down.
GTGCGAGGCATTCGCCTTTGGCAAGCTGCAAGCTGATCGCGTCATTGGCCACCAGCGCGCCAAAGCGTTTTGTGATCCGGTCGAGCTCCAAAACAACGCTCATGACGGCATTCCGGCAATGGGGGCGGGGTAGGGAATAGGCGGCAAAAATGGCAAGATCTGGTTGGCCATGGCCATCAATCGGGAATCGCTGCCCGGCGGGCCCATCAGTTGCAAAGCTGTCGGCTGCTTGTCGGCCGTGAGCGTTGGCACGGCAAGGGCGGGAAGGCCGGCCACATTTGCGATCGCTGCATTGGGGGCGCAGGCCTCCATCGCCGCCAAATGCGCGGCAATATCAGTGTTCGCAAATGAAAACGCGCCAATTTTTGGCGGCGGGCCGGATAGGATGGGCATCAAGATCGCGTCCGCACCCAACAGCGCCGCGATCGCTCGGGCGGCAAATTGCTGCACCCGACGTGTGATGCCGAAAACATGCATCCCCGTCATTCCGCGGCCCTTTGCAGCGTTGGCCGCCGATAAGGGGCTAAGATCGGTGTCGTCGAGACCGGTGCTGGCCGTCCATTCCGTAAGCGAGACGGCCAAGATATCGCCTGCCAATGCGTGTGCTTCTGCGCCGAGCACGTCCGGGGCCGGCCGTTCGGTTACGGTCATCCCCGCGGCCGCGAACATCGCTGCCATGTCGCGCGCGGCCTGCATCTGGGCCCCATCGCAGCGATCCGGCACACAGACCGCGATCTTTGCGGCCCGGCTTTCTGTTGACGCGGACGGGGATGCGCTCGGGTCAAAAACCGTCAAGCATTGCCACAGATCCCGCAAGGATCGGGTCAAAACGAACTCGCCCACAATTCCCATCAGGTAATTGCCGTAATCCGGTCCCATCGGCGTGACGCCGCGCGACGGCTTGAGCCCCCATAATCCGCAGCAGGCTGCCGGCACGCGGATAGAGCCGGCCGCATCGGTCGCGTGAGCAAGAGCCACGATCCCCGCCGCCACCGCCGCTGCCGCGCCGCCGGATGATCCACCGGGTGAAAGGGCGGGGTCGAAGGGGTTCTTCGCCGGGTCCGATGTCAGCGCAAACCCAAATTCAGGCACGGTTGTGAGACCAATGGGAATGAACCCTATGCCCCGCATCGCGGCGAAGAAATCACTGTCGTCCCTTGGGTCTTCAACCCGCGCGCGCAGTGCTTGCGATCCCGCCGCGGGAGCGAGGCCGCGCGCGGCGGAGCCCAGATCCTTAGCGAGTGTCGGCACTCCGAAGACCCCTGTTCGCCGGTAGCTGGCCTCAGCCTCCGCGATCAGCGCCTCGGCAGGCAGTAGCCGTGCCACAGCGCCGAGTTCCGCATGTGCCTCTGCGGCGGCAAGCGCGGCCTTCATCACGTTCGAGGCGGAGGTTTTTCCGCTTCGCATGGCCTCAAAAAGTGCCTGAGCGTCCAAATCCTATGCAGGCTCCTCGGGATCGATGGGCACGTCAAATTCACCGGCCTCAATTGCGGCTTGCTTGGCCTCCATTGCGGGGATTGCGTCGGCTGGCACCATGTCCGGCGCAAATATCAGCTCATTGCCGCCATAGGCCATGAACGAATATTCGGTGTAGTCGCGACCAACCGGCGTGCCGTCCTGAATATCAGCGACGATAGCCTCGATGGTGGGGCCATAATTCCAAATGGCGTTTGCGAACACGGTTTCTGGATAGCGCGGGGTGTAGTCGATCAGGCTCCCGATGGCCTTAATGCCGCGCGCCTCGGCGCCGTCGGCGGTGCCAATGCGTTCGCCAAAGAGGATATCTGCGCCGGCATCGATCTGTGCGATGGCCGCCTCTTGCGCGCGCGCAGGGTCGAACCAAGCGCCGATGAAGCCGTTTAGGAAGGTCGCATCGGGATTGACCTCCGACACGCCCATGCGGAAGGCGTTGATGAGAAGGTTTACTTCGGGGATCGGATAGCCGCCGACCGAGCCGAAGACATTGCTTTCGCTCATCGCGCCCGCGAGCATTCCGGCCAGATATGCCGCTTCGTGATTGCGGGTCCCGAAGACGCCGAAATTATCCCCTTCGGGCCCGCCAGACGAGCCCATCAAAAACGCCGTATCTGGGTAATCTGTCGCCACTTCCCGTGCTTCGCGCTCGACGGCGTAAGCTTCGCCCCAAACCAGGCTCACGCCGCTTTCGGCATATTCGCGCATGGCCCGGGGATAGTCGGTGGCGGCGACACCTTCGGAAAACTCGTACTCGATCAGCCCGGACGCCGCGGCGTCTTGGAAGGCCAAGTGAATGCGGCTGTTCCAGGCGTTTTCCACCGGCGAGGCATGAACGCCTGCCACGCGCATCACGCTTTGCGCGTTGGCGCGGCCAACGTAGGCGGGCAGGGCCAGCGTCGCAGCCGCGCCTGTCAGGATCGTACGTCGTGTAGGGGTGAGTTTCATCGCTGAGTCCTTTCCGTTTGGATCATGTTGGGGGCGCGTAATCCGCGGGGTTGAGTATGTCCGGTCGATCCCCAAGCGAGAGCTGCGCCGTTTGCGGCGGCGTTTCGGAAATTACCTGCCCCGCTTTTATGACCGCAAGCCGGGTCGCGCGCAGGCGCACGGCTTCGATCGGGTTTCGCGCCTGGAGAAGAACCAGATCGGCCGGGCCACCGACCCGCAGAGTTGGATCCGGCAGGCCCATCGCCGCGGCGCCGTTAAGGGTCACGCTGTCGAAGGCCCAAGCCATCGCCTCGCGCGAGGTCATGGGGATTGCGTGGATACCCATATGGGCCACATCCAACATGTCCGCGCCACCAAGCGAGTACCACGGGTCCATCGTACAATCCTGGCCGAAGGCCACATTTACGCCCGCCGCGCGCAATTCCGGAACCCGGGTTAGCCCCCTGCGTTTCGGGTAGGTGTCGGCGCGTCCTTGCAAGGTAATGTTGATCAGTGGGTTAGGGACCACATTGATCCCAGATTCGGCAATCAGCGGGATCAGTTTGGTCGCATAGTAATTGTCGTAGGAATGCATCGCGGTGGCGTGGCTGGCCGTGGCGCGGGCCCCAAGGCCTAGCCGGGTCGCCTCGGCCGCGAATGTTTCGATATGGCGCGAAGCCGGATCGTCGGTTTCATCGCAATGCAGATCAATTGGCAGGCCGCGCTGCGCCGCGATCTCGCATAGCCGAATAACAGACGCGCGCCCGTCCTCCATGGTGCGTTCAAAATGCGGGATCCCGCCGACCACATCCACGCCCATATCCAGCGCACGCAGCAAATTCGGCTCTGCGCCTTGGGTGCGATACAAGCCATCCTGCGGAAACGCCACAAGCTGGAGGTTGATGTACGGCGCGACCTTGGCCTTGACCTCCAATAGCGCCTCGACCCCTACCAGCGGCGTGGTCGAGACATCCACATGGGTGCGGATCGACAAAAGCCCCTTTGCCACGGCCAGATCGCAGTATCGAAGCGCGCGTTCGATCACTGCCTCCGGTGTCAAAAGTGGCTTCAACTCGCCCCAAAGCGCGATCCCTTCTAGAAGGGTGCCGGACGCGTTGAGCCGGGGCAGTCCCAGGCTCAGCGTCGCGTCCATATGAAAGTGCGGGTCGACAAATGGCGGGCTCGCTAGATAGCCATCGGCGGCGATTTCCCGTGCACCGTCCGCACCAATTTGCGGCGCGATTTCGGCGATTTTGCCATCAGAGATGCCGATGTCGACCGGGGCTTTGCCGTGCGGCAAACGCGCCTGTCGCATGATCAGATCCAGCATATCCCCCGACACCCCCTTTTCTTGACCTAACGGTAAAGCCGCGGTCATTGGCATGCCAAGCGAATTCGTTATGCGCCCTTAAACATCCTGCATTGCGTTTAAATTCAGCAAACCAATGCGGGGCCCGCTTCAATCATGGGCGCACCTCGCCTTTGTGGGTGGAATTCGCCCACGCCCCGCCATGCCGAAATGAACTAAGCGACTGCCTTCACGGCGCGCGCGGCCTTGGGCCATGTCACCATTAAAACCGCGCAGCCGGTGCAGTTCATTTCCGCCAGGCGTGCTTGTAATCGATCCAGGCGGCAGAGCACCGTTTGTTCGGTGGGCTTTGAGACATCGGCAGCAATCGCCACTTCGGTCTCACCCGGCAGACCTTGCGCCATAAGCGACCTTTCGATGCGCCCGGCCTGTCCCACGGACATATAAAACGCCGTCGTCGCGCCGGGACCGGCAAAGCGGGTGCAATCTGGAAAGGGCGCCTCGGCGGCTCCCATGCCCGTCGTCAGGATCAGCGTGTCGGTCGCGCCACGCCGGGTCAGGCTTTGACCCAGCGCGGCCCCCGCGGCCACAGCCGCGGTGACGCCGGGCACAATCTCGACGGCGATACCCGCATCGCGGGCGGCCTCCAATTCCTCTCCGCCGCGACCGAAAATGCCGGGATCGCCCGATTTCAGGCGCACCACGCGTCGACCCGCGCGTGCTTCGGCCAAGATCACGGCGTTGATCCGGTCTTGGGGCCAGGCATTTGCGCCCACATGTTTGCCGACGAAAACCCGTTCGGCATCCCGGCGGGCAAGTTCAAGCACATCCTCATCAACCAACCTGTCGAAAAAAACCACGTCAGCCTCTTGCAGACGCTGTACGGCGCGCAATGTCAGAAGGTCCTTTGCGCCCGGCCCGGCGCCCACCAAAGAAATCGATCCTGTTTGTATGTGTTGATCCGGGGCGCCACCTGCGGCGATGGCCGCTTTGATCGCAGCGGCGGCCTCCCGCTCTGCGCCGCGTGCCCAGCTTGCGTTGGGCCCGGCGCCGAACACCCAGGCCCAAAAGGCGCGCCGGCGTGCACGCGGCACACTTTGGCTGACGGAGCGTCGTAACCGGCCGGCCAAAGCGGCCAAGCCGCCTAAATTGTGCGGCAGGACTTCTTCGAGTTTGGTTTTGATCCGACGCGCGAGAACCGGTGCTGTGCCTTCGGTGCCGATGGCGACCACCACCGGATCGCGATCCACGATCGAGGGCGTGGTGATATCGCAGAGCGCCGGTTGATCGACCACGTTCACCGGGCAATGCCCCTGCGCGATGGCATGCAGACTTGCATCGATCCCGGGGCAGCCGGAGGCGACAAAGGCCATTGCCGCGTTTTGGAACAGCGACGGCGTGATCGGCCCGAGATGCTGGGAAGCGCGACCCGTTTTGACCAAATCCGCCAATTCATCGTCAAGTTCAGCCGCCGCCAAGACCAGCGATGCATCCGTTTTTAGGATCAAGCGCGCCTTTTGCGCGGCTTGTTCTCCGCCGCCGGCAATCACGACCCGCCGCCCTGAAGTGCGGATGAACATTGGAAAGCTCTTCATGCAGCGCTCCTTGAGGTGCTCAGTCGGGTGTCCCAGAGCTGCGCGGCCAGACGGTTGGGTTTGTCCGCGCCCAAAGTGTCCAGAGCCAGCGCCGCTGTGCCCAAGATGATTGCGGTGGCAAACGCATCGTCCTGCACGCCGGTCCATACGGTTTTCAGCGTTGCATCCGGCGCGGGGCCGTCGGCGAGGCGCACGGCTTCGGGTGCAACCGGGGCCATGACGGTTTCGACCAAGGCGCCGCGGCGCAAGCCATAGGCGGACACGGCTTTGCCTGGATGGCGTTCAAACTCACCGCCGCCGCCTTTGATCACGGTCAACGAAGTCCAACCGAGCATCTGGGCGGCCTCGGCCTGTTTCAGCCGGTATGACGGGTGAAACACGCCTTGGACGCCGGCCGCGGCCATGCCCGGGTTCAACATACGGGCAATCGTGTTAATGCACGACCTCAGGCCCAAAACGCGGCGCAGATCAAGCAGGCCGAAGAGCGTCGGATGCAAGGTCTCAAGCGGCATGTAACTCACGCCCCAACGATCAAGCGCCTCGGCAGCGTCAGCTGTGCTCGTGCTGACGGGGATCCCCGCCGCGGCCAAACCGTCGCGCACCTTTTGGTCGCGACCGTTCCAACCGTGCAAAAACACGCGGTATCCAGCGTTTGCCACCAACCGTGCCGACAGCAAAAACCAGGGCAAGCCGCGGCTACGACCCGCGGCGTAGCTCGGCCAGTCCAAATCCACCTGTGGCATGTCTCGCAAAGAGCTCTGTGCGCCCGCCGACAACCCCGCGATTTCGTCGGCTGTCTCCCCTTTCATCCGGAGCAGCATCAAAAGCGCGCCCACGGCCTCGGGCGCGGCATCTTGGCGGAGCATCAGCGCCATCGCGTCTTCGGCCTCATCCCGGGTCAGGGACCGTGACCTTCCTGGTCCACGTCCCAGGGTTGCGACGTGTTCAGCCAGGCTCATTCCGCAGCCTCCTGGGCGCGAAGTGATGCCAAAATGGATGCGATCTCTGGTCGGCACGAGCCACAATTGGTTCCGGCCTGAAGCGACGCGCCAACCGCCTCGACGCTCATCAAGCCACCTGTTTCAATGGCCGCAACGATCGTGTTGATGCCAATCCCAAAACAGGAACAAAGGGTTGGGCCGGGATCGGGCACATCCGCTGGCGGCCGCCCGGTCAAAATACCCGGCGCGGGCTTGCCAGGTTGCGCGGCGAGGTAGTCGCGCATCACGGCAACCGGTTCGCGTGAGACAAAAAGTGCCGCCACAAGCGCGCCGTCTTGCTCAAACGCCACCCTGGCTTTTCCGCGGGCCCGGTCCTCAACGATCGTCGCCAAGGCCCCACGCAGCCCGAACAGCCGTCGTGCGGTGGTTTCCCAATTGGCTACCGGTGCTTGGCCCGCCAATTCAGCCCGCGAACCTGCATAAGTCGTGGCACGTGCCCAATAGGCACAATTTGGCGCAATCTCCGCGGTTGAGATTGCAAAGCCGTACCAGGAGGCCGGGAATTTCTCGACATTGACGACGCTGGCCTTGCTTTCTGGCTGACCGGAAAACGGATCAGTGACGGCAGGAACCAGCGCGTCGACGCGCGCCGACGGAGCCGTCTCTGCTGTCCAATGCATCGGTACAAAAAGCTGGTTTCGTTGCACCGCATCGGTAATCCGCACCCGCAAGATCGCCTCTCCCGTTGGGCTTTTGAGCCGCGCGAGGTCGGCATGCTCAAGGCCCAGGCGACGCGCATCGGCAGGATGGATCTCGACAAAAGGTTCGGCCAGATGCGCCGAAAGCCGCGGTGACAAGGCCGTTCGGGTCATTGTGTGCCATTGATCCCGGACCCGGCCGGTATTCAGCCGGAACGGGTAGGCAGCGTCACGCGCGGCGGCTGGCCGTTTTGCCGTTACGGGCACCAGACGCGCTTTGCCATCGGCATGATAGAATTGCCCGTCCGCAAAGAACCGGTCGCCGTTACCGTCGGCGCGAATGGGCCAGCGCGTCGGCTCAAAGGCGTCATAGGCGGCATCGGACAGATCGCGCAGTGCGGAGATATCGAAATCCCGCCCAAATCGTCCGGCAATGCCGGACAGCGCCGCATGCTCGCGAAAAATCTCGGCTGGCGTTTCATAGTTGAATTCGGCGTGCCAGCCCATTCGCCGGCCGACTTCGGCCAGTTGCGCCCAATCGGCTCGCGCGTGTTTGGGGGCTGGCAAAACCGCGCGCTGGCGGGACATCGTGCGGTCCGAGTTGGTGACAGTCCCGTCTTTTTCCGCCCAAGCTGTCGCGGGCAGAAGCACATCGGCCAGGCGCGCCGTGTCGGTCCGCCCTGTAATGTCGCTCACCACCACGAAATCGCAGCCCTTGATAGCGTCACGCACAGCGTCGGCATCGGGCATCGAGACGGCTGGGTTTGTGTGCATGATCCACAGCGCCTTGATCCGCCCGTTGCTAACCGCGCGGAACATATCGACCGCTTTCAAGCCTGGCGCGCTGGGCATGTTCGGTGCGCGCCAAAAGGCCTGGACGGCGGCGCGGTGTTCAGCGTTTTCCAGATCCAAATGGCAAGCCAGCATGTTGGCCAACCCGCCGACCTCACGACCGCCCATCGCATTGGGTTGCCCGGTCACGGAAAACGGCCCCATGCCCGCCCTGCCGATCCGCCCAGTCGCCAAATGACAATTCAAGATCGCATTGACCTTGTCCGAACCTGACGAGGATTGGTTCACGCCTTGGCTAAAGACAGTTACAACCCGCTCGGTGCCAATCCATAGCCGGCAAAACGCGTCAATATCGGCTTCGGACAAACCGATATCGCCGATCTCCGCGTGGGCCGCCGACAGGGTTTCATCAAATCCGCGCGTATGGGCCAGATAAGACGGATCCACCGCATCTGCGCGATGGATGTCTCGGAGCAGTCGGTTAAAGAGCGCGGCATCCGCCCCCGGCCGAATTGGCAAATGCATCTCAGCACCGTCGCAACTCGCCGTTCGGCGGGGATCGATCACCACGATCTTGGTGCCTCGGCTGGCCCGTGCGTCCAGGATCCTTTGATACAGCACCGGGTGGCACCATGCGAGGTTAGAGCCCACGAGGACGATCAGGTCCGCTTCATCAAAATCCTCGTACGTCCCGGGCACCGTATCGGTTCCAAAAGCCCGGCGATGGCCGACGACCGTTGAGGCCATGCAAAGGCGGGAATTGGTATCAATATTGGCCGAGCCGATGAAGCCTTTCATCAGTTTGTTGGCAACGTAGTAGTCTTCGGTCAGTAGCTGCCCGGAGACGTAAAAGGCCGTGCTGTCCGGGCCGTGGCGCGCGATGGTCGCGCGGAACGTGTCCGCAACGTGCTGCAAGGCGCGGTCCCAGGTTGCGGGCCGGCCGTCGATCTGAGGCGCCAAAAGGCGGTGGGCCATGCCCACGGTTTCCGCCAAGGCCGAGCCTTTTGAACATAGACGCCCGAAATTCGCCGGGTGGTTCGGGTCACCGCGCACGGCGATCTCATTGGTGCCATCGCGGCGCAGCAAGACACCGCAGCCGACCCCGCAATAGGGGCACGTGCTCCGCGTTTCGCTCACGCGGCGCTCCGGCGTGCCAGGGTTGAGCCGTCAATCAATATGCGTCCCGCTTGCACGCGAACCGGATAAGTGCCGATCTGGCCATCCTCGCCCTGGGCGGCCCCGGTGTTGAGGTCGAAGACCCAATTGTGCAGCGGGCACGTCACGCGTTGACCATGCACGATCCCCTCGGCCAACGGCCCGCCCTTGTGCGGGCACCGATTGTCAGTCGCGAACACTTCGGTTGTGTTCGTGCGAAACACGGCGACGCAGCCCCGCGCTGTTTTCACGATGCGTGCGCCGCGAATTGGGATATCGGCGATGGCCCCTATATCGATCCAGCTCATTCCGCGGCCTCTAGGGTCAGATCGGCAAGCGGTTGGTAGCTTTCAGCCTTTTGGGCGGCATGTTCGGCCCAGGGGTCTTTGCGATAGATGCTTTGGCTCAATTCAAAGGCATCGACCAGCCGCTGGCGTTCGCCGAGATCGGCGATGCGGTCCTTCACCCAGTCGAGGCCCACCTTGGCGACCCATTTATAGGGTCGGTCCAAGTACTTCGCATTTTCGCGGTAAAGCTGAACGAAGGCGACCGTAACCTCGATGGCCTCTTCTTCGGTTGGCACATCGCAGAGCCGTTCGGTTTCTTTGACATCCATGCCGGCAGCCCCGGCCACGCCCACCTGATATCCGCTATCGACGCAGACGATCCCAACATCCTTACAGGTGGCTTCGGCGCAATTTCGTGGGCAGCCGGATACACCGAGTTTCACCTTATGTGGGGTCCAGGCGCCCCAGAGTGTCTTTTCCAGTTTAATGCCCAAACCGGTCGAGTCCTGCGTGCCAAAGCGGCAATGATCGGTGCCCACACAGGTTTTCACCGTCCGAAGGCCTTTTGAATACGCGTGGCCCGATACCATGCCGGCGCGGTTGAGATCGGCCCAGATGGCCGGCAAATCCTCTCCGCGCACGCCCAGCAGATCGATGCGCTGGCCACCGGTGACTTTGACCGTTGGTACGTTGAATTTCTCGGCCGCATCCGCAATTGCGCGCAATTCCTCCGGCGTGGTCACTCCGCCCCACATCCGCGGCATGACGCTAAAGGTCCCGTCCTTTTGGATATTTGCGTGCTTGCGTTCGTTGATGAACCGGCTTTGCGGGTCGTCTTGGTATTCCAATGGCCAGTCGGCCAGCAGGTAGAAGTTGATCGCCGGCCGGCAGACATGGCAGCCGTTGCGCGTAGACCAGCCCAATTCCTGCCAGACGGCCTCTTGGCTCTTGAGCGGCGTCGTTTTGATCAAACGCCTGACGTCTTCGTGCGTCAGATCCGTGCAGCCGCAGATCGGCTGTGCGGTCGGCATTTGGAATGCGTCGCCAAGCGTGACCTGCAAAAGCTGTTCGACCAGACCCGTGCAGGTGCCGCAAGAGGCGCTCGCCTTGGTGGTGGATTTCACGGCTCCCAGATCGGATGCGCCGCCATTGATCGCGTCAACGATGGTTCCTTTGCAGACGCCGTTGCAGCCGCAAATCTCCGCATCAAGCGGCAATGCTGCAACGGCTGACAAAGGGTCCGCAGAGCCCTCCCCTTGATAGGCAGGACCAAAGATCAACGTCTCTCGCATCTCGTCGATTGGGGTTTCGTCTTTGATCAGACCAAAAAACCAATTGCCGTCTGCGGTATCGCCGTACATCACCGCACCGACAAGTTTGTCGCCTTCGATCACGAGGCGTTTGTATATGCCGCGGGCGGGGTCGCGGAACACGATGTCTTCCCGGCCTTCGCCTTCGGCAAAATCGCCGGCAGAGAACAAATCGCAACCTGTCACCTTCAACTTGGTCGACAGGGTTTTCTGCACAAATGCGGCTGTCTCGCCCAGCAGGCTTTGGGCGGCGACCTTTGCCTGCTCATAAAGCGGTGCGACAAGGCCAAAAATCGCGCCATCATGTTCGACGCATTCACCCACGGCAAAAATATCTTCGTCTGATGTGATCATCTGATCGTCAACATGGATGCCCTTGCCGACGGCCAGGCCGCAATCGCGTCCTAAGGCCGTGCTGGGCCGTATACCTACGGCCATCACCAGCAGATCGCAGGGCAATTCCGTCCCGTCATCGAGCCGCAATCCGGTCACCTTGCCGTCTTGGCCAAGGATCTCTTTGGAATTCGCGCCGAGCTTGATCGTGATCCCTTTGCCTTCGAGGGATTTTTTCAGCAAGTAGCCTGCGGCCTCATCCAGCTGACGCTCCATTAGGTGGCCCATGATGTGCACAACGGTCACATCCACGCCGCGTGCGGCCATGCCGGCCGCGGCCTCCAGGCCCAAAAGTCCGCCGCCGATGACGACGACCTTTTGACCTTTGCCCATGGCCATCATGCGCTGGGTGTCTTCAAGATCGCGGTAGGCGATCACGCCATCCAAATCATGGCCCGGAAGCGGGATAATGAAGGGGTTTGAGCCCATGCCCAAGACGAGCTTGTCGTAAGGAACCGGCCCGTGTTCACCCTCGACAATCTTGGCGGACCGATCGATGCGCAGGACCTTTTCACCGAACCGACATGTGATCTCGTGGCTGTCATACCAATCCTGATCATGTGTGACGATGTCGTCATATGTCTTTTCGCCGGCCAGGACCGGACTTAACATGATGCGGTTATAGTTGCCGCGTGGCTCCGCGTTAAAAAGCGTGATGTCAAAAGCGCCGGGCGCGGTCTCGGTCAGGTGTTCCAGCACCCGACCGGACGCCATGCCCGCGCCAATGACAACGAGTTTTTGGCGATCAGGCATCGGCGCCTCCGGCCATGAGGACGTACCTGCTGAGACGGGTCATCTAAAGTTCCTTCTCGAAAGATCGGGAATTTCGGCAACGGCAAAGATCTGCGCCGAATTCGCTCCGGTCGTTATCCGCGCGTTAACAACAGATGGGTTAGCACCAGGCAGGTGGGGCCTTGCCGGCAAACGGGCGGGCAGTATCGATTTCGGGGTGCAAGCCATGAGTGAAGAAACAGCATCGGGGCAGAACCCAAAGGTTGCCGACGATCCCAATTTGGACTGGATGATCTCGATCCAGGAATTCGGATATGACCAACGCGCGGCGGTCGACTTCATGATCAAGCGCGAAAGGCTGATCCGCAAGGCGACCTCTGCTGGCGTGCCGCGTGAGGTCTTCTTACCTTTTGAGCCGTCAAAGCCGGGCTTTGAACACCGTATCAAGGTGCTGATGGCTCTGCCAAAGGCGATGCAATGGGAATAAGCGCGCGTCATCGCGCTTGTCCCGCAGCCGGTTGGACACCGTAAGCGGCCTCACACATCACGCCGGCAAGCGTGGTATAGGCCTTGACCCAAGCCCGCTTGGTCTCTGGCGTGAAATCTGCACCCAAGCCTTTTTCAAGCGTGTCTAAAAGGGCGACGCCCACAAGCGGATAATGCTCTGCCAGCACGCCGTAATCGAGATGGCGACGCGCCAAGTCTTGGGCCACTGGCACGATCGCCTCAAGATCCTTCAACCCATTGACCGCAACCCCAAGCGTTGCCATCAATTTCGATCCTTGCTCGCTCAGATCGGCTTTGAAAAGCGGTCTTACGTCCGGTGCGACGTCGAACAGGCGGGCATAAAACAGCGCCGCCGCCTGATCCTTGATCGGCACGACCTTCGCAAAACTTCCTTGCACGAGATCTATCTCTGCTGGGGTCATGGCGGCTACTCCGCCGCGACGGCCGTTTTGGCCAGTTTTGGCTTGGGCGTTGCGCCGTGCTCATATTCTTCAAGAAAGTCGAGCACCTCTTGGCGATAATTGTAATAATCTGGATGTTCCAGCAGCGCCTTTCGGCTGCGGGGTCGGGGCAGATCCACATGTGTGACCTTGCCGATCGTCGCGCGCGGGCCGTTTGTCATCATCACAACGCGGTCGGCCAACAAAATGGCCTCATCGACGTCATGGGTGACGCAAATCGCGGTGACCTTGGTCCGCGACCAGACCTCCATCAGCACCTCTTGCAACTCCCACCGGGTGAGGCTGTCGAGCATGCCAAACGGCTCATCCAGAAGCAGCAGCTTCGGCGATAAAGCAAAGGCGCGCGCAATCCCGACGCGCTGTTTCATCCCATTGGACAGATCGACCGCCGGCTTGTCCATCGCATCGGCAAGACCCACCCGCTCAAGATAGTATTCAACGACATCCTGCCGCTCTTCGCGGGAGGCTTTGGGGTAGACCTTGTCGACCCCAATCGCGACATTCTCCTTTGCGGTGAGCCAAGGGAACAGTGAAGGCGCTTGAAATACCACGGCCCGTTCCGGATCGGCCCCTTTAACCTCAAGCCCATCGAGCTTGATTGCGCCTTTCGAAATTTCGTTAAGGCCGGCCACCATGGTTAGCGCGGTTGATTTCCCGCAACCCGAATGCCCGATCAGAGAAATAAACTCTCCCTTTTTCAGCTTCAGACCGAAGTCTTCCACCACCGTCAGCGGACCTTTCGGCGTGGGGTACACCTTGTGAACCTTAGAAAATTCGAGGTACTTTTCCTCCAGCGCCGATTGCGCGGCATTGGCCACCGCTTTGGGAACAGTGTGGATCGGTGTGACGTCTGGCAGGGTGCGGCTGCCCTCAACCTTGGCCTCGATCCCAACATCCATAAGATATGTGGTGACCGCAGCACGAAGGCGCTTGAACTCGGCATCATGGTTCATGACAGACCGTTCGCGCGGCCGCGGAATGTTCACCGCAAAGGGTTCTGCGAGTGTGCCGTTGGGGTTTAGTGGAATGATCCGGTCGCCCAACAAAATCGCTTCGTCGACGTCATTTGTGATCAGCACACAGGTCTTTTTGTCCGCCTCCCAAATGCGCTCAATCTCGTCGGCGAGATTGGCCCGGGTCAGCGCATCCAGTGCCGATAGCGGCTCATCGAGGAGCAGCATTTCAGGGTCCATCGCGAGGGCACGGGCCACGTTGACGCGTTGGCGCATGCCGCCAGAGAGCTCCGCCGGACGTCGTGTCGCGGCATGGCTCAGGCCGACCATTCCAACATAGTGATCGATCTTTGCTTGCCGTTCCGCCCTGGACAATCCAGCGAACAAGGTATCGACGGCCAGTCCGACATTTCCATTCACCGTCAGCCATGGCATCAGCGAATAACTTTGAAAGATAACGCCGCGTTCGGGCGACGGTTGTGTCACCGTGTTGCCCTTGAACAAAACCTCTCCTTTTGTTGGCAGCTCCAGACCCGCCATGAGGTTGATCAGCGTGGTTTTGCCGGTTCCGGAAAAGCCGAGGAGGACGAGGAATTCACCCTCCTCAACGCGGAGATTGATGTCCCTCAAAACCGGGGTATCCCCATAATTCATCGAGACGTTGTTCAGTTCTATGACCGCCATGTCTGGGCCTCAACGATTGTTGGTGAAGGTGAAGAGGGATTGGATCGTGTACATCAAACGGTCGAGCAAGAAGCCGATGATGCCGATGGTGAAGACAGCCACCATGATTTTCGCGAGCGACTGGCTGGATCCGTTCTGAAACTCATCCCAAACGAACTTTCCCAGCCCTGGGTTCTGCGCGAGCATCTCGGCCGCGATCAGCACCATCCAGCCGACGCCAAGCGATAGCCTGAGTCCCGTGAAAATGAGCGGCAATGCCGAAGGCAGGACCAACTTGCGGATCTTGGTCCAGGTGTTCATTTTCAGTACTTTAGAGACGTTTACCAGGTCTTTGTCGATGGAGCTGACACCCAGGGCGGTGTTGATCAAGGTCGGCCAGAGCGAACACAGGGTCACCGTGATGGCGGAGACCAAGAAGGACTTTTCGAACCAGCCGTCATCGGAGGTGTAAACGGCCGACACGACGATGGAGACAATCGGCAGCCACGCGAGCGGGCTCACGGGCTTGAAGACTTGGATCAGGGGATTAAGCGCGGCATTGGCCGTCGCCGACAGACCCGCCGCGATCCCAAGCGGCACTGCGACGACGGTCGCAATCATGAAGCCGAAAAAGACGGTGACGATCGATGTCCAGATTTGCTGGTAAAAGGTTGGCGCGCCGGTGAAGTCGCGGTACCGAGGCTCGTCGCCATTGGCGATGCGTTCGGCGTTTCTTTCATCCTGGCGGGCATAGAAATCAGCGGCCCGTTGACGCGTGCGTTCGGCATCCGCGTTGAGATTGACCACTTGTTCCCAGACTTGCGCGGGCCCGGGGATCGCGCCGAGGGACGTTTGGACTTGTGGTGCAAGCGTGCCCCAAAGAACCAAAAAGCCTAAGATGGCAAGAACGGGGACGCCCAGAAGGCGCCAAAGCTCGCTGAGTTGTGCGCGCGGCGCTTCGCCTGCTGCAATGCGGAGCATGGGTGTGATCCAAGCGAGGCCCAGCACCCGAAACCAGGTATCGGCCTTGTTGATGCGGGTGAAACGCCGTTCTCGGCGGGCTTCCCGCTCGGCGTCGAATTGTGGGTCGATCGCGGACATGACATTTGGCTCCGGTATCGGATCGGGCTGGCTGGCTTTCGCGACGCTCGGGCTATCGCCCATCGCCCCGCCCGCCATCCCGCATGGGGATCAAAGGATGGGGACGAGGCACCCTAATGCGGATGCCTCGTACGGTTTGGAGGTTCAGCCTTGAACTTCGCCGTCGATGACGACTTGCTCGCCCGTCAATCCGATCGGGAAGCTGTCGATATAGGCATTCGGAAAGCGGCCATCATAGGTGATCCCATCGATCATTTCTGAAACCGGTTCCCGGAAGCCATCGGTATCCCATGGGAAGTCTTCTTCGTTGGCCAAACCGTCTTCGACCAAGGATCGCGCGGCATCGAGATAGATATCCGGGCGATACACATCCCGTGCGACCTGATGGTACCATTCGTCGGATTGGGCCTCAGAGATCTGCCCCCAGCGCCGCATTTGGGTCAGGTACCAAACCGCGTCCGAATAGTAAGGGTAGGTCGCGTAGTAACGGAAAAAGACGTTGAAATCCGGGATGTCACGGACGTCGCCGGGTTCGAATTCGAATGTTCCCGTCATCGAGGCCGCGATCACCTCGGCGTCGGCCCCGACATATTCGGGATAAGACAGTATCTCGACGGCTTCCATGCGATTGGCATTGTTGTCGGCGTCAAGCCACATCCCGGCCCGGATCAACGCACGCACGATGGCCCGGGTTGTATTCGGGTTTTCTTCGACGAATTCCGCCGTCAGGCCAAAGACCTTTTCGGGATTGTTCGGCCACAATTGGTAGTCTGTGATGACCGGCACGCCGATACCACGCTGGACGGCCTGTTGGTTCCATGGCTCACCCACCGCGTAGCCAAAGATCGTACCGGCTTCGAGTGTTGCGGGCATTTGCGGCGGTGGCGTTACCGATAGGAAAACATCGGCATCGATTTGCCCGGTGATGTCCTGGGGCGAGTAATAGCCGGGATGCAAGCCGCCGGCTGCAAGCCAGAACCGGATCTCATAATTATGGGTCGAGACCGGAAAGACCATTCCCATATCAAACCGCGTACCTTCGTCGCGATACTGCTCCACCACCGGAACCAGCGCTTCGGCACTGATCGGGTGGACCGGCCGCCCATCGTCCATCGACGGGATATGCGGGCGCATCAGCTCCCAGACGTCGTTCGACACTGTGATACCGTTGCCGTTGAGATCCATCGAGAAGGGCGTAACGATATGCGCCTCGGTCCCGAAGCCGATCGTTGCGGCAATCGGTTGTCCGGCCAACATATGCGCTCCGTCAAGCGTTCCGTCGATCACGCCGTCGAGCAACACACGCCAATTGGCTTGCGCCTCAAGCGTAACAAACAAACCCTCATCTTCGAAATAGCCCCGTTCCCAGGCAATGGCGAGCGGCGCCATATCGGTCAGCTTGATGAAGCCGAATGTCAATTCGTCGATCTCAAGTTCTTGGGCGGTAAGCGGGCCGGCCAAAGCGGTTGTCGCAGCCATAGCGGCGATCAAATGTCTCATAGGGATGGTAACTCCTACCTTGTCTCGTCCGGCGTGGATTTTGGGAGGGCCGGACAGAATAACGAAAAAAGCCACTGACCCCTTGCCTTTCTGGCAAAGCGTCGAGCGGCTGTGCTCGGATATCCCGGTCGGTGGGAAAGGAATTTCGAAGACTTCGTCGCCCTCGACGCCTAAACTCTGCCAACGAACGCCGCGGCACCGCAAGCGCTTTGTGGATGTTTTTTGTGGGAGGCGTCGCTTTAGGCCGATGCGGTGTTAACACTGCCTTACTTTTGAGCATCAGTTCCGCGAAGGATCAAATATCCGACCGTCGAAAAACTCGTCAGGGTGAAGAATCATGCCACCTGAGGTCGAGGCAACTGCGGTTGGGTGGCGCAACGCACCTTCTAGTTTCTCTGACGCGCCCGGCAGGTCGGCCCCGGTTGTGTCCATCGCCGTCCGGTAAAGATCGGTCCGAAAGACAGCGGCCGCGGCGGCGTCTGCCGCATGCACCGAACGCCCCGCGCGGAGGGCAAGATTGCGTCCGATCCATTTTGCTTGACTGCGCCACGGGAAATTCGCGGCGCCATGGTGAAACTCCAGAAAATTATCGACGTGGCGTTGGCCGCCTTGGGCCGAGATCGTCAGATGCCCTGAAAGCGCGCGGTCGATCAATTCCGACGGGATGCCAAGGTAATCGGGCCGAGACAGAAGCGCGGCCGCGGCCGTGCGGCTGTCTGCATTGCCAAGCCACCGCCCCGCGCGCCAAATCGCACGAACCAGGCGCCCCAATAGATGCGGCTCAATCTCAGCCCATTCCGTACGCGTGGCGAGCACCTTTTCCGGTGCGAACCCCCAGATCGCGGAGCCTGGCAAAAACAAGGCCCCCGCGCCGGCGTCAACTGCGACCGATCCCCATGGTTCGCCCACGCAAAAAGCATCAACATCGCCTGCGGCGAGCGCCTCTGCCATCAAGGGCGGAGGGACCGTGCGGATGTCGATTGCCCGATCTCTCAGCGGCGTGGCAGAGACCCAGTAATGTAGCAACTCGCTATGCATCGAAAACGGGAACGGCACGCCGACGGTGATCCCATCATCAATGACCGCGGCCAATGCCGCCCCGGCCTTCATGGCGTCGGAGAAATCGAAATCGTAGTCGGCGGCCAAGAGCCGGGCTTCGATCGCCCTGCTGATACCGATGGCGTTGCCGTTGACCGACAATACGGAGACAGCTGCAACCGGTGTCATAACGCCGCCTAGCCCTAAGGCCATCGCGACCGGGACGGGCGACAGCAAATGGGCCGCATCGACGCGTCCGAAGGCAAGCATATCTCGCACTGAGGACCAGGACGGCGCGGCGATGAGATCAAGCTGCAAGCCTTCGCTTGCCGCAAACCCCATCTCTTGCGCGACAATCAATGGTGCAGCATCGACCAGCGGCATATAGGCAATGGGTAGGGTGACCGTGCTCATGACAAAAGCCCCGATGCAGTGACCAGCGCTTCGGCAACCTCTGCCACGCGGCGGCCCTGATCCATCGCGGTCTTGCGCAGGAGCGCATAGGCGGCGTCTTCGTCGATGCCTTTGGCCTTCATCAGCAGACCTTTGGCGCGGTCGATCACCTTGCGTTCTTCGAGGGCGCGGCGCGTTTCGGCCAGTTCGGTGCGCATTTGGCGACCCATCTGGAACCGCGCGATTGCCGCTTCCAGGATGGGTGCCAGGCGCTCGGGCTGCAACCCGTCGACGATATAGGCCGATACGCCGGATTCGACGGCGGCGCGCGCCAGCCCGCTGGCCGCACCAGAGACAAACATTGCGACCGGGCGTTCGAGCGGACCCGAGGCGAGCGTGAGTTCCTCAAGCATATCGCGGGTCGGGTTATCGATGTCGATCAGCACCACATCGGGCATGAAGGCTGCGATCTTGCGCGCCAAACCGGAGGCGTTGCCAATAACGTGGACGTCGTATTCGCCACTGTCCCGCAACGCATCGACAATCGAGATCGCGCGGTCGCGATCCTCTTCGACGACAACGATGGACAGGCGGTCTGACATGAATGTGTGGTCGTGGTGTGCCGTTCCAGATGCAACCCACGGGTGTTTCGCCGCGACGAATGCGCCTGCATTCCTCGCGATTATGCTTAAAAACCGCGCAAATGTCTACGAATTGTGCAGCAAGCCAGCAGTGGGCCCGACTATTTGCGTGGCTCGAATCTCGGCGGTTGATCGATGCTGAGGGGCGGAACTGGTCCTGTCCAAGGCTCCAGCCAAACAAGCGCCGTATGGGCCGATGTTCCTTGACTGAGACCCGAGCATCCCAGATCGCGCGTCACGGCATTGGGATTACCCGCGCGTTCTAGGTAGGCGCCGTTGGTCTCGCCCGGATCGTACCAAGCGCCGGTTGCCAGCGACACGCAATCGCGCCGCAGCCCATCGCTAAAACGGACCCCAGCCAAAGTCGCCCCGCGTTCGTTCCACAACCTTACGATCTGATGCTCCGAGATGCCCCTTTCGGCGGCGGTTTCCGGATGCACGTAGCACGGCTCTCGGCCAGAAATTTTATCGGCTAACGCTTCCGCGCCGCGATCGTTTTGGGAATGAAGCCGCGTGTCGGGTTGCCCCGAGAGGAGGTGCAGCATACCGGGCGGCGCGTCGAGCAGAGTTTCAAACGGAACGCGCCACGCGGCATGGCCCGGGCAGTCGGGAAGCTCCGCAGCCGCGATCGCGGCGTTGTGGAGCGTGAGCCGCCCACTTTCGGTTGCAAGCGGGTATTTTGCGGGGTCCGCCACAAAAGGTTGCCAAAGGACTTCGGCGGCTGGCGCTTCGGGCAGGTCGTACCGCCCTTCGGTGCGAAACGTATCGAAATCCGGCAAATCGATGCGGCGTTGCGCGCACATTTCTTTCGCTCTGTCCCACATTACGCGAAGCCAGCCCGACACGTCGCGCCCCTCGGTGAAAGCCTCTTCAACGCCACAGAGTGCGGCCAGCCGACGAAAGATCTCGTGATCATCAAGCGCCTCGCCGGCGGCGGCTTGGAAGGGGCTCATGTAGATCAACCGCGGGTCCGCGCGGCTCATCATAATGTCGTGGCGTTCAAGTGGCGATGTAGATGGAAGGACGATGTCGGCCCGGCGCGCGGTCGCCGTCCAAGACGGTTCATGAACGATCACCGTTTCGGGGCGGCGCCAGGCTCGGTCCAGGCGCTGCAAATCTTGATGGTGGTGGAATGGATTGCCACCGACCCAGTAGACAAGGCGGATGTCAGGGAAGGTGCGCGTCTCTAAATTGTATGTATAAGGCGCGCCCGGCCGTTCTAACATCTCAGCCAACCGTGCCACCGGAATGAAATCGTCGATTGGGTTGTCGCCTTGCGGTAGCGAGGGCCAGCGCATGTCTTGCCGCACGGGCCGACCGACGGATGTCACGCAGCCCAAGCCAAAGGCATATCCGGTGCCCGGCTGCCCGATTTGACCCAGCATGCAGGCCAAGGCGAGCGCCGCCCAGATCGGCATTTCTCCGTGGTGGGCGCGTTGCAATGCCCAAGGTATGGCGACCAGGGTGCGCGCCTTTGCCATGTCGCGGGCGATCGCGCGAATGTCGCCGGCTGGAATGTCACAAAGCGCTGCCGCCCAGTCGGCGGATTTTGCCGTGCCATCGCGGCCTTCGAGATAAGCCTTGAAGATCGGCCAGCCCGAGGTGCATCGGTGGAGAAAATCGACGTCATGTAGGTCTTCGTCAAGCAGCGTATGGCATAGCCCCAGCATCAAGGCGACATCTGTGCCCGGACGGATCGGCAGCCATTCCGCATCCGGAAAATCGGTCTGTTGCGGCGAAATATTGATGCAGCGTGCCGTTGTCTTGCGCAGCCAATATTCGACGCCGTGCGTGCTTGTCCCGGAAGAGTTGATCTGCGCCGTCCGGGATGAGATGCCGCCAAAAGCCACAATGAGTGAGGCATTTTCGGCGATATCTGGCCAAGACGGCATGCGCGCTTGCATCTCATCGCTGGAATACCCGGTGATTAGCGGAAACAGCACCTCGGCGGCCGCATGGGAATAGCTGTCGCGCGATCCGACAAATCCGCCGATCAGATTGAGAAACCGGCGCATCTGAGATTGTGCGTGATGGAACCGGCCTGCACTGGCCCATCCGTAGGACCCCGCAAAGATTGATCCGTTGCCACGGCTGTGTCGCACGCGGTTCAGTTCCTTTGCCGCAAGTTCAATCGCCTGGTCCCAACCGACCTCAACAAAGGTGTCTCGTCCCCTGTCTGCACCTTGATCGCCGGCGAGCCAGCCGGACCTAATCGCCGGACGTAGAACACGGCTTTGGCTGTTCTTCATCGCGCTGGCCCAGCCTTTGCCGATGCGCGATGGCGCCGGGTCCTCTGCGATAGGCCGAAGTTCGTCATCCTCGATCCGGTACGCGCCCCAATGGGATGCGGTGTAACGCGCCATCAAATCATCTCCGATAGCTGCACGACCCGTCCGTCCGCCGCCGATCGCATCGCGGCTTCGGCCAGCGCGAGTGCCATCAATCCGTCATGGCCGGTAGTCGGCATCTCCGCGCCGCTGGCAAGGGCGCCGACAAATGCCTCGATTTCCGCCGCGTAAGCCGCCTGGTAGCGGTCCATGAAAAAATTGACCAATGGAGGTTGGGCGAAGCCTGCTTCGGTTGCCACCGTAACTGCTGCTTCGGCCATGTTCTGGGCCGACACCATGCCTTCGGATCCATGCACCTCAATCCTTTGGTCATAGCCATAGACGGCGCGGCGTGAATTGCTGATGGCACAGTGCTTTCCAGAGGTCGTCATCAAAATCACGCTTGCACTGTCGATATCGCCGGCCTGTCCGATTGCGGGATCGACCAAGTTCGACCCGGTGGCTAAGACGCGGTCGACGTCTTCGCCCAAGAGCCACCGCGCGATATCGAAATCATGAATGGTCATGTCTTTGAACAAGCCGCCAGAACGCTCGATATAGCCGATGGGCGGAGGGCCCGGATCGCGGCTGGTGATCGCAACCATTTCGACTTCGCCAATCCGGCCGCCGTCAATCGCGGCCTTGAGCGCGCGAAAATCAGGATCGAACCGGCGATTGAAGCCGACCATTAATTGGCCCCCCAATTCGGTGACGACGTCCAAGCACGCGCGGACGCGCGCGACCGACAGATCAACCGGCTTTTCGCAAAACACAGCCTTTCCGGCGCGCACAAAGGCTTCAATCAGATCGGCATGCGTGTCGGTGGGTGTGCAGATGACGACCGCATCGACATCGGTCGCGCCGGCGCAGTCTTCGATCGAGCGGATATCGACCTGGAATGTGGCGCGCGCGGTCTCTGCGGCCGCCTCCAAGGGTTCGGCAATTGCGACCAGCGTGGCACCTTCGACGCTTGAAATGGCGCGTGCATGTACCTGCCCGATCCGCCCAGCCCCCAAGACTGCAAACCGTACCGACATGTGACCTCTCCCCTTCATTCGGCGCGATCCTGCGGCGGCGGCGCGTCGTGCGCAAGGGCCGTTCCGGTCTGGGGTATACGCCATGTCTCTGCCATAATCCTATGTGCCTTTTTCCTCGAGCTAGACCGGGAAAGCACCCAATGACCCGCGTGACCTTTTTCGCCTTCGATATTGCGGAGGCTGCGCAGATCCGACGGATCGAAAGCATCCAAAGCTTGGGCGTTGATGTCACTTCAGTGTCGTTCCGCCGCAGCAATATGAACGAGGGTTTTAACCCGCATTGGCCGGATTTGCCGCTTGGTTTTCAGCAGAACAACGCATTTCTGCGCCGCGGATTTCAAGCCGCAAAAGCGGTGTTTAAGGTGATGCGCAAGCGCGCGGTGATTGCCGATAGCGCCGTCTGGGTGGCGCGGAACATCGACATGTTGGCGATCGCCTGGGCAGTTAAAACGCTTTTGGTGCGGCGCCGCGTGAAGCTTGTCTATGAATGCCTCGATATCCACTCTTTGTTCACCAAAACCGGGCCCGTCGGTGCCACCATGCGGTGGATCGAACGGCGCCTCTTGGATCGCATTGATCTTTTGGTGATCTCCTCGCCCGCCTTTGAGCGCTGTTATTTTTCTCAGCGCCAAACCTATTCGGGCGCCATCGCGCTTATCGAAAATAAGCTCTGGCTGGGGGAGGCGCCCATGCCCCGGCCCGCGGCGCCCCGCCGTCCTAAGGATCAACGGGTCTTGGGCTGGGTCGGATCGCTTCGATGCCCGGATAGTCTGCGGATTTTAGCCGGGGCGGCCGACGCGATGGGCGCAGAGTTGCAGATCCGGTTGCACGGAAACGTCCATCACCATGCCCTGCCGGATTTTGACGACATCGTCTCGCGGCGGCCAAATATGACGTATCACGGCCCGTATGATTACCCACACGACCTGGGTCCGATCTACACCGCGTGTGACCTCGTATGGGCGCAGGACCTGTGGCAACGCGGCGGCAATAGCGATTGGTTGCTGCCCAATCGCATCTACGAGGCAAGCTATTACGGTTGTCCCTCCATTGCCGTTGCAGGGATGGAGACAGGTCGCCGCGTGGCGGAGGGCAATCTGGGCATTACCCTGCCGGCGGCCGAAACGGGCGCGCTTGTGACGGCGTTGCGGGACATGTCGGCTGAGCGGTGCAGGGCCGCGTCGCAACACCTTCTGGATCAGCCGGATGCGCGCTTTAGACTGACGGCCGATGAATTGCGGCGCCATTTGCAGCCGGTTCTGCCGCATCTGCATGCGGATTCGCAGAATAACCCCCAAATTCGCGGCGGTTCGATTTCAAAACCTGCCAAAATTTAATCAATTGTGTCTTCGTCACGCCAATCCGGCAATTTAGCGCTCGTCGGTTTGATCGATCTACATGTTGTGTATCGAGCTGCGCTAGCCCACAACAAGATGTTTTCAACGGCGCGAGTTAGCCATCGCCCGAGGCCATTTTCTCGCAACAATCGGCGGATTGGCGCCAAGATTTATCCGCAATGCAAACAAATTTCTGCACTTGCGAGATCGACTGTGCCAAGACGGCGATGTGGGGGCCCATTCGGAGGATTGGGCTATGACGGCCTTCAACCAAGGTGGCGTCGCAGACATCGAAGCCGGGCATTCCGGCGCGATCGACCGGGCGCAGTTTGGTGCAGTATCTAGTCCCCAGGGTTTTGCAGTCGGTGGTATGATAAAACGCGTGCTCGACGTTGCGTTGGCAGGTGTCGTCCTACTGATTTTCGCCCCGCTCCTTCTGATGGTTGGGCTGGCTATTTGGCTGTCCGATCCTGGCCCCATCCTTTTCGGACACGAACGTGTGGGATTTAATGGGCGGCGGTTTCGGTGCCTGAAATTTCGGTCGATGGCGATTGATGGAGACCGCATCCTGGCGGATTATCTGGCGCGAAATTCGGAAGCGCAGGCAGAATGGGACGCCACGCGGAAGCTGCGATGCGATCCGAGGGTGACGCGCCTTGGGCGCGTTCTAAGGGAATATAGCGTCGATGAGTTACCCCAAATTATCAATGTTTTGCGCGGTGACATGAGTTTTGTTGGCCCGCGCCCGGTCGTGGCCGCCGAGCTTGATCGATTTGGCCCTCAAGCAGCACTTTACATGGCTGCCCGTCCCGGGATCACAGGCCTTTGGCAGGTCAGCGGGCGGAGCGACACAAGCTACGCTGAACGTGTCGCGCTCGACAGCCAATACGTCGCATGTTGGAGCCTGTGGCGCGATTTTGTGATCGTGTTGCGCACCATCCCTGCCGTTATCGGAGCGCGTGGGTCTTACTGACCTCATAGGCAAATGGCGGACCTTAGCGCAGTTGCTTCGCGGCCTGACGCCGCACTGAACCATCGAGCGGGTGGGCGTGCCCGGGCCTCGGTGGCTGGCGTGATCTGGAACCTCGGCAATGTTGCGGTCTCGGGCATCCTGACGCTTGCCGTTTTCCTGATCACCTCCCGCATCTTGGCGCCAGCCGATTTCGGGGCGGTTGCATTGGCAACGGCAATTGTCACGATGGTAGGCACACTGGTGCCCACCGCATTCGGTGAGGCGCTTGTCCAACGGGCTGACCTGCGGCCCGAGCATCTGCACTCCACCTTTTGGCTGACCGCTGCCTCGGGGACGCTGATTGCCGTCGCAGTTGGGTTGTCGGCCCCGTTTTTTGCGGCCTGGACAGGGTCGGAAATCCTTACTGCAATTCTGCCCGTCCTCGCCTTGCGCCTGGTTTTTGACGCTGTTTTGACCGTACCGGCCTCTTTGATCGTGCGCCGTATGAAGTTTCGCGTCGTCGCCTTGCGCACCACATTCGCGAACGCTGTGGGCGGGCTCTTTTGCCTTTGGATGGTTTTGTCGGGCTATGCGATTTGGGCGTTGATCTTTCAGCAATTGATAAACGCGCTCACCTGCCTGGTGATTTCGCTTTGGACCGCAGGGTATCGGCCTGCATTCATCATACGCCTCGCGGCCATTCGCGATCTTCGCCGCTTTGGCCTTTTTAGTATGGGCAGTCGGATGCTGAACGAGGCCCGGATCGACCAATTTTTGCTGGGTCTTGTTTTGGGCACACCGGCTTTGGGCTTATTTTACTTCGCGCGGCGGCTCTTTTTAATGTTGCGCGAAGGGACCGCTGGGGTCTTTAGCCCGGTCACCGGCCCCCTGATCGCCAGCCTCAACGCAGATGCGGCCAAGCGCCGGACCGCGTATTTGGTGGCAAGTTTCGCCTCGGCAGCCCTTGCATTCCCACTTTTTGGCGGCCTCTTGGCGGTCGCGCCGCAGGCCATTCCGATCGTGTTTGGTCCGCAATGGACCGAAGCGGTCTTTGCAGTTCAGGGCTTTTGCGTCTTGGGCATGTTGGCAGGCCTCGGCGTGATCCAAGCATCGCTTATTCGAAACATCGGCCATCCGGACTGGTGGTTTGCCTATCAAGCCGTGGTCCAGCTTTCGGTCATTCCGATCATCTTGCTGGTTAACCCCTTTGGCCTCGATGCGGTGATGCTGACCCTTGTGCTGCGCACGGTGGTTTTGTGGCCGATATCGCTGCGCAAAGTGGGTCAGTTGTTGGACATGCCACTAGGGGCGTATCTCTCCAGCTTACGAGGCCCGGCCCTTGGAACCGCCGCGATGATCCCAGTTGTGTCGGCCTTGCCCTATTGGGCGCCAGGGCTAGACGGTGCACCGCTTGTCGCGTCGCAAGTGCTGTTGGGGACGGCCATCTACGCCCTCATTCTTGTCGCAACATCCCACCGAAAGATATTAAATATCTTGCGCATGATACGAGAAAAACGCGGGATATCTGTGTGAAGCTAACATATTTCGAACATAGCCCGTCAAATTTCGGGGATGCAATCAACGCCACCATGTGGGCCCATCTTTTGCCCGAAGGGTTCTTCGACCAGGACGAAAGCGAGCTGTTTTTGGGCGCCGGGTCCATCCTTTGGGGGCATACGCCGAAACGGCCAATCAAACATGTGATGGGGTCCGGCTATGGCGGCTATTCAGGTCCACCGGACATGTCGGACGGGTCATGGAATGTCGTTTGGGTGCGCGGCCCTTTAACCGCCGCGACGCTGGGATTGGCGCCACGCTTGGCCATTGCGGATGCGGCGGTCTTGTTGCGGGAAACGCCGTTGCCGGATGCGGCCGACGATGTTGGGGTTGCGTTCATGCCGCATTTTGAAAGCACCTACCGGGGTCGATGGGCGGATGCCTGCGCATTGGCGGGGATCACCTTTATCGACCCGCGTTGGGAACCGGATCGGGTGATCGCACTCATTCGCGGCGCGCGGCTGATTATATCAGAGGCCATGCACGGCGCGATTGTTGCCGATGCCCTGCGCACGCCTTGGGTCGGCATTGTGCCTTTTGATCCCGCGCACCGCATGAAATGGCAGGATTGGGCGCAAGCGCTGGACATTGATCTGCGTACGGAGCAGTTGATGCCGTCTTCAGCCTTAGAGGCCTATACCGCACTCAGCGGGAAATCCGGAAAGGCCCGTGCCGCCGGTATTTTGCAAAGACCTTGGGTGCCGCGGCGTGTTTTTCTGCATCTCGCAGCGGCGCGCCTTCGGCGGGTGGCGGAAGCTGCATCGCCTCAACTTAGCTCTGATGCGATGATCCACGAGGTGACGGCACGCTGCTTGGACGCGCTGCACGGTTTTGCAAAGGCGCATGCGCCGCGACCCACCAAAACACGCGCTTAGATGTCCAGGGCCTGCCTGCGCCCGCTGAAAAACACGGCCAAAAACAACCCTGGCATCCGCAGGGGCAAGATGGGGTCGATACGCAGCAGCCGCCGAAAGCTGCCTAGCGGCGGTGCCCGCCGTTTCAACAAAAGCCGAACAAAAAGAAAGCAATAAGCACGCCGCGTGATGCGTGCCCGACGATTTGCAAATTCCGCGCGCAAGGCCGTCAGGTCCGCACGCCGCCGAAGCTTTTCGGCGAACAGCAATTGGCTACCCAATCGATCAATCGTCGCCGGCGCATTCCAATCATAGGCGGAAAAGAACATGTTCACGCCGCGTCCGCAGGTAACATTGCAGGCCCAAGAAATTGCGATGCGGGCACCCGAGCAAGCCACCGCGATCCAAAACATTCGGTCTTCGCTGGCATGGCGCAAGTCCACATCAAAACGGATTGACCGGACGGTCTCGGCGCGCAACACGACGGTTGAGGTGTGGCTGATGTAGCCGGTGACAATGTCATCCTCAATGGAATGGGACGGAAACCCCCGCACAATCGGGTCCTTAGACAGGACGATGCCCTTGTCGGCCAACGCGGCGCCAGCGTTGCGCAGGGCAGGCGCGTCCTCGGAAAACCGGGCAAAGCTGCCGGGACGGGCATTGTCGCAGCAGAAGAAATCATAGCCTTCGGCCAAAACAGAAAGTGCATGCGCGAGGTGATCTGAATGCCAGATGTCATCGGAATCCAAAAAGGCAACGACGTCGACATCACCCCACGAGCGCACGAGGTCCAAGCCGCGATTGCGCGCAGATCCCGGCCCACCATTTGGTTGATTAAGAACGGTAATTTCTGGGTGCGGCGTCGTGATCTCTGCCGATGCCGGATGCGGCGAGGCGTCATCGACGACCACGACACGCAGGGCGATATTAGATGGCAAGTCTTGCGACCAAACGCCGTCGAGGGCGCGGCGCAAAATCCCTGGCGCGCGTTGGTAGTAGGGGATAATGACGGCCACTTGCTGCATGTCAACTGAGCGCGCGTTGCAGGACCGACCGAAACACGCTGAACTGGTGGTCAGGGTCCATCTCAGGTCGCATCGCATGGGACTTCGCCGCCGCCGACACAACGGCGTAGCGGTGCGGATCGTCCCAGATACGGCGCAGCGCTGCCGCCCAAACATCGGGCCCGGCCGCGTAGTCTAACGTGACGCCTCCCGGCCCGATCGCTTCTGGCAGCCCTCCCGATGTTGACCCCAAAACAGGGATGCCGCTGACCTGCGCCTCGGATGCGACCCGGCCCCAAGCCTCAGCCCACAGACTTGGCGCCAAAAGAACCCGCGTCTGCGCATAGACGGCGCGGATATCCTGCGTACGGCGCGCGAAGCGAATATTGTTGTAAGGTTGAATTGCTGCCTCGAGCTCTGCACGGTCGCGCGGTGCCAAAAGCCAGCTTTCCTGAAACAAGAACGGGATGTCAGGGCAGGCAGCGGCCAAGGAAATCGCCAAGTCGAGCCCCTTGGATTTCACCGGATTGATCAAAGTCACCTGTCTTCCAACCGGCAAAACGCGGTAGCGCTCCGCCTGCAATGTCGGCGGGATGATTGTGGCCTCAACACCAAACTTTGCGCGGCATGCATCGGCTGTGAATTGAGAATTGGCGATGAACTGTGCATCTTGCAGATCATCAAGCGACCCGCCTAATTCGTTGAATTCCACGTTCCGAAAATAGATCACAACTGGAACCCCGCGCCGACGAAACGCTTTGGCAATTGGAACCGTATTGTGACATTGCACTACAGCGACGTTGGGTCTTTCGATGTCAACGAATTCAGAAACAGCAGCTTCGGGAAACCAAGCACGAAAAACATCATATCCATGACGTCGATCTCTGGCCAGCAATCCGCCGCCAATTTTCAGCTTTGCGCGCGCAGCGAAACCAAACCAGCCATGTCCGTAAAGCGGCGCCAGAACCGTGACTTTGTCGCCGCGTGCAAGAAGCCGGCGCGCCAGATCGTCTGTGCTGCTTTGTACGCCCCCAGTATCTTCGGGTGGGAACCCGTTTCCGCCTGCAAAGGCGACATGTGCCACGGAAAATCGCGCGCGGTCCGCGCCGCTGCCGTCCATCATGCCCCGCCGGACATAGCGATGGCCCGTCGCGCGGCGCCGCCAATGCGCGCCAAGAGTGCCGGTCGCCGCTGCGACTGTTCGACAAATCGTTCGATCCAATCTTCGGTACGGGACCGGTTGCTTTGCTTTGACGTTGAGACGGGCGCGTTCAACGTCTGGCCCGGGTCAAGGACGCCGCAAAACGCCGCAATTCGATCAACCGCAACCGCAACGTCCAACACGGCCGTTTCGTATGTGATTTCAAGAACATCAAGTTTTCGATCGCGAAATGCTGAACTCCATTGCGCGTTTTGGATCGCAATGTCGGTCAGGCATCTTTCGATAAGACCGTAATCGAATTCGGCCTTTGGGCGCGTCGCCTCTTGACCCGCAATCCAGACGCCGGTTTGCTTGGCAAACGCGTAAGAGACAGCCTGGCGCAGTATGTCCGCGCGTCTGAGGTGAACCACCCTGAGGCCCGGCAGCGCGGCTAGAAAGGCATCGATTGAGCCAAAAACAGCAATCTGCTCAAAATGCGCTTTGATCCCGAAAACGCGGTTTGGGCTCGTTCGCCGCTGCATGATCGCATCCAAGGTAGCCCTTGGCGTATCGGTTCCAAGCCGGCGCATCCACTCGACCATATTTGCCCGATTGGCGTATTCGAAGGGGACGCCAAGCCTGCCGGTTGCAGCCATTGCATGGCCAATCATGTGGCTGCCGCAGCGCGGCGTAGACGCAATGAGCACCGTCGTCACCGGATCACCGACCCGCGCAACGTCATGCTTCCTATCGAATTGCGATTCGTATAAGTTCATATACCGAAGATCGCATATTTGGTTTCGCCAAATTGAGGAATTTGCGTTATATGATGGATGAAAATAGATATCGGCATTTATTTGCCGATATTTGACTCCGTATCCTACTTTGAAGTCGACTAAAGTGGCAGAGTCGAAAACGAACAAGGGAGAAACAAAACAAATTGAGCGAGCCTATTGTTTCCAATTCGCACGTTAGCGTTGTCATCGCGGCAAAAGATGCCGCCGATACCATCGGCGCGGCCATATTATCGGCTTTGGCTGAACCTGAGGTGTGCGAGGTAATTGTCGTCGACGACGCATCGGTCGACAAAACATTGGCGCAGGCGCAGCTTGCCGCGAAAGGCGACCCACGCGTGGTCGTTTTACAGCGCGCCGTGAATTCCGGTCCGGCCGCGGCGCGTAACGCGGGTTTTGCCACGGCAACTGGCGAATTTATTTCAATTCTGGACGCCGATGATGTGATCCTTCCCGGCCGCTTCGCTGCATTGATGCAAGATGGCGAATGGGATTTCTTGGCCGACAATATCCTCTTTGTCGACGATACCGGCTCCATTTCACGTCAAAGCAGTGCAAGCACCGTTCCGATATCGCTGTCTTTGACAGACTTCGTGCGGGGGAACCTGTCCAACTCACGCCGCATGCGCGGTGAACTTGGTTTTATTAAGCCGTTGATAAAAAGAGACTTCCTGGTGAAATCCAATCTTCAATACGATCCAGATATGCGGTTGGGCGAGGATTATGATCTCTATGTGCGCGCTTTGCTAAAAGGGGCACGATTTGGTCTCTCGCGCAATGTTGGCTACGCGGCACGTGTGCGGGAAAATTCACTCAGTGCCTTGCATCGGACGGATGATTTGCTGGCGCTCCGGTCGGCGTGCGACCGCCATATTGCCGCCTGTCGCATTGGGCCTGCAGTGGCTGCGATGCGCAAACACCGCCACCAAATCCACGGCCGGTACCTGTTGCGGCGGTTTTTGGATGTAAAGGCGGCGCATGGGCTGCGCGCGGCCCTGTTTGTCGCGATCCGTCCGCTATCGAATTTGCTGCCCATTTCAGTTGGTCTTTTTCGGGACAAATGCGCGGGTCTTTTGACGCGCCGGCCCGTCACGCCGGTCGGTCAGACTTTGATCCCGCAGTAATAGCTTGGGTGGAATACACGCATGCTGACATCAGCAACACCGTGGTCAGGCTGAACTGAAAGAACACCGGGACTTCGACCGGGGTAAGCGCTGCGACCATGGCGACAAGGCCAAACAGAATATAGCTATCGCGACCGGGCTGGGCCAGCGCTAGCCTTGCGCTGCGAACCAATGTCACGATGAGCAAGCCGGTTTGATAAGTCACGGCCGGGATGCCGATTTCGACAGCGTTTGAAAGAAACGTGCTGTGAAAGTGAAAGCCCGTACGAGCCTCGATCCCGAAGGTCCGCCAAAGCGCTTCGGCCGTCGGGTTTCCCGGTAGCCAAAAGGCTTGAAAGCCGACACCTAGAAGCGGGCGCTCACGGATTTCCGTCATTGCGACGGACCACAGTTGGGTGCGCCCCGTCAAGGTCACGTCTTTGCCGGTCAGTCGGAGGACTAATTCTGCCACCGCATCGAAATAGGTGACGGCCAAGATCATGGCTAAGATGCCGGCCAGGAAGCAAAAAAGGCTCGCAACCATGCGGGAGACCGGTCGTAAGGGTTGCAGCATGCGCACAGCAAGGATTGCCAGCGCTGCCATGATCAGGGCCGACAATCCGCTCATGGATTGCGCCAGTGTGACGGCAAGTAGCCCCATGATGAAAATTCCGCTTGCGATCACGCCGCGCCCGCGCCCGGCATAGCCCGCGCCGATTAGGGCCAAAACGGCGGCCGCCTGGCCCATCGCGTTTTTGCTGGCATAGAACCCGGTCAGCGCGCCGGTATCGCTTCGGTACGATCCCGCAATAATCGACATGCCGACAACGCCGGCGAGAACGCAAAGCGTGACGGTCAAAAATGACCGTAGCGGCATGTGCCTCGCCAAAAGAATGGCGATCAGCGCCGTGATGCCCAGTTGCAGACCAAAGCGAAGGGACGCCGCAGGCGCCTCGGACCAGAGCAAGCTCAAGGTCGCGAAAGTCGGAAGGGCAAGCAGGGGCCAAAACCGCACCGCCTCGCGCAATGTGTCGCGCGGGCTGAGCGCGCAGAGGCCAAGGCCCGCCGCCAGAAATCCGAGTGCTGCCAAGCTGCCGACCATTGGGATTGCGATCAGCATGGTCAGCGCGGCGATGCTGCACAGCCGATGAAGATCGACGGCGTTGCGGTAAAAGCGCCCAAATCCGGCCTCAGCGACCGCCATCACTCCGCCCATCCGCACAAGATCGATTGAGCAAATTGGCAGGGCGCGTTTAATGCGGTGAAGCCAATCCAATCGATCTCTAGCACGTGCGGCAATTGGTTTGCATCGAATGGCCCCATCCAATCGGTAAATGTCGCGCTTGACCAAAGGCTTGCGTAAATCTTTTGCCCGACCTCCGGAAGTGGCGGCACGGCATGATGCACAGCCACGCCGTCGACAAACCATGTGATGCCATCAGCCGCCCAGTGGAATGCATAATGGTGAAATTCGTCCTCTGCTGCCGCCGTTACGGTCGCTATGCCATCCTGTTCTGGGATGCCGGCGCGCCATGTGTTGAAGACCACTTCGGTGGGGCTGCGAAGCAGGATCTCAATGTCGATCTCGTGGTGCGCGCGGCCATGGACCGGGCCGATATAGGTGAAAAAGGCAGCGTTTACGCCTGACCCTCGGCCCGTCCTTTGGCGCACCTCGTATGTTCCAAAGCCAAATTGGATGTGGCTCTGGATTTCGGCGCATTCAAGGCCGTTATCCGCCTGTTGCAGGTGCAAGCGCAAAATGCCGTTTCTGACCTCGACCGCGTCGCGCGACCATGTGCAATTCATCCAATCGCCGTTCGACCAGCCATCGGAGATGAACCACCGTGCTTGGTCGAATTCATCAAAGTCGTCAAAGAAGGACCCGCCCGCGCGGAGCGGTGTCGAAAACACGCAAAGCGTCGTGACGATGAGAAACATTTTGATTGTATTCATTTCCCCATACCCACCGTCATCGGACAGAGAGAGGCGGCCAATTGCGGCAGGGAAAGGGCAACGCATTTGGAACAGGCGCAGTCGGCGGACTCTCGCCGACGAAGACGCCGCAGTGCAGAAATCTCTGGCATAAAACTGCCGATAGAACGACGTTTAACGCTGATGTGTCATAGGCTTGACGGTCAAAATAGCGCCGCAGAGATGTTGGATATATGGGTTCTAACCAACCAAAAACTGCACGGGATCCCGGGCCACGCGTTTCGGTGATTATGGCCTTCCACAATGGTGCCACCTATTTGCGTGACGCGATTCTGTCGATCCTCGCGCAAACGCATGAAAATCTCGAATTGATACTGTCGGACGATGGCTCAACAGATTGCAGCCTTGCCATCGCGCGCGACGCCGCGGCGCAAGACGATCGGGTTTGCGTCCTGAACAATCCCGTACGTTCTGGCCCGGCTGCGGCGCGCAATCGAGCCCTTTCGGTGGCCTCAGGTGACTGGGTTGCCATCGTCGATGCGGATGATCTGATACATCCGGCGCGGATTGAGCGCATGCTCTTGCAGGCAGACAGACTCAAGGCCGATCTGTTGGCCGATGATTTGATCTATTTTGGAGCCGAAAGCGGCCGGTCGCTGTTGCGTCCATTGGCGTTGTCATCACCTTGGTTCCCCGAAGCCGCCGACATTTTGGCCGCTGAGACCCGGATTGACCCGGTGGCGTTGGGTTATCTCAAACCGATCATCCGCAGGGATGTTCTGGGTACGACGCGTTACCGCCAAACGCTCCAGGTGGGCGAGGACTTTGATCTACTTTTGCGGCTTGTACTTGCGGGCGCGCGCTTTGCGGTCATCCCGCATGCGTATTACTTGTATCGTCGGCACGCACAGTCGATTTCGCATCGCCTGAGCGAGGATGCAGCCCGCCAAATGGTCGTCGGGCTAACGACGATTGAGACAGAATGGCCCGATCTGACCGCGGAGATCAGAAATATGCTGAGGCGGCGCAGAGACGCTTTGGAAAAAGCCGCGCGTTTTGCAGCACTTTCATCCGCGCTAAAGGCGCGCAAGTTCGGTGCGGCTTTAGGCTACCTGATGCGCCATCCAGCATTGGCCGTTGCGTTGGTTGGCGCCATGCGCGAACATTCCGCGCGGCCCACGCCGATCTCGCCAATTGACGGGCAAACGCTTACTCTGGGCGCCGACACCGGCGCCTCTATCGAGTTGTCCGGTACCATTGCGTCTGTCCCAAGTCACGCTGCCATTGCCATCGCGAAATCTGCCAATACCGGTTCGGCCAATATTCGGGCGGTTGGCCTGGCCGGTTTGGAGGCACTTGGATACGTTCCAGGCTGGGCGATGGCCGAACTCACGCCGCCAAAAACGGGTTGGTCGGCGGCAGATGCCGCACGGATCAAGCGGCTTCCTTGGCCAACTAAAACCACCGTCAGCTAGGTCGATGGATCGCCGCTGTTTGTCCCCTTTGGTGTCATCGTTTGCGGGTTGCTCTGCGTGCTAGGCCGCGCTTTCAAAGGTTTGAAATAAGCAACTACCAGCAACCAAGCCACATACAGAACCTGTATGGCGATCAGGCTTCCGGCGATGCGCAAAGCTATCGTTAGACCGTTTTGCCCCTGAAAATACGAGAGCGTGCCGACCGCGATTGCGACGGCCACGTTCACAAGAAAGAACAGCAAAATACGCATCAAAACACTCATCACGGCCGCCGGAATGCGGGCAATTGCACCGGTTCGGCGTGCAGCGATTATGCGAGACAACTACGCTTTTCGTCAACGCTTGTGCACGGGCGGCTGACTAAGCCCCTAAAATTCGCCAGCTGCGGCGCATTGCCTGGCGCTGTTCACCGTAGCGGGGAAGGTGGTTGAGCCTCGTATTGGTCAGAACAAGGCCCGCGATCCGCGCCGTAAGGTCAGGTGCGGAGGCCAGAAAATCCGCAATCGCGCGGCGCGATCTGCGCCCCCAGGGGACACACAGCACGATTTGATCGACTTGGCGGATCAATGCTGTGACCTCCGGATACTGTGCAAGTGGTGGCAGATCGACCACGATTGTGTCGTAAACACCGGCAAGTTCGATCAGCAACGCGCCGAATTCGGCCAGGTAGGATGCTTCCATCACATCGCCGCGGCGCGCGCCCAGACCGGTCGGCAAAATGTCGAGGCCTGTGCCTGCGATGCGTCGGATCGCATGCCCAACGGGCAGCACGCAATCCAGAACATCGACAAGCCCTTGTGTGTCGCTTGCACGAAGCGCCCGCGTCAATCCAGAATGCACGAAATCCCCGTCGATGAGCAGCGTGGCCTTGCCCGCGCGTGCCGAGACATGTGCGAGATTTGCGGCCAGCTGTGTCGCCCCGTCGCCGGCCTCAGTCCCGCCGATGGCCAAGATGCGACCGGTTTGCCCGGCGGAGCCTTGATCCATCGCGCTGTGCAATCGTCGCAAAGCGTGATCTGCCGGTGATCCCGGCAAATAGGCCGACAAAACCAGGTCGCGCGGCGCGATCAGCGCGCCGGATACCGGGCGCGCCGAAAGTGGCTGCGCGGAATGGCGCGATAAAAGGGGTGGCAGATTGACCGGTCCCTGGTCTCGCAATTCCGGGCTAAAGGCCACGCGTGGACCCGGCGCGACGGAGGCGTCCTCGACGCTACGGGCGCGCCTGAGTTGACCTTTCGAAACGACGGGGAGATAGCCTAGAAACGACAGGCCCAAATAGCGGGTGACGTCGCCACTTGTTCGAAGACCAGTTTCCCGCGCCTCGCGCAACACCGCGATCGCCAAACCGAGCATCAGTCCCAGGACCAGGCCGGCCCCCAGATCCTGCCAGGCGCGCGGGCTGTCCGGGTCACGCGGCTGCAAGGCGCGCGACAGGATACGTCCGCTTGAGGACGGAAAGGAGCTTTCGAACGCAATCTCTTGGTAGCGGGATTGAAACGTGACCAGCAGTTCGTTGAGCGCATCCGCGCGTTCCTGCCGTTCGCGCAAGCCCTGTTGGTCGCTGGCACCGAATTCAGCCCGGAACGCTTCGGCCTCGGCGGCCGCATCCACAGCGCTGCGCCGCAATTCTTCGATCCGCGCTTCCATCCAGTCAGCGGTTCGAACCGATGCTGCGACGCTTGCCTCGATCCCGTCTGCCAAATACGCCTCGGCATAGGCGTTGACGATATCGGTGGCGAGGACTGGATCGCTTGCGCTGTGGCTGATTTCGACCACAAAGCTGCGCCCGATCCGGGTAAAATCCGTCCGTGCCCGTAGCCGGTCGGCGGTTTGAAGGATGGCTTCATCGGTGCCGGAGGCGCCTTCGATCAAGGGCGGTGGGGCAGGGCGAGGGATCAGCGATCTAACCCATCCCTTGGCCGCGCCAATGGTTTCGCCCAAGAGCGAGTTGGGCGGATTTTGGAAGGTGTCGTTGTGTGTCAACTCGAGCGCGCGCGCGACCTCGGCTGCCAAATGTAACGAGCCGAGGATCTGAACTTGGTTCATCACGCTGGTATCGCTGCGTGCCGTCGGAAGTGTTGCGGCGATTTCCTGTTCCAAATCACTCTGTCGTTCCTCGATCAAGACCGTGGCTGTTGCGCGATATTCCCGCGGGCTGGTCGCGTAGTGCAAGACGCCCAAGCCAAGGCCCATAAGGGCGCCTAAGGCAAGGCACCAAAATTGCCGGCGGCCTGCCAGCATCAATTCCGTGAGGTCCGAAGGTGGTGCTATCTGCGGCTTGCTCACAACCCGCGCGGCCGGTAACAGGCGCTGGTTCATGGCGATCCCCCATAGAGCCGCTTCGCCGGTCGTCCCATGAGGCCGGCAACCACGCCAGCATGCAACCACCCCCGCAATTGTGCCGGCACGGAGATGGCCGGTAATGGTAAAGTCGCGGTTGCTTTGGCGAAACAAATCAGTGCTTTGGTTGCGGCGAGTGTGGCGGCCGCCTGAGGCGTGTGGTTGTCCCTCCGGCACAACAGGTTGGCATGTGTTTGGCCCATGCGGAACCGCCGCTGCATCAGCCACCGCCGATTGAGCCGTTCTGCGGCGACGGGCTCGTCGATCGAGGCCTCAGCGGCAAAGTCGATCGCAATTCCGGCATCGTGCAAGGTGCTAAAG
Organism: Pseudomonadota bacterium; assembly: GCA_039183205.1. Lineage (GTDB taxonomy): Bacteria > Pseudomonadota > Alphaproteobacteria > Rhodobacterales > Rhodobacteraceae > HKCCE3408. The sequence goes on along the minus strand of JBCDBR010000006.1, from coordinate 12,416 downwards.
AACAGGGTATCCTCGCCGCCGGTTCGCCCAAAATCGAGGTCAAATCGAGCTTGCGCCAAGATCTCGTTCTGCCGGTCCATCAGAACGTTGCACGAATAGCCCGTCCGGATCGTTCCCTTAACCCAAACCGGGCGTGTTGAATGCAGGTTCGCGCGCTGCATCCAATCTGGCGCGTTCGGTGGATAAACCGCCCGAACCGGCCCCAGGACGATCTCCGCGCCGGTCTGCTCCTGGCGGGCCAACAGCGCGGCCACCCAGTTCGGGCCCGCACGCTCATCATCATCGATGAAGGCAAGAAAGCGCGCATCCGACGCCTCAAGCGCGGCGTTTCGAGCCAGAGAGATGTTGCGACCCGGTCGGTGCATGTAGTCTATGGGGATCGGCCCTGACCCGGCAGCCTGCGCGACCCATGCCTTGGCCGTCGGCGTGTCGTCATTATCGATCACCAGGACCCGAGCCGCGACGTCGTGGGGCAAGTTTTGTGCATGCAGCGAGGCCAATGTTTCGATCACATGCGGTCGGCGAAACGTGCAGACACAGATGTCAATCCGGCGGTTCATAAGGTTTGGCCCATTTGGTGTTTGGGACGGAACATCGCTGTCCAAAAGCCAGCCGACCAACATGCATGCATGATCGCGGCCAGGGGTGCGGACCAAATCAGTTTGGGGGAACGCGCCGCGAGGGCCAAAGCCAGCGCGGCAGTCAGAATTGCGGCTGCCCAGACTGCGGCGGGCAAGGCGGCCACAAGCGAAAGCGGTGAAAACAGCGCCATCGCCATCGCCGGAGCGACAGCGATCATCGCCGTTTGACGTAGCCGAGGCCGTGTGCGGTGTTTGCGCAGGTTCCGCGCGCGTCCACGGCCATAGTTGAAATACTGCTTGGCCAGTGCCGCGACCCCATCACGTGGGTAATAGCCGATGACCGTCTTGCCGGTCTGCCAAATACCATAGCCCGCGCGCCGCAATCGGTGGTCGAATTCAGCATCCTCATTATGGGCAAAGGTTTCATCATAGCCGCCCACAACCGCAAAAGCAGGCAGCCGGATTAAGGCATGGTGACCATGCTCGACCCAGGTGCCCGTACCGCGCGCACGATGGGCCGAACCGCCATTGCCAAGCTTCGTGTTCTGGGTCGCGGCCGCGAGGTGCTGAAGCGGTCCCTGGCCTTCGGCGATCATGCCAACGGTTACGGCACCGGCGCCGGTTTCAGCGGCTTCGGCCAACAAAACGTCGATATAGTCGCTTGGGTATCGGGCATGAGCATCGATCCGGATCAGATCAGTGTGACCGGCGCCGAATTTGCGCACCGCTGCATTGATCCCGGCACTTTGCAGCCGCGCCGGATTATGCATGGACCTCACGCGTGGATACGTGTGGGCCAAATCTGTGGCGATGCCGACCGAGCCATCGGTGCTACCACCGTCGACGATGACCACATGCCCGCCATGGCGCGCAGCGGCACGATGCATGTGCTCAACGAGCCCGCGCAAATGCGCAGCTTCGTTCAGACAAGGGATAACTACCAAAGGTACTCGGAACTGCGTGACACGGGCAATGGACCGCACGCAAACTCCTTTAGGCCGCGCCCAATTGGGCATGTGGCCCCCACGGCAGCTGTCGTGCCGTATTCCAAGGATGCGCGCAATCGCAAACGGGGTGGCCCGCGTTCGATCGGCGAATTGGCGCTATTTTTGCTGAGGCCCCGACGGCAGTTGCCCATCTTTTGGGCAACTTATCGCTGCGCAGTTTCCCATTCGGGGTGAAACCACGGCTCGTCATTGGCCGCAGCCAAGGGAGTGCGCCCCAAGACATGATCGGCGATCTTTTCACCGACCAAGATCGACGGCGCGTTGGTGTTACCGTTGGTGATGCGCGGAAAAATCGAACTGTCAGCTACCCGCAGTCTCGACACCCCGATCACGCGGCCCTCTGGATCAACAACAGCCGATCGGTCGTCAGCGGCACCCATTTTTGCCGTCCCGCACGGGTGGTAGGCGCTTTCGGCATGCATGCGGATGAACGCATCAAGCGCGCTGTCGGATTGCGCCTCGGGGCCGGGCTGAATTTCAGAACCACGATAGGGGGCGAAAGCATCTTGCCGTAGTATCTCTCGGGTTAGCCGGATGGCCTGGCGAAACTCGATCCAATCTTGTTCAAGGCTCATGTAATTAAATCGGATCCGCGGCGGGTCAGCTGGGTTTGCCGATCGCAACGTGACCTGGCCGCGGCTCTCCGACCGCATCGGACCGACATGGACCTGATAGCCGTGCCCGTCCGCCGCGACTTGTCCGTCATAGCGCACGGCAAGCGGCAAAAAGTGAAATTGAATATCGGGATAGTCGATCCCAGCGCGTGAGCGAATAAAGCCCGTACTTTCGAATTGGTTCGAGGCGCCTGGGCCGCGACGATTGAGCAGCCAGCGCAGGCCCACCCAGGCCTTGCCCCAAAGGTTCCAATATCGATAGAGGCTGATCGGCTGGGTTGCGGCGGTTTGAATATAGACCTCCAAATGATCTTGGAGGTTCTGACCCACGCCCGGCCGGTCGGCCAGCACCGAAATGCCATGGCGGGCCAAGTCCTCGCCCGGCCCAATCCCCGACAGCATCAACAATTGCGGCGTGTTGAGCGATGATGCCGCCACTATAACCTCAGAACGCGCCCGCAAGATCTCGCGCCGGCCTTCCCAGCTCACCTCGACACCAACAGCGCGCCCGGCTTCGATGACGACCCGTCGCGCGCGCGCTTGGATCAGATCGCAATGCGCGTGTCTAAGCGCTGGCCGCAAATAGGCGCGCGCCGCGGACCAGCGTTCGCCTTGCCAAATCGTGGCATCAAAAGGCCCAAAGCCTTCCTGGCGCGCGCCGTTATAGTCGTCGGTCGCGCCGTAACCGGCTTGCCTGCCCGCTGCGACAAATGCATGTACCAACGGGTTTTCGCGCGACCCGCGGGTCACATGCAACGGCCCGCCTTGGCCGCGCCAGCCTCGATCGCCGCCATGCCCGCCATCGTGCCAATCTTCCATCCGTTTGAAATACGGCAGCACGTCGGCATAGGACCAACCGCGCGCGCCGCTTTGGGCCCAATAGTCATAATCGCCGGCATGACCGCGGACATAAATCATCCCGTTGATCGAAGAGGAACCGCCGATGACCTTTCCGCGCGGTACGACCAATTCGCGCCCGCCCAAATGCGGTTCCGGCTCGGTCTTCAGGCCCCAATCATAGCGCGCCATGTTCATCGGGTAGCTCAGCGCGCCGGGCATTTGGATGAACGGACCCCAATCGCTGCCGCCGGCCTCGATAACCAAGACCGACCGTCCCGCTTCGGCCAAGCGATAGGCCATCGCACACCCGCCGGAGCCTGCGCCGATCACGATGTAATCGGCCTCCATCACGCAATTCCCCAACCCGGTGGGGGTGACATGGAATGCGTCAATTCCGGTTTGGATGTTGCGGTCCGGATCTGGTGTTGTGCCAGAGCGGACGCTGCGCCCCGCACGGCGCCGGATATGCGCGTCAAAACGGGGCCTCGCAACGGCCCATGCGGACATAGACGGACTTTAGTTCCGAATAATGCGCGATTGCAGCCTTCGAGTTTTCACGCCCAACCCCGGACATTTTTGTCCCGCCGAACGGGGCCTCCACCGGCGCGTCGTTGTAGGTATTGATATAGCAGGTGCCGGCCTCGAACCCGGCGACCATGCGGTGCGCACGTGTCAGATCGCGGGTGAAAACGCCCGCGGCCAAACCGAATTCTGTGGCATTCGCGCGAACCAAGACCTCCTCTTCCGTCTCGAATTCCAGAACGGACAGCACCGGTCCGAAAATCTCATCGCGCGCAATCGTCATCTCGTCAGTGACCCGGTCGAACAGCGCGGGCGTGAGGTAATAACCAGGCCAGTCCGGCAGTGTCCCGCCGGTGACCAGCCGCGCCCCTTCTCGGCATCCTGTGGCGATAAAGCCTGCAACGATGTCGCGTTGTGCGGCCGAAACCATGGGCCCGACGGTCGTATCTGGATCCAGCGGGTCGCCGATGACGGCGTCGGCCATGCGCTCTGCCAAACGGTCGACAAATGCCGGACGGATGCCCTTTTGCACAAAAACCCGCGTGCCGTTGGAACATACCTGTCCGGTTGAATAGAAATTGCCAAGGATCGCGCCGGATACGGCATCTTCGAGATCGGCATCGTCAAAGATCACGAGGGGCGATTTGCCACCAAGCTCCATCGTTGCATGTTTCATGCCTGCGGCCGCCGCTGCATAAACCTTGCGCCCCGTCGGCACCGAGCCGGTGAGCGATACCTTGGCGACGCGCGGGTCTGAAATCAGCGCCGCGCCGACCTCCCCAGCGCCTTGGACGACGTTATAAAGCCCCGGCGGCGCGCCCGCTTCGACCAGAATCTCGGCAATTTTCAGTGCGCAAAGCGGGGTGACCTCGGACGGTTTGAAGACCATCGAATTGCCGCATGCCAATGCTGGCGCCCCCTTCCAGGCGGCGATTTGCGTGGGGTAATTCCAGGCGCCGATGCCAACGCAAACGCCCAACGGCTCCCGCCGGGTGTAGACGAAATCACCGCCAGCGAGTGGGATATGTTCACCCGTTAAGCTTCCGGCAAGGCCGCCAAAATATTCCAGCGCATCAGCGGCCGAGGTTGCATCCACGGCGATCGTTTCGGAAATCGGCTTGCCGGTATCGTGCGTTTCAAGCTCAGAGAGCTCTTGGTTGCGCGCGCGGATCAGGTCGGCCGCGCGGCGTAAAACGCGGCCGCGCTCCGTGCCCGACCACGTGGCCCAGAGGCGCTGCGCGTCTTGCGCCGATGCCAAAGCCGCATCAAGGATCGCCGGCGTTGCGGCATGGACCCGGGCGATTTCCTGCCCGGTTGCAGGAAAGAAGACAGGCATATCCACACCCTGTGAATCGTTGATATACGCGCCGTTTACGTAGTGGCTGCCAGCGGGTTGCAGGACATTGCTCATGTTGGGGACCCTGTGGAGTATCGAGTGACTTGTAAATCGATATACGTGCGCAGCTGTGCCCGCGCGGTTTCCGCCCGGAGCCCGGGCGTCAACCCGGCCCGGATATAGAGGCCGTCGATCAAGGCGCCCATGCCGTCCGCGATCTGCGGTGCCGCAGCACCCGTCAGCGGCCGGAGCCCCGTTAGCAGATTGGACCGAAGCCGCCGATGATAAAGCCGCAACAGCCGCCATACCGTTTCGTTTGTGCGTGCGGCGACGTAAAAATGGAGCCAAGCGGCGAGAACGGATCGCTCGAAATTCGATGGGGCAAAGCTTGCATCCACAATCGCATCAAGCCGCGCGCGCGGACTGCCGACGTCGCGCAAGGCTGCCCGCACTTCGGCGCCGTAGAGACCGAGTATGTGACGCATCGCGCCCAGAAAGAGCGCGTCTTTGTCCCCGAAATAATGAAACGCCAGAGCCGAAGACACGCCTGCGCGTCCGGCAATCTGTGCCACGGTGACGTTTTCCGCCCCATGCGCCGCGATTTCGGCAATCGTCGCACGGACCAGTTGGTCTTTTCGCAGATCGGCCGTGCCCATCGGCGCCGGTCCCCCGTCACAAAGCAGTTGCCAGATCAGGGTTAAGCGGGTTTAATTGATCCGTCAATCAACAACGCCATTCCAGCCGGGGGTCCCTCACATGAAGCTTCGCGCAACGCTTTCCACATTCGCCATCCTTGCCGCAGGCGCGGCCCATGCCGATGGACATGCGGCCTGCCAAGAGGTCGTGTTTTCCGATGTGGGCTGGACCGACATCACCGCGACCACAGCGGCCACGACGCTGGTGCTTGAGGCGCTTGGCTATGAAACGGATATTCGGGTGTTGTCGGTGCCGGTGACGTATACGGCCCTTGCTGAGGGCGATGTGGACGTCTTTCTGGGCAATTGGATGCCAACGATGGAGGCGGATATCGCACCCTACCGCGACGATGGCAGCGTCGAGGTTCTGCGCGCAAATCTCGAGGGCGCGAAATACACCCTGGCGACCAACGCTGCGGGTGCGGCGCTTGGGATCACGGATTTCGCCGATATCGCCACGCAGGCAGAGGCGCTGGACGGGGAGATCTTCGGAATTGAACCTGGCAATGACGGCAATCGGCTGATCATGGATATGATCGACACAAACGCATTCGATCTTGACGGTTTCGATGTGGTCGAAAGCTCCGAACCGGGGATGCTGGCGCAGGTTGGTCGGGCAAGTGAACGGGACGAACCGATCGTCTTCCTCGCGTGGGAGCCGCATCCGATGAACGCCAATTTCGACCTGACCTATCTGACTGGAGGCGATGATTATTTCGGCCCAGATCTGGGCGGCGCCACGGTTTTTACCAATACCCGCGCCGGACTTGCCGCCGATTGCGCGAATTTGGGGGCGTTTTTGAACAACCTCGAATTCTCGCTTGCGATGGAAAACGAGATCATGGGCGCCATTTTGGATGGCGGCGAAGACCCCGAAGACGCCGCCCGTGCCTGGCTTTCGGCAAACCCAGATTTTGCAATGTCCTGGCTCGACGGTGTGACGACCTTTGATGGCGGTGATGCGGCCACGGCTGTTTCTGCGGCCCTTGCCGAGTAAGTGACGACATCTGAAAGGCACGTCTCCGCGTGCCTTTCATCCGGAGGCGGCGCTTGCTCACTTGGCTCACCGATTGCGACGATCCTGGCGATACCGACGGTCTTTCGCCGTATGGTGTATTGTCGGAATGCAAATTGCGGGTCGGCGATGCCGCCGAAGCCGGCTTTGAGTGGGTCGAAGATACGTTCCAAGGCGCGTTCGATGCACTGGCGGATGCGATGGAGGCGATGATCGACGGCATTCTGTGGGTGCTGCAAACGCCCCATCCGTTGATCGTAATCGCCGTTTTTGTTGCGCTGGCCTGGCTTTTGCAACGCGCATGGAAGCTGTGCGTAATTGTGGCCATCGGCTTCGCTTTCATCCTCAATCAAGGTTATTGGGAAGAGACCACCGAAAGCCTGACGCTGGTTTTGTCGGCCTGTTTGCTCTGTATGGCCATCGGGATGCCTATCGGTATCGCCGCGGCGCATAGGCCACGGCTTTACGGGTATCTCCGTCCGGTTCTGGACCTGATGCAAACGCTGCCGACCTTTGTCTATTTGATCCCGGCAATCGTGTTTTTCGGCATTGGCATGGTACCGGGACTGATCGCGACCGTGATCTTTGTGCTGCCGGCGCCAATCCGGCTCACCTATCTGGGCGTTTCCGCGACGCCCGCGGCGCTGCGTGAGGCCGCGTTAGCTTTTGGCGCAACCGGTTGGCAAACCTTGTGGAAGGTCGAATTGCCATACGCGTTTCCCCAAATTATGGCGGGCCTCACGCAAACGATCATGCTGTCGCTATCGATGGTGGTCATTGCGGCTCTGGTGGGTGCCGACGGGCTTGGGGTGCCGGTGATGCGCGCGCTTAGCCAGGTCAATACATCGCTCGGGTTTGAATCCGGTTTTGTGATCGTTGTGGTCGCCATCCTGCTCGACCGTGTTTTGAACGTGGGTGGCCGGCAAGAATGAAGGTCGTTGCCGATATTTCCAACGTCTCCATTGTGTTCGGCGATAAACCGCAACAGGCGCTGCCGTTGATGGATCAAGGCAAAAGCCGGTCCGAGGTCCAGGCCGAAACCGGCCAGATCCTCGGGGTTCATGACTGTTCGCTCCAAGTGCATCAAGGTGAGGTCCTGGTGCTCATGGGCCTTTCGGGCTCTGGCAAATCGACCCTGCTGCGCGCCATCAATGGCCTAAATCGGGTTGCCCGCGGCACTGTCAAAGTCCAGACCGGCGACTGGTCTTGCGAGGTCACGCGCGCATCACGGGACGATTTGCGCAAATTGCGACGCCATGGTGTGGCTATGGTGTTTCAGCAATTTGGTCTCCTTCCCTGGCGCAGTGTTGCCGAGAATGTCGGCCTCGGGCTGGAGCTTGCCGGCCAAAGCCGAAGTGCCCGCATGGCCAAAGTCCACGCACAATTGGCACTTGTCGGCCTGTCGGAATGGGCCGACCGCAAGGTCGGCGAATTGTCCGGCGGTATGCAGCAGCGCGTGGGGCTCGCGCGCGCCTTCGCGACCGACGCACCCGTCTTACTGATGGATGAGCCGTTTTCGGCGCTTGATCCGTTGATCCGGGCACGTCTGCAAGATGAGCTGTTGGAGCTGCAATCGAGGCTACAGCGAACGATGATCTTTGTCAGCCACGATCTGGACGAAGCTTTCAAGATCGGTAACCGCATCGCGATCATGGACGGCGGCCGTATCGTGCAATGCGGCACGCCCGCGGCTATCTTCTCGGCGCCGGTCAACGATTATGTGGCTGATTTTGTATCCAATATGAATCCACTTGGCGTTTTGCGTGCGCGCGACGTCATGTCAGCGACTGCGACGGGGAAACCCAGTGCCGAGGTTGCCGCCGAATTGCCCGTGATTGAAGTCATGCGCCATCTCAGCAATGATCACGAAACCTGCGCGGTCGTGTCCGACGGCGCCGTCATCGGAGAGGTGACACGCGTAGGTATCCTGCGTGCCTTGTTGAACCCCAGAGCGCGTTAGCGCCGCTCTTTTCCATTCAAACGATGGCCCTACATCGCCGCTTATGCCCGAGCTTTCGATTGAAAACGTTCAGAGCTACCCTCGACCGCCGATGCTGCGGCCTGCGGGTGCGCCGATCCGCGTGGTGTTCGCGGGCCAGGTTGCAGCGGAAACGGAGGCCGCATTGGCCGTCTTGGAAACCCATCACGCGCCGACCTATTATATCCCAAGGGCAGATTTTAGCGCTGAGCTGATTGCCGCGGATGGCCGTAGCTTTTGCGAATGGAAGGGCGTTGCGCGGTATTGGAGCCTGCGCATGGGCGACCAGACAGCACCGCGCGCCGCCTGGGATTATCCCCGCCCCAGCTCAGCCTTTGCGGCCTTGGTTGATCATATTGCGGTTTATGTCGCAGACATGGACGCCTGTTTTGTCGGATCGTTGAAGGCCGAGCCGCAAGCCGGTGGCTTTTACGGCGGTTGGGTCACTTCAAATTTGCGCGGCACCGTCAAAGGAAGCCCGGGCACCGAGCATTGGTGATCCCGGTTCCGACACGTGCGGCGGGTCTGGACCGGCTTGCGGCCTTCACGCCGCGCATGGGCCGGGCCTATGCGGCGCGGCGCAACTATGATCACGGCGCGGGGCGGCATGCGGATGTCTCAGGCCTGTCGCCGTATCTGCGTCGCCGCTTGGTTACGGAGGCTGAAACCGTCGAGGCCGCCGTCGCAGCGCATGGGCCGCATGGTGCAGAGAAGTTCGTGCAGGAGGTCATTTGGCGCGGGTATTTCAAGGGCTGGTTGGAGCGCCGGCCGTCGGTTTGGCGCGCTTATGTCGACGGGTTAGCCTCCGATCTGGCCGATCTGAGCCACAATCCAGCGTTGTCACAACGCCTCGTCGCCGCCGAGACCGGCCAAACCGGGCTCGCCTGCTTTGACGCTTGGTCAAAGGAACTCATTGAGACCGGCTACCTGCATAACCACGCGCGCATGTGGTTCGCATCGATTTGGATCTTTACCCTGGAATTGCCGTGGCGGCTGGGCGCCGATTTCTTTCTGCGCCACCTCTTGGACGGCGACCCCGCCTCAAACACGCTGGGTTGGAGATGGGTGGCCGGATTGCACACCCGCGGGAAAGCGTATCAGGCCGAAACTTGGAACATCGCCAAATATACAAACCATCGCTTTGCGCCGGACCGTGCCGATTTGGCTGCTGCGATTGTGCCATTGGACGGTAGCGAACCCGACGGTTTGCCGGAGGTCTCGCCCCTTCGGCCCGTAAGCCCGGTGCGGCATGGCGTGCCCACAGCAATTTTGCTGACCGAGGAAGAGGGAAGTTTGGAGGCATTCGATATCGCATCCATCGACGTGGTGGCGACCGCCGCGCTGTCGGCCAGCCATCTCAGATCCGCGCGTCCGGTTTCAAATCTGGTGACCGCGTTCGAGCGCGGCGCGCTGAGCGACATCGCCGCCCGCGTCGATCTGTCGGCCGAGCCAATGCACGCCGGTGCACCGAGGCAGCTTGCAGATTGGGCCAAGAACGCCGGGGCCCGACAAATTGCCATGGGGTATGTTCCGCAAGGACCGCTTTGCGATTGGATGTCGGAGGCCTTGCCTGCCTTGACGGATGCCGGGATCGAATTGGTGGAATGGCGCCGGCGCTACGACGAACAGATCTGGCATTATGCGACGGCTGGCTTCTTCAAGGTGAAAAAAAAGATCCCCCTCATCCTCCAAGAGCTACAGGCCGAGCTCCTGGTCTAGGGATGCGTGTCGGACATGCAGCGGCCTTTCGCGGTCCTTCGAGGCCCATTCGTGACGACCGATGCGACGGACAGAATAGCGCAGGTGCGCTGTGGCGCTGTAATGCGCAAGTCTTCTCCGAAACAGGATGTTGCGGCAGGATTTCTTGGCGCCAAATGGCGAATCGGACTAACGTCGCACCAGCAGTTTTTTCCGGGAGAAGTTACAGTGTTGAAAGGAATTCTAAAGGCCGGCGCCATTGCAGCAGCGATGATGTGGCCGGCGTCATACGCACAGGCTGACCTGCACGCGCTCCTTGGTATTGCGGGCGGTGCGATCATTACCTGCGGTGTGACGGGTGCCTGCGGCAACGGCAATGGCGGCAACCGGACGACCACAACCTCGACGCGGACCTGTGGGCCGCAATGCCAGGGCAATATCGAAGCGCAACGCGCCTTGGCGTTCTTTGGCTACAACCCAGGCGGCGCAGACGGCGTATGGGGCCAGAACTCCCGCCGTGCGGCCAGCGCCTACGAAGCCGAGATGGGCTTTTTCCCGGTTGACGGTCAGCTGAATGACGCGGAGCGCGCATTCCTGGTCTCCAGCTATCAGCGTGCTGAATCGGGCTTCTACGGTGCGCATCAGCCAGCCTATGTCCAAGGCGGACCGCGTGCATTGCTGATCTCTTTCAATGATGAGCGTCTGGGCCGATTTAATCCTGCACCGACCACTACAGTTGTTGCACCACAGGCTCCGGCGCCGACGACCACCATCGTTGCGCCGCCCGCCACGACAACCGTGGTGCAAACGGCACCGGCCGCACAGCCCTTCACCGGCTTCACTTTGGCAGCGACCGGCCCGTCGATGGCCGATTATTGCACCGCCGCGATGAGCGGTCAGGTCGATCCCAATGCAACGCTTGCTGCAACAGCGATGGACCAGACCCTTGGGCAACAATTTTGCCTGGCGATGGACTATGTCACGACCGATGGCGCAGAGCTCCGCACCAGCGTTGCTGGCATGACCCCGGACCAAGTTGCTGCGCAATGCGAAGGCCTTGCAAGCATGCTCGCGCCGCAGATGGCGGCCTTGACGACCCAGCCGCGTCCGCAGGCCGAAGGGGCCATCCGGGGCGCGATGAATGCCATGACGCCAGATCAGGCGGTCACGGCAGGTCGCATCTGTTCCTCCGTCGGCTATGAGACCGACAATGCTGGGATGGCTTTGGCCGGCGTTTTGACGCTGGCGGCTTTTGCGGGCCCAAGCTACGGCGAATTGGTCGGCCACCACTTGAGGCAGGGCTTCGGCACTGCGCCTGATCGTGCCCGGTCCCAGGAATGGCATATGTCAACGATCGCAGCCATGGATGCTGGCGCGGCGGCGTCGATCCTGCCCGAGCAAGCCAATGCTCGGAATGCCATCATTCGCGCGGCCTTCAGCCCGACAGGCCAAGTGCCGTCTAGCGTGGTCAACGATGCCGCGGATGCAGCGACAACCTTGCCGACTTTCACGATTACCGGCAATTAAGCGCAACAGACGTAGAAAAGGGTGCGCGCCGTCCATCGGTGCGCGCCTTTTTTTGCGCCCTATTTCAACATCGCCAAGAGCGCTGCGTAATCTACTTTGGATCGGTGCCGGCGGTCCATGGGGATGGACTGGACGTGACGAACAGTGTCGATGCCCATCCCTTTCGCGCGCCCGCGCCAGTCTGGCAGCGCGGCCAGATCGCCCGCGATCACCAGAACCGCGCGGCCGGCATGGTCCGCGAGTGCCGCCTGGCGCACGCCGGGCCAGGCCTCCGCGGCCAGTTCGACGGCAAACGGGTAAAGCTTCTGGTCACCCTCAGCCCGGACGGCAGCGCTACGGCCTAGGAGCCAAAGTCGCCCTTGATCATCGAGCCGGCCGGCATCGCCTGTGCGGTGCCAGGTCGCGCCGCTTTCGGGATCGCGCAATTTGGTTGTGCGATCATCGGCCGGGTCCAGATAGCCCTCGTTTACATGGGCGCCAGCGACCTGAATTTCATCGTCTTTCAGCCGCAGCGACAGCCCGGGCACCGGATGGCCCGCCAAAAGGCCACCGCCGTTTTGCATCAACGCGATGTCTGTATCCGTCGCGTCGGCCCAATCCAAT
>JBCDBR010000005.1:0-153353 GCA_039183205.1 Pseudomonadota bacterium | reverse complement strand
GCCGAACTGGAAGCCATGTGGATCGGCAGCAATTTTTCGATGACACGCGACGACCTTTTGGCATGATCGACCCGGTGATTGTTTTCGTTTTTGTCGGGCTGTTTTCGCCGGGCCCGAACGTTTTGATGATCACCGCGTCGGGCGCGCGATTTGGGCTTAGGGCCAGCCTGCCGCATCTTTTTGGCATCGTGATCGGTGTCGGCATCATCGCCGCGGCCACCGGCGTCGGCATCGGTGCGGCCCTGGCGCTCAGACCAGAAGTTGAAACCGCGCTAAAGCTCGTTGCGGCAGGTTGGATTTTGTGGATGGCGTGGCGGCTTTGGCAATCCTCGCTGTCACAGGTTGACGCCGCAACCCGGCCGATGACACTGATCGAGGCAATCGCGTTCCAAGCGGTCAATCCGAAAATTTGGGCTGTGGCGCTGGCCGCAGCATCTGGCTATCCAAGCGATCTGTCTCCGGCCCTCGAAGCGATCCGGCTTGCGCTAACCTTTTCCGGCCTCAATCTCTTTGTCTGTCTGTTTTGGTCGTGGGCCGGGACATTGCTGGCTCTGTTGTTGAATAAGGCCGAAGCTTGGGCCACCTTTGCCAGAGTGATGTCTGTATTGCTCGCGCTATCGGCGGTCATGGTCTTTCTCTGAAAGGCATCCTATATCGAAGCCCTGAGGTCTTTGATGTTCCGCTTCTTCGAATCGCTGGTCGACCCCTATACGGACTATCCCCAGACGGATCGCCCGTCGCGGAAGCTTTGGCCGTTTTTGTGGGATTATTCGCAGCCGTTCAAACGCTTGTTTGCCTTAACGGCGGTGTTTTCTGTAATCGTCGCGGCCGTAGAGGTCTTGCTGATTTGGTATTCCGGGCGCTTGGTAGATTTGTTGGCGGAAACCTCGCCGAGCGAGGTATTTTCCGAATACGGATTGGAGTTCATCGGTGTTGCGATCTTCGTGTTGTTTGTCCGAACGGGCATCCAACTCATTGACGTAGGCCTGCTCAACAACGCGATTGTTCCGAATTTTGGGGCGCTGGTCCGTTGGCGTGCCCATCGTCAAGTCCTTCGGCAATCCGTCGGTTGGTTCGAAAACGACTTTGCCGGTCGGATCGCAAACCGGATCATGCAGACGCCGACATCCGCCGGGGAAGCGATCTTTCAGGCGTTCGACGCACTTGCCTTTGCTTTGGCATACCTGGTTGGTGCGGTGATCCTTTTGGCCGGGGCAGATCCGCGATTGGCGGTGCCTCTTGTGATTTGGTTTGCCCTTTATGGGCTGCTGGTACGCTGGACCATTCGGCGCGTCGGCCCGGCGTCTCAGGCCTCATCCAACGCCCGCTCGATGACAACTGGCCGGGTTGTCGACAGCTACACCAATATCCACTCGGTAAAGCTTTTTGCGCACCATGACCGGGAAATCGCGTACGCAAAGGAAGCCATCGAAGAAACACGGCAAACCTTCGCAAAGGAGATGCGCATCTTCACCAAGATGGATTTGGGTCTTGTTACTTTAAATGGCGTGCTGATCGTGTCCGTCGTCGGCTGGGGGATAGCACTTTGGGCGCAAGGGACAGCGAGCGTTGGAATCGTCGCGGCGGCGACCGCGCTGACGCTAAGGCTCAATGCAATGTCAGGCTGGATCATGTGGGCCGTTTCCAGCTTTTTCCGATCCCTAGGCGTCGTTGCAGAAGGCATGGAAACGATCACTGAGCCCATAACGCTCGTCGATGCGCCAGACGCGAAGCCGCTCGACTTTGACGCCGGCCGGATCGGTGTTGTCGGTCTAAGCCATCATTACGGACGCCAAACCGGTGGGCTGCAAAACATCGACCTTAAGATTGCGCCAGGCGAAAAGGTCGGGCTCGTCGGGCGCTCTGGCGCCGGCAAGACCACACTCGTGAAGCTGTTGCTCCGCTTTTACGATGCCGAAACAGGCCGCATCGAAATCGACGGGCAAGATATCAAGCGCGTCACCCAAGACAGTCTGCGGCACGCGATCGGGATGGTTCAGCAGGATAGCTCTCTTTTGCACCGCTCAGTCCGGGACAATATCCTTTACGGGCGGCCGGAGGCCTCCGATGACCAGATGATCGCTGCCGCGCGCCAGGCTCAGGCACATGAATTCATCCTCGATCTTGAGGACCCACAGGGCCGCGGCGGCTACGAGGCACATGTCGGTGAACGCGGCGTGAAGCTTTCAGGCGGTCAGCGCCAGCGTGTCGCCTTGGCGCGTGTTATACTGAAAGATGCCCCCATCTTGGTGCTGGACGAGGCGACCTCGGCGCTCGACAGTGAGGTGGAGGCCGCAATCCAAGACACGCTATATGGCATGATGGAAGGCAAAACTGTCATCGCCATCGCGCACCGCCTGTCAACCATTGCACATATGGACCGCATTATTGTGCTGGACGACGGAGAGGTTGCGGAACAAGGGAGCCACACGGAATTGCTGAACAGGGCCGGGCTTTACGCCAGCTTTTGGCATCGCCAATCAGGCGGCTTTATCGGAACGGAGGCGGCGGAATGATCAAGGCGATGCGCCGCTTCATACGCTCTGCCGGGAACCAGGTCGAAACCGACAGGCCAGCCAAAGGCACGCCACCGCTTGCTCTGCGGGACTTTATGCTTTGGTGCTTGAACGGGGGTTGGCGGGTTGTTTGGATCGGCGTGGCCATCTCGGTCCTTGCCGGCGTGGTTGAAGTTTTGTCGATGTATCTGCTCGGTGCGGTCGTCGACGCGGTCGATCAGACGCCGGAGGGCGCGTTTCTTGCCCAACACGGGGGTCTGGTCCTCGTTTCCTTGATCGTGTTGCTTATCTTGCGGCCGCTTTTTTTTGGCGGTTTGGCTCTGACCCAATCCGTCATGATCGGGCCAAACATCTACAAGCTTGTGCTTGCCCGGCTTTACCGTTGGACGATGGGCCAATCGGTGACGTTCTTCGACAACGATTTCGCCGGCCGCATCGCGCAGAAAGAGGTGCAAACGTCCAACTCGCTCACAGAGATTGTCGTTGAAACCGTCAATGCCATCACCTTCGGTTTGGCTACGGTACTGGGCACGGCTGTCCTGCTTGGCGCAATGAGCTTCTGGATGGCTTTGGTCCTTGTCGTTTGGTTTGCCGGCTACATTGTGTTTTTGCGACTGATGTTGCCGATTATTCGGTCCCGATCCGCTGCGCGTGCCGAGGCGCGTGCAGGCGTAACAGGTCAAATCGTTGACACGATTAGCAACGTCAAGACCGTCAAACTCTTCGCTGGTGCCGCGCATGAAGACACCATGGCTATCGGAGCTATGGAAACGCTTCGGCAAAAGGCCCTCACCTTTGGCGAAGTGCAGACCGCGTTCCGGTTTGGGCTGATCTTCATCGCCGGAATTTTGCCCGTAGCGATGGTCGGCATCGCCATCGGTATGCGCAGCAATGGCATCACGCCCGGAGATGTCGCAGCAGCTGGCGCGATCACAATCCGACTTAGTCAGATGACGGGCTGGATCAGCTATACTTTGATGAGCATTTATAGCCACTTGGGTGAGGTGGAAAATGGGATGCAGACCATCGCACCCAGCAACCGGATTGAGGACGCTGCCGGCGTGCCGCCAATCCGCGTTAGCCAAGGGCGCATCGAATTTGACAAGGTGAGTTTTGCCTACGGCCGCAAAGTCGGCGGAGTGGATCAAATCAACTTGACCATCGCACCCGGTGAAAAGGTTGCCATCGTGGGCGCGTCGGGAGCCGGGAAATCGACTTTACTGAACCTGCTCTTGCGGCTTTACGACACCGAAGCAGGACATGTTCGCATCGACGGGCAAGACATCGCAACGGTCGAACAGGAAAGCCTGCGGGCACAGATCGGCATGGTGACGCAAGAAACCGCGATGTTTAATCGCACCGCGATGGACAATATCCGCTATGGTCGCACCGATGCGACGGACGCTGCGGTCATTGCCGCGGCCAAGCGGGCCGAGGCACACGACTTTATCGAAGGCCTGCAAGACCACAAAGGACGCCGCGGCTATGGTGCCTTTCTCGGCGAGCGCGGCGTAAAATTGTCTGGCGGCCAACGGCAGCGGATCGCTCTGGCCCGCGCGATCTTAAAAGATGCCCCGATTTTGGTGCTGGATGAGGCGACATCTGCGCTCGATAGCGAGGTCGAGGCCGCAATCCAGGAAACGCTCGGCCAGGTGATGCAAGGCAAAACCGTAATCGCGATCGCGCATCGGCTTTCCACGATTGCCGCGATGGACCGGATCATCGTGTTAGATGATGGCAAGATCGCGGAGCAGGGCAACCATAGAGAGCTCCTGGATCAAAACGGGCTCTACACGCGTTATTGGACCCGTCAATCGGGCGGTTTCATAGACGTCTCACACGCCGCGGAGTGACAGGCGTGCAGGAATTGTGATGATCGGATGCACCCTTTGCAGATGAGAAGTCTTGCAAAACCTGGCCAAACACGCCTCCATCCAAGGCATGGATCTTGAAACTGTGTCAGCCGACGCGTTCGGCCGCAGCCTCACCGCGCTTGGCGTTAACCTTCTGACGCGAGACGTCCGCGCATTGGCCGCATTCTTGTCAGAGATCTTTGAGATCACGATCCATAGATTGTCGGATGATTTCGCAATCGCGCAACATGGCTCGGCCTTCATGCAATTGCATGCAGACGGGACCTTCCACAGCCATCCCCTATTGGCTCTGCTTCCCGAAAACCCCCCACGCGGGCCCGGTGCACAGTTTTACCTGTTTGGTATCGATCCAGATGATGCCGCAGCGCGGGCCACGGCGGCCGGGCATCTGGTAATTGAGGCGCCATCCGACAAACCGCATGGCTTACGGGAATGCACGATCCTGGCACCCGACGGCTACGCGTTTTCACCCGCCATTACCTTGCCAACCGGATGACACGGCCGTCACATTTTGAACATCTCCGGAATGCAAGCCGCCGCGGTCTTGATCACAGAGCGCCGCCATTGCGTCGTTTCAGCGCGCGACGCCCGCCCAGTGCTGCCGGATTTCTGATCGCTATCGGCGCAATGACGGACCAAGTCCGCCGGACCTCGCATGCCGAACTTGCCGTGACGCTGTAGCTGCCGCATATGGCACGGCAGGAGGCGCCATGACACGACAGAAAATTGCCGAGTGGATCGAAAGCGATCGGGTACGCAACGCCATAATCGCGGTGATTTTGTTCAACGCGGTTGTTCTTGGGTTGGAGACATCGCAAACGCTGATGGCGCGGGCGGGTGATGTCATTATCCTTGCGGACCGGATTTGTCTTGCGATCTTTGTTGTTGAGATTTGCCTTAAGCTCTATGCGAGGCGCCTCGAATTTTTTAGATCCGGCTGGAACCTCTTTGATTTCGTTATCGTGGGCGTCGCACTCGTTCCGGCAGGACAAGGGCTTTCGGTGCTGCGTGCTCTGCGCATCCTAAGGGTCTTGCGCGTGGTGTCGGTCGCGCCGCGACTCCGGCGTGTTGTCGAAGGCTTTGTGACGGCGCTGCCAGGCATGGGCTCCGTCTTCCTGCTCATGGGCATTATCTTTTATATCGGTGCCGTAATGGCGACCAAACTCTTTGGCGATGCGTTCCCGGACTGGTTCGGCACGCTCGGGCGATCACTCTATTCCCTGTTCCAGATCATGACATTGGAAAGCTGGTCGATGGGAATTGTGCGACCCGTGCTGGAGGTCTACCCATTCGCATGGGCGTTTTTTGTGCCCTTCATCATGGTGACGACCTTTGCCGTCGTGAACCTGTTGGTCGGGCTGATTGTCAATTCGATGCAGGACGCACATGCGGAGGAAACGAATGCCGCGACAGATGCCTATCGGGAGGATGTGCTGGACCGCTTAAGGCGTATCGAGGAACAGCTCGATAAAACCCGCTAGGCGCGGCGCTCCAAGCTGGCCACGCCCATCACGTCGAGCACCTTGGCGGCGATATCGTCGGCATTCATGCGCGCCACGGCGTACATATCCGATGGGCTAGCCTGATCGATAAACGTGTCTGGCAAGACCATCGAACGGTATATCAGTCCACGATCAAAAGCCCCACTGTCCGCTAAATGCTGGGCCACATGGCTGCCAAATCCGCCGACGGCACCCTCCTCAATAGTGAGAAGTGCGGCGTGGGAGGCCACCAACTCATCGATCAAAGCTGTGTCCAAGGGTTTAGCAAACCGCGCATCGGCGATTGTCGGTGTAACCCCCTTTTTGTGCAGCGCCTCGGCTGCGTCGCGCACCTCCTTGAGACGGGCACCAAAGCTCAGGATTGCAACGCCGCTCCCTTCGACAAGCATGCGGCCGCGACCGATGTCGAGGACTTCGCCGCGTTCGGGCAGTTCAATGCCAACGCCCTCGCCACGGGGGAAGCGGAACGCCGATGGCCGATCATCGATGGACCGCGCTGTGGCGACCATGTGCATCAATTCGGCCTCATCAGCCGCAGCCATTACGACGAAACCCGGCAAATTGGACAAAAAGGCCACGTCAAAGCTGCCGGCATGGGTTGCTCCGTCGGCGCCGACCAGACCAGCGCGATCGATCGCAAATCGCACGGGCAGACGCTGGATCGCGACATCATGGACCACCTGGTCATATCCACGCTGCAAGAACGTGGAATAAAGCGCGCAAAAGGGTTTCAACCCGCCAGCCGCCATACCAGCGCAAAAGGTCACAGCATGTTGCTCGGCAATACCGACATCGAAACACCGATCCGGAAAGCGTTCGGCGAATAGGTTCAAGCCAGTACCGTCCGGCATCGCGGCGGTCACTGCTGTGATATGCGGGTCATCGATGGCTTCAACAATCAGTGCTTGTGCGAAGACCTTTGTGTAACTCGGCGCGTTTGACTTTGCCGTTTGTTGCTCTCCGGTGACCACATCGAATTTCGCAGTCGCATGGCCTTTGTCGGGCCGGTGTTCCGCGTAGCCCTTGCCCTTTTCGGTGATGGCGTGGATCAGCACGGGCCCATCGGCGCGCGTTTTGGCCGTCGATAACACCGATACCAGGCTTTCAAGGTCGTGCCCGTCAATCGGCCCGACATAAGAAAAGCCCAGCTCTTCGAACAGCGTTCCGCCGACAGTCGCCGCTTTCAGAAGCTCTTTCGCCCGCCGCGCGCCTTCTTGAAACGGCTCGGGCAGTAGAGACACTGCGCCCTTCGCGGCGGCTTTGAGGTCTTGAAACGGCGCACCTGCGTAAAGCCTGGACAAATAGGCCGACATCGCCCCAACAGGCGGCGCAATGGACATGTCGTTGTCGTTAAGAACGACGATCAACCGCTTGCCCAAGTGGCCCGCATTGTTGAGCGCCTCATAGGCCATTCCGGCGCTCAGGGCACCATCGCCAATTACGGCAACCACGTCGCCATGGCCGGTCGGACTATCGCCGCCGAGATCGCGCGCCACGGCAAAACCCAAGGCGGCCGAAATACTTGTAGAAGAATGTGCTGCACCAAACGGGTCATAAGCGCTTTCGCTGCGCTTGGTAAATCCACTCAGGCCTTCTTTTTGGCGCAGAGTTCTTATTCGATCCCGACGGCCGGTGAGAATTTTGTGCGGGTAGCATTGATGGCTCACATCCCAAATCAGCTTATCGCGGGGCGCGTCGAACACGTGGTGAAGCGCAACCGTGAGCTCGACAACGCCAAGCCCTGCGCCCAAATGCCCTCCGGTCATTGCGACCGCCGAAATTGTCTCAGCGCGCAATTCGTCGGCAACCCGCTGCAATTGCGGTATCGACAGCCGTTTGAGATCGGCTGGCGTTTGGATCTGGTCTAGCTGTGGAGTTATAGGGCGATCCGTCATGTCACTTCTCTTACCGATCCCGCGCCACCATGTACTTTGCCAAATCGCGCAGATTGCTTGCGCGTCCGGCATACGGCGTCAACGCGTCTTCGGCCTCTTCTACCAGATGCATCGCGCGGCGGCGCGCGGCATCAAGGCCGAGATGGGATACAAACGTCGCCTTGCCGGCTGCATCATCTTTGCCCACACGCTTTCCGGCCACCGCAGCATCCCCTTCAACGTCCAAGATGTCATCGGCGATTTGGAAGGCAAGACCGATGGCGCGGGCGTAACGCCGCAGGCATGATGCGTCTTCGCCGGCAAGGATGGCGCCCGCGCAGGCCGGCCATTCGATCAGTTGCCCGGTTTTGTTGCGCTGAAGCGCGGTGATTTGATCCAGCGACAAAGGCGCTGCGGCGGTCTCTGCCGCAATGTCCTGGGCCTGGCCCAATACCATGCCGGCCGCACCAGCGGCACGGGCCATGGTCGCAATGAGATCACAGCGGGTCTGGGCCGATCCCGTCCGTGGATCCGCCAGCATCTCAAAAGCGAAGGTCTGCAACGCGTCGCCCACCAAAACTGCGACGGCTTCATCCCATTTCACATGGATCGTTGGTTTGCCGCGACGCAGATCGTCATCGTCCATAGCAGGCAGATCGTCATGGACAAGGCTATAGGCGTGGATTGCTTCGACCGCACCGGCCGTCTGCATCGCTTGAACTGGTGACACATCAAAGAGCGTAGCAGATTCAATTGCAAGAAAGCCGCGCAAACGCTTGCCGCCCTTAAGCGCATAGCGCACGCCCTGAGCGACATCATCCTCGCTCAGCCGCAACAGCTCGGCGTCAAAAAACGCGCCGATCGCGACCTGTGCCGCGTCCAACCTTTCACGAAACACCTAAAGCCCCTCAGCGGCTTTCGTCCCGGTCGCGTTGCCATCCCCGTCAAGCGTGATCTGCGCGACCTTTTCTTCCGCCTCCCGCAACTTGGATTCACAGCGCGCCTTTAGCTGCGCACCGCGTTCGTAAAGCGCAATGGATGCCTCAAGCGGAACATCGCCACGGTCGAGCTTGGTGACGACGGCTTCTAATTCTTGGATCGCTTCTTCGAAGCTCATTTCGTCGACTGGCTTGTCGCTCATGCCCCCCGCTCCTTCAGTTCCGTCAGATGTGCCACGACCGAGGCCGCCAACGCATCGAGATCATAGCCGCCTTCGAGTGTCGAGACCACGCGGCCATCGCAGACCTCATCCGCAAGGTCGCAAAGCGCGCGCGTGAGCCAGGCAAAATCCTCCGTCTGCCAGTTCAACGACGCCAAGGGATCGGCAATGTGAGCATCAAACCCGGCCGACAAAATGATCAGTTCGGGTGCCCATGCACGCAATCGCGGGAACACGGCGGCCTTATATCGGGTTCGCATTTCTGCGCCGGCGCTTCCTGGCGCCAACGGCACGTTCAGGATGTTGTCAGAGCCGCCGCGCTCACCGGGCGCGCCACTGCCGGGATAAAGCGGCATTTGATGCGACGAGATGAAAAGCGCGCGCGGTTCGTGCCACAAAAGATCTTGCGTCCCATTGCCGTGATGGACATCGAAATCCACCACGGCGACACGCGACAGGCCGTGCCGTTCCAACGCATGCCGCGCACCGATGGCGGCCAGACCAAAAAGGCAAAAGCCCATCGCCGTCTCCGTCTCAGCGTGGTGCCCTGGCGGCCGCGTCAAAACGAACGCATTGCCAGCAACCCCACCAATAACCGCGTCAACCGCGCGCAAGATGCCCCCGACCCCCCTTAGCGCGGCATCCCAGGTCCCCGGAGATAAGAAGGTATCGGCGTCAAGTGCCTGAAATCCCGATGCCGGCCGGGCTTCGAACAGGGCATCGATATGCGATTGGGGATGGCACAAAAGGATGTCGGATTGTGTCCCTGCGGACGCGGTTTCCCGCGCAAGATCAAGGCCTGAGATGGCCGCGCTAATGACTTTGTATCGGTCCACCTGCTCGGGGTGGCCGGGCGGCATGTCGTGCGCGATACTCAGCGGATTGTCGACCAGGAGCGTCATCAATCCGGGGCCAGCATGTAACCCGCCCCCCGTACGGTTTGCAGGTAACGGGGCTGCTTTGGATCGGCCTCAATCTTACGGCGAAGACGGGTGATCTGAACATCGACGGCCCGTTCTTGGGCCTGTTCTGCCCCGGATTTGTCGCGGCCTAAATCCTCGACCAATTTCGCCCGGCTGATCGGGTTGTTTGGGCTGGTTGCAAAGATGCGCATCAAGGCGGACTCTGTGGCCGTTAGCCGAATTTGCGTCTCGCCTTGCCACATATCGCCGCGTTCTAGATCATAGATGACCGAACCCAGATGCAACACTTTGGGCGATCCATCGATCACCTCCGGCGCGGGCATCCGACGAAGGATCGCGTTGATCCGCAACAGCAATTCCTTGGGCTCAAAAGGTTTAGCCAAATAATCATCCGCACCGGCCTCCAGCCCGGCGATGCGATCGCCGACCTCGCCCTTGGCCGTCAGCAGGATGATGGGGGTGGCGATGTGTTCCCGGATTTCGCGACAGAGGCTAAGCCCGTCCTCCCCAGGCATCATCACATCGAGCACGATGAGATCAAATTCCAATCCTTCAATGAGCCGCCGCGCATGTGCTGCGTCCCGCGCGGCAGAGGCCAGAAACCCGTTTCGCATTAGAAACTTCTGTAGAAGCGTTCGGATATGTTCGTCATCTTCAACGATTAGGAGATGGGCAGCGTCGATCATTGTGCGCGATCCTGACCTTGCCGGTATTGGCGTTTATGCTCCGGATCCATCATCTCTTCCAACACCAGTCGAAAGCCCGCCACCGCATCGGGACCGGCGGCGCGATAGGCCGCGCGCATGCGGGCGCGTTGCGCATCCGACAATTCGCGCTCCAACGCGGCGCCGGCATCGGTCAGGTAGAGATGCCGTTCGCGACGGTCGCGCACACCGACCCGTGCCTCGACCAAACCCTCGTCGATCAGTGTTCGCAGCACGCGGTTGAGGGATTGTTTGGTCACACCCAAGACTTCAAGCAACCGATTAACCGTCGTGCCCGGAAGCCGATTGATAAAATGCGTCGCGCGGTGATGCGCCCGACCCAATCCCTTTTCGGCCAAGATACGGTCGGGATCGGCCGTAAAGCCGCGATAGGCGAAGAACATCGCCTCAATCCCGCGCCGAAGCTGATCATCCGTCAGGAACAATAGGCTTTCGCCTCTGGTCACCTGAGGCACCGTGCCACGTTCGGACATCCCTCTCCTCCGTCCTTTTGCATATTTTATGTCAGCCTTGTTGACTTTCCAAGAATCAATTGTTAGTTCCTGGCGGGTTTTGCGCAATATTATGTCCGGTTCGGTCCTAACTTGCGCAATAATCAAAAAAATATCCTCTGCTGTGGAAGGAAGGGACCGATGGCAGGCGCGTATGATGATCGTGACGGAACGATCTGGCTCGATGGCAAATTGGTGGATTGGAGATCTGCCAATGTGCACATTTTAACCCATGCAATGCACTACGCCTCGAGCGTGTTCGAAGGCGAACGCGCATATGGTGGAAAGATCTTCGAAAGCCGCAAGCATTCGGAACGTCTTTTGGCCTCCGGTCGCATGGTTGATGTGTTGGTGCCCTACACCGTAGACGAAATCGAAGCCGCAAAATACGAGGTCATGCGCGCCAACGGGCTGTCGGACGCTTATGTACGTGCGATCGCATGGCGGGGTTCCGGCGAAGATATGGGCGTGAGCTCAGCCAAAAATGCGGTTCGCATGGCCGTCGCGGCTTGGGAATGGGGCAGCTACTACGGTGACGCGAAATACAAGGGCGCCAAGCTCGACATCAGCCGCTGGAAGCGGCCCTCGCCGGAGACAATTCCCGTACATGCAAAAGCCGCTGGTTTGTACATGATTTGCACGATGTCCAAACACGAAGCCGAAGCCAAAGGCTGCTCGGACGCTTTGTTCATGGATTACCGCAATTATGTGGCCGAGGCGACGGGTGCGAACATCTTCTTTGTCAAAGACGGCGAGGTGCACACACCCACGGCCGATGTCTTCCTCAATGGCATTACGCGGCAAACTGTGATCGGCATGCTGGAGCAGCGCCAGATCAAGGTTCACCAGCGCCATATCATGCCCGGTGAACTTGAGAGCTTTGAGCAATGCTGGCTCACCGGGTCCGCCGCCGAAGTGACCCCGGTTGGACAGATCGGCGACTACAACTTCGAGGTCGGCGAGATGGTCAAAGGGGTCGCCCAAGCCTATGAGGATTTGGTACGGGCTTAGCGTAACTCTCGGTCGCTCAGCATGATGGCGAAGCCGATCCTTGCCGCTGCATCTGCGTTCCAATAATCCTCTAGGACTGTTTCAACGGTTTCCAGGTCGCTGGCAATCGTGCTCAAAACCATCTTTGCCAAGGGGTTATAGTCCGCATCCTCGCGCTTATTTTTCATGCCGCAGATTTGCTGCGCAACTCTCTTGAACCGAGGATCAAGTGAAGTGGCTCCAAGCGCCTGCCTGCTCTTGCGCTCAAGCCGACCGTGATCGGGTTTTCGGTAGAGCAAGGCGAAGATTTCTTTGAAGCCAGGGTTCTCTGTGTGTGTCCGCAAGGGCTCCACCAGAGAACCGCAAACCGCATGGAATAAAGCGTAATAAAGATCACTCGTTGCGCGACGAAGGTCCGTTTCCGTGCGTTCTGCGACCGGCCCATTCACCCGACGACGCGCGCATTGCAGAAATTCGTCACTCAGCTGCCTCAAGCGTCAAATCCTCTGCGGAAATAAAGCTCACTACGGGCGAAACGTCTTCGACGTCCAATAAAGACCAAACACCATCAATGACACGTTGTTTCGACTCAATGCTCAGAGCGCCACGCTCACCCAAATAAATTATGTCGACCCAAAACGCTGTTTCGCCGTCCCGATTGACCGATGACCTCGTCCTAAGCTCGGCCACAATCTCATGCCCGAGCTCAGCTTTTACAATATCCAAAAGCGCTTCAGACATCCAAGAACCTCCGACCGCTTTGAATCACATCAGATGCGGCATGAGAATCCCCTGTAACAAAGAGTCATTGAAATTATTCCGCCGCGATTGCCATCATGTCGTCTTCTGCAATGAAGCTGACAATCGCCCGCGGATCGGTCGCGCAGGATACGTCGCCGACGTTATCCATGATCTCTTGCAACATTGTGACGCCTGGGCCCTGTTGCAGATTGCGATAGACGACTTCGATCCACAAAGCGGGCTCGCCGTCGTCGAAGGTCATGTCATAGGCGGTAATGTCGGCCACGTAATCATGGCCGAGTGCGGCCGAAACCGCCGCTTTGATATGTTTGCTCATTGAACCTGCTCAGTCTTTTTTTGTGCAGCAATGGTACATGATCGCTAAACTCTTGTGAATCGGTCTTTAATCTTGCGAACGGGCCGTGGCTGTTTTGCCACCCACTGTGCTTGACCGACCCTACCGCTTCGGCCACCGTAGCGGCCGGGAGGACGTGGCAATGCACGAACATGTCCGCGCGGAAAGGTCCGCCGCTGCGATGATGGAAGCCGACCATGCGACGCATTGGTTTGGCATGACGCTGTCAGAGATAAGGCCCGGCTATGCCAGGATGGAGCTGACCGTGCGCGAGGACCATCTAAACGGCCATGGGACCTGCCACGGCGGAGTAATTTTCGCCTTGGCCGACAGCGCCTTTGCCTTTGCCTGCAATTCCAACAATCAGCGTGCGGTCGCGCAAACCAATCAAATCACCTATATCAGTCCCGCCAAGGCAGATGAAAAACTGACGGCCACGGCCGAGGTTATCACCCGTTCCGGCCGGACCGGGATCACCGATGTCAACGTTTTGGGCGCGGATGATCGGCTCATCGCTGTCTTTCGTGGTGCATCGCGCCAGATACCTGGGCAGCATTTTCAAGAAGACGCGCCAGAGAGCTGAACATGGAAGATCGAACGCCTGCGCCAGAAACGTTAGAGCCCATCGAAACGGCCAGCCGCGACGAGATTTCGGCCTTGCAGTTGACCCGGATGCGCTGGTCGTTGAACCACGCCTACGCAAATGTCCCGCATTACAAAGCCGCCTTCGATGCCGCCGGTGTTCATCCGGATGATTTGACCGAGCTATCTGACTTGGCCAAATTCCCGTTTACCGTCAAACAAGACCTTCGCGATGCATATCCGTTTGGCTTATTCGCGGTCCCACAACAGGACGTGCGTCGCATTCATGCATCCTCCGGGACCACCGGACAACCCACCGTGGTCGGTTACACTGACCGCGATGTCGATACCTGGGCCAGCGTTGTCGCTCGGTCGATGCGTGCGTCGGGCACGCGACCCGGCGACGTTGTCCATGTCGCCTATGGCTATGGTTTGTTCACGGGCGGTCTTGGTGCACATTACGGTGCCGAAAAGCTTGGATGTACGGTCGTCCCGATCTCTGGTGGTATGACGGCGCGACAGGTGCGCTTGATTGAGGATTTCGGCGCCTCAACGATTATGGTCACGCCGTCCTATGCGCTGAGCATTTTGGACGAATACCGCGCGCAAGCCCTTGATCCGGCGAAAAGCCCGCTGCGCGTTGGAATTTTCGGCGCGGAACCCTGGACCAACGCCATGCGGTCCGAAATTGAAGCGGCGTTTGATATGCACGCTGTAGATATCTACGGGCTGTCGGAGGTTATTGGCCCGGGCGTGGCCAATGAATGCGTGGAAACCAAGGACGGGCTCCACATCTGGGAAGACCATTTTTATCCGGAAGTCGTTGACCCCGAAACCGGCGCGGTGTTGCCGGACGGTGCACTTGGTGAGTTGGTCTTTACATCATTGACCAAAGAAGCGATGCCCATCATTCGGTATCGAACGCGGGACCTGACCCGCCTTTTGCCCGGCACTGCCCGCACTATGCGACGCATGGAAAAGGTCACTGGCCGGTCGGATGATATGATGATCCTGCGCGGCGTGAATGTTTTTCCGACGCAGATCGAAGAACAGGTCATCGCCACCCCTGGGCTCGCCCCGCATTTCCAGATCGAATTGCTGCAAAGGGGGCGAATGGACGAGATGGTGGTGCATGTCGAGGGATCCTCGCAAGCGGCGTCATCGCTAGGGAGCGCGATAAAGGAACATGTGGGGATCACTGTGCGCGTCAAAGCACATGATGCCGGCGACATAGAACGGAGCCAAGGCAAAGCCGTCCGCATCGTTGATCGCCGTTCGAATTCCTGACCATCGGCCATCGGGCTGCATGCGCCGATCCGAAGCCCGAGCGCAGGTCTCGGTCGATTTCGATAACACAAGAAGAGTGATCGACACCAAAAGGGGCTTCGATTCCGACCGCATGACACGTATGGGGTAGCCAAACGGATCGAGTAGACCTGTGGCGACACGCAAACGGAAAAGAAAATCCAGCGCCAAAGGATTGCGGGCGCGGATCAGGACAGCCGTCAAATGGCTCCGGCGTGGGCTTTTGGGCTTGGTCGCAATGGTTGCCCTTTGGATGCTGGCCTATGCATTTCTGCCCGTACCCGTTACCGCCTACATGATCTCCGAACGGGCCAGGATCGGGGTTCCGCTGGATCGCGAATGGGTGTCGCTCGACGACATCAGCATACATCTTCAACGGGCGGCTGTTGCTGCGGAAGACGCTAATTTTTGCGAGCATTGGGGGTTTGATATGGCGGCGATCCGCGATGCCATCGCCGATGGTGCGCAGCGCGGCGGATCAACCATTAGCCAGCAGACGGTGAAAAACGCCTTCTTGTGGCACGGCCGATCTTGGGTGCGCAAAGCGATCGAAGGGCTCATGACACCCTTGATGGAGGCTATGTGGTCAAAACGGCGCGTGCTTGAGGTTTATTTGAACATTGCCGAATTCGATGAAGGCGTCTTCGGCGCACAGGCCGCATCGCGGCACTATTTCGGCGTCTCGGCGTCAGAATTGACCGAAAATCAGGCCGCACGTCTGGCCGCGATCTTGCCCAACCCGCAGGGCAGAGATGCTGCGAACCCCGCACCGGCCACACGCACGCGCGCCGCCGCAATTGCTGATGGTGCAGCCACAATTGCCCGGGATGGCCGCGATGAATGCTTTGCGAATTGAATTTACACACAATCCAGCGCAAAACTGCCGGCCAATATGACCCGTTTGTACCATTTCGCCCTGTCACCCTTCTGCCGAAAGGTTCGCCTGGTCCTGGCGGAAAAGAAGATTGAAGTGGAATTGATCGAAGAGCGGTACTGGGAACCGAGCCAAGAATTTCTGCGCCGCAACCCCGCCGGCCAGGTCCCGGTATTGGCCGTTGACGGCATGCACCTGTCCGGCAGTCAAGCGATCTGTGAATACATCGAAGAGACGAAGCCTGAGCCTGATCTTTTGCCGCGCGACCCACGCGCGCGGGTCGAGGTGCGCCGCCTGACAGGGTGGTTCGATGACAAATTCCATCGCGAAGTCACCGCCAATTTGGTGTATGAGCGCGTGAACAAAAAGGTCATGCGCGGCGGCTATCCCGACGGCAAAGCGGTGAAAGAAGGTGCCACGCAAATCAAATTCCATCTCGACTATATGTCTTGGCTGCTGGACCACCGCAGGTGGCTGGCAGGCGATCGAATGACGTTAGCTGATTTCGCCGCCGCGGCGCATCTCAGCTGCCTCGACTACATTTCAGATGTTGATTGGAACCGATCTGCGGCGGTCAAAGACTGGTACGCAAAGATCAAATCGCGCCCGGCATTCCGGTCCGTCCTCGCCGATACCGTGCCGGGATTCGTACAACCGCCGCATTACGCGAATTTGGACTTTTGAGCCTCAGGGACGCGTTATGGGCCAAGGCTAAGGCCCACGGCTTTTGCGCAATGGGTATCTGCGCGCCGGACGCGATCCCACAAGCCCCTGACAAATTGGCACGTTTCTTAAAGGCGGACCGACACGGTCAGATGGCTTGGATGGCGGAGCGACGCCACTGGCGGGCCAACCCGGCGGCTTTGTGGCCCGCGGCAAAATCCGTGATCATGCTGGCCGACAGCTATAGGCCGGCCGAAGATCCGCTCGGTTCACTGGACAAGCGCGACAAAGCGACCATTAGCGTCTACGCGCGCGGCCGGGACTACCACGATGTGGTCAAAAAGCGCCTCAAGGGTCTGGGACGATGGCTATTGGACCAAGAGATCGGTCACGAGATCAAAGTTTTTGTCGATACCGCGCCGGTCATGGAAAAGCCTCTGGCGCAGGCGGCCGGGATCGGTTGGCAGGGAAAGCACACAAATTTGCTAAGCCGGGATTTTGGCAATTGGGTGTTTCTCGGCGCGATTTTCACGACCATCGACTTGCCCAAAGACACGCCCGCCGATGAACGGTGTGGCAGCTGCACAGCCTGCCTCGATATTTGTCCGACCAACGCCTTTCCCGCGCCGTTCCAATTGGATGCCCGGCGGTGCATCTCGTATCTGACGATCGAACATCGCGGACCGGTGGATCCATCGCTCCGGCCGGGGATGGGCAACCGCATCTATGGCTGCGATGATTGCTTGGCCGTATGTCCGTGGAACAAATTCGCGACCGACGCCGCCGAGACGCGCTATGCCGCTCGGCATGATCTTGTTGAGCCGCCATTGGCCGAACTTGCGGCATTGGACGATGCGGGGTTTCGTGCAAAGTTTTCAGGCTCACCGATCAAGCGCATTGGACGCGACCGGTTCGTGCGCAATGTGGCCTATGCGATCGGGAATTCTGGGCTCGGGCGACTGAAGCACTCAGTCCAGACGCTCACAAACGATGCCGATCCGGCGGTCGCGGATGCAGCGCGGTGGGCGATAGGAAGATTACCATGACGCTCCTGATCTTTGGCACGGGTTTCAGCGCAAAGGCGTTGCTGCGTGCGATGCAGCCCATCTCGCCTGGCACGGTGGTGGGAACCACGCGCGATCCACAGAAGGCCGCGGCATTGGCAGATCTCGGGATCGACACCCGGATATTTCCCGGCAGCGATCTCAGGTCTGAGATCAAGGCAGCGCGGCAAATCCTGATCAGCGCCGGACCTGGTCCGCAAGGTGACCCCGTACTTGCCGCGTTTCGCGATGCGCTGTCATCGGCAACGCCGGACTGGGTCGGGTATCTGTCGACAACGGGTGTCTATGGTGATCACGGTGGGGCTTGGGTCGATGAAACCACACCGCTTGCGCCGTCGACGGCAAGGGGCCGCGCGCGGGTCACCGCAGAGGCGGCTTGGCAGGCACTCGATTTGCCACTGCATATCTTTCGACTGGCCGGCATCTATGGGCCCGGCCGTGGCCCATTTGCCAAGGTCAGGGCGGGCACCGCGCGGCGGATCATAAAGCCAGGCCAGGTTTTCAGCCGCATCCATGCGGACGACATTGCACAAGTGCTGTTGGCATCCATGCAGCGACCGAACCCCGGCGCGATCTATAACGTTTGCGATGATGACCCGGCCCCGCCGCAGGACGTTATTGCCCATGCTGCCGACCTCCTTGGCGTCGAACGCCCGCCAGCCTTCGATTTCGACGCCGCCGAGATGACACCGATGGCAGCCTCGTTTTATGCCGAATCGAAGCGTGTGGATAACCGCAAAATTAAGGAGGAATTGGGCGTCACGCTGCGCTACCCAGATTATCGCACCGGTCTGGCGGCGCTGCTTGCATCTGGGGAATAGCCCGTTAACCACTTTTGCGCTATGCAGAAGAAAAACACCTTGAGGCAGATCGGCATGCGCATCTTAGCACTAATTTTCCTGAGCCTTGTTGCGCTTTCGGGCTGCTCCAGGTTCATCAACTATGATGGTCCAGAGGTCACCCGGATCGTTGTGATGAAAGCCGACCGGACCATGTATCTGCTGTCTGGGGACGAGGTTTTGGAAAGCTACGAATTCGAGCTTGGCTTCGCGCCGGTTGGGCATAAGGAAGTGGAAGGCGACGGCCGAACACCTGAGGGCCGTTATTTCATTGACCGGCGCAATCCGGAATCCGCGTATTATCTGTCGCTTGGCATCAGCTATCCGAACGAAGAGGATATCGCCTATGCCGAAGAACTGGGGCTGCCACCAGGCGGCGATATTTTTATCCACGGCACGCCGCGACCGTTCCGCCAGCAAGACGATTGGACCTGGGGCTGCATCGCCGTCAGCAACCGCGAAATGCGTCAAATCTATGCGATGGTGACGACCGGGACGGTAATTGACATCTACCCCTAGCCGCGTGGGGTATTGATCGGACCCGACGTTCCGCCATCACCGGTCACCAATGTCCACCAGATCTTTCCCGTCGGCTCCTGAAACCAGGCAAATCCAAGATCCCGCGCCGCGGGGTCTGTGATGACGTCGCGGGTGGCAGGGGCTGCCATCCACGCAGTCAGCGTCTCAACCTCCGTTTCATAGGTCTCGGAAATGTTCTCGCCCAAGACCGTGCCCGCATAGCCCGCGCGCCGTGCCCGGTCGATCGGGGACGACCCGTCGGAGCCGAAATGCCAGGGCCGGTTTTGCAGCGACATATCGCGTGCATGGGTCGCGGCGGCGGCGTTCAACTGCGCCGAAAAGGACAAGGCCGGCGCGCCAGCAGCTTGGCGCAGGGCGTTGACGCTATCGAGCACCCGAAATTGCACGGCCGCGTCGTCTGAAATCTCATACACAGACGGCAACGGCTGACCATCTGCGCCCAATTGGCGCGGCTCCAGCCGCGTGCAGGCCGCCAGGCTCAGACCTGCAAGTCCAAATGCGAAAAATCGTCTATCCATGGCGTTCAAACCCTTCCTGGCCCGCAAACGGGTCGGCTTTCCTTATCTCTGACGGTGTGACGGGGCAAACATCAAGCGGCAAGATTCCGCACGTCCTCAACAGCCCGTGAATTGCCGGACCGGCCTCCACCGCCTATCTTCAGCGCCGATTGTTTACACAACCCTAACGAAAAGGTCGTGATCCCATGAGCAGGGGCAAAAACCTCTCCCGCCGCCGCATGCTGGCCGGCACCGCTGTGGCCATTGCTTCGCCAGCTGTTGTCCGCGCGCAAGCCGTTTTGGATGGCTCCACCGAAATTGAGCGCGACATCACCACGTCAACCCGGCGCAATATTTCCAGTTTTCGCACCCTTGAATGGGAGCCCTATTTCGACAACACGCGCAACGGCGCGATCTTGGTCGATGTCACCAGCCGCGCGCTGCATTTCTGGAGCGAAGACCAAAACACCTACCGTCTTTATCCAACATCGGTGCCCTTAAGTGAGGATTTGACCCGGTTGGGCCGCACGCAGGTGATTTTGCGTGATCCCAATCCCGATTGGCGTCCGACGCCGGCGATGCAGGCGCGCAATCCCGAATGGCCCGACTATATTCCGCCCGGTCCCGACAACCCTCTTGGCACGCGATCGTTGCACCTAAGCTGGCAATATTATCGCATTCACGGCACCCACGACACGCGTAAGATTGGACGCCGCTCATCGAACGGGTGCATCGGTCTTTACAACGAGCATATCGAAGAATTGTTTGAGCTTGCGGTGGTCGGATCGCAAGTGTTGCTTATTTGACGCCCTGCGCCGATTCCTGCCGGGCGGCACTTTTCCCCGCCATTGCAATGCTCTGCGATTGCTGGTTAAGACGGATACACGAGGTACAGTCTTGGGTGCCCGCGACGGCACGATCATGTGCCTGAGGGGCGTATCTTGGAGGATACTATGAAGAAACTCGCACTCGCAGCCGCCCTTTCGGTCGCAGTCGCCCCCGCTTTCGCGGGTGGTGTTGCACCGCCGGTGGTTGAACCGGTTGTCATCGTTGAAGACACGTCGTCTACAGCGGGCGGCATCCTGGTTCCGATCATTGCTCTGGTCCTTATTGCTGCCGCTCTCGCAGCCGACTGATCAGATCGAAAATTCGGTTAGGAAAAGGTGGTCCATTGCGGGCCACCTTTTTCGTTTGCGGCCACTATTTGCGCGCTTCGGCTATGCCGTTCTGGTCATCTCTGCGGCAATCTCAGCGCGGCTTTTGCGCGCCCGTTCTGTCGCGGATTTCAGCTGGCCGCAGGCGGCCATGATATCCTCGCCACGCGGCGTCCGGATCGGCGATGCATACCCCGCCTTATAGACAATGTCGGCAAATCGCTCTATGCGGTCCCAGTCCGATCTTTGATAGGGGGCGCCAGGCCATTCATTGAAGGGGATCAGGTTGATTTTCGCTGGGATGCCCTGGATCAGTTTGACCAACCGCCGCGCGTCGTCGTCAGAATCGTTCACCCCTTTCAACATTACGTATTCAAACGTAATGCGTTCCGAATTCGACAGTTTAGGATAGGCGCGCAGGGCCCCCAACAACGCATCGATGGGCCATTTCTTGTTAATTGGGACCAACCCATTGCGCACATCGTCTGTGGTTGCGTGAAAACTGACAGCCAGCAGACAACCGATTTCTTGGGCGGCGCGGGCGATTTCGGGCACGACACCGCTGGTCGACAAAGTGATCCGGCGACGGCTCAACGAGATGCCCTCGGCGTCCATCGCAATCTGCATCGCGTCGCGCACATTGTCAAAATTGTAAAGCGGCTCACCCATGCCCATCAGAACAATGTTCGACAACAGCCGCGGACGGTCACCCGACCCCTCTCCGGGTTTAGGCCATTCCCCGAGATCGTCGCGGGCGACCATGATTTGGCCGACGATTTCGCCAGCCGTTAGGTTGCGAACAAGCCGTTGTGTGCCCGTGTGGCAAAACGAACATGTCAGCGTACAGCCTACTTGGCTGGAAATGCACAGCGTTCCCCGATCGGATTCTGGGATGTAGACAACTTCCACCTCGTGCCCGCCTGCAACGCGCATCAGATATTTTCGGGTGCCATCGGCAGAGACCTGACGGCTGACCACCTCTGGCACCGCAATCATGAACTGGGATGCCAGCTCCGCGCGATAGGCCTTTGACAGGTTCGTCATTGCCGAAAAGTCCCGCACGCCCTTTTGGTAGATCCATTGCCAAATCTGGCCGACACGCATCTTTGCCTGTTTCTCCGCCGTACCATGCGCCATCAGTGTTGCGCGTAAGCCATCGCGCGTCAGACCAACCAGATTTGTCGGTCCGTCCGGCAATTTCCGCGGTAACGTGCGGACGTCTTCAGCAATGGGCGCATGGGCCATGGTCAGGCTCCGATTGGGGAACGCCATTTGATATAGAGATCTTTCCGCGCTTGCAAACCGATCAAGAACCGCAGCGCGCCTCGGCGTCGGAAATTGCCGCCGTGAACCCGTCCAGCGAAAACGTGTCGCGAGTATCGGTGCCCCGGGTCGATCGGCCGACCATGACCGCGTCGCTGCCCGTGCGCATCGCATCGACAATCAGCCCGTCTTGCGCCTCAGACAGCGCCCAGGCCATTTCGCCCTCGCTGAAGAAGTCGAAGCTCTGTTCGCCGATTTCAATTCGAACCGAACGTTCTTCAAACGGGTACCCGCCCGTGAAGGATACCTCACCCAAGCGGCGCTGTTCAGGCCAATAGCTGACAAAGAACAGCGTATCGCCGCGGTTTACGGCAACAGATTCGCCGTCGCGCGAGT
The DNA here is from genome assembly GCA_039183205.1 of Pseudomonadota bacterium. GTDB lineage: Bacteria > Pseudomonadota > Alphaproteobacteria > Rhodobacterales > Rhodobacteraceae > HKCCE3408. The sequence goes on along the minus strand of JBCDBR010000005.1, from coordinate 131,026 downwards.
TTTCCGTAGACGATGGCGCGGCCACAACCCAGCAGGACAACGGATTTTCCTCGACATAGACGACCCAATTTTCGGCCGCGTCATCTGCGTCTTCCGCATCCTGAGCCCAACTCGCTTGGGCAAAAACAACGCCACAAAGCACCAACCAAGACCATTTAACCGTCCGCACAACGTGCCTCCGCATCTTCGACCGCTGCGGTAAAGCCCAGCAAGGAAAACGTATCGACTGTTTGCGTCCCGCGGGTCGACACCGCCGTCAAGACCGCCTCCGCCCCGCGCTTCATCGCCGTTACGATTTGTCCATCCTCTTGTTCGGACGCAGCCCAAGCCAGCTCTCCTTCGGTGAAAAGCTGGAAGTTGGATGACCCGATCTGCATCGTAACTGTGGAGCCTTCGGCGAACGGATATCCACCGGTAAAGCTCACCTCGCCATTGCGGTCCTGTTCTGGCCAGTAGCTCACGAACAGCAAAATTTCGCCCCGGGTCACCGCGACGACGCGACCGTCGCGGGTGTTGACCGTCTCACTCGGTGTGGCCACGACCCAGCAATGCGTCGGATTATCCTCGACAAAAACGCCCCAGGCGGTTTCCTGATTGACCCGATTGGTCGACGTCTCTTGCGCCGGTGCGACGCTTGCCGCCATGATCGCGCATGATGCGATTGCCAAGCCCCAGTGTTTCATATCACCGCCTCCGGATAGGCTCTGCCTCTGGCACACGCGCCACTTTTTTGCTTCAACTCGCCTCGGCCCGTGGCTGAATAATGTTGTAAACCGATCCGGGACCGGGCGAAAACCCCTCAAGGCGGAAAATCGCCAGGTAAACGGGGTGCGGTGATGGACGAACATTTGGTAACCCTGACCCGGGGCGCCTTCGATGAAAGCCGTCATCGCGGCCATGTGGCGATCTGGCATTACTCGAGCGGTCTTTTGGCGGCCTGGGGTGAGCCGCACGCCATCATCCTGCCCCGCTCATCGTGTAAGATGATCCAAGCGCTGCCTTTGGTAGAAAGTGGCGCGGCGGAGCGTGCTGGCCTGACAGTCGAACATCTGGCTCTTGCTTGCGCGTCTCATTCGGCTGAACCCGTACATATTGATCTGGTCACCCGTTGGCTCAGTGATTTGGGTTTTGCTGAACATGACCTGCGGTGCGGTGCCCAATTCCCAGAGGCGAAAGAGACACGCGAAACGCTGATCCGAAGCGGCTGCGCGGCGGATCAAAGACACAACAATTGTTCTGGAAAGCACACAGGATTTCTGACGTTGGCCCGCGACCTCGGTGCTGATTTAGAATATCTGGCGCTCGAGAACCCGGTTCAGCTTGCCGTCCGCGACGCGTTCGAAGCTCTCACGGATATGGCGTCTCCGGGCTATGCGATTGATGGCTGTTCGGCGCCGAACTTTGCGACAAGCGTTGCCGGTCTTGCACGCGCGATGGCTCAGTTTGCAGCGGCACAGCCGGGCGCCTATGGGCGTGAGGGCGCTATGGCCGCCTTGTATTCAGCGATGGTCGCACATCCAAATCTCGTCGCCGGTGAAACCCGAGCCTGCACCCGCATTATGCGTGACTGTCACGGTCGGGCGGCCGTCAAAACCGGCGCCGAAGGCGTTTTCGTGGCAATTGTTCCGCGGAAAGGGATTGGGATTGCGGTCAAAAGCTCCGATGGCGCGGCGCGGGGATCAGAGGCGGTGATCGCGCAGCTCTTGATCAATCTCGGTGCACTCCCCGAGGCGGCCCCGTCCGCGCAGCACTACACCCAAGGTCCGATCACAAACCGGCGCGGTATGAATGTCGGTGCAATTCGCGTCAATGGCAGCATCCGCGACTGGCGGCTTTAGTCGTTCGGCAAGGCCTGCGGAAGGTGTATGCCCAATTGCTCAAGCAATGCCGCCTTTTTCAGAGGTTTTGAAATATAGCCAGAAATGCCGACATCAGCCGCACGTTGACGATCGTCCGGCCCGGTATGTGCCGTCATGGCCACAATTGGCACGGGCGTAAGCCCATGTTCCGCCTCATAAGCCCTGATCTTAGCGCTTGCCGTTATGCCATCCATGCCCGGCATTGAGATGTCGGTGAAAATCATCTCGGGCCGTTCGGCCAGATACGCATCAAAGAGTTGCTGGCCATCTGAAGTCATCTGCACGTCGATCTCAGCCACGGCAATCATCTTGCGGAACACGATTTGGTTGGTCTTGTTGTCTTCGGCTGCCAACACCCTTGGCAGCTTGGGCTCAATATGCGGCTCAGCTTCTGGCGCGGGCGCTGTTTGTGGGGCAGGCTCTGGCTGAGCGAGCGCAGCCTGGCTCACACGTTCAGGTGTGCGCAGACGGATGGTGCAATGGAATTGCGAGCCGACGTCGACTTGACTGGTGACCCAAATTTGGCCCCCCATCATGTAAACGAGACGCTGCGTAATCGCGAGGCCTAGCCCGGTCCCCTCGTAGTTGCGGTTATGTGCGTCCTCGACTTGGGTAAAGTCGCCAAAGATCTTCGTCACCATATCTTCGGGAATGCCAATGCCGGTATCTTCGATCGTCAGATTGAGCATGAGCCCGTCTTCGTCAGAGGAGTCCAGACGTGCGACGGCACCGACATGGCCTGCTTTGGTGAACTTAACCGCATTTCCCAGAAGGTTGGTCAAAATTTGCCGGATGCGGCCGGGATCGCCGATGAAACGCGCCGGCAGCCGATCGTCGAATTCCAACTGGTGATCTAACGCCTTTTCCGTCAACACGGGCTTGAGCAGACGGAACACATCTTCGATCAGGCTGCGCAGTTCGAATTCCTCGTCGCGCAGCGATAGCTTTCCCGCCTCAATCTTTGAGTAGTCCAGAATATCGTTGATGATCTCGAGCAGGGCGTCGCCGGATTTGCGGATCGTATCGACGAATTCGCCTTGTTCGTCATCGAGGTTGGTCTCGTGCAGAAGATCGGCCATCCCCACAATGCCGTTCATCGGCGTGCGGATTTCATGGCTCATATTTGCCAGGAAGGCGGATTTCGCGCGGCTTGCGGCCTCGGCAGCGTCGCGCGCCTCGCGCAACTCCTGTTCGCGACGGATCGCGTCGGTGATGTTCAAGGCGAGACAGACGATATCGCCGTGTTCGGTTTTTCGGTCGACCGTACGAATATAGGAGCCGTCAAAGAGCCGGATGACCGTCTCGGGGATTGGGTCTTGTTCCCAAAGTTGCAGACGCTCGTCGATCCAATCCGCGTCGGATGCGCCATCAATGTCGACAATGCCTTCTTCGACCGACAGCCGGAGAATGGTTTCATAGGTTGCGCCCGGTGCCACCTCGATCAGCCCATCGAACGAATGCAAATAGGCCGGGTTGGCGATGACCAACCGGTGGTCGCGGTCAAACATGGCATAACCGTCGGGAATCGACCGCAGCGAATCCCACAACCGCCGTTCGGCGGTATGGGCCTTTTCGGTGGCCGCTTCCATTTCCGCCTCGGCTTGGCTGGTGCGGCCTTCGAGTTTGGCATTCACCTCGCGTGCTTGGATGACTTGTTGGCTGAGATTGTTGGCATGCGCCGAAAGCTCCCGATGTGCGGCGTAGAGTTCTTCTGATCGCTGCGCGAGCAAACGCTCTGCGGCCAATCGCGCCCGCCGTTCCTGCGCGAGCCGTTCATCTAGTTGCGCGGTGGCCATGGTTGGCGGATGTCTCCGGGCTTTGCCAAATCACTTCCCGTGATGTCCCAGAAACCGGTTAATAGATCCTTCCCAACGCAAAAATCCGTCGAAAAACGCGCAGGGTGTTTCAACCCATCACGCGCGGTTGAGCTGTTGAAAGCGGGCTGTCTGATTTGCAGATGCATCTGTGCGCCCACGCACCAACCTCACGCGTTTTTCCCGGATTTGTGGGGTTCAAGAGAGCGAGAAACCGATTAGCTATCTGTCATCGCCAACGCACAATGCCTTGGCCCGGAATACAAACGAAGTGAACCCGAAAGGTTAAAACCATGAAAACTCTTGCCCTTACCTCCGCCATCGTTCTCGGCTTGACCGCACCCTCGTTGGCCAACGATCAGTTCGCACAGTCGATCGGCGTCGAACCCGGCACTTATTCCTTCGCGGAACTCTTGGTGCTGAATGACGCCCAGGAAAACGAAGATCGCCAGTTCCTGAATTTCGCGCTGAACGGCAGCCGGAACAGCGATGGCCCGAACGCTACGGCGTTGGAAATTGCGCGCATCCAGGCCGAAGAGGATGACGAAGGCAATGTCGGCCGGTTCCTGCGCAGCTCTGGCAACGAAGTCATCTCGACCCAGAGCTTTGTCGGCGATACCGACGCAGCCCGGGCTCAGGCCATCCAGTGGGCCGAAGAAAACGACGACCGTCAGTTGCTGAACTTCCTGCGCAACGGCGGATCGCTTCGCCCGGTCGGGAGCCTCTTCTAAACTCCTCCGAACGGGCGTTCCCCCAACGCCCACCCTCCCAGACGGCCCAAAGCACTGCTTTGGGCCGTTCGCGTTCAAGCCGCTTCCAGCGCCAGCGCAATCCCTTGGCCGCCGCCGATGCACATCGTGACCATCGCAATGCGTCCGCCGGTGCGCGCCAATTCATAAAGTGCTTTGACAACCAGGATCGCACCGGTCGCGCCAACCGGATGCCCCAGCGCAATTGCCCCACCATTTGGATTGACCCGAGCCGGATCAAGCCCGAGCGCTCGATTGACCGCAATCGCTTGGGCAGCAAAGGCTTCGTTCGATTCCACGACATCGAAGTCACCCGCCGAAAGCCCGGTTCGTGCCATCAACGCCTCCACCGCTGGGATTGGTCCAAGACCCATAACGTCCGGTGCAACGCCAGAATGCGCGTAGCCTAAGACGCGCGCCATCGGCGCAACGCCATGTGCATGGGCCGCATCCGCCCGGGCCAGGACCAAGGCTGCGGCGCCATCGTTGATGCCACTGGCATTTCCAGCGGTAACGCTGCCATCTTTTTGGAATACCGGGCGTAGCGAGGCCAATTGCTCGGCACTTGTCGCTTTTGGATGTTCGTCCCGGGCAAAATCCAACGTCTCGCGTTTCACCTTGATTGGAACGGCGACAATTTGGTCCTCAAAACGCCCGTCATCAATTGCTTGGGCCGCGCGGGTTTGGCTTTCGATGGCGAAGTCATCTTGATCTTGGCGCGTGACCCCATGACGCGCCGCGACGTTTTCTGCGGTATTGCCCATATGCCCCGACCCGAAAGGGCAATGCAGCGCGCCCAGCATCATGTCGCGTGTTTTGACATCACCCATCTTTTGGCCCCAGCGCGCTTCGGTCACGGCGTAGGGCGCCCGGCTCATCGATTCCGCACCGCCAGCAAGGCCAAACTCAGCATCTCCTAGCGCGAGCGCCTGAACAACTGACACGATCGCTTGCGCGCCTGAGCCGCAAAGCCGGTTCACATTCATCGCAGGTGTCGACGCGGGAATGTCCGAAACCATCGCGGCAACACGCGACAGATACATATCTTCGGGGATTGTGTTGATGACATGCCCAAAGGCCACATGACCGATCTGCGACCCAGGCACGTCCGCCCGGCTCAGCGCCGACCGCGCGGCAATGGCCCCTAATTCTGCCGGTGGCGTGCCAGCCAATGAGCCGCCAAAGGTGCCGATCGCGGTCCGCGCACCCGACAAAATTACGATATCATCCATCTCCCTCACTCCCCGCTAGTTCGATCAAGGTTATCTCTGGCGGAACACCGATCCGAAGCGGAATGCCGGAATACCCAAGCCCACCAGAGACAACCAAATGACGGTCCCCATCAATTTGCAGACCATGAGCAAGGCGTCCACCATAACGTGACGGTGTTAGGGGGCGCCAATTGCCGAGAACGATCTGACCGCCATGGGTATGGCCGGAAACCGTAAGGGCTACGTCCGGCTCTTTATCAAGCCAGATATCCGGCTCATGCGCCATCAATATTGTGGATGCACCGTCTGGGACAGCCGCTAACGCGGCGGACAAATCGTGCCTTGGTTTTGGCCGTTCGGACGAGCCCGCACCGACGGCGCTGTCAAGGCCCGCAATCCAAAAGGGACCCAAATCGCGCGCAGTATTTGTATAGAGCGTGATCGGGCATTTTTCGAACGCTTCGGCCACGGAATTTCTCGCGCCGCCTGTGGCCTGGGCAATTTGGCAATCGGCCCAGTCGTGATTGCCCAAGGTCGCGTGCACGCCGTAAGGCGCCGATAACGCGCTGAGCAAGGCCACAATCTCACCCGGCTGTGCGCGCCGACCGAAAAGCTTTGGGTCGGCTAAAAAGTCCCCGGGCAGCAAAATCAGATCGGGCTGCAGGGCTTGAACACGTTCAACAACCCGCGCAAGGGCCGGAAGCGAAACCCACGGTGCAACGACATGCAAATCGCTCAGCACGACCACCTTGAGGACCGGACCGGACCACAAGGTCGATCGAATTTTATGCCTTACGATGATCGGGCGACGCATGCAGAAGAGCCTTGTTGGGCCCAAGATTGCCGGCCGCGGGCGTGAACAGATCGCCCGTCTATCCCCGATGTGGCCCAGGGGTTCAAGCCCGCGGCACGTCATGGAGCCGACACGGTCCGATTTCTAAGGTTGTGATCGAAGCGCGGGATGTCCAAGACAACCGCCGCGCCGTACACCGTTTTTGCCGCATATCCGTTGCGTTACGCAGCCTCGAACCGCAGCGGTTTAACCGACTGAAATAGGCCCGTTGCCATTAGCTTGTCCAAAACGCCAGATGGGGGTTGGGCATCAAGATACAAAAGCGCGATAGCATCGCCATCGACAGCCGTTCGCCCCAAGGTGAAGTTCGCAATATTAACGCCGTTTTCGCCCATGGTTTGGCCCAGTGCCCCAATGATCCCAGGGACGTCTTTGTTTGTCGTGTAGAGCATGTGGCTGCCAACCTCGGCATCGATATTGATGCCCTTGATCTGAATGAACCGGGGCCTGCCATCGGAAAAGACGGTACCCGCAATCGACCGTTCGCGCAGAGCCGTTTTCACGACCAGCCGAATATAGCCATCAAAGACCCCTGTTTTGTCCTGGGTTACAGTCGACACCTCGACACCCCGTTCCTTCGCCAAAACCGGTGCTGAGACCATGTTCACATGTGGATTGGTGGCCTTCATAACGCCGGCAATCGCAGCGCAGTTCAGCGCGTTCACGTTCATGTCTTTGACGACACCGTTATAGGTTAGGGTGATCTGTTCGATCACCTCCTCTGTCAGCTGGCCAACAAAGGCGCCCAGATGCTCGGCCAGCTTGACCCATGGCCCCATGACGACGGCCTCTTCTGCGGTCACGCTTGGCATGTTGAGCGCGTTAGAGACCGCGCCGGTCAGCAGGTAGTCAGACATCTGTTCGGCAATTTGCAGCGCCACATTCTCTTGCGCCTCGGTCGTCGCGGCCCCAAGATGGGGGGTGCAGACCACATTGGGCAGATTGAACAGTGGGTTTTCGGTTGCAGGTTCATCCTTAAAGACGTCGAAAGCTGCTCCGGCAACATGGCCAGATCGTAGCAGCGTCGCCAAGGCGGCCTCATCCACGAGCCCGCCACGGGCGCAATTGATGATCCGCACACCTTTCTTGGTCTTGGCAAGGTTTTCAGCGCTTAGGATGTTGGCCGTCTTTTCGGTAAACGGAACATGTAAAGTGATGAAATCCGACCGCGACAGCAGTTCGTCCAATTCCACCTTTGCTGCGCCAATCTCCTTTGCGCGCTCCTCGCTGAGGAATGGATCATAGGCGAGAACCTTCATGCGCAAGCCCAGGGCGCGGCTGATCGCGATGGCACCGATATTCCCGGCACCGATCACACCCAGCGTCTTGCCCGTCAATTCGACCCCCATGAAGCGCGACTTTTCCCACTTGCCCGCCTGGGTTGAGGCATTGGCTTCGGGGATCTGCCGTGCCACCGCGAACATCATCGCAATCGCGTGTTCGGCGGTGGTGATCGAATTGCCGAAGGGCGTATTCATCACAATAATGCCTTTGCGGCTCGCGGCCGGAATGTCGACATTATCGACACCAATCCCAGCGCGCCCAATCACCTTTAGGTTGTCCGCTTTCGCGATCAGCTTTTCGGTGGCCTTGGTGGCCGACCGGATGGCTAGCCCATCGTAGCCCCCGATGATCTCGGCAAGGCGTTCCTTGTCCTTCCCGACACCGGGTTCGAAGGTCACATCTATTCCGCGATCTCTAAAGATTTGGACGGCGGTTTCACTCAGCTTGTCACTGACGAGTACTTTGGGGGCCATTCTCGGCACTCCTTGAGTTATTTGATCGGTTTCGGGGGACCTTTTGTCGTCGCCTCACTTGCTGGCGGGTCTGCCGGTCGCGTGATCGAGAACTGGTAGATCAAGTGCGTTGGCAATTTCGCCGAACAGTTCCGGCAACGCAGCCGGTTCGGTTCCATCAACCGCAACATCGTAGGCATTCTCAGACCATCCTTTGATCTTGCCGTCCAAATCGATGCTCACCTCATGTGTCGCGATGAACTCTCCGAGATGGCTCCGACGCCCCATGACACGGTAGCTATGCGACATCGCTCAGGCAGCCTCAGTTTGCGCCTCGATCTCGACTGCAAAGGCCCAGTCAAGCCACGGGAGCATCGCCTCGATATCCGCGATTTCAATGGTTGCGCCGCACCAGACGCGCAACCCCGCCGGCGCATCGCGATATGCACCCACGTCAAGCGCGACGCCCTCTACCTCCAAGCGTTTGGCAATAGCCTTGGCAAAGGACGCGCCATCGGCAATCCGGGGGTCAGTGAAGCGCAAGCACACAGATGTATTCGACCGTGTGGCCGGGTCCTGTGCGAGGTTGTCGATCCAATCGCGGGCATTGCAAAAATCCCAAATGGCTTGCGCGTTGGCGTTTGCGCGCGCCATTAGGCCAGGCAATCCGCCCACGCTCTCCGCCCAATCCAACGCCAAGAGGTAATCTTCGACGCACAGCATGGACGGGGTGTTAATCGTTGCACCCTCAAAAATTCCCTCGATAAGCTTGCCGCCCTTCGTCATGCGAAAGATCTTTGGCAGCGGCCATGGCGGCACGTAACTTTCCAAACGCGCAACTGCACGGGGGCCGAGGACAAGCATGCCATGCGCTGCTTCACCGCCCATGACCTTTTGCCAACTGAAAGTCACCACATCGAGCTTGTCCCACGGAAGGTCCTGGGCGAATGCCGCAGATGTCGCGTCGCAAATCGTCAGGCCGTCGCGATCGGACGGGATTAGATCGCCATTCGGCAAACGCACGCCCGATGTCGTGCCGTTCCAGGTAAAGACGACATCGGTGGAAAAATCGACCTGCGTGAAATCAACGATTTCGCCGTAATCCGCCGTCAGCACTGTCGCGTCAATTTTCAGTTGCTTGACAGCGTCAGTGACCCAACCGGCCCCGAAGCTTTCCCAAGCCAAGAGTGTGGCTGGTCGCGCACCAAGCATCGACCACATCGCCATCTCGACCGCACCCGTATCGGACGCCGGCACGATGCCAACCCGGTACGCGGCTGGAATGCGGAGAATATCCCGCGTCTTTTCAATCGCGGCCTTCAATTTGGTTTTTCCGACACTTGCCCGGTGCGACCGACCAAGTGCCGCATCCGCAAGCCTATCAAACGAAAAGGTGGGGGGTTTGGCGCACGGGCCAGATGAAAAACGCGGATTGTCCGGCCGCGTCGCCGGAGTTTCGATTACCATCGATGGTATCCTTACAGATATGCGCCCCTCGTTGGGGAGGGGTGTCCCACCGACGCATTTAGCGAGCTGGAAAATCGCTGGCAAGGGCAAAATCCAGACAACCGTTGTGATCCCAACGACCACGAATTTTGGCCACGTCCCCCAGTTTTCCGTTTGAAAATTCACGAGCTGAAAACTAAAATTGACATTGGTCTGTAATTTTATTTTTACAGATCCCTTGCTCTTGAACGCAACTCGCGGTATGCGTGTATTGGGGAGGGGTGCCCCCGCTCTTAGGAGGAGTTGCTATGAAAGACTCCGCGACAACTATCAACATCGACCTTGAGGGCTTTTTGCCCTTCCAGATGGCAATTGTTGCAAACCGACTGTTTCAGCGCCTTGTTGCAGAAGCAGGTCTACAGCTTCCAGAATGGCGTATTATGATGGTGCTTCCGCGCCATGCGCCATGCTCATCAAATGATCTTTCCATTCTTACGTCGATGGACGCCGCCCGTGTCAGCCGCGCGCAGCGCCGGCTTGAGGCGCTCGGCTTGATCGACGTAGTGCAAGATCAGGAAGATCGACGCCGCTTGGTGGTGACGCTTACCGAAACCGGGCGAGATGAGGCGGAACGTTTGACAGCGCTCGCAATGGCGGCCGAAAATCGGATGCTTGGCGATCTGCCGCCCGACGGTCAGGATTGCCTCCGCGGCGCAATGGGTCATCTTTTTAATCGCCTCTAAACGAGACCCTCTTCCGTCAGCCTGCGTCGCGTCTATAAAGACATGGTCAATCAATATTTGGCGTCGCGACTGTCCGAGCAATTAAGGGCAGCGCGTCGCCCGCGCCACGCCGTCACGGCGTGAGATATCGCGCAGCATCCAGCGGTTTCACCTAAGGGATGCGGACCGGATCTGATGTGATGCCTCAAGGCCCGGAATTTCGATGTCCGATTTGGGGCAAAATATCGCCGTTGCTGCTTTCGCTGCGACGGTAGGCATTCCGTTGATGCATCGTGTGACGCCAAGATCTGTCGGTCCTGGCACAAAAAAAGCGGGCCCTAATCGGGCCCGCTTGGCTTAAAGACTGACGTTAATTCAGTCGTCGGCCACTTCGTCAAGATAGGCGGCCGTGACAGCCGAAAGGCTCATGCCGTTCGTCGATACGCCAAGTGCCCGGCTGATTTGCGAGTCCACCGGCGCTGCACCGTTTTGCGTGGAGACGACCTCGGGTGCCGTACGAAGCGCATAAATCGACATGGCATCGTCGTCGTCTTCTGCGGCGCGCATTGCGATCACAGAGGTTGCTGTCATGCCGGACACATTGTCACCTGCAGCGAGTTGGGTGGTGATCGTCACCGGATAAACCTGTCCAGGGTCACGACCTTCAAGGCCATCATTGGCAAATGCAGGCACGGCAAGTGCGATTGCAGCGGCGGAGATAAGCAGGGTTTTCATGGTTCAAGTCCTTCACAGGTATCGTTTATTTCTTGGCGCTGGGTTTTCGTTCCCTTGCGTCATGATTGGGATATGTGAAGTGCCGTGGCGGTTTACTTGAACCATTCCGTCGAGTTTTTGAACCAAACAGTTTAGTTTGGTTTTTTGCTCACTGGCCCCGACGCCATTGCCTTGGGCTTTGGCCAAATGCTTGTTTGAAGCTACGAGAAAGATGCGCTTGGTCGGAAAACCCGGTTTCTGATGCGATCTGGCTGATGCTCAACTCACCCAGTTGCAACAGCCGACGCGCAGCGTCTAATCGGCGGCTTCGCACCAATTCATGCGGGGTCCGACCCGTCGCTGACTTGATGGCGCGCAGAAACGCCGATTCTGACATGTGTGCGATCTCACACAAATCGGCAATGCGGATTGGTTCTGCAATCTTGGCATCGATATGCGCGATGATTTGTGTGTACGATTCCGGGCTCATCGCGCCGGGCAATACTGCATCGCGGGCCACAATGTAGGACCGGACGACATGCACAACCAACATCCGCGCCAATGCATCGTAAAGAACGGCTTGACCAGGCCGTTGATCGCCGAGAACCTCTTCGATCATCGCAGCGGCCCGGCATATCTTCTCATCTTGCAATGCCGCAAGGCCCTTCAACCGGCTATCGGACGCAATCATCCGCATCTCGCCGACCACAAATCTTTGCAATTCCGTCAGATCCAATCGAAGGCGCATGACGCGCGCGCCGGCTGGCCACTGCCAACCGGTGCGTTCCCCGATCTGTCCTAGATGCACGTTGGGCGGCCCGCTGATCTGGTTTTCCCACTGACCGTCGCGAAACGTCCGCATCGACAGCGACGCCGTATGCAGCGGGATCATCAATGTGTGCGTCTCGATCACGACGGGAACGAACGTCACTGGGCCGTCGAATACCTCTGCTTCGAACAGAGGCGTCAGCGGCCTATCGATTTCACCAGATGAAAGAACCGGGCTGTCCGGCAAGGGAATGCTCCTCAAGCTTCTGCAAAGGTCGATACTCCACGGCGCGATTTCAAGGGATGGCTTGTTACTTTCCGATGTCGCGGGCCGGGCTAAACTCCCAATGAGCAAATGGGAAATCGACGTGGTGCTGACTGTATCCAATCTTGCCAAACAGTTTGCCGGTGCAGCCTCGCCTGTATTTTCGGACGTTTGCTTCACACTCGACGCAGGGCATTCCGTCGCGCTCACCGGTGAGAGCGGCTCCGGCAAGAGCACGCTGCTGCATCTTGTCGCGGGCCTCGATCATCCGAGCGCCGGTGAGATCGAGATTGACCAAACGGGCTTGAGCAAACTTGCGGAGCCCGAATTGGCGCGCTTACGGCGCGACCATATCGGGATCGTATTTCAGCAATTCAATCTTATCCCGTCACTCACCGTGGCGGCAAACCTCAGCTTTCAGGCACGCTTGGCAGATCGCTATGATCCCGATTGGGCGGCGGCTCTGACGGAGCAATTAGGCCTGACGGATTTGGTGTCTCGTTACCCCGAAGAGCTGTCGGGCGGGCAACAACAGCGCGTTGCGATCGGGCGGGCATTGGCCGGAAAACCAAAACTGATCCTGGCCGATGAACCGACTGGCAATCTCGACGAAGCCACAGGCGACTCCGTAATGGCGAGCTTCCATCGGCTGGTTTCCGAAACCGATGCGGCTCTTTTGATGGTGACCCATTCCGAAAGACTGGCCAGCAAGCTTCAGCACCGCTTGCATCTCAGCCGAGGACGACTTTCATGATCGGTCTCGGCGCGCTTTTGTCCCATTGGCGTCGGCGGCCCGGTCAGCTCGCCGCACTGGTGATGGGATTGATGCTTGCAACTGCACTTTGGTCGGCGGTGCAAGCCATTAACGCCGAGGCACGGACGGCCTATGACCGGGCCGCGGCATTGCTTGATAGCCAAAACCTGGCGCGTTTGGCGCGCCCTGACAATGGCCCGATCCCGGTCGCGGATTATGTCGCACTGCGGCGGCAAGGGTACTTGGTCAGCCCGGTAATCGAAGCCCGCCACGACGGCCTGACGCTCCTTGGCGTTGACCCGCTGACCGCGCCGCCGGGTGTGATCCCACCCGATATCCTTGGCGGCGCGACAGATTTTCAGGAGCTCTCTGGCGATACCGCCCTGGTGTTTATTAGCTCGGAAACATCGGCCCCGACGCTCAACACAGCGACAAGCGCCGCGTTGCCACCGGATACAGGGCTTGCCGATATTGCGACGGTTGCCGCGTTGTCGGGCCAACGCGATCCAAGCTATCTCATCGTGGCGGCACAGCAACCTGCCAGCTTGCCGCCCATTGCCGGCACCCTGGGACTAGAGCTCCGCTCGGCAGAGACGGCAGCCGATCTCGGTGAACTTACCGGCTCTTTCCACCTCAACCTCACTGCATTTGGGCTTTTGTCGTTCGGCGTTGGCCTTTTCATTGCGCACAGCGCGATCGGATTGGCGGTCGAGCAGCGCCGCCAGGTGATCCGAACGATGCGCGCGCTTGGCGTTCCCTTGCGCCAGGTCGTGGTTTTGATGGCAGGCGAGCTTTTGGCAATTGCAACGATCGCCGGCATTCTCGGTATCGCACTTGGATACATGATTGCCGCGGTTTTGCTGCCCGGTGTGGCGGGCACGTTGAGAGGTCTCTATGGCGCGCCGGTGTCCGGAGAGCTGGGATTTGACCCGATTTGGGCAGCCTGGGCGCTGTTGATCACACTGATTGGTGCGGCGATTGCCGGGGCTGGTGCATTGTGGCGGGTGGCCAGGATGCCAATTCTGGCGCCAGCCTTGCCACGCGCTTGGGCCATGCGGCACGGCCGTGTGCTGCGGTGGCAAGCAATCCTCGGCGCTGCTGCCATCCTTTCGGCGGCTGGCCTTGCCGCATTTGGGCAGGGGCTGATCCTCGCGTTCAGTGCGATTGCTGCTCTCCTGCTTGGTGCGGCCGTGCTGCTTCCCCCAACCCTGACGGCGGTTTTGTCACTCATAAATCCATTGGCGCGCGCACCGTTCGGTCAGTGGGCTTTGGCCGATACGCGCCAGCAAGTCCCTGGCCTGTCCTTAGCGCTGATGGCACTTTTGCTCGCGCTTGCAGCAAATATTGGCGTCTCAACTATGGTCGGGTCGTTCCGCGACACCTTCGTAACCTGGATTGAGCAGCGTCTCGGCTCCGAACTTTATGTTTTCGCCGAAGGTGATCCCGACGCGCTTCGCAGCTTTCTAGAGCCTCGCGCCGATGCCGTATTGCCCGTCATCGGATTGGAACGCACCGTGCTGGGCGAAGCAAGCCGCGTGCGCGCCTTGGCAGACCACGCAACCTACCGCGACGGTTGGCCCTTGCTGGATGCCGTACCCGATGCCTGGGACCAGCTTTACGCCGGGCAGGCCGCGTTCGTGAACGAACAGCTGCAAATTCGCGCCGGTTTGTCGATTGGCGACCGTCTTCCGGTGGCCCCCGGCCTCGATCTGCTGGTCGCGGCGATCTATGCCGATTACGGAAACCCTTTAGGTGAGGTCATCTTGGGCGAGGCAATCTTTGCCGCAACCTATCCCGACATTGCGCCCTTTGGCTTTGCCGTACGCATTGATCCGGCCGGCGTGCCCGAATTGATCAACGCCCTTCGCGCATATGGTCAGTCAGACCGGGCAATCTCGGACCAGGCCGCGCAGCGCGAATTGTCGATCCAGATTTTTGACCGCACCTTTCAGATAACGGCCGCTTTGTCGGCACTGACGCTCGGCGTTGCTGGACTGGCGATGCTCATTGCTTTTTTGACCCTGGCCCAGATGCGCCTGCCGCAAGTGGCGCCCCTTTGGGCGATGGGGGAAACCAAGAACCGGCTCGCACGGGGAGAGGTCATCCGCGCGCTGATCCTGGCTGCGCTGACCTTTGCCTTGGCCCTTCCGGTTGGATTGGTGCTGGCCTGGATGCTGCTCAACTTGGTTAACACACAAGCCTTCGGGTGGCGTCTGCCGATGGTCCTTTACCCGGGCGATTGGCTGCAATTGGCCGCCTTAGCCTTTTTGGCTTCCGGATTAGCCGCGCTTTGGCCGGCATTGCGACTGGCGCGACTGGCACCGGCACGGCTGTTGCAGGTTTTTGCTCATGAACGCTAAGGCCCTTTGTTTGATCCTCCTGCCGCTGCCCGCGCTGAGCCAAGGCTTTGCCGGGCTTGGCACCGAAGCCGAGGGATTTGCGGTTCCCGAACGCGGGGCCGAATTCGACTTTCCAACCGATCACGGCGCGCATCCCGAATACCGGATTGAGTGGTGGTACCTGACCGCAACGCTGCGGGGGGAGGACGGTACGGAATACGGCATTCAGTGGACGCTCTTCCGGTCCGCGCAGGCGCCGGAATTGCCGGATCTTTGGGGAACCGAACAAGTGTGGATGGGTCATGTGGGGTTGACCACGCCGGATCATCATTTCGTTGCGGAACGGTTGGCCCGCGGCGGCACGGGTCAAGCCGGTGTTGACGCAGAGCCCTTTGTTGCTTGGATCGATGATTGGGAAATGCGCGGTTTGCCGGGCGGCACGGACGCGTATGACCGGCTTAATCTGACCGCGCGGGGCGCCGAATTTGGCTATACGCTAACGCTTGAAGCGCAGGGTCCGCTGATCTTTCACGGCGATGCCGGTTATTCAGTCAAATCAGCGCAGGGCCAGGCGAGCTATTACTATTCGCAGCCGTTTTACCAAGTTGCGGGCACTTTGGCGCTGCCTGACGGCGATGTCGCCGTGACCGGGCAAGGCTGGCTGGATCGGGAATGGTCGTCTCAGCCTTTGTCGGAAACGCAAGACGGTTGGGACTGGATATCGTTATCGTTTGTGGATGGGGCTCGGCTGATGGGTTTCCGCTTGCGAGATCGCGCCGGGCCCGATTTCACCTCCGGCACCTGGATCACGCCGGATGGGAACGCTGAGGCCTTGCCGGACGGCGCCATGACGTTCACGCCGCTGGACAACACCGATGTTGCAGGCCGCAATGTTCCCACGCGATGGCAGATCGACCTGCCTCGCCAAAACCTCAGCGTCACGTTGGATGCTTTGAACCCTGAGGCCTGGATGGCAACCAGCTTTCCCTATTGGGAAGGGCCTGTGTCGATCAGCGGCACCCATGGCGGGCGCGGCTATCTCGAAATGACCGGCTATTGAGCATCGAAGAGAGGAAAGGTCGCCGCAAGCGCCCAAGCCAAGATGACGCCCAAGCCAAGCCCCATCGCCAAAGCGGAGCCTGAGCGCCGACCAACCCAGCCACCGACCAACCCGAACACGACGTAGTAAAGGACCATGACGGGCAATACGAGGACCAAGAAAAAAAGCCGCGCCGGATCCAGTGCCACGGCGATCATCAGCGACAGAAGAAACGCGGCCCGCGCAACGACACGCCGCCAAGCCGGCGCCTGAGCCGCTTGCAGCAAGGTCGCATCAGCGACCATGGCCAACACGGCGCCGGGCAAAAGCGCTGCAAAAATCACCCATCGGTCTCCGCTGAGGATGAAATTTGCAACGTAGCGATCGAGCGTGCCGCCTATCACGAGGATGCCGAACAAGGCCACGCCCAAACCCGCGCGCCAACCTTTAACGCGCGGCGCGTCACCTTCGATAACCAATCCGCCTAAAACCAACGCCCCATAGATCGCCAAATGCACGGCAAGGTAATCTGCGACAAGGACCGGAAGAAAGGTCGTCGGCACCAGCCATAAGACAAGTGGCGTCAGGATCGCCGGTACGATCGACAAGGTCCAAAACGCCCCCGGCGGCACCTCGTTGACGCGGCGCCCAGCTGGCCAAGCCCGCGCAATGGGTTGCGCGATCACGACCAACCCCAGCAACGTCAGAACAACGGGCAAACCGATCAGGGCAAGCCCGTTCGAGACGTCGCGGCCAAAGCTCTCATTCAGCCAATTGAGCGTCTCGGCAAGTGTTGTCGCCGAATAAAGGACGCCAACATGTTCCATGCCCGGTGCCACAATCGCGCGTCTGGCGAAGTCGCCGCCAGGGGCCCCGACGACATCGCCTTCGACCGCATCAAGCTCGGCCATGATCTCTCGTGCGGCATCGCGCAAGCGGCCTTCGAATTGACCGTTGATTACCAGCAAGTTTGCCGGCGCCGCATCCGTCACGGCATCAGAGAACATCGACACCGCGACGACTGCGTCGACATCCGGTTCTTCGATGGCAAAGCGCACAATAATATCGGAGGCCATCGAATGTCCGACCACGGCAAGCCGGCCATCTGCCCCGGGCAATGCACCTGCCGCTGTGGCCACACGCGCAAGTTCGTCGACCAGCAAGCGCGTGGTGCCTTCGATATCGTCAACATCACCGCGCATCGGCTGCGGGTTGCGGCCGTGGCCTTCGAAATCAAAACTGACGGTGATGTAGCCCGCGCGCGCCAGGGTGAGTTGGATCGGGTGCATCAATTGCCGCGAGCCCGCAAACCCATGCGCGATCACCACAACCGGGGCCTGAACCCCGGCAACTTGCATGATTGTTGCTGGTGTGCCCGCCACATTCAATTGCGTGATAGCAAGCCCGGTGCGCGGCTGTTCCATCAACAGAAGGCCCAGCCCCAAGCACAGGAGCGCAACAAGCGCGACGAACAGCTCTCGAAGTCCCACCAGACCTCCCGCAGCAGCGGATTGGCACGGACCATAAGCGCCTGAGCCTGGCCGTAAAACGCCGAATTGCAGCTGGCCCCCAGACGTGTTTCATGGTGTGACTGCCTTGCCAGTGAAGGAGCCCAATTTGTGTTTGTAGCAACGCTCATCGCCCCTGCCGGCACCTTGCCGACGGCCTTGCCCGACGCGTTGCGCAATGCCTTAGGTGGCGGGGACGTGGTTTGGCTGTCGCCGGGCAGGGCGGCCGAATTTTCGATCGATGTCGTGCCAGACCATGCCGACAGCCTTCAGGCTGACTTGCAGGATCAAGCGGTTGATCTTGCATTTCTTCCGGCCAAAAATCGCCGCAAAAGGCTGCTCATCGCCGATATGGACAGCACCATGATCGAGCAAGAATGCATTGATGAATTGGCGGCCGAGACGGGGATCGGCTCGGGCGTTTCTGAAATCACCGCACGCGCGATGAATGGAGAACTCGACTTCGAAGCCGCATTGACTGAACGTGTCGAGCTGTTGAAGGGTTTCCCGGAGAATTTGATCGATCGCGTCGTGCAAACCCGCATAACCTACACGCCCGGCGGCGCCGCACTTTTGGCGACGATGAAGGCGCAAGGGGCCTATGCCGCTTTGGTCTCGGGCGGGTTTACGGCCTTCACCGAGGCGGTTGCGGCACATTTGGGTTTCGATGAAAACCGCGCCAATAGTTTGATCACCGAAAACGGCGTCATAACCGGAAGGGTTGGACAGCCGATTTTGGGGCGCGATGCCAAAGTGACCGCGCTTAACGACATCGCCCGCCAGCTCGGCATCACTGCCGAAGACGCGATTGCCGTCGGTGACGGTGCCAACGATCTTGGCATGTTGGGCGCGGCTGGCATGGGCGTTGCACTTCATGCCAAACCCTCCGTCCAAGAACAGGCCGAGATCGTGATCAATAACGGCGATCTAACCGCGCTGCTTTATTTGCAGGGCTACAGCGACGCGGACATTGTGGGCGCTTAGGCAAGCCCCCTCAAAACCCATCCGGCCAATCCTATTCGGCCGGCACCGCGTCGGCTTCGATCCCGATTGGGTGGGCGAGCTTGCCGAGCATTTCTTTCGGACAGACCTGGACAAAATGTTTCAGTTCTAGGGTCCAGTTCTGAAGGATATTGGCGGCCTTCCGGCTTCCGGTTTCGGCAAGATGCGCCTCAATCAAACCCTTAAGCTGCGCCTCCCAATGCGCCACGCGCACTGGGCACGACACCAGCGTTTCGAGGTTCACGTTGGTTAGCACGGTGCCGTCAGGATCGTAGAGATAGGCCATACCCCCGGTCATCCCGGCGCCGAAGTTTGAACCGATCGCGCCGAGGATCACGGCGACCCCGCCGGTCATGTACTCGCAACCATTCGATCCGCATCCTTCGATGACCACCTTTGCGCCTGAGTTGCGAACCGCAAAACGTTCGCCCGCGCGGCCGGCAGCAAACAAATAACCGTCTGTCGCACCGTAGAGAACCGTGTTGCCGATTATGGTGTTTTCGTCGGCCTTCAGCGGGCTCACCTGCGGCGGTTTCACCACAACGGTGCCACCTGACAAACCTTTGGCGACGTAGTCATTGGCGTCGCCGGAGACTTCCAGCTTTAGACCCGGCGCCGCAAACGCCCCCAAGGACTGCCCGGCGGAGCCTTCAAGTTTCACAACCAAATGATCCGGCTGTAACGTGTTGCGCATGCCAAAGGCTTGCACGATATGGCTTGAGGTCCGCGTCCCTATGGTGCGGAGCGTGTTTTGCACTGCATATGACAATTGCATCTTCTCGCCGTCCTCAAGGAAACGGTGGGCGTCCTTGACGATCTGGGCGTCGAGCGTATCGGGCACGGCATTTCGCTTGCGATAGCGGTCGTATTCAATTTGGTCCGCGCCGTCGACAGTTATGAGCATCGGGTTGAGATCAAGATCGTCCAGATGCGCCGCACCTCGGCTGACCTGGGCCAAGAGGTCCGCTCGACCGATCACCTCATCAAGCGATCTTGCGCCGATTTCGGCCAAGATTTCACGCACTTCCTGAGCGTAAAATGTGATGAGGTTCACCACCTTGTCGGCCGTGCCAGTGAACTTGGCGCGTAACGCGTCATCTTGCGTGCAGACCCCGACCGGGCATGTGTTCGATTGGCATTGCCGCACCATAATGCATCCCATCGCGATCAGCGCGGCCGTTCCGATCCCAAATTCTTCTGCACCCATCATCGCCGCCATCACGATGTCGCGGCCTGTCCGCAATCCGCCATCCGTGCGCAGCGTCACGCGTGAGCGCAAATTGTTCATGGCCAGCACCTGGTGTGCCTCGGTCAGGCCCATTTCCCAGGGTAGTCCGGCATATTTGATCGATGTTGCGGGAGAGGCGCCGGTACCGCCGTTATGGCCCGAAATCAGGATCACATCAGCCTTGGCTTTGGCGACCCCGGCAGCAATGGTGCCCACGCCCGAAGAGGCCACCAGTTTCACCGTCACCTTTGCGCGCGGGTTGATCTGTTTGAGGTCATAGATGAGCTGCGCGAGGTCCTCAATCGAATAGATATCGTGGTGCGGCGGCGGGCTGATGAGTGTCACGCCTTTGGTCGAATGGCGAAGCCGCGCGATCAGGTCGGTGACTTTCATACCGGGCAATTGCCCGCCTTCGCCGGGCTTGGCGCCTTGCGCGACTTTGATCTCAAGCTCTTCGCAATGGTTGAGGTATTCAGCCGTCACGCCAAACCGCCCACTGGCCACCTGCTTGATCTTGGCCGACGGATTGTCGCCGTTCGGTTCGGGTACAAAATGCGCCGGATCTTCGCCGCCTTCTCCGCTGTCGGACTTTGCACCGATGCGGTTCATGGCAACATTGAGCGTCTTATGTGCTTCCGGCGACAGCGCGCCAAGGCTCATCCCAGGCGTCACAAAACGCTTGCGGATCGAGGTAATGCTCTCAACCTCTTCAAGCGGAACCGGCTTTCCAAGCGCCTTAATATCCAGCAGATCGCGCAGATGGATCGGCGGGTTTTTCGACATCTTGGCCGAATATTGCTTCCATAATTCAAACGACCCGCGCGCGCAGGCACTTTGCATCATATGCATCGTGGTCGCTTCCCACGCGTGTTTTTCACCGCTGGTGCGCGATTTGTAAAAACCGCCGATCGGTAAGACGTCCGTACGTTTGATCCAGCCGCGGGCATGCACCGCCTCGGCCTGGCGCTGTAGACCTGTCACGCCGATCCCGGAAATCCGGCTGATCATGCCGGGGAAATATTCCGCCACCATGGCCCGGCTGAGGCCCACTGCCTCGAAATTCAGACCGCCGCGGTAGGAGGAGATGACGCTAATACCCATCTTCGACATGATCTTCAAAAGACCTGCATCAATGGCTTTGCGAAACCGGGCGACGGTCTCCGTTAAGGGCCCGTCCAGCAAACCGCGTTCAATCCGGTCAGCAAGGCTATCCTCTGCAAGATAGGCATTCACTGTCGTTGCGCCGCAGCCAACAAGCACAGCGAAATAGTGCGGATCGATGCATTCAGCGGACCGGACGTTCAACGAACAGAAGGTCCGAAGGCCCTGCCGGGTGAGCCAGGAATGCACCGCCGATGTCGCCAAGATCATTGGCATCGGCACGGCGTCGGCGCTTTGCCCTTGATCGGTCAGTACGATGTGGCTTGCGCCGGAACGAACGGCATCCTCGGCCTCCGCGCGAATGCGCCCCAAATGCTCGTGCAGGGTATCCGAGGCGCCACCGGCGGGAAAAGTGCAATCCAATGTAACGACGTTAGCGCCGAATTCATGCAGCATGACCTCAAATTGCGCGTTGCCCACGAACGGGCTGTCCAAGACGAATATCTCCGTCTGGGAACTGTCTTCGTCCAGCACGTTCTTGAGGTTTCCGAACCGGGTCTTGAGGCTCATGACCCGGTATTCCCGCAGACTGTCAATCGGCGGATTGGTGACCTGACTGAAGTTCTGCCGGAAATAATGGCTAAGTGGGCGGTATTTTGAACTGAGCACCGCCGACGGCGTGTCGTCGCCCATGCTGGCCAACGCCTCTTTGCCGTCCTCCGCCATGGGCGCGAGGATCTGTTCAAGCTCTTCTACGGAATACCCGGCCGCTACCTGGCGCCGGCGCAGATCGGCCCCTTCGAACTTCGTCGTTTCGGTCACGCCGGCAGTGGCTTCGGTCAGGTCGGTGATTTTTTCGACCCATTCGCCAAACGGCTTCGCCGCCGACAGTGCATCCTTGATCTCAACATCGTGGAATAGCTTTTGATCCTGCATGTCGACGGCAATCATCTGGCCGGGCCCGAGCGCGCCTTTTTCGACGACGCGCGCCTCATCGACCGGGACCATACCGGCCTCGGAGCCGGCGATCATCAAGCCATCGCCAGTGACGACATAGCGCATCGGCCTCAGGCCGTTGCGGTCCAAGCCCGCACAGACCCAACGTCCATCGGTCATCGCCAACGCTGCCGGGCCGTCCCAGGGCTCCATGACGGAATTGCAGTATGAATACATGTCGCGCCAGGCGCGGGGTAGCTCGGATGAGGTCTGGCTCCAGGCCTCGGGCACCAGCATCGTCTTGGCCATCGGTGCATTGCGCCCTGCACGCACCAGAACTTCAAAAACGGCATCCAGCGCCGCAGAGTCGCTCGCGCCATTGGCAATGATCGGTTTGATATCCTCCGCCATCTCTCCAAAATTCTGGCTCGAGAGGCGAATTTCGTGACTTTTCATCCAATTGATGTTGCCCTTGAGCGTGTTGATCTCGCCGTTATGGGCCAACATGCGGAACGGCTGCGCCAGCCACCATTGCGGAAACGTATTGGTGGAATACCGCTGGTGGTAGATTGCAAAAGCGCTCTCAAAACGGTC
The DNA here is from genome assembly GCA_039183205.1 of Pseudomonadota bacterium. Classification (GTDB taxonomy): domain Bacteria; phylum Pseudomonadota; class Alphaproteobacteria; order Rhodobacterales; family Rhodobacteraceae; genus HKCCE3408. The sequence goes on along the minus strand of JBCDBR010000005.1, from coordinate 108,388 downwards.
GTCTTTGAGGTCCGGGTAAAACTCGGCCACTTGTTCGGCCAGCATCATGCCCTTGTAGATGATGGACCGACAGGACAGGCTACACATATAAAGCGACGGCACTTGTGCCGCGGCCGCAGCCTTTTCGATCCGCCGGCGGATCACGTAAAGCTCCCGCTCGAATGTCTCCTCATCGACGCCTTTGGCGTTTGACACGATGATCTGTTCGATCTCCGGACGGGTTGCGTTGGCCTTCTCGCCAAGCACCGAGACATCGACCGGAACGTGCCGCCATCCGTAGATATAATAGCCCATCCGCAGGATTTCGGATTCGACAATCGTCCGGCAGGTTTCCTGTGCCCCAAAATCATTCCGGGGCAGAAAGATCTGGCCGACCGCCATCAACTCGTCGCCCCGCGGCTCATGCCCGGTGCGGCGTACCTGGTCGTAGAAAAATCGGGGCGGAATCTGCACATGGATCCCTGCCCCGTCACCGGTTTTCCCGTCTGCATCGACGGCCCCGCGGTGCCAAATGGCCTTAAGCGCATCAATCCCGGCCTGAACGACCTTGCGTGCCGGCTTTCCGTCAATCGCCACAACAAGGCCCACCCCGCAAGAGCTGTGCTCATCGGCCTGCGAATACATGCCAAATTGCTCCAGCCATTGCCGACGCGTTTCTTCGTCCTTGGCCCAGGTGCTGGGGAGAGAGGTCATAGCGATGTCTCCGTCTTCAAAAAGGCGTCAAGCTGCGCCTTCATCTCAGCTTCGTAGTGCTGTGCCGCGCCTTCGGCCGACGGCAACCAATCGGGTCGATGATCGACAAAAATCTCTTCGCCCAACCGCTTGCCGGATCGGTCGTCGAGCAGACCAAGCGCCACAAAGGCGATGCTGCGCCCTTGCAATTTCCAATAAAGCGCGGTGCCGCATGTGCCGCAAAACACCCGCTCGCCCCAAGCGCTGTGCCGATAAGCGCGCACGGCATCCTCGCCATCAATCCGAAGATCCGTCACGCGAATAGCATAAAGCGGCCCGCCGCCTGTCCACCTTTGGCATTCCGTGCAATGGCAGGCTTGGAAGCTGTCCGCAGCAACGGCCGTAATCCTGACGGCGCCGCACAAGCATTGACCGGTCGATTGCATTATCCCCGGTCCTCCGACCACGGCAATGCGCTGATGACATCCCCGCAATCGTAAAGGGGGAGCATGCTGAGGAAACCCTCTTCGCCGGGATCAATGAATTCCCGTGGTGAATAATCTGCTTCCAAAACCTCGCCCGAGGGCAGCGTCACGGTTTCGATGCCGCCGAAAAACAACCTGCGTTCCTGGCTTAGGAATTGGTTCCCACTTGTTCGGCTCGTGCCTTGCTCGGTTTCATATTCATACGCGAAATCTGTCAGCAGAAGCTCTTCGCCATCGATAATCACCGTAGCACCCGTGATCGTGTCAAATCCGGTATATGTCCGCTCAAACTCGATACCCGCGTCACGACGAAGCAAGGTAAATTCCATCGCGTCCGTGCCCGTTTCAAAAAGCTCGTCCAGATTTGCCGGGTCCGCCTCTGGCACGATAAGCTCGCTTTGGCTGTCGCTGCGCAGGCTATAGCCGCGAAGCCAGCGATAGTTCTCATCGCTTTGACTAAGATAATAGGGCCCATCAGAATCGAGCGCCGCCCGCCAAAACGTGCCCTCAGGCTCGGACGGGCAGGTCCAATAATGCGACACCGTGCATTGCCGGGACTGAACGGTCAAAAAAGCCGAGCAACCCGCCGGGACAACGAATGTGGGCGCCGTTTGAGCGGACGCAGATGTGCCGACAAGAACGAGCGCGGCGGCCATTTTTCCGAGGTCAAACATAACGACCTTTCCAGCTAGATCGGCGGTCACAAAGACCGGCCGAATTAATTCAGATAGTCCAAAGTCGATCCGCGTTATTCCGCGGCGATTGTGGTCGGCGCCGCGAGACTTTCGAGGATCGCATCGGCGGCTTCTCGACCGTCACGGATTGCCCAGACGACAAGGCTAGCGCCGCGTACGATGTCGCCGACGGCATAAACGCCCGGCAAAGCGGTTTCATGGGTGCGAAAATTGGCCTTGATCGTGCCCCAACGTGTGACCTCCAGGCCTTCAGTATCCCATAGCTGCGGCAAATCCTCAGGCTCAAAGCCAAGCGCCATGACAACCATATCCGCCCGTTCCGTATAATCGGCGTCTTCGATCACTTCGGGCGTTTGCCGGCCGGTTACATCCGGTTGGCCCAATCGCATCTGCTGCACGATCACACCGTCGACCGGATCGCCGACGAAACCCTTCGGCGCGGTCAACCACACAAACTCCACGCCTTCCTCCTCGGCATTGGCAACTTCACGTTGCGAGCCCGGCATGTTCGCGCGGTCGCGCCGATAAAGACATTTCACGCTGGTCGCGCCTTGCCGGATAGCGGTGCGGACGCAATCCATCGCGGTATCTCCGCCACCGATAACCACAATGCGTTTGCCTTCTGCATTCAACGCGCCGTTGTCGAAGTCCGGGACGCCATCGCCAAAGCTCTTGCGGTTTGACGCGGTCAGGTAGTCGATTGCGCGCACGATCCCTTGTGCGCCGACGCCCGGCGCTTGGAGACCGCGCGTCTTGTAAACCCCGGTCGCGATGACGACGAAATCATGCGCCGCCCGGATATCGTCAAATCCGATATCCGGCCCGACATCCGTGTTCAGCTCAAACTTGATCCCCGCCGCGGCAAGCTGATCGATACGCTGCATTACCACGGGTTTTTCAAGTTTGAACCCAGGAATGCCATAGGTGAGCAATCCGCCGGCCCGGTCGTAGCGATCATAGACGGTGACCTGCAATCCCGCGCGGCGGAGCCGATCTGCCGCGGCAAGCCCACCGGGGCCCGCGCCAATGATGGCAACCGTTTCACCGCGTTCCTCGGCCGCTTCAATCGGCTTTACCCACCCGTTTTCCCAGGCGGTGTCGGTAATGTACTTTTCGATCGATCCAATCGTCACCGTGCCGTGGCCTGACTGTTCGATGACGCAATTGCCTTCACAAAGTCGATCTTGTGGGCAAATCCGGCCGCAAATCTCTGGAAATGTGTTGGTTGCCTGGCTCACTTCGTAGGCCTCTTGCAGGCGGCCTTCGGCGGTGAGCCGCAACCAATCGGGAATGTTGTTATGCAAGGGACAATGCGACTGGCAATAGGGAACGCCACACTGGCTGCAACGGCCGGCTTGCTCGGTCGCCTTAGCGGAGGCGTATTCGCCATAAATCTCATGGAAGTCGTCGCGGCGCAGATCGGGCGGACGCTTTTCAGGCATCGCCTTATCCACCGTCACGAATCTGAGCATTTTCTGGCTGGCCATGAATTCCTCCGCTTGCTCGGCCGCTATACCTAACGCATCGGAGTGATAAAAGACAGCAATATTGACCTTTATCGAAAAAAAATTCCCCATCTGGTGTGCAAATAGCGGATCTCGGGGGAAATAAGGTCATAATGCGTTCCGATCTCATCTTGGGTGTTTAATTTCATATACTTACCGGGTTATGCATAGGACCATGAGCCTCTACCATCTCTTGATTGTGGCCCTGATTCAGGGAATTACCGAGTTTCTTCCGGTGTCATCCTCCGGCCACTTGATTCTTTTGCCGGGTCTAACCGGGCTTGAAGACCAAGGGCAGGTCATCGATGTCGCCGTGCATGTCGGGACGTTGGGTGCGGTGATCCTGTACTTTTGGTCCGACGTCCGCGAAACACTTTGGGGTTCGCTGAGGCTGATCCAAGGCAAGATCGACACGCGCGGCGCATTTCTGGCCTTATGCCTTGCGATCGGTACAATACCGGTTGCGGTTTTTGGTGTTTTTCTTGCGGCGACAGGGCTTGATCAAGCACTGCGATCCATCACCGTTGTGGGATGGACCACGCTGGTCTTTGGGCTGGTGCTGTACTGGGCGGATCAACGCGGCGCGACAGACCGCCGCGCAGAACACTGGACCTTACGGCACGCATTCATCATGGGGCTGTGGCAGGCGGTCTCGCTCATTCCGGGCACATCGAGATCCGGGATCACCATCACCTCAGGCCGCCTTTTGGGATACGGGCGAGAAGACTCAGCCCGACTGGCAATGCTGATGTCGATCCCAACGATCATTGCGTCTGGCGCGTTTCTGACCGGAGAGGTCATTGCAACGGCCGATGCCCAAGCCGCCCGCGATGGCGCCATAGCAGCAGTCTTTGCGTTGCTGTCAGCACTCGCGGCGCTCTTCCTGATGATGCGGCTTTTGCGGTCCGTCAGCTTCACGCCCTATGTGATTTACCGCATCATTCTTGGCGTTACGTTGCTGATCATTGCCTATTCCTAAGTTCGCATGTCGCGTGCGCTGTCTTTGATCTCAGCGTATTGCCCCGACGGACGATAGGGCCAAAGGTATTCGGGCAAGATCGCTTCCATCGCGACAGGTTCGATACCCAACTCAGCTAATCCCGGAAGATGTGCAGATGCGACGTTATCGATCTTCAGGAGCTTAATTTGGTCGGGCGTCACAAGCGTATTCTTAAATAGCCCCAATGTCAGCGCTTGCGCAAAGTTAAGCGCGCCGCCCATTACATTGCCGACCCAGAACGGCAAATTCAGAATGAGCCGCCGGCGCTGAATGACCTGCATCAGCTCTTGCATCAATTCCCGAAACGTACGCACCTCCGGCCCGCCAAGCTCGTAAATTCCTGGGGCGGCGGACCCAAGCACACCCATTTCTGCCGCTTCGGCGACATTTCCGACATAGACCGGTTGAAACCGAGTCTCCGCACCGAAGATCGGCAGGATCGGCATCATGCGGGCCATCGATCCGAACTGATTGAAAAACCCATCACCCGGACCAAAAATAATCGATGGCCGTAGGATCACAGCGTTCGGAAACATCTCTTGGATGGCGGTTTCACCCGCGGCTTTGGTCTGTGCGTAAACGCTGTCGCTTTTGGCATCCGCGCCGATTGCTGAAATGTGAATCAGTGCGCCTGCGCCTTCCTCTGCTGCAATGCGGGCAATGCGGGCGGTTCCTTCATGCTGGATCGTCCCGAACGTCTGTTTCCCGTGCTGTACCGTAACGGAGACACAGGACACAACGGCATCGGCGCCTTGGATCGCGGCCCGAACAGAGGCATCGTCGCGGACATTCGCCAAGACAGGCTCCACCTGTCCGACCGCGCCATAGGGTTTGACAAACAGCGCTTCGTTTGGTCGACGCACCGCGACACGCACCCGCCAGCCGCGCTTTGCCATACGCTGTGCAACATGCCGGCCAATAAACCCACTGCCGCCGAAGATCGTCACAAGTTTCGCCATCGAAGCCTCCTCGTGCTTTCATTGGGAGTTAGGCGGCCCTTGCCGACGCGGCAAGGGCGCAAATCGTCCCGGGGCTAGCCGCGGCAATGGGCCTTCGATAGAACGGTGAAAGCTGCCGCTGAGAATCTAGTTTGAGACGTTTCCGCCCGATCTTTTGCATCGCGATCGTTGTATGCGCGACGACGAATTTCGCCTGGGCGGAACGTGTATTGGAATTGGTGGGCGACGATGCCGAACTGCGCGGCATGCTTGAGGCGACATCAGTTCTGTTGCGCAACGACGAAACGCCGACCTCCGATACAGTCGCAGCAGCGCGTGCCGAATACGGACGGTTGCTTGCTGTCCTTTATGACCAGGGCTATTTCGCCGGCACCATTTCGATTGAAATCGACGGACGCGAGGCGGCGCAAATCTCACCGTTTTCCGCCCCGGATAGGATCGACAGCATCGTGATCCGTGTCGCGGCTGGGGCACCGTTCCGCCTGGGAGAGGTCGCGATCAGCCCGCAGGCGCCGGGACAGGTCGCAACGGAGGGTTTTGTCACGGATGCGCCGGCCAATACGGGCATTTTGCGCAATGCAACACGCGATGCAATTGATGCGTGGCGCGATATCGGTCACGCCACTGCGCGCGTTTCCGACCAATCCATCACGGCGCAAAACCGCTCCGCCACGCTGGATGCCGTCATCGAAATTGAGCCTGGGCCGGTTTTGCGCTTTGGCAACTTGGTGCCGCAAGGCCAAAACCGGATGCCCACGGCGCGCGTGCTGGAGATTGCGGGCCTGCCGACCGGAGAAGTATTTAGTCCAGCAGAACTGGATCGCGCCGCAAATCGATTGCGCAGGACCGGCGTTTTCAGCTCTGTTGCGCTGCGCGAAGGCGCTGTGAGGCCGGACGGAACGATCGATATCGATGGCGAATTGGTCGAGGCGCCGCTGCGCCGACTTGGTTTTGGTGGCGAAGTGTCCAGTGTCGACGGTGTGACGTTGTCGGCCTATTGGATACATCGCAACGTCACCGGCGGAGGTGAGAGGCTAAGCTTTGATGCAGAGATCACAGGTATCGGCCAGGCATCCGGCTCGCCTGATTTCGACCTTAACGCAACGTTTGCGCGCCCGGCGACAGCGACGCCCGATACTACTTTTGTGACAGAGTTGGGAGTTGAATATCTCGACGAAGAAACCTTTCGCGAATTTGTTTTCGATGGCCTGGCTGGTGTGGAACAACAGATTTCAGACGATTTGGTCGGACAGATCGGTGTTGGGTTTCGATATTCGGACATCTCTGACAATTTCAGCGATCGTTCCGTCACGCTGCTTACTTTGCCTGTGGGCCTTACCTATGACAGCCGGGATTTGCCGCTTGATGCGACCTCGGGTCTTTATGCGTCGGCCAACGTCGCGCCCTTTTTCGTCACCGACAGCAGCACGTTCGGCGGTCGTGGACTGCTGGATTTGCGGGGCTATGCGGGTCTGGGGGAGCAGAACAGCACACGTCTGGCCGGAAGATTGCAATTGGGCACCGTCATGGGCGGCGGCATCACTGATTTGCCGCCGAATTTCTTGTTCTTTTCCGGCGGCGGCGGAACCGTCCGCGGACAAGACTTCAGAGGATTGGGCGCAGTGCAGGATGGCGAAGATTCTGGCGGGCGATCATTCGTTGGACTGTCCGGAGAGCTTCGCCAAGATGTCACAGATGCTATTGGTCTGGTCGCCTTTTACGACGCGGGCTACATCGCGGCGGACGCGCTCTGGGACGATAGCGGCGAATGGCATTCGGGCGCAGGCGTCGGTGTGAGGTACAACACCGCACTTGGCGCCATACGATTGGACCTGGCAGCGCCCGTATCTGGCCCCGACCCAGACAACGACGTATTTATCTACATCGGCATCGGACAGGCGTTTTGAGAATTTTCGCAGCAATCTTGGTACTTTTATGGCTTCCGATCGGCGCATGCGCGCAATCGGATGACGAAGGGCGGATAGTCCGCTTTATCGAAGACGCGCTGAGCGACGGCGCCGCACGGCAGGTCGATTTACAAGGGTTTCGTGGCGCTTTGTCGGCCCAAGCATCGCTCGACCGCCTCACTGTTTCCGATGATCAGGGCGTTTGGCTGGAAATCGAAGGCGCCGTGTTGGATTGGAACCGTGCAGCGGTGCTTCGCGGGCGCATCGCAATCACGGCGCTGACGGCAGATTTCGTACGGGTTTCACGGCCACCGATAACCGAAAATGCCCCGCCGGCTCCCGAAGCGACGGCCTTTGCCTTACCTGATCTGCCGATCTCTATCGAAATCGCGCTGGCCGAAATTGGCCGATTGGAACTTGGCGCGCCGATCCTGGGCGAAGCGGTCGCCGCAACTGCGAACGTCTCCTTGTCACTTGCAGGCGGTGCGGGCGAGGTGTCTTTGGACATAACGCGGCTCGACGGACCGATGGGGAATATCAGCCTCGAGGCCAGCTATGATAACGCAACGCAAGTCGCAGCAATCGATCTGTCCGTAACCGAAGCGGCAGACGGGCTTGCGGTGAACCTTCTTGGGATCGAAGGCGCGCCGTCCGCGGCGCTAAGAGTTGCAGGTGAAGGTCCCTTTGATGCGTTCGCGGCGGAGTTTGCGCTTATCACAGAGGGCGTAGATCGCCTGAGCGGCACAGCCACAAGCGCCCGGCGCGATACCGGCGATATCGGGTATGATTTCGAAATGTCGGGCGATCTGTCACCAATTGTGTCCGGCGATCTAGAAACCTTCCTGGGCCCGGACGCCGAGATTACCGCGCGCGCGACACGCGCAAGCTCCGGTGCGCTAAGTCTGGATGATTTGACCGTTCGAGCGGCCGCGGTTTCGCTGGATGGTGATCTCGAACTTGACGCCCAAGGGCAACCTGTCCGCTTTGACCTGAGCGGGCGCCTTCTACCGCCCGAGGGGCAATCGGTTTTAACCCTTCCCGGCGGCGCCGCGGATATCGATGGCGCAACGCTTGCGCTGACCTATGACAGCCGGTCCGGGGATACCGTCGCGGGTGCGGTCGATCTAGACGGGTTGCGGTCCCGTGGCTTGTCAGCCCCCGCGACCCAGCTTTTGCTTGATGGCACCATTGGGCGGGACGGCGCGAACATCACGGGCTTTGCCGGTAGTCTTGCGATCGAGGTTGCGGGCCTTACGCATCAAGACCCGGCTATTGCCGCTGCCCTTGGCAATCGCGTCACACTGGGTTTGCAGGCGAATTGGGCGCCTGAAACCGGGATCTTTGCCGACGACATCAACCTGCGCAGCGCCACCGCGCGTCTGACCGGCCGTTTCGCCGCGATGCCTGGCGATGGCCGGCTTGATCTTGATGCCGAAATACGTCTCAACGCAGCCGACTTGTCGCCATTTGGTCTTTTGATCGATCAGCCTTTGGCTGGGCGGGCAGAGGCAGAGATCGAGCTAGCCGCCGAGCTGCTTTCGGGTGCGTTCGAGACCCGATTTGAAGCCGAAACACGGTCTCTCCGCGTCATTGGATTGATCCCGAATGAACTGCTGTCCGGGCAAACACGGCTCAGCGGGCGCCTACAACGGGACGCGGCGGGGCTGGAACTCGATGGTCTGTCTCTTGCCGGAACCGCGCTGTCGTTGGAAGCCGAAGGTCAGTTATCCACCGAACGCGCCCGCCTAGAATTTAATGCCGCACTAAGCGATGCAGCGCTGGCCGATCCGCGCTTGGCCGGTCCTGTGCGCCTATCCGGTTTGGCAACGCGCGATGGCGGAGGAACCGCATATGTTCTGCCGGATCTCGAAATCGAAACGGACTATGGCGCGCTTGTTGCTGAGATCACCGCGGCGCCTGACGCGGCCGACTTTCCGATATCCGCAACGATCGATCTGAATTTACCGGATCTGTCGCGTCTGAGCGCGTTGGCCGGCCAAACCCTGGGCGGCGGCCTGTCGGCCGAACTGCATGCGGATGCAGAGGTCGTGTCGCGGCAATTCAGCAGCCGGTTCGAGGCGACCGGCCGGGACCTGCGGCTCAGCGATGCGGTGCCGTCAGCGCTTTTTGACGGGCAAACTGTCCTGGCCGGTCAGATCGCCGGCACGGCCGATCACGTAACCATCGATACGCTTACACTCTCGGGCCAAGAGGTATCGGCCGAGATTTCGGGACGAACTGGCCGGTCAGAGACGAATTTGTCCGTTTCGGCGAATTTGCGCGACGCCGAGATTTTCACCCAGACAATACCTGGGGCCGTTGCAATTCAGGCCGACATCACGCAAGTCGACAGCGGACCATTTGCCTTTGACGCGGAGCTGATCGGTCCAATTGGTTTGCGGGCGGATTTATCCGGCACAGCAACGCGTGAATTGGCGCTTGATGCCGTCGCCTCAGGCGTTTTGCCTTTGGCATTGGCCAATCCGCTTTTGGCGCCACAAACGCTCTCGGGCCTGGCAAGTTTCGATCTCAACATCCGCGGGCCTGCCGATCTTGGCGCGCTTGCAGGCCAAATCAGCGTCTCGGACGCGCGGCTTGGTGTCCCTTCCCGGAACGTGTCGCTGGAAAACATGTCGGCGCGCGCCGACATCCGCGGCGGGTCAGCCGATATTGTCATGAATGCTGCGCTAAACACGGGCGGATCGGTCGCGGTTTCGGGTCGCGTTGGGCTTGCGCAACCGGGGCTGCCAGGCAGTCTGTCTATCGAGATGGCAAACGGCCGCGTTGTGGATCCGGAGCTTTTCGAGGCCGCCATTGATGCCGCTTTGACCTTCACGGGCGCCTTGGCGGGCGCATCCAATCTTGTAGGCCAGGTCGATTTCGGCACCGTAGAAATCCGGGTGCCGGAATCCAATTTGGGTGCGGCCGGAGAAATCCCCGAGATCCGCCATGTCGGAGAGACAGCGGCCGAACGTCAAACACGCGCCAATGCGGGCCTTTTAGACGCATCAAGTGGCCCAAGCGGTAGTTCGGCAATTGGCCTTGATATCGGCCTGTCCGCGCCCGGGCAGATTTTTTTGCGCGGTCGCGGGATTGATGCGGAAATGGGCGGTACACTGCGCTTGGGTGGCACAGCGGCCGATGTCATAGCATCAGGGAGCTTTGAACTCATCCGGGGACGTCTGTCGATCTTGGGTCAGCGGCTTGATCTGCGCGAAGGCAGCGTCACCTTGCGCGGCGGAGATCCTTACCTGTCGCTCGCGGCCGAAACCCAATCCGGCGAATACACGATCACCATCGTGCTCGAAGGCCCAGCCTCTGCGCCAGTTGTCAGCTTTACCTCAGCGCCCGATCTGCCCGAGGACGAGGTTTTGGCGCAGCTCTTCTTTGGCCGTTCGTTGTCGAACCTGTCAGCACTTCAAGCGCTGCAATTGGCGGATGGTGTGGCCAGCCTAACAGGCGGTGGCTCAGGTATACTGACCCGGCTACGGGAAGGGTTGGGTCTGGACAATTTCGACCTTCAAACCGACGACGAGGGCAATGCAATTGTCAGCGCGGGCCGCTATCTATCTGAAAACATATACACAAATTTTACAGTGGATGAGGACGGTACTGGCGTCACCTTGAACATTGATCTCACCCCGTCGATCACCGCGCGCGGTGGTGTGAGTTCAAGTGGCGAGAGTGGGATCGGCGTTTTCTTTGAACGCGATTACTGATTGCCGTTGACACCTACCTAGCCGCACGATAGCTGCCCCGGCACGACACCGGCCCAGGTGGCGGAACTGGTAGACGCGCTGGCTTCAGGTGCCAGTGTCCTTACGGACGTGGAGGTTCGAGTCCTCTCCTGGGCACCATTTCTTCTTATAAGTGTGTCAACCTCACTAAAGCCTTGAACGGGAACGTCATAACCGCGATCTCCGAGCAGCCATTTGACATTTGGCAAGCCACCGAGCAGCGCGGATGTAATCGCTGACCTGACCGGCTGTTACAAACAGGTTCAGGGGCCGACCCGTGCTGTTGCAGATGCCATGTCGCTTCGTGTTCATGCCGTCCTTGGTGCGGCCGATCCGGCGACCGCGCCCCATTTTTGGCGCCCAAACTGATCGCGGCGCGGAGTGCCTTCAGATGGGTCGCGTCGATCATTACGGTTTTCTCTTCGCCGTGTTCGGCCGCCGGGTCCACCATCATCCGGGCGAAGACGCCCTTATCGCTCCACCGCGTCCAACGGTTCTACAGCGTCTTGCGCGGGCCATAGGCGGCCGGGGCACCGCGCCACCCTAACCCATTGCGATTGATGAAGATAACCCCACTCAAGACACGCCGATCATCAATGCGAGGCTTGCCATGGGACGTGGGCAAAAGCGGTCAAGACACGGAATCTGCGCATCCGTCAGCCAGAAAAGGCCGTTCATTTCACCGCGCGTTTTTCAGCTCGTGAATCATGCAGCTAAGCGAAAATGAAACGGTCCTGAAACTCGCCAACAAGATCACCGCCAGGCGCATAGCCTCATCATCCTTCGGAGCCGCCCTCAAGTGCAACATGTGCCGTGCCATCCCCATGACCCGACGCGTGCGCCTTTCAAATGTTGACCGCTTTTGTCGGGTAGGCACCATGGCCTGAAGCACCCTTCAATTTGCAGGCCTTGGGATTTGAGTGATCCAGGCTTCCCTTCGTGATCAGCTTGTCCAACTCGCGCGCCGCCACAATCTCTTGAGCCGATCATTCACTTTCCGCGGCGCCTTCAAAACCACGAAAATTTGAACATAACTCTGTCTGGACAGCACAGACTTGCCTGCGCGCTAAATTGACCCGGTTGGGACCGCGCGGTGCAATTGAGGTTGCGTTGCAAAAACACCTGAGTGAAACTGTCGGAAATACGTCAGCTGTTAGCCAAGGTCTTTCGAGTGGCCGCAAACTGTCTGCGGCGCTGCGCCCAAGGAGCTGAAATTTCGCACGTAAAATAAGAGGCTTTATCTGATCATGGATCAGAACGACGCAATAGATGTCAACGCAATCCGCACCGCCGTGCAGGAGAATCCGAAAATGCGCCCGCGGGACATGGCTGACAAGCTACGCATTTCGGAGGCTGAACTGGTCGCCGCACATCTCGGCATCGGAAGCACAGCCGTGCGCGCGTCGCCCGATTGTTTGATGCCGTGGGTTGCGCGGTTGGGTGAAGTTATGGCGCTGACGCGCAACGTCAGTGCGGTACATGAAAAGATCGGCATCTATGACAATTACAAATCAGGTGATCATCTGGCCATGGTGGCGGCCGAGCAAATCGATCTGAGAATTTTTCCACACCATTGGTGTCATGCCTATGCGGTGGAGAAGGAGACGACCGACGGCGCAGTGCGCAGGTCTCTCCAAATTTTCGACGCCGCAGGAGATGCCGTCCACAAAGTGATTTTGCGCGCGGGTTCCGATCTGTCGGCCTGGAAGGGATTGATTGACGCGCTTGCCGATCCGCGCGCATCCCCAAAGCCGGCTCTTGCCCCACGCGCGCCGGCCGAACCGGCGAAATCCAACCCGGCCAAAGTGGATCTGTTGCGCAGCCAATGGGTGCAGACGACCGATACCGATCATTTTATGCAGCTGATATCGAAGCTTGAGATGAACCGGCTTGGTGCTTATCGCTGCGTCGGTGCGCCCTTTGCCGAGCCGCTTGGATTGACGGGCTTGAACGCAGCACTGGAACAGCTTGCTGCGGGCGAGACGCCCGTGACGATTATTGTCGGCAACCGGGGGTGCATTCAGATCCATACGGGACCGATTTACCGTCTCATGCCCATGGGGCCGTGGCAGAATGTCATGGATCCCGGGTTCAACCTACATCTCAGAGCCGACCACGTGGCAGAGCTGTGGCGGGTCGAAAGGGCCACAAGACGCGGCCCGGTCGTGTCTATCGAAGCCTTCGATGCCGAGGGCGCATTGATTTTGCAGTGTTTCGGACATCGCGATGCGCGCGGCGCCGACCACAGCGCGGAATTCGCAGAAATCGCGAACAACCTTCCAGCAGCACAAGATATGGAGGCGGTCCAATGAAACCCTCGAGCATTAAGCGCGCCGGCCCCTTCCAGCTTGCCATTCTTGCCTTTGCGATTGCCATCGCCCTCGCGCAGAAGGTTTTTGCTGACGAGGCAGATCGTGTGGTATCGATCGGCGGGTCGGTGACCGAGATCGTCTTTGCACTGGGTCAACAAGACCGGTTGATTGCACGGGATGCAACGTCGCAATTTCCGCCGATCGCCTCCGATCTGCCTGATATCGGCTATATGCGGGCATTGTCACCAGAAGGTGTGTTGTCGGTCGATCCCGATTTGATTCTGGCCGAAGAGGGCAGCGGACCGCCTGAGGTTATCGACGTTCTCGAAGCAGCAGGGATTGAATTTATCTCCGTGCCCGACGGATATGATGGCCCAGCAATTACCGCAAAGATCGAAGCTGTCGCCGCGGCGCTTGGCGTCGAAGCGCGCGGCGCAGAACTGATCGCCGAGGTCGAGGCGCAGCTCCAGCAAGCCACCCGGGCCGTTGCAGATGACCGGCCGCCGCGGGTGCTCTTTATCCTGTCGCTCCAGGGCGGGCGGGTCATGGCCTCTGGCACCGATACGGCCGCTGCTGGCATCATTGCACTCGCCGGGGGTGTCAACGCCGTGACCGAATTCGATGGCTATATGCCCATGAGCGATGAGGCCGTCGCGGCTGCCGCACCGGACATCATTTTGATGATGGATCGCGGCGGAAATCACGCCGCTGCCGATGCCGACCTGTTTTCCCACCCAGCTCTGTCGATCACGCCAGCCGGCGCGGCACAGCGGGTTGTGCGGATTGACGGTCTGCTTTTACTCGGCTTTGGTCCTCGAACGCCAGAGGCGGTGCGTCAGCTTTCGTCGGCGATTGGGACTGCACAGGGGTAATCGATGGCATCGTTGGACGATGCGGAACTCGAAAAACTGGGGCCTTTGGCCGGTGATCGCGAAGCCCGCGCTCGGCGCGTTGCTGTTTTCCTTGGCGCGCTTTTGATCATTGTCAGCGTTGCGAGTTTGGCCACAGGCGCATCCGGAACGAGCCTGTGGCGCGTTCTTGGCGCGGTGCTTTCGGGGGAGGAGATCGCGACGCGCGACCGGGTGATCCTGTTTGATATCAGGCTACCGCGTCTTACGTTGGCGATCCTTGTTGGAGCGGCCCTGGCGGTCTCCGGAGCGGTTATGCAGGGTCTTTTCCGCAATCCGCTTGCCGATCCGGGACTTGTTGGCGTGGGCGCGGGTGCAGGGCTTGGAGCCATCGGTGCGATCGTCCTGGGCGGTTTGCTGCCCGTGGCGTTCCAAGAAGCAGCTGGCTATTTCTTGGTCCCTTTGGCTGCCTTTTTCGGCGGTTGGAGCACGGTGATCCTGCTCTATGCCATTTCGACGCAGCGTGGCCGCACATCTGTGGCGGTTATGCTGCTGGGCGGGATTGCTATCGCCGCCTTGGCGGGTGCGATTTCCGGGATTTTGATCTATATGGCCAACGATCAGCAATTGCGCGATTTGACGTTCTGGGGTCTGGGCTCGCTTGCCGGCGCCACCTGGATCAAAGTCGCGACCGCAGCGCCGTTAATCGTATTGGCTTTGCTGGCGGCTCCGTTCCTTGCCCGTAGCCTAAATGGTCTGGCGTTGGGCGAAGCCGCCGCGGCGCATCTAGGTATCCCCATTCAACGCATGAAAACGGTGTCTATCCTCACCGTCGCCGGTGCAACGGGTGCGGCAGTTGCGGTATCGGGCGGTATTGGCTTTGTCGGCATTGTTGTGCCGCATCTGTTGCGCCTGGCGATCGGGCCGGATCACCGCATGCTGTTGCCGAATGCAGCGCTGCTGGGGGCGGCGCTTTTGATCCTGGCGGACATGATCGCACGCACGATCGTTGCCCCGGCCGAGCTTCCTATTGGCATTGTCACAGCCGTTCTGGGTGGGCCATTCTTTCTGTGGCTCCTATTGCGGAACCGAAGCCTTTTGGATCTTTGAAGTTCGTGTGGGACGCAAGCGACATACGCGTGAAGCTGAGCGGCAACGAGGTCCTGCACGGCGTGAATTTCGCTGCAAGACCGGGCCAGGTCACCGCCATTGTCGGCCCGAACGGATCAGGTAAAACAACGCTTTTGCGCGCGCTGACCCAAGAGGTCGAATATTCAGGCGCCATCGCACTGGGCGGAAAAGACGTCAAACGGCTAAAGCCCTGGGAACTCGCCGATATCCGAGCCGTATTACCGCAATCCTCGCGGATCGCGTTTCCATTTACCGTGCTGGAGGTCGTGCGGCTTGGCCTGCTGAACGGATCGGCGGCCACACATTCAAATATCCCAACATTGGCGCTGTCGCGGGTTGGCCTGGACGGCTATGAAGGCCGCTTTTTCCAAGAGCTTTCCGGAGGCGAGCAGCAGCGTGTACAATTGGCCCGGGTGCTTGCGCAGGTCTGGGTTCCGGTGGCTGAGGACGCGCCTCGCTGGTTGTTTTTGGATGAGCCGGTCGCGAGCCTCGACATTGGCCATCAGATCGAGGTTATGGGCATTGCACGCGATTTCGCCGGTGCGGGGGGCGGTGTCGTGGCGGTCATGCACGACCTAAACCTCACGGCGATTTATGCAGACCACGTCACGGTCTTGGCGGGCGGCATGTGCCTTGCCACGGGCACGCCGTCGCAGGTGCTGACCGATGAAACGCTAACGCATGCCTATGGTTGCCATCTTCGCGTCAATACGCTTCCGGAGAATGGAACGACCTTTGTGTTGCCGCATTCGGTTCGGCAGGCCGGATAGAAAAACGTGAATAGGAAAGGCCGAACGCGTCTAGGCCGGTAGGGCCAATTGAGCGCAACCTGCGGCCTGCGCATCCGCGCAGCACCGCATCAGGTCGAAGGCCGTGTTTGCTCCGGCCAATAGCCTGGTGTAGCGCTCGGGCGTTTGGCCTGAACGCTCCATTTTTTGCAATAACTGCCGCCATACAGCCCGGTCCGCGGGAAGGGCGAAGAAAGATACCGGCGCATTAGGGTTTGAGTGCTTTACGGATTTGGCGATCAGCTTTCGACCGAATTGTGCGCCATGCGCAACGTATAGCGCACCCGCCATAAAATCTGGGTCATCTTGATAATCGAAAGGGATGCCGGGTTTCCGCGTGTCGGTCCCGAGGTCTTCCAAAAGTGCGTCTTCTTCACGCCGCAGGTGAAACGCAGAAAGCAGTCCTGACGCCTGTCGCGCCGCTTCAAGACCACTGTAGAAGCCCAGATTTGCCCGCAAGCACGCCAGATAGGTTTCAGGCTCAAGCGATGGTCGCGTGAGTTGTGCCAAAAGCAAGTGGACATGCAGCCCTTCATGGGCCGCCCTGGTGTCATCTGCGAGACGCTTGCGTATGGCGCCGTCGGAATTGCGTGTCATCGCATCCATCCAAAGTGATGCGCGTGTTCTCTGTATTTTCGCACAGTGGCTGTATATGCAGACCGTAGCAACAGCTTTACGCATTTTCCGCGCCAGGAAGGCCAACGATGTCGCAGCATGCCGACACCCTCCGGGAGGCCATCGTGAATTGCGACCGGGATCCCATACACATCCCCGGCAGCGTTCAAGACTTTGGCGTGCTCTTGGCGTGTTGCGATCATTTTGACACCATTGAGTACATCAGCGCAAATGCAGAGGCGCATCTCGGCAGGTCCGCCAATTCGATGTTGGGGCGCCCAACATCAACGTTTTTTTCGACCACGGAACAACACACGATCCGCAATTTGCTCGGCCACGAAACAATTGAACGCCAGCGCGAGGTTGCGGGCCAAAAGACCGTTGGCGGTGTCGATTTTCAAATGACAGTCCACCGCAAAGGGGGCAGCGCAATTGTCGAGTTGATCCCGCAGCACCTTTCGGTAGCGGCGCAGAGCCAAGTTATGCTGAAGCCGCAAGCCTACTTGACCTTACCGATGGGTCAGCACGATCTCAGCGGGTTTTGGAATTCCGTTGTGGAACACTTTCGGGCGCTGATCGGATTTGACCGTGTAAACCTCTATAAATTCCTGACCGACGGAAGCGGTGAAGTGATCGCAGAGAAGCGAGATCGGCGCATGCCCTCGTTTCTGGGGCTGCGCTTTCCGGAAACAGATATCCCGCCAATCGCACGATCGCTTTATGCCTCAACGCCAATTCGGATAATCTCAGACGTCATGTCGGACAATGTACCGCTTTTGGCCGCGGATGGTGCGCCGGCGCTAGATATGTCCCTGGCCGTGCTGCGCGGGAAGGACCCGGTGCATCGTCAATTCTTGGAAAACATGGGTGTCAAAGCCACGATGACAGTGCCTATTGTCGTAGGCGGTGAACTTTGGGGTCTCTTTGCGGCGCATCATCACACACCCAAGACACCCGAACCTGTGGTTCTTTCCGCTGCGGAACTTATTGGCAAACTCGTGAGTTTGCGGTTGCAGCACGCCTTGGAATCGCAACGTGAAGCCACGCGGCATACGTGCCTTTCATTGGCCGGGCGTGTTTTCGTGTCGGACGACAGCGCCATTGCCAGCGGTGTGCATTGGCGCGACGCGGAGGATGAATTTGCCAGGCTGCTGCACGCAGACGGGATCGTATTCGCCACCACAAGCCAATTTCTCAGAAGCGGGGAAACGCCCGATGAACCGGCGTGTCGACACATTCTTGCACTTGCCGACGCAGATGATGCCGAGGTCACGCTGCATAGCGATTTACCGGGAGTGATGCCCGATGTCGCGCTGGGCAACACGGCAGGTGCCATGATCATTCGCGCGCCGGGTACGGTCGGTTTGCGCCTGGCCTATCTTCGCAACAAAACGACCACATCCGTCCATTGGGCGGGCATGCCAGACAAGGACGTAGTGGTTGAAGATGGTGTGCCCCGTCTAAGCCCGAGGCAATCCTTTCAGCGCTACATCGAAAGTGTCGGCAATCGCGCTCCAGATTGGTCCGATCAGGACGTTCTGATTGCCAAGACACTTCGGCAGGCTTTCGCGCAAGCTTTGCAGGTGCAGGAGGAACTGCGGGATAATCGAAAGCGGCTTGGCCTGATGGTGCGGGAACTGAACCATCGGGTGCGCAACATACTGGCCCTTGTCCAATCCCTGTCGCATTATTCGCGGCTTGATGCACGATCCGTCGAAGCCTATGCCAATAGCTTGGAGCAACGCATCCTTGCACTTGCAGGCGCGCACAACCTGCTGACTGAAACTGGGCAGACCGCCATCGAATTGCGGGGCTTGGTTGCGGCCGAACTTGAACCCTTTTCGGGGATGGATCGACTGCATTTCGGCGGTCCGGATCTGATGCTGCAGGGCGATGCCGCCTCGATCGTCGCGCTATTACTGCATGAGCTAGCCTCCAACGCCGCGAAATACGGTGCATTCTCGGTGGATACTGGCACGATTTCTGTCACCTGGCAGGCTGAACGTGGCGGTGTTGAATTGATCTGGCAAGAAAAGGGCGGCCCTGAGGTCCATCCACCCGCACATGCGGGATTTGGCATGGCAATTATTCGCGAAGCAATTCCGCATGAATTCAACGGCCTGGCTCAGACGACATTTGATCCGGACGGGTTCAAGGGGGCGTTTTGGATCCCTGGCAGTGCTTTGGGGCATCTCGCCGAAGATGACGACGCCGGAGCTCTAGCCGAAGCTGTCGGCCAATTCTCTGTCGGTGAGACACCGGTCGACCCCGGCCCAATGCCTGCGGGAAAAACCGCCTTGCTGGTCGAAGACAATTTTGTCATTGCCGCACAAACCAAGCGTATTCTCTTGAACATGGGGTTTGTCGGCGTGGACTCGGCCGCTTCGGTCGACGACGCGTTGGACATTCTTGCAGAACATCCATGTGATCTCTGTGTCTTAGATGGGACATTGCAGGGTCAATCCAGCACGGAGGTCGCCCATGAACTTCTGCGCCGAGGCGTTCCGTTCTTGTTTCTAACAGGGTACGGCAGCGATGGCATCGACGCCATTTTCGACCGAGACGTGCCGGTATTGACGAAGCCAGTTCACGCTGCCGCCTTACAACGCGCCATTCTGTCCTTGCTTGCGGAAACCTGATCTATGGCCGCTATTTTGATCTTGGACGATGACTTCGAGCTTGCATCCCAGTGGCGCCAAGCCTTGATGGCCGAAGGCTACGGCGTCGATCTCAGTCACAGCTCGAGCGAAGCGATCGCCATCGAAGATACCGATCAATTTGATCTCTTTGTCGTCGATTTGCTGATCAAGGTCGACGTACCCGACATGACCGATAGCGGTGCGGTTTTCTTACGCCACTTGGCGCGAAAATATTCGGACCGGATTGGGCGACCACCCGTCATCGGCGTATCGGGTTTTAAGCCTCTCGGTATGGGGCAACCAGTCTTGGGGTTCTTCAAGGCATACCGTGTCGATAGCTATTTGCTGAAGCCGTTTCCCGCAGCGGATTTGGTGCGCGAAATCAAAGCTCTGCTGGAACCTGCCTAGGATTTATTTCTGGCTCACCTGATCGGCAGTGACCGACATCGCCTTGATGATCGCATGGACCTGTTGGCCGGGTTCAAGCGACAATGCCCGTACCGAGCGCTGTGTTAACCGGGCCGAAAAGACCTGGCCTTGATGGTCGAGTTTGACCAACGCGCCAGCGCTGGGTCCATCGCTGATCGTGACGATGGTGGCCGGCAGGATATTGAGGGCAGAAATCGCCCCTGGTGCGTTGCGCGACAGCGTGACGTCGCGGGCATCGACGCGTAGGCGCAGCGTTGTCCCAACCGCGCCTGCGCGCCCGCTGACCCAAACCGACTGAGACCCAATTCGCGCCTCGGTTAGCCCGTCATCTGCGTGAAACTGGGCAACCTGCGCCGATAAAAGCCCCCCGGCTATCGATCGGCTGACCCGCGTTTCCGGGCTTGCTGAGGCAAAGGCCTCGGCGACCGGTTTTGGCGTAGAGGCTGTGCCGGCATCCACCAAAATGACGCGATCGGCCAACCGGGCGACCTCATCGATGTCGTGACTAACGTAAAAGACCGGCACGTTTGCTTCTCCGGCAAGCTTTTCGAAAAAGGGCAAAATCTCTCGTTTTAGGCCCAGATCAAGCGCCGATAGCGGTTCGTCCATCAAAAGGATGGAGGGGTCAGACAGCAAGGCCCTGCCGAGAGCTGTGCGCTGCGCCTCGCCACCGGAAAGACCGCTGGGCCGCCGGGCTAAAAACGGACGCAGCGCCAAAACATCCACCACAGCGTCGAAGTCAACGGCACCGGCGCGTTGCCGTCTGCCGTATTTCAAGTTTTGAGCGACGCTCAGATGGGGAAAAAGACGAGGTTCTTGAAATACGTACCCGACCCGGCGTTGAGATGCTGGAAGGTCAATACCCTGGGCCCGGTCAAACCAAATGCGGCCGGAAATCGAAATGCGGCCGGCATCTGGCGCCACGAGCCCCGCTATGGCCCTCAATATGGTGGTTTTGCCCGCACCAGAAGGGCCGAAGATGGCCGTGATGCCGCGCATCACCGGGCTCTTTAGGGTCAAATCCAAGTTACCGATTTGGTGACGCAGTTCGATGGCATCGGTCATCGGCCGCGCCGTGCCAAAAATTCGGACAAGACAAGCGCGGCCGTGGATATCGCGATTGAAATCAAAATCAGCCGGAACGCGGTTGGTTCCGCGCCTGGGATCTGTAGCGCGGCGTAGATCGCCGTGGGAATGGTTTGTGTTTGGCCGGGAATGTTAGAGACAAAGGTGATTGTCGCACCGAATTCTCCAAGTGCCTTGGCAAATGCAATCGCAGTGCCGGCCAGGAGCCCAGGTGCCGCCAATGGCAAAGAGATCGTTAGGAAAACGCGCCAATTGCTCGCGCCCAATGTGCGCGCAGCTTCTTCAAGCTTTGGATCGACCGCTTCAAATCCAAGGCGAATGGCGCGGACCATGAGCGGGAAGGACATGACCGCCGCGGCGAGTGCCGCACCGGTCCACCGAAAGGCGATACCCAGACCAATCGGTTCTAAAACGCGGCCAACGGGGCCGTTCGCGCCGAATGCAAGCAAGAGCAGGTAGCCGGTCACCACAGGCGGCAGGACGAGCGGCAGGTGAACCAGGACGTTAAGAGCGCCATGGCCTGGAAATTGACCTCTTGCCAGAAAAAACGCGATCGCAATCCCAATGGGCAAACTGCATGCCACGGCGACGATCGCAACGCGGACCGACAGCGCAATCAAGTCCCAATCGGCGGCACTCATGGCGCGGCCACAAACTGCGCATGCTCAAAAATCGCGCGCGCGTCTGGAGTGAATAAAAAGTCGATGAACTGCTGCGCGTCGGAATGATCGCGGCCACGTACGGGCGCGATCACGTAGCGGATGGGATCATGCATTTCGGGTGGGACTTCCGCCAAAATGCCAACCCGTGGGTCGGCCGCCACATCGGATCTGTAAACCAGCGCGTTTGGAACATCGCCGCGGGCCACAAGTGCAAGCGCGAGCCGCGCGTTTTCGGTTTCAACGAGCCGTGTGCGGATGCTGTCCCATTGCCCGATTTTCTGCAGCGCTTGGCGGGCATAGATGCCAACCGGAACCGCATCGGTGAGCCCTGTGGCAATGCGCGCTGTGGGCGCAAGCTCGCCCATTGCACGTTCGAAATCTGGCGGTAATTGCCCGTCCTCGACCACGGTGCGTCCGGCCAGCACCAATCGGTTGCCGATAACTGCGCGAGGCATGTCCGCTGCAACGCGATCGACGCTAACCAAATGGTCCATCCATGCAGTGTTGGCCAAGATGACGACATCGGCCGGCGCACCCGCTTCGACTTGCCGGGCCAAAGTGGCTGAGCCGGCAAACGACAGCGTTACCGGTTCGTCCCAAAGCGCGGCGATGTCATTCAGCGGGCCGGCCAGGCTGGACGCTGCAAAGACCAAAAGCGGTGCCTCGGCCCGAAGGGGCCCGGCAAGACACAAAAGGAACACGCTCAGCCGAACAACCATGGCCGGTATCCTAGGCAGCACGGAGCGCTGGGCAAGGCCCCCGCGCGTTGCGGCACAGCCGCCACGGCAATATCGACAAAGACACATGTCCCATCTTGTTCCGCCGAAGGGCCGAGGCTACATGGCCCACATGATGCGCGCGCTTCCGTTTTTTAACCGCGACCCGTTGGTTGCGGTCATTCGCCTAAATGGGGTGATTGCCGCAGGCGGTCGTGGTGCCGCACTCAGCGATACGACCACAGCACCGTTGATTGAGCGCGCATTTCGGCGCGGCAAGCCAAAAGCGATTGCCTTGGTGATCAATTCGCCCGGTGGCTCGCCGGTGCAATCATCGCTGATTGCGGCCCGCATTCGAAGGTTGGCCGACGAAAAGACGCTGCCTGTACATGCTTTTGTCGAGGATGTTGCGGCGTCCGGCGGGTATTGGCTGGCCTGTGCAGCCGACGAGATTTGGGCCGATGAAAGCTCGATCCTGGGCTCGATCGGCGTCATTTCGGCCAGTTTCGGATTTCACGAATTATTGGGTCGCTGGGGCATTGAACGTCGTGTGCATACCGCCGGCACCGACAAATCCATGCTCGATCCATTCCGCCCCGAACGCGAAGAAGACGTCGCCCGCCTAAAATCCATTCAGTCGACGATCCACGACAGCTTCATCACCCATGTCAAAACCCGCCGTGGCGCACGTTTGAGCACCGAACAGGACCTTTTTACCGGCGAATTCTGGACCGGTAGTGCGGCCGTGTCGCTTGGGCTTGCCGATGGCATTGGTCATCTCAAACCCAAGATGCAAGAGCTATACGGCGATAAAGTGCGGTTTTCCGTCTACGGCCAACGTCGGGGGCTTTTGCAGCGCTTCAGTTCCGAAATCCTCGCCGCGGCCGAACACCGTCTGGCCTGGAGCCGCTTCGGTCTGTGAGATGATGGTCAAAATCGTAACCTTCTTTCTGATTGGCATCGCAGTTTTGGCCATGTTCGGACGGCTGCGTTTGCCAAAGATTGGCAAAGGCGCGCAGGCATTGCCCCGCCCGCGACGATGTTCGACTTGCGGCAGATTTAACCTCAAAGGCGGAGCATGCGAGGCATGTAACGAGAATTCGGACGATCCTTCATGATAGGACAGTTCGGGTTCGTCGCACTTGGCCTGTTGATACTGCTGCTGGCTGGCGACGTGCTCGTTCGAGGTGCCGTGAACCTGAGTTTGCGTTTGGGCATACCTGCCCTGATCGTGAGCCTCACAATCGTTGCCTTTGGAACCTCGGCGCCCGAGCTCTTGATTTCGATAAAATCGGTGCTGGACGGTGTGCCTGGATTGGCTTTGGGCAACGTCGTCGGTTCGAACATAGCCAATGTCCTTATGGTTTTGGGCGTGCCGGCGCTGATCTCGGGCCTGGACCCACCGGAATCCGATACGCGAAAGTCCTATTTGGTCATGATGGTGGCGAGCCTGCTGTTTGTCGGTCTCGCGGCGACGGGTGTTTTTGGGTTTTGGCAAGGCTTGGTTCTTGTTGCCGTGATGGCCCTGGTCCTCGCCGATCAGTTCCGCGAAGCGTATGACCATGCCAGTGACGGTTTGGACGAGATCGAAGAAGCAGACCCGGAGGCGCCGTGGTGGAAGATCTTGATCTATCTGGCGCTGGGACTGGTGGGTTTACCACTCGGGGCAAACCTGCTCGTCGATAGCGCCACGACGATCGCGCGCCATTACGGCGTGACAGAAACGATTATTGGATTAACGCTGGTCGCGGTGGGCACTTCTTTGCCTGAATTGGCAACGACCGTCATGGCTGCGATCCGGCGCCATTCCGAGGTCGCCATCGGCAACGTCATCGGCTCGAACCTGTTCAACCTGTTGGCGATCATCGGCGTGACGTCATTGGTTGGTCCAATTCCGGTGGGCGCTAATTTCTTCCACCTCGATTTCTGGATCATGTTGGCCGCATCGGCGATTTTGGCGCCGTTTGTATTCTTGCGCCTGCGGATGGGACGTAAGGTGGGCACCGGCCTGGTTGTGCTCTACCTCGTCTACGTGGTTTTCATTCTGACCTGGGGGTAATCCGATGGGCGCAGCATTGGTGACAGGGGCCGGCCATCGGTTGGGTCAAGCGATGGCTGTGGCCTTGGCGAAGTCGGGAATGGACGTCGCGGTCCATTATGCTCGGTCCGGCGCCGGGGCCAACGAAACCGTCGCACTGATCGAAAAGGCGGGCCAAAAGGGCATTGCACTGCAAGCTGATCTTCTCGACCAAGACGCCACCGAGGCACTGGTGCCGCGTGCGTCGGAGGCGCTAGGCCCGCTCAGCGTTTTGGTCAATAATGCCTCAATTTTCGAATACGACACCATTGAAACGGCGACGCAGGAAAGCTGGGATCGACATATGTCGTCGAATCTACGCGCCCCGTTTATGCTGACGCAAGCCTTTGCGCGCCAAGCCCCGGATCCAACACGCGATGACATGGGTGAGCCGCGCGCCCAAGCCATGGTCGTCAATATGATCGATCAACGCGTCCGCAAGCTGACGCCGGAATTTATGACTTATACCCTGGCAAAGATGGGATTGTGGGCCTTCACGCGGACCGCCGCGCAGGCTTTGGCCCCAAGGATCCGCGTCAATGGGATCGGACCCGGCCCAACTTTGCGCGGAGGTCGGCAATCGGACGACCATTTTGCAGCGCAGCGCGCGGCGACGATACTCAACCGTGGGTCGAACCCGGATGATATTGTCGGCGCGCTCTTGTACCTGTGGTCGGCCCCCGCGGTGACCGGTCAGTTGATCTGCACCGATGGCGGACAGCACCTAGCTTGGGAGACGCCGGATGTCATCGGCGTAGAGTAGCGATTCGATGGATCGAATGATGCCGTTACACGATTTGTCCACTGTGAATCGACGCATGTCAGTTGCGTAAAGGTTGTGTAAATTCCCCAGGGATTAGCCCGACTGGTCAGAAAAATATCTCTTGTTTACAGAAGCTTACGCAAGTGCCCAAAAAATATGCAAAGTCAAGAAACGGTCATAAAACAAGGAAAATTTCCGGCTGCCAAAGAATTATCCGGAGGGTTATCCACGGTATCCGTGGATGTGTTTGAGGTTGCACTATCTGGCTTATCGTTGCAGGCGGAAAAGAATCGGCAAATGGTCGTGAGATGAGCGAAACCACGCCCCAAACCTTAACGACAGGCCAAGATGTCATCCATGGATATTTGCCGCATCTAACCGGTAGTCCAGGGGTTTATCGCATGCTTGATGCGAAAAGCCGTGTGCTTTACGTCGGCAAGGCGCGCAACCTGCGCAACCGCGTGGCGAATTACGCCAGCGGCTCCGGACACAGCCCGCGCATCGCGCGCATGATCCGGGAAACGGCCTCGATGATGTTTCTCACGACAACGACAGAAACTGAGGCTCTATTGCTTGAGCAGAATCTGATTAAACAGCTTAAGCCGCGCTATAACGTCCTTCTCCGCGACGATAAGAGCTTTCCCAATATTCTGGTGTCCAACGAACACGCGTTTGCTCAGATTAAGAAACACCGCGGTGCGAAAAAGGAAAAGGGGACCTATTTTGGGCCTTTTGCATCTGCTGGCGCAGTCAACCGCACGTTGAACCAACTTCAAAAGGCATTCTTGCTCCGCAATTGCTCAGATGCCATGTTCGAAAGCCGAACGCGACCGTGTTTGCTTTATCAGATCAAGCGATGCAGCGCGCCGTGCGTCGGCTACATTTCCGCTGAGGATTACGCTGCCTCCGTTGCGGATGCGACCCGCTTTCTCAAAGGTCAGACCACCGAAATTCAGGAGACGCTCGCCGCGGACATGCAAGCTGCCGCCGATGAGATGGCTTTTGAACGAGCCGCCGCCCTACGCGACCGCATCCGCGCGCTGACCAGTGTGCAGTCTAGCCAAGGCATCAACCCGCGCGGTGTCACCGAGGCCGATGTGGTTGCGCTGCATTTGGAAGGCGGCCACGCATGTGTGCAGGTCTTTTTCATCCGCGCCAATCAGAATTGGGGCAACAAGGATTTTTACCCAAGGCTTGGCGGGGCCGAAAGCGCAAGCGAGGTGCTGGAGGCGTTCATCGGTCAGTTCTACGCGGATCGAGAACCGCCAAAGCAATTGATCCTCAGCAATGAAATCGAAAATGCCGACTTGATGGCGGAGGCACTCAGCGAAAAGCGGGGGCGGCGCGTCGAGCTGTTGGTGCCCCGGCGTGGCGAAAAGGCTGAGCTTGTCGCCGGTGCTGCGCGCAACGCGCGTGAGGCACTGGCGCGGCGCATGGCTGAAAGTGCGACGCAAACAAAGCTCTTGCACGGATTGGCAGAGGCCTTCGATCTTGACACTGCGCCGACCCGGATCGAGGTGTACGACAACAGTCATATTCAAGGATCCCATGCGGTTGGCGCGATGATCGTTGCTGGTCCGGACGGCTTTAACAAAGGTCAATATCGAAAATTCAACATCAAGGGTGATGAAGTAACGCCCGGCGACGATTTCGGAATGATGAAGCAGGTTTTGATGCGCCGGTTTCAACGTTTGCTGAAAGAAGATCCCGATCGCGCTGGCGAGGCTTGGCCCGATCTCTTATTGATCGATGGCGGCGCGGGCCAGGTTAGCGCTGTGAATCAAATCATGGAAGATTTGGGCGTTGAGGACGTGCCCTTCATTGGCGTTGCCAAAGGGATCGATCGCGACGCCGGCAAAGAAGAATTCCATCGCCCCGGTCAACGACCGATTGCGCTTCGCCATAACGATCCGGTGCTTTATTTTGTTCAACGTCTGCGGGACGAGGCGCATCGATTTGCCATTGGTGCCCACCGACAGAAACGGGCCAAGGCGATTGGCGCGACGCCGCTGGACGAGGTGCCGGGCGTCGGTGCAACGCGGAAACGCGCGCTGCTCAGCCATTTTGGCTCTGCCAAGGCGGTCTCGCGCGCCGGTTTGCAGGACTTAAAGGCCGTCGACGGCATCTCGGATGCGTTGGCCGAAACCATTTACGACTATTTCCACGACCTTGCCTGACTGTATGTGGCCGGCCCAACCTCAACTGCCACAACCGTATGGGGACCCAACGGACATGGCAAAAAACCAACGCCGCAGGAAAAGACAAGCTCTGTGAGATCTTCCACACAAGACCTGCCTGAGCTACCACCGCCGCAATGGTTGTAAGTCTGCCCAATATACTGACGGTTATTCGCCTGCTCGCAGCACCCGCTGTTGCGCTCGCGTATATCGTGATGCCGCATCCGTTTTCCGATTGGACCGCGTTGGCCTTGTTCCTTGGCGCGGCCTTCACGGACTGGCTTGACGGTGTTTTGGCCCGGGCCTGGGACCAAGAAAGCCGTTTTGGCGCGATGCTCGACCCGATTGCCGACAAAGCGATGGTTGTGATTGCCCTAAGCGTATTGGTGGGTTTGTTCGGATTGCGCGTTTGGATCGTCATTCCGGTCACGGTGATCTTGTTCCGAGAGGTCTTTGTGTCCGGCCTGCGGGAATACCTCGGGGCCAAAGCTGGCACGCTCAAAGTCACGCAATTGGCGAAATGGAAAACGACCGTGCAGATGGTTGCGATCTCTGTTCTGCTCGCGTCGGGCGTTTTCCAGCACTACTTTGGAATGTGGAGCTGGGGCATGTCGGGCGATATGGTCGCGCAAGTCCTTGACGGTTCAGTACCCGACGAATTGGGGCTACGGAGCATGTGGCGGGGCTTTGTCGTGACCAGCCAGGGTGGTTTGTTGCTTTTGTGGATTGCAGCGGGCCTTACTCTGTTGACGGGTATCGACTATTTCAAGAAGGCCTGGAACCATCTCAAGGATACGCCTGATGCTTGATATTCGCTATTTTGCTTGGCTCCGTGAACGGTTGGGCACGGAACGCGAGACCGTTCAAACGACCGCCGAAACGGTCTTGGACCTGGTGGCGGAATTGCGCGGTCGCGGCGACGCCTATGCGGTTGTTTTCGCGGATTTAGCGGCGATACGCGTTGCTGTCGATCAAGAACTTGGCGGCCTAGACACGCCCATATCCGACGCCCACGAGGTCGCGTTTTTTCCGCCGATGACGGGCGGGTAGATGACAGTTCTTATACAAGAAAATTCGTTCGACATGGGCCGCGTTCTCAACGAATTTGCCGATCGGCTTTCTGGCGCGGGTGCCGTCGTGAGCTTTTCCGGCATCGTGCGGGATATCGCAACCGAGGATTTGCGAGCGATGGAGATCGAACACTTTCCGGGCATGACCGAACGTGCGCTTTTGGCTATACGCGATGATGCTGTCGCACGGTTTTTCCTAATTGATGCGTTGATCTTGCACCGGTTTGGCACATTGACGGCTGGTGAGGCGATCATGATGGTTGCGACCGCAGCGCTGCATCGAACCGACGCCTTTGACGGAGCTGTGTATTTGATGGATTATCTCAAATCCCGTGCACCGTTTTGGAAGAAAGAGATCACGGAAAGAGGCGGCCGTTGGGTTGAGGCACAAGAACGTGACGAGGCCGCATTGCGACGATGGTCGCAAGGCTAAGCTTGGCTCTGCGCTTCGATATAGGCACGCAATTCTTCGGTTTCGGTCCGTGCTTCGCGTAGACCTTCCATTGCAGCGCGCAGTTCTGCCTCAGATTGGCTGAGTTGGTTGGTCAATTCCGCCTCACGCTGCTGGACATAAATGATTGCCTGATCGCGGGTTTCCTCCGCCTCGTGCAGCGCCCGTGCCATTTCGTCCATCTCAGACATATCCGCCGGCGATGCCACACGGCTAAATCGCTGGACCACCCAGTGCACGAACCATCCCAAACAAAAGGCAACAAACAAAATAATCGCGATAGCGACGACAAATTCGGCTCGGTTCATGGGATCAGATCCTCAGGGATGTCTGGCCGTGGAAAGGGTGTTGGCCAATTGGCGCGTTCGGCCGCTTCGGCTTCCGCGGCCAACTGCGCTTCCTCCGCGGCGATCTCCGACATCAGACGAAACTCGATCCGTCGGTTGATCTCTCGACCCGCTTCGGTGCCATTGTCCGCAATGGGGCGGCTCTCGCCATAACCGCGCGCCGAGAGATTGCCGATCAGAATGTTGCGCGCCATCAGACCATTGAGCACCGCGTCCGCCCGACCTTGGCTTAGCCGGAGGTTCATGGATTCTCTGCCTTGCGCATCTGTATGCCCGCCGATTTCAATATCGACGTGGCGGCAATCGGGCAGCACGTCGGCGATCCTGTCCAAAATGTCAAAGGAACTGTCATCAAGATCGATCGAGCCAGGTTCGAACGTGATCTTGTTTTCGGATAGGATTTCGTCGATGCGTGTAACGCATTCGACGTCTGTCGGGATGGAATTGGCCGGATCAAGCGCCTCGACATAAGCAACGTCGATCTCAAAATTGGCGGCCTCCCCTAGCTGTTCACCCAAGAGCCGCGATATCTCCGAAACGGCACTTGTGCTGCCGGTTTCGCCATCGATGCGCAAAAGTCCCGGTTCAATCCGCACCGAGCCGTTGGAGAGGTGGCTGAGCGCGGAGAGCCCAGCAAGCACGCGCACGGACCAGCCCGCCGGGAGGTCGTCCACCCTGCGCGTCGCGAGCAACACGTTTCCATTGCCGAATTCTGCGCTCGCAAAGGCCTCAATCGCCGTCTCGATACGTGCGTCCGGCACGCGGCCGCGCAATTCGACCTGCCCATCTTCGGCAAGCTCTGCCGTAAAGCTTGGCGGACCTTGTTCGATGCTGTTTGACGATGGGTCCGGTAGCACGCCGTGCAGCGAGAACACAGCCGGCAAAGCGGCATCGAGCTCTCCTATGACCCGGTCAAACAGGTCCTGGTCTGTGTCTTCTGCTGCGATCAAGGTGATATCAGCATCGGAAAAGGTGACCGTTGCCGTGCCCAAGTCAACCGTTGCCGCAAGCGACAATTCAACCGCATCCGTCCAGCGCGGGGACGGGATGCCGAGCCCGATGTCGCACGTCGCCTCACCGGCTAAGCCTGCCGCTTGTGCCGCCGCGACAATCCGGGCGCTCGCCGCCTCCGTGTCTGCCGAACACGCTTCGAACCGTGCATTAGACTCGTCGCGCACAAATCGAAGTGTAAACGGCGTGATGACCGGCCGCGGCGCCGAAATATCTAGGACGACTTCAATATCCGCCGGCACGGCGCGTTCAAGCATGGTGACAAATTGCGCACGTTCTTCCGGCGACCGGCTTACCGCCTCAACGTCGACGCGGCCTTCTGTCACCGACACCTTTGCGCGCGGCAAGGTCCGCAAGGCGCGGAGCCCATATTCAACCGCTGCATTCCAATTGTCGGGCACTGGGTAATTCGCGGTTTCCACCATTTGCACGACTTCCGCGCCATCGGCGAAGTCCGGCACCTCGGTGGCAAAGGCAAAACTGCCAGCCTCCGGCACCAATCCAATCAATGAAATGCCGTCATCGTTACGGAGCATCTCCAGCGCAAAACTTGGTGCAGTAAAACTCGCCGGGTCGACGACGTCTAACCGGTCAACAATCCTGTCGCCATCGACAAGTGACACCGCCCGGCTGATGGCCAGAAACCGTGCCGCCTCATCCGGTGCCGTACCTTCTAAAACCAGTTGTAACCCATCAGCGGAGACATCGATCCAGTCGAACCCCTCCTCCAACATCGCGAATCGCACCGTTTCGACGCTGCGTTCTTCGATCCGGTCCGCCGAGAAAATCGCGACACCAAAGGCCGCGCAGCCGGCCAAGGCAAAGGCCAACAACGACAAAATTGCATAGCGTTTGGCGCCGGTATTCAGGGTCTGCTCCTTCGCATTGCCGGGTCTGGCTAGTGTGGCTAGCGAATGTCGCCAGTCTTGTCCATCAGACGAAAATGGCAATCACAAATAGCGCCGTCGGTATAAGCCCGGCGTCCCTGTTAGATCGGAACAGTCGCATGCAAAGATCAGCATTTTGGATGTCTAGTTGGCGCAATTGCCAGGTCAGGTGCCACCCAAAGGCCCACGCGCCGACCAACGCTGCGGCCAAGGCCACGGGACTGGCTGTATCTGTCAGTGCTGCAATGATCGCAATACCCATGAGGCCAACAGCGGTGGCCAAGAACCATTTCAGCCAGTCGCCCGTGCGATCTGCGAACAATCGTGCGGTGGATTTCACGCCGATCAGCGCGTCATCTTCTGCGTCCTGATGCGCATAGATCGTATCGTAAAACAGCGTCCATGCAATTCCGGACAGGTATAGCAAGATCGGCGCCAAGCCGATTGACCCGGTATGCGCCGCCCAGGCCAGCATAGCCCCCCAATTGAACGCAAGGCCTAAGAACACTTGCGGCCACCATGTGAAGCGTTTTGCGAAGGGATAGACCGCAACCGGCAAGAGCGACACGATCCCCAAAAGGATCGCGGCAGTGTTGAAGCTCAGCAATATGGCGAAGGCCAGGAGGCTTTGGACAATGGCCCAAACCAAGGCCTTGCGCGGCGATACCTGGCCTGACGGGATTGGCCGCGATCGCGTGCGCGCGACACTGGCATCAAATCTGCGATCGGTAATGTCGTTCCACGTGCACCCCGCGCCGCGCATCAAAAAGGCGCCTAGGGTACAGCCAAGTGCGATCCAGGCATCTTCCCAACTGGGCCCGGCTGGGTCTGCGGCAATGGCCAGGGCCAGGCCCCACCAACAGGGCAGCAGCAAAAGCCAAGTGCCAATCGGTCGATCGGCCCGCGATAAGCGCAGATATGGACGCCATGGCGCCGGGGCATATCGGTCGACCCAATTGCCCTCATAGGCGTCAGCGACTTGTCCCTCTGGTGTTCTTGCTGGCTCGCTCATAGGTTCCGCCCATGCATGACACGCCCAAAATCCGCCTCTATGTAGACCATCCTCTGGCCGATGGCGAAGACGTCTCACTGTCGCGGGCGCAGGCGCATTATCTTTTCGCTGTCATGCGGCTAAGGTGCAAAGATCAGCTGTGTCTGATTAATGGTCGCGACGGCGCATGGCGTGGAGTTGTCACGCAGGCCGACAAACGTGGCGGAACGCTCCAGGTCGTTGAACAATTGCAGCCGATGCAATTCCCGCCAGACCTTTGGCTCTTGTTCGCGCCGATCAAAAAGGCGCGCACGGACTTTATCGTGGAAAAAGCTGCAGAAATGGGCGCCGCGCGCATTTGTCCTGTCCAGACGGCCTATACCAACGCTGAACGCGTTCGTCACGACCGCTTGCAGGCACATGCAATCGAGGCCATCGAGCAATGCGGTGGAACGTTCGTCCCCGAGGTTGCCGAGCTTGCGCCGCTGGATCAAGTCCTGCGCGATTGGCCGAATGACCGACGTCTTGTTTTCGCCGATGAGACGTTGGCCGGGTCGCACGCGATCCTACAAGAAACCGACGCGAAAAAGTGGGCCGTCTTGATTGGACCTGAAGGTGGCTTTGCAGCCGAAGAAAGATCGCGCCTTTTGAGCTTGCCGTTCGTGTCGCCCGTTTCGCTTGGTCCCCGCATCTTGCGTGCCGATACCGCGGCCGTGGCAGCCCTCACCCTGATCCAATCGATTTGGGGTGATTGGACATGAGAATAAGTGTAATCATGCGTGTTCCGCCAGGCGTTACCGAGGCGTCGATTGCCCGGTATTTCAACCGCTCTGTGTGGGGGTGATTGCCGGATCATGAGGTTCATTCGACCCGAAGCTGCACAGGTCCTGACCCGTTGGCGCGAGGTCTTGGTGCTGGGTGCCTTGGCGCTTTTGGGCGCGTGGATTGCATTACGCCCTGGTTTTTTCGTGCCCGTGGCGGGATGGGCATTGTTGGCTTTCTCGGTTCTCTTGATGCCCATTTCCATCCAGCGCGCACAGTTTCGACCGGGGGCCGATGGCATCGGCGTTGTTCAACTTCGCGAAGGGCGTGTGATCTATTTCGGCCCTGAAACGGGCGGGACGGTGTCGCTGGATGAATTGTCCGAACTGGGATTGGTCGTGACCAAAACCGGGCGGCATTGGCACCTGCGACAAGGTGCGGACGTGTTGGACATTCCTGTAGATGCTCTGGGTGCCGATCAACTCTTTGACGCGTTTGCGCGGCTTCGGGGGCTGAATTCAGCCCGTTTGCTGGATGCTCTGGACAGCCTCAAGCCAGGCGAGATTACGCTTTGGTCGCGGGCGGATCATCCCGCCTTGACACCGGATTTACCCCGGTCCACCTCTGAACGCTGAAACGGTCGAGGGAGCCCGCATGTCAATTCCGCAACAAGGTGGTGGGCGTATCGAAAGCCGCGCTGATCTCGCCGCTTACCTCGAAGCGGGATGCAAGCCAAAAGAGGCGTGGCGTATCGGCACCGAACATGAAAAATTTGGATATTGCAAAGATACGCTGGCCCCGTTGCCTTATGACGGCCAACGATCGGTGCGAGCGGTTTTGCAAGGCCTTTCGGATCGCTTTGGCTGGCAGACGGTGTCCGAAGCCGGGCATCTCATTGGCCTTGAAAAGGACGGCGCCAATATAAGCCTGGAGCCTGGCGGCGCGCTTGAGCTGTCCGGCGCGCCGCTTGAGACAATCCACCAAACCTGCGACGAGGTGAACGACCACCTGGCCGAAGTGAAATCGGTCGCCGACGACATTGGCGTGGGCTTCATCGGATTGGGCGCTGCACCGGTTTGGCGGCATGAGGATATGCCATTGATGCCGAAAGGCCGCTACAAGCTCATGGACAGCTACATGCAAAAGGTGGGGACCAGCGGCACCACCATGATGCGACGCACCTGCACGGTTCAAGTCAATCTCGACTTTGGCTCCGAGGCAGATATGGTCCAAAAGCTGCGGGTGGCGCTTGCCCTGCAACCTTTGGCCACGGCGCTGTTTGCCAATTCGCCGTTTTTTGAGGGCCAGGTGAATGGACACAAAAGTTGGCGCAGCCGGGTTTGGCGCCACCTCGATGCCGACCGCACCGGTATGCTACCGTTTGTGTTCGACGACGGATTCGGTTTTGACGCCTGGGTGGATTATGCGCTCGATGTGCCGATGTATTTCGTCTATCGCGATGGCGCATATATCGACGCGCTTGGCATGTCGTTTCGCGATTTTTTGCGCGGCGAGCTGCCGTCCCTTCCGGGCGAGACGCCGCTTATTTCCGATTGGGCGGATCATCTGACCACAATTTTCCCCGAAGCGCGCGTGAAGAAATTCATCGAAATGCGGGGCGCTGACGGAGGGCCCTGGCGCCGGCTTTGCGCCTTGCCCGCACTGTGGGTTGGTCTGATCTACGATCAATCTGCTCTCGATGCCGCGTGGGATGTGGTCAAAGGATGGGACGCAGAGACGCGCGAGGGGCTGCGCGTGGCCGCGTCGGTCGGTGGGCTGCAAGCTGAGTTCGCTGGGATCAAGATGCGAGATCTTGCGCAAGAGATCTTGGACATCGCCGAGGCGGGATTGGCGGCACGCGCGCGTCCGGGCGCAGACGGAATGATCCCGGACGAGGTCCATTTCCTCAATGCGCTGAAGGATAGCGTGGAAAGCGGGCAGGTCCCAGCGGACGAGATGCTCGCACGGTATCACGGCGAATGGGCGGGCGATCTTAACCGTGTGTATGGGGACTTTAGCTACTAGGACGCTTTACAGCCTGTCGGAGCGCCATTTGGACCCTGCGGCGGTTTTGTTCTACGAAGATATCGCAAACACGCTTGGGCTTGTGCGGTCAAAACGTCGAAAAGTGCGAGGTTCTATCCGGTCGCGGCCGGGCGCCCAGGGCTCATTTTTCTAATGCAGCACGGCCCCACTTCAATCCAAAGCGATGAGAAATTCTCGCAATGCAGCGGTGATCTGTTCGGGACTATCCTCTTGGATGAAATGCGCGCCTGGAGCGGTGACTTCGGTCTGGTTTTTCCAGCGCCGCACCAGAGTTCTGGCGGTGTCGCCCAGGAGCGAGCCGGGATCGGCGTTGATAAAGAGCTTTGGAATCTCAGTCTCGCCCATCCAAGCGGAATAGGCAGCAACGCGCGTGGCGACATCAGCGGGTTCACCCTCAATGGGGATCTGGCGCGGCCATGTGAGGGTCGGTCGACGATCTTCGCCAGGTGAGCGGAACGGACGGCGGTATTCGTCCATATCCGCCTCGTCGATACCGCTCAGCGTCGCCGCCGGCAGGACCAGCTCGATAAAAACGTTCTTCTGCAAGACGAGTTCCTCGCCCGCTTCGGAACGCATGGCCTGGAAGATGTTCCGCGCATTGTCCGGAAAATCGTCCCAGGACCGGACAGGCGCGACGACAGCCTCCATATACGCAATTGCGCGGACGCGTTCGGGGTTGCGAAAAACCCAATCAAAACCAAGAGCCGAGCCCCAGTCGTGGAGCACCAACGTAACATCTTCGGTCAGTCCAAGCGCATCCCAGGCGGCGTCAAGGTACTTGCTGTGCTCAGAAAAGCTGTACCGCAAAGGATCGTCCCCCGGCAGCTTGTCGCTATCTCCCATGCCAATCAGGTCAACCGCAATGCACCGGCCCAGATCCGAAAGGTGTGGAAGAATATTGCGCCAAAGGTAGCTAGAGGTGGGGTTGCCGTGCTGGAACACGATCGGGCGCCCCGCACCCGTTTCGACAAAGGCCATGCGGCGGCCCAGCACGTCGATGAACTTCTTTTCCATCAGATGATCTTTAGCCCGGTGACAAAGGAATGTGCGGCAGCTTCGCTTAACTCGCAGGGCTTCAGCAAGTGGCCGCTTTCCAATCGGTAGAGGTTTAGACTGACCTTGCCGGGGCCGCCCAATTCGTAGGCCAAGAGTTTTTCTGCCTTGCCACCGGCCAGTGCGGATTTCGTAACCATCCAAATTCGGTTGTCGAACTCCGCTCGATGGGTGCCAAACGGCAGGGCGTCAAGTGCCGTAAGAAACCTAGGATTTGCCAATGCGCGGCTCCGTGCCTTGGAGCAGGCGCGATATGTTTTCCCTGTGCCGAAGGACAACGATTACCGCAAGACATAGGGTGAGTATGGTGGTGTTGTCTGCGCCAAGCAGCATTGAAAATATTGGCGCGAAAGCCGCCGCAACAAGCGCCGATAGCGAAGAGATGCGCGACAGGGCGGCAATACCAGCCCATGTTGCGCAGGCCGCTAGCCCGACCGGCCACGCCACCGCAAGTAGCGTACCAAGGAAGGTGGCGACGCCCTTGCCGCCCCGAAAGCCCAGATAAATCGGGTAGCAATGGCCCAAAAAGGCTGCCAACCCTGCGATCTGCGCGGCGTCTTCAGCAAAGAAGACCCGCGCAATCAGTACCGCAATCGCGCCTTTTGCTGCGTCAAGTATCAGCGTCAGAGCAGCGGCGGCTTTGCTGCCTGTCCGCAGGACATTCGTGGCGCCAATATTGCCCGATCCAATTTGCCGAAGGTCGCCCAGACCGAAGAGCTTGGACATCACCATCCCAAACGGGATGGAGCCCAGAAGATAGCCCAAAATGGCCACAAGGCCTAAGGCTGGGATGCCCGTTTCGAGTGCTGGCATCACCCATTCCTTTCGTAAACCGGCGCGCCGTCGATAAACGTGGCCTCAACCCGACCTTGCAAGCGGTGGAGGTCAAACGGCGTATTCTTCGATTTCGAATGCAGGTCTGCGCGGTCCAATTGGTAAGGGACATCAGGGTTAAACAAAACGAGGTCCGCAGGCTCACCAATGTCCAGGCGACCGCCCGGCAAACCAAAGCGCGCTGCGGGGTTCATGGATAAGGCACGGAACAATTGGGGCAATGTCAGATCGTTTGAGTGATAAAGCCGCAGCGCAGCCGGCAAGAGCGTTTCAAGCCCGACGGCGCCGCTTGCGGCCTCTTCAAACGGTCGGCGCTTGGCTTCTTCGTCTTGCGGGGTATGCATGGATGCGATGATATCGACCGTCCCATCGGCCACCGCCGCGACGACGGCGCGCCGGTCGTCCTCGGATCGAAGTGGCGGCTTGAGTTTGAAGAATGTGCGGTAGTCACCGATATCGATCTCATTCAGCGTCAAATGATGGATCGAGACGCCCGCCGTAACGTCAAGCCCTTGTGCCTTAGCGCGCGTGATGGCGGGCAAGGCGATAGCGGTGGTAATCTGGTCGGCATGCAGCCGCACGCCGGTCAATTCGGCCAGGGCCAGGTCACGTTCCAAGCCCAATCTTTCTGCTATCACCGGCGCGCCGGGCAAGCCGCGCAAGGAGGCAAATTTACCGCTGGTGGCGACGGCGCCTTTAGATAAGCTCGGGTCTTGGATATGGGTCATTACCAAGGCGTCAAGTCCGCCTGCATAGGCCATCGCGCGACTAAGGACTTTTGCATTCTGACAAACCCGGTCGCCGTCGGTAAAGGCCACTGCACCGGCATCCATCAAAAACCCGATTTCCGTCATTTCGTGGCCCGCGCGCCCTTTGGTCAGCGCCGCCATGGGACGGATCCGAATGGGCGCCGCCTTCTCCGCGCGGCGGCGGACGAAGTCGAGCGTTTCGGGTGTGTCGATTGGTGGGGTCGTATCGGGTCGCGTCACCACCGTTGTCACACCGCCAGCTGCTGCGGCTGCCGCCGCGGTGCGAAAGCTCTCCTTATGCCGCTCGCCCGGCTCACCAACTTTGACGCCGATATCGACGATGCCCGGGGCCAAGCATAACCCGCCACAATCACGTCCGCCCAACCTCGGGCCCACGCCGCGCTCGGCGATCTGGCCTGCCTCGACCCTCAGCCAACCAAGCTCGGCCGTCTGAGAGACCGGGTCGATCAGACAGGCATTTGTAAAAAGCGCGTTGGTCATGATGCTGGCCCGTTCAACGTTCGCCGCGCATGGTCAATCGTTCGAACTACGCGGCGCGGATCGGTGATCTGGCCAAGGCAAGAGGCCCGAGATTTGGTTGGCAAAGTCAGACGCATGCGACCGATGTGCATGCGCAAAATGCGCAGCGTGTTGGCCGCCTCAAGCCTGACGGCGCCCTGATGATCATCCTCGGGCCGGGCATCGACCACCCTTTTGAGCCGCAGGTTTTCGGGAATGCGCTTCTGGGACCTATCGCTTGTGCCAAAGCTAACTCGGGGTAGGGCAGCCGGCGCCTGGCCCCGTGCTCCGACGATCCAAAATTGGGCGAAATCCGTGACGATGGCCGCAAGGTGGGCCCGCATTCGCGAAGCATCAATCCAAATGGCGCGTTCCATCGGCTGGCCTTGGCCAGAGGGTAGCGCACACCGCGTCTGGGGGTCGCTTCGATATTGGATCGAGATACTCATGACACCAGCCATACAAGGATTGCTGCGGCACCTAGGCCGACAATGACCACCCATGGCAGAACGCGCGCGGAGCGTTCTGGCGCCGACGCCACTTCGGTTGCGGGCTGAACTGGGACCGTCGCCTGGGGCAGGTCAGCCTTAGTGTCTGTTTCGGCCACATTGAACACCGCGATGCCTGTGGCCTCTGGACCTGGCGCAGGTGGTCCGTCCATCGCATCCGTAGGAACGATCAGGACCGGCCCCGCAAGTGCATCAATGCGTTTAATATCCGCTGGCGCCGCGTAGACGTCGGCGTCATAAGCGGAAGAAAGGTATTGCGAGAGCGACATCTGACCAAGGTCGGTGGTGTCAAAAAGCTCCACCCTTTCGGTATCGAGACCGCGCAGCCCCAGCCAATCCGTCAAAGGCGGCAAGTCCACATTCTCTCCTCTTGCGCGGGTCAGGTCCGTTAGGGTGACAGAAACTGGCGCGTTCAGGGCAAAGACTTGTATGCTCATCCAGCTCGACCTTTCGCGTGAACAGATCGCCACACGACCTGCCTGGCACAGTAACAATCGCCGAAGCGCTTGCAGCGATTTCCCTGAGAGACGTTGTCGCTCAAACCTCCACCTCTGCACCCGCGTTGTTCGCCAGCATTTCCATCGCCGCCATGCGCACCGCCACGCCCATTTCCACCTGTTCTTGGATGACCGAGCGGTTGATGTCGTCCGCTAGGGTCCCGTCAATCTCAACGCCTCGGTTCATCGGACCCGGATGCATGACAATTGCATCGTCCTTTGCGGAGCGGAGCTTTTTCGCATCAAGCCCGTAGCGATGATAGTATTCGCGTTCCGATGGGATGAAGCCGCCATCCATACGTTCTTTTTGGAGCCGCAGCATCATAACGACATCGGCCCCTTCAAGACCGGTTGTCATGTCTTGGAAAACTTCGACGCCCCAATCGGCCGCGCCCGATGGCAAAAGCGTCGGCGGACCGATCAAGCGAATGCGGTTTTCCATCTTTCCCAGCAATAAAATGTTCGAACGCGCGACGCGCGAATGCGCGATGTCGCCGCAAATTGCGATAGTCAGGCGATGAAGCCTGCCCTTCTCGCGGCGGATGGTCAGTGCATCAAGCAAAGCCTGTGTTGGGTGTTCATGGCGACCGTCGCCAGCATTGAGCACCGCGCAATCCACCTTTTGAGCCAGCAGATCGACCGCTCCGGAATGCGGGTGCCGCACCACGATCAAGTCGGGCCGCATCGCGTTCAACGTCAGGGCTGTATCGATCAGTGTTTCCCCTTTTTTAACCGAGGACGCTGCCATCGCCATGTTCATGACCTGTGCACCAAGGCGTTTTCCGGCAAGTTCAAAGCTGGCTTGGGTGCGCGTGGACGCCTCAAAAAACATGTTGATCTGCGTCAGCCCCGACAATACGGGGTCGGGCGTTTGGCCGGACTGGCTGCAATCGGCGTAAAAGTCGGCACGGTCCAAAAGGGCGACGATCTCGGGCTGGGCCAAATGCTCAATTCCCAATAGATGTCGTGCACGAAACGTCATGGGCTCCCCGGGTCGTTGGGCACGCTTATAGGGGCGAGCGGGGCTAGCCGGCAAGGCTCAGCCATCAGTGGCGATATAGCCATCCCAGATCGCCAGGATATCCGAACGGATGCGGCGCCATTCGGCGATATCGCCCGCGCGCATATGCCCGAAATAGGACAGACCACCATGGTAGAATGTGATCCAGCACAAGGTTTCATCGGCGGTGCCGTTCAAGCAATCGATCGTTGTCGTAGGCTCGGTTTCGGCGCCGTCCACATAGGTCGCACGAACCATGGAGCGATAGACCGTCAGCCCAAATTCTGGCGTGTCATCCGCAGGCACACCGACAAGTGACAGCGACAAGCGCCAAGGCGACAGCGTCAACGTCTGGGCATAGGCGGGTGCATCTTGGGGCAGGTCTGGTCGCGCGCGGGAAATCTCGATGCCGCCGTCGACCAATTCCATGGTTGGCTCGGCGCCGAAATCGTACCGGTTTGGCCCTAAAAC
This sequence comes from Pseudomonadota bacterium, assembly GCA_039183205.1. Classification (GTDB taxonomy): domain Bacteria; phylum Pseudomonadota; class Alphaproteobacteria; order Rhodobacterales; family Rhodobacteraceae; genus HKCCE3408. The sequence goes on along the minus strand of JBCDBR010000005.1, from coordinate 67,988 downwards.
AAACCCCGGCCCGGCAAGCGCGCCAGATGCCAGCGCATCGCTGAAACCGGGACGCGGTAGACAACCGATCTCCGCCCGTCTGCCACCATCGACAAAGCGTTGACGACGGATCGACCAATACACCTGCCAGGTCCCTTCCTCTGCCGCGATATTCACGGCAAGATGCCTGTGATGCGTGCTCTTGTAGAGCGACAGGAACCCCAAATCTGCGGGGTCTGTGACGGTCACCGCGGTTGTCGGGTTAATCACGCAATGCGGCGCATCGCCCGCCAGAACCTCGATTTCATCAAGGATGCGATCTTTCTGACCAGCCCCCCACAATGCAAAAAAGCCGACGACGCCAAGCGTCGCAGCCGGGAACACGGGCCAAAGCGACCTCTTCCAAAGGGCAAGGACTGTCAGTGCGAGCCCGCATGTTACGCCCAAGATCGCGACCGCCCAATCGAGCGGTGCGCCAAGACCCGACCCTGCAAAGAGCCAGGCCAATTGCGCAAAGAGTATAGTTCCGGCAACAAGTCCGGCTAAATCGAGCAATCCAGCGTCAAGCCAAACCCAGCCTGGACCCAAAATCCGATCCTTCGACAGAATCCTTTGCTGGGACGCGATCAACAATCGTATGGCGATCCCTGCCGCCAGGCCCAGCCAAAATCCCCAATAAAGCGATATGGTGAATTCGTAGTCGAGACCTCGGTCCGACCAATGCACGCGACCCCTCGCCAAGAGCATCGCGGCAAAGCAAAGGCCAGCCGCCACGACCGCGCGCCACATGAGCCAAATTGGGGAGAAAAGCGCCACCATGCCCAGACCAGCCGTTGCGTAGAACAAAATGAACTGGATCGATTGCACCATGGTTTCTTCGGCCTCAATGCAAGCCAAGCAGGTCGCGTGACAGATAGGCGATCCGCCCGCCGGACATCGTCATCACGATTTCGGGCAACTCCTCCCGCGATGGCCAATCCAGAAGAATGAGATCAGCCCGCATGCCTTCGGAAATCTCCCCCCGATCGCGCAGTCCCATGGCCTCTGCCGGGCCGCGCGATACGACGTGCCAGAGCGTAGGCAGAGGCGCGTGGCCTTCGCGATGGAGCCGCGCCACCGCACCCAAAAGCGTCGGGTAATGATAGTCCGATGCTAACGCGTCGCAGAGACCCTGGGCGATCATATCAGCAGCGTTCGGAGAACCCAAATGGCTGCCGCCCCTGACGACGTTGGGTGCGCCAAAAACGAGTGCATCTCCGGCCTCTCGCGCGGCTTCGGCAACGCATTCGCGCATCGGAAACTCTGCAACATGGGCACCATGCGACCGGTAGAAGTTGCGCGTTTCGACTTGACTGTCGTCATGGCTGAGCATTGGTGCCCCCGCCGCGCGCGCCTTTGCAGCAATGGCGGCGATGTAGTTCGGCACATCGCCCCTGCGCGCCCACATTCGGGCCAGCAAGTCGGTGAAGTCTTCGATGCCCAATCCTGACCGGGCCGCCCGGTCGCGTAGGGAATGTTTCAGCGTTGGATCGTCGAGGCTTCGACTGCGAAAGTCCGGGGAATGCTCGAAGGCGCGATCTTGCATCCTGATAGATGTGTCACGCATCGTGATCGATGTATGATCGTTAAAGGCCAGTGCGGGCGTTTTTGTGCTGCAAAGGCTGCGTTCGATTAGCGCTGCGGCCTCAAAGGCGAATGTCTCCCACCTTAGCTGGACGCGGTTGTCGATGGTGAGGCGTGGCGCCAACCGATCCAACATTTCGATAAAGTTCGCGCCGCGGTCGACGGACCTTAGGCCCGGTTCCCATGACAACGTTAAGGCGTGATAGGCGGTCGCAATCCCGTTCGCGGCAAGCAATCGGTCGGTTTCTAAAACCGCCGCTCCGAGATCGAAGTGAACACCGGGGCGGGGCATCATCTGACGCTCAAAGGCATCACCATGGATATCGACGAACGCGGGCGCGAGGATCAGACCGCTGGCATCTATGCGGCGCGCGCCACCGCCCTCACGGGACAATATGCGGTCGCCATCAACAACGATCGTCGCGGCGTCCAACCCGTCAGGATGCAGAACCTGTGCGCCTTCAATTCGATAACTCATCTCAACGTTCCCGATCTCTGCCTCTGTTGCGGGTCCCAATGTGCGTCGGCACGGCGATGCCCTCTTTTGCTCTCCGCATGATCCGGATTAAGATTGGTGTATGTCGCTTGATCTTCACACTGCCCGTGCGCTTTTGGAATGGCAGATTGAGCTTGGTGTCGACGAATCGATGGCCGACACGCCAATTGATCGCTTTGCTCTCCACGCGGCACAGAAGGCGACGACTGCGGCCGGACCGGTGGCGCCCGCAGCGGAGAGTTCTACGGTCGTCGATCCGATCGCGCACGCGCAGGACGCGGCCCGTAAGGTCACCGACCTCTCCGGCCTTCAGGCAGCACTCGAAACTTACCCACATTGCGAATTGAAATTGGGCGCGCGCAGTCTGGTGTTTTCAGACGGCAATCCAGCGGCCCGGGTGATGATCATCGGCGAGGCACCCGGCAGAGACGAAGATATCCAAGGCAAACCTTTTGTCGGGCGCGCGGGCCAACTTTTGGACCGGATGTTTGACGCAATTGGCTTGAGTCGTCGCGCGGAGGTCGCCGAGCGCGCGCTCTACATCAGTAATATTCTGCCATGGCGCCCGCCGCAAAATCGCGATCCGACGGCCGAAGAGATTGCGATGATGCGGCCATTTATGGATGCGCATGTCAAATTGGCCGCACCGGACTTGATCGTTTTGATGGGAAACATATCGTGCCAAGCGATCTTGGGCAGACGGGGCATCACGCGGCTACGCGGACACTGGACCGAGGCGTTGGGCCGGCCGGTTTTGCCGATGTTTCATCCCGCGTATCTGCTTCGCAACCCCGCTGCAAAGCGCGAAGCTTGGCAGGACCTGTTGGCTATTTCTGCGCATCTGAAGAGCTCTCCAGCGTGAGCTATGCCCCGGGCTTAGCGTCGATCCGTTGCGGCACAAAGACCGGCCTTCGCGCCCGGATAGCGCATCGCCAAGGCGCAGGCGAATTGTGGAAAATATGCCATGACACTTGACGACACCCGCGCGTTTTTGCCCGTACGGATCGCCGTTTTGGCCATCAGCGACACACGCAGTCTTGCCGAGGACGTTTCTGGCGATTTCTTGGTCGGACGCTTGAGGGATGCGGGTCATATCCTCGCGAAACGCGCAATCTTGCCGGACGATCGCAGTAAAATCGCCGACCAGTTGCGCCAATGGTGCGCGGACCCGAATATCGATGTGATCCTGACAACGGGTGGGACAGGGCTGACGGGCCGGGATGTCACGATCGAGGCCCATCGCGATGTTTACGAAAAGGAGATCGATGCCTTCGCAACGGTCTTTACGTTGGTATCCATGGAAAAAATCGGCACATCCGCGGTGCAATCGCGTGCCACCGGCGGTGTCGCACTGGGAACGTACCTGTTCGCCCTGCCCGGGTCGCGGTCTGCTTGTCGCGACGCATGGGATCAAATTTTGGCGTTTCAGCTCGACTATCGGCACCGACCTTGCAACTTCGTTGAGATATTGCCTCGCTTGGATGAACATCTGCGACGGAAATAACGCGCCGCCACGTGTAAGCGTCAAACCTTGGCCATTTTGACGCGCCGAACTATTTTAAGCATTGCAACGCGAGAGGCAGCCAGAATGCAATTTTTCAGCCGTGCCCTGACGGGTTTGTTTCTGTTGGCCATGACGCTTGGCTTGTTGGCGACGGCGGGTATGACATTGCGCAGCGCCGTTCAGGCAAGCCTAGAGGATGATGGCCCCAACCGTCCGGCGCGGGAGCGCGTTTTCACCGCCGAGGTTACGCCGGTGGTCGCCGAAACGCTCAGCCCGGTCTTGACGGCATTCGGTGAAATCCAATCCCGAAGGACGCTGGAACTGCGTGCACCGGCAGCAGGTGCTGTGGTTGAATTGGCCGAAGGTTTCGAAGACGGCGGCGCGGTGACCGAGGGCCAGCTTTTGTTGCGGGTCGATCCATCGGAGGCGCAGGCCGCGCTCGCGACGGCACAAACCGATTTGCGAGAGGCTCAGGCAGAACTTGCCGATGCCGAACGTGGCTTGGAATTGGCGGTGCTCGACCTTGAAGCGGCCTTTACACAGGCGGATTTGCAGCGGCGCGCATTGGAGCGTCAGCAGGGATTATTAGAACGCGAGGTCGGTTCCCCCGCGGCGGTTGAGACGGCTGAATTATCCGCCGCCTCAGCGCAGCAATCGATCGTCTCACGGCGTCAGGCCTTGGCGCAGGCGCAATCGCGTCTTGATCTTGCAGGCACAGGTCTCGAGCGCCGCGTGATCGCATTGACCGAAGCGGAGCGGGACCTCGAAGAAACCGAGCTGAGCGCCAGTTTCGATGGCGTTCTATCGGATGTGAACGTAATTGCCGGTCGCTTGGTCACGCAAAACGAACAGCTTGCGACGCTGATCGACGATGATGCGCTTGAAGTCGCCTTTCGCATCTCGACCGCCCAATACACGCGGCTTCTGACACCTGACGGCGATTTGCCCCAAGCTGAGGTCCAAATTGTCTTGGATGTTCTTGGCTTGGACATCACGGCCGACGGCGTGCTGACGCGTGAAAGTGGATCGGTCGGCGAAGGCCAATCGGGCCGGTTGCTGTTTGCGCGGCTGAATGTGCCACGCGGCTTCAGGGTCGGCGATTTTGTCACCGTCAGTGTTGTTGAGCCGCCGATCGATCAGGTCGCTTTGCTTCCGGCAACGGCTGTCGCCGGCGAAGGTCAGATACTGGTTCTCGGAGAAGAGGACCGATTGGAGACGGCTTATGTTGATGTGCTGCGGCGCCAAGGAAATTCCGTGATTGTCGCGGCGGGCGATTTGGCCGGGCGCGAGGTTGTGGTAGCCCAAACCCCGGTTTTGGGCGAGGGCATCCGTATTCGGCCTTTGCGCCCGACGGACGCCGTTCAAACGGTAGCTGCGGCGCCCGAAACGGTTGCGCTGGACCCGGAAAGGCGGGCGCGGTTGATCGCCTTTGTCGAAGGGAATTCGTTTCTGCCAGATGATGTGCGCGAACGGATGCTTCAGCAATTGGCTCAGGACGAGGTTCCTGCGCGAATGGTCAGCCGCCTGGAAAGCCGAATGGGGAGCTAGATTATGCGTCGCATACCGCCCCGTGCCGTCGGCATACTGAGTTATTTCACGCGCCATCGCACAGCCGCAAATCTTTTGCTGCTCATGCTCGTTTTAGGTGGTGTTGCCGCCATTCCCAATATGCGCGCGCAATTCTTCCCGGACGTTCTGACTGAAGAGATACGGGTGAATGTGCAATGGGATGGGGCCGGCGCCGAAGATGTGGACCGGGCAATTGTCGCGGTTCTTGAACCCACGCTTTTGGCGGTTGAGGGGGTCACCTCGACCGAAGCGACAGCGCGCGAGGGTTCGGCCGCTCTGACACTGGAGTTCGAGCCCGGATGGGATATCAGCCGCGCCGCCGACGAAGTGCAAGCGGCGGTTGATTCGGTAAACGATTTACCTGACGACGCTGACGAACCTGAGGTCCGCCAGGTGGCCTGGCGCGACCGCGTGACCGATGTGGTCATCACAGGTCCGGTGGCACCCGAACAATTGGGCCGGTTTGCCGATGAATTTTCGGCGCGGCTTTTCGCTGTCGGCGTCACACGCACGACCATCCGCGGCTATTCGGCATCGGAGGTTGTGGTCGACGTACCGTCGGCCTCGTTGATCCGTCATGATATCTCGATGGCCGAAATTGCGTCGGTCATAAATGCCGCAGCTGACACTGCGCCGGCCGGTGAGGTCGAAGGCGCCAACGCCCGTGTCAGAACCGGTACGGAAAGTCGTACTGCGACGGCCGTGGCAGAGCTTGTTCTGCGCCGCAATTCAGACGGTACGACTTTGACCATAGGTGACATCGCGACGGTAAGTAGCCTTGGTTCAGATCGAGACCGGACGTATTTCGTTGGCGAAAACCCTGGCGTGTCGATGCGCGTGGACCGCTCTGATCGGGGAGATGCGATTGCCATCCAGCGCCAGGTAGAGGACGTTGCCGCCGAGATGCAGGCGACGTTGCCTGAAGGTGTGACAATCGACCTGATCCGGACGCGGGCGGAGTTCATATCAGCGCGGCTCGATCTTTTGGTCAATAACGGCCTGATCGGTCTGGCCTTGGTGGTTTGCCTGCTGTTTTTGTTCCTCAATGCGCGCACGGCGTTTTGGGTCGCAGCCGGGATCCCCGTTGCGATGCTTGCCACATTGGGATTGATGTACGCCGCCGGCCTAACGATCAACATGATCTCGCTTTTTGCGCTCATTATAACGCTTGGAATTGTCGTCGATGATGCCATCGTTGTCGGCGAACACGCCGACTTCCGGTATCGCAATTTGGGCGAGGCGCCAGAGATTGCTGCGGAAAACGCGGCCAGACGCATGGCGCCCCCAGTATTTTCCGCCACCGTTACCACCGTGATCGCCTTTGCTGGGCTTACAGCCATCAGTGGGCGGTTTGGAGATTTGATATCGGCGATCCCCTTCACAGTGATTGCGGTTCTCACCGCCAGCTTGATCGAGTGCTTTTTGATCCTGCCAAATCACATGAGCCATGCGCTCAAGCATTCGGCAAAAGACCATTGGTACGATTGGCCGTCGCGCCAGGTAAACCGCGGCTTTAACTGGGCGCGTGATCGCATCTTCCGCCCGTTCATTGGATGGGTGATCTGGGCACGATATCCTATTGTGGCCGCGGCGATTTTTGTTTTGTCGACGCAGGCGGCGACCTTCATTCGCGGTGACGTGACTTGGCGCTTTTTTAATGCGCCGGAACTAAGTTCGGTCGCCGGAAATTTCACCATGTTGGATGGCGCAACGCGCGACGACAGTCTGGAGATGATGCGCGAATTGCAACGCGCCGCAGAGGCGGTTGCCGTGCGCTATGAAGAGGAGCATGGGCAAAACCCAATCACCTATGCGGTAACGGAAATTGGCGGCACAACGGGTCGTGGCCTTGCGTCCGCGGAAAACAAAGACACCGATCTTCAAGGCTCGATTGCCATCGAATTGATTGACGCGGACCTGCGGCCCTATTCTTCTTTTGCCTTCGTTGCCGATCTCCAGGACGAGGTGCGGCAACTGCCTTTGGTCGAGGAGCTGAGCTTTCGCGGCTTTCGTGGCGGGCCAGGAGGGGACGCGATCGACGTCGAACTTTTCGGCGCTGAAACGACGGTCTTGAAGCAGGCTGCGGAGGCGATCAAAACCGCGCTCAGCCGGTTCCCCGAAGTCTCCGCGCTCGAGGACAACCTCGCGTATGACCGGCAGGAGCTTTCACTGTCACTGACGCCGCAAGGCCAAGCGCTTGGGTTCGAGATCGATGCGTTGGGGCAGGTGTTACGTGACCGTTTGGGCGGTATCGAAGCCGCCCGGTTCCCCGACGGTGTTCGAACCGGCACGATCCGTGTGGAATTGCCGGCGGAGGAACTAACCGCCGATTTCATGGACCGCATGCTCATGCGCACTGAAAGCGGGGAATATGTGCCGCTTTCCGATATCGTGAGCGTAACCACGCGCACCGGATTTTCCTCCGTTTTGCGCGAAAATGGATCGGTCACAGTGTCCGTGACTGGCGACTTGTCCGAGGATGATCCGGCGCGCGCTGAAGCGATCATGGAGGAGCTGGAAACCGTCATCCTCCCACAGATTGCGGAAGACTATGGCGTGGGATTCGAGCTTGCCGGATTGGCCGAGCAAGAGCAGGCGTTCCTAGCCGATGCCGGCGTTGGGTTTGCGCTGTGTCTGGCAGGGATTTACCTCGTCCTGGCCTGGATATTTGCCAGCTGGACGCGGCCGGTGGTGGTCATGGCGATTATTCCGTTTGGACTGATCGGCACGATTTACGGCCACCATGCGTGGGATGTTCCGTTATCGATGTTCACCGTGGTTGGGCTGATCGGGATGACGGGCATCATAATCAACGACTCCATCGTTTTGCTGACGACGATTGACGAATACGCAGAGAACCGCGGGCTGGTCCCGGCAATTGTGGATGGCGTTTGCGATCGGCTCCGACCGGTGCTTCTTACGACGCTGACCACCGTGTTGGGTCTGGCGCCATTGCTTTATGAAAGTTCAAGCCAAGCGCAGTTTTTAAAGCCTACCGTGATTACGTTGGTTTATGGCTTAGCCGTGGGGATGTTTGTCGTGCTGCTTGTTGTGCCGGCCATCATGGCGATGCAAGCCGATCTTGGGACGCGCATTGCCGCGTTCCGGCGCGCGTTGTCCGCCGGGCCGCGTAATCCACGCTTAACGGCACTTTTGGTCCTTGCGAGCCTGTCAATCTTGGCTTTGTTCAGCGCGACGCTGATGGCCGAAGCCGTTCTTGGTTCGGCGGTTTTGGTCTGGGCGGCAGTGCCGGGCGGGGCGCTCGGATTATTTGCGTTGGGCGCCTTGGCGATTTGTTTGTTGGCCGGCGCGCTCGGGGCGCTTGCGCTGCGCCGCCCGATAGGGCGCCCGGCCTAACCTGCGTGACAGCCGACGAGTTCGACGGCGTCACGCGCGCCCAATACGGTAATTCGCAAATCGGAGCGGTCCAGCGCGAAGGGGCTGGCATCCGCTGGGACGATGTCGGCGGAAGCAACAAGCGTGCTGCCGTCGCGTGTGGTCGAGGGATCGGATATCCAAATCGACGGATCCGGCAATTCGAAGACAACCTCCTCTCCGCCGCCGACATCCGGCATAGGAATCCGTACCTCGACGCGCAAACCGTCGGATATTGGACGGATGCTGCAAATTGGTGTGCCGGCGCCGATGTCCGCCCCACTCAACGGGCGATCAGACAGCGCGCCGATGATCCTTGGGTCAGGTTGTGCAGTGTCGGGCAACGTCGCCGCCAAGGGCAGTACAACTGGCACACAAATGTCGAGACAAACACCGATCTCGATTTGGCCCGATACCGTTTGAACCCCATCCGCGATGGAAAATTCGACTGGCAAAAGCACGTAATCGGCATAGCCGATCGATCGCATGCCACCGACATAAAAGACATCGGGGCGCGGCCAGTGCATCTGATACTCCTCGACGCTCAATTCCATCACAGGCGGGATGCCGCCCACGCCAGGACGGCGCCAGTAGGTTTTCCAACCTGGGGCCATTCGAATTTCCACGGCGGTCATGTGGCGTCCGTCGGCGCGCCGCCAGCCATCGAGCAACCGAACTTCGACGATCTCCGACAGGTCGGCGACTTGCGCAGGTGCAGGCGTCGGGGGCCATGCGAAAAGGGCAGATAACGCGACGGCTGTGAATATTGACGAGATTCGCGACATGAGGCGAGCTAACCATTGGCGCGGAGAAGTTGAAAACACGTTTCCGCGATGCCGTGGCAGTTGGCGGGTTGATCGTATGGTCAATCGCGCCCATGGTTCGATCCATGCAAGACAAAACGGCGCCTTCCGACCTAACCGGCCAATTGCTGATTGCCATGCCTGGGATGAGTGATCCGCGTTTTGCCGGTGCTGTCGTGTTTTTGTGCGCGCATTCGCCAGAGGGGGCGATGGGGCTGATCGTTAATCGGCCGATCCCGGAATTGTCCTTTCCCGAGATGTTGGAACAGCTTGGCGTCAAAAGCAAAGGCCCGCCCGCAATGCCGGTTTGTTTTGGCGGTCCCGTCGAAACAAGCCGCGGCTTTGTGCTACACGGGGCCGGCTATTGCCCGCCTGGGCGGCGCAATACGCAAGAAGCCAGCGATGGTTTCATGCGAATCGATCCAGGCTTTGCAATGTCGTCCACGATTGACGTGCTTGAAGACATTGCTGGCGGCAATGGTCCGGGCCATGCGCTGGTGATGCTGGGCTATTCCGGTTGGGGCCCGCAACAATTGGAAGCTGAAATTGCGCTTAACGGATGGCTTACGTGTAAGGCGGCCCCGGACCTGGTTTTTGGGCCTAAGATGGAAGCGAAATGGGAGGCCGCATTGGCCACGCTCGGCGTTGATCCACTTTTGCTGTCGACGCAGGCCGGGCGGGCCTAAAGCGGGTCTGGGCGTGGGGCGGCCGCGCGGCGCAACCGATCATTGATGGCGCGGCCAAGGCCCTTTTCGGGGATCTTTGCAACCGATATCCGCGCGCGACCGGTCTCCCGCGCCAAGGCGTCGGCAGCATGCAAGACCGCAAAAAGGCGCGCCGCCGCTTCGACAAGATTGCCATCCCGCGAGAGCGAGAAATCCACCTCTGGCCCGGCGCCAAAGCCAATTTGCACGGCATCGGTGTCCTGCAATGGGCTGTTGATGTCGAGCTGCGCATTCGGTGCATAATGGCTCGTCATTTGGCCAGGAGCCGTGACTTTGGCCGGCATCGTATCGCTGGCCAAGGGGCCCGTCATTGCTGCGATGGCCTCTCGCGGGATCCCACCATCGCGCAGAACACTGACGCGGCCATCATCGACGGTTAAAATTGTGGATTCTACCCCGACATCGGTTGGCCCCGCATCAAGGATCGCGGCAACCTTGCGTCCTAAACCTGCCGCCACGTGGGCCGCCGTCGTGGGGCTGACCTGCCCAGACAGGTTCGCCGATGGCGCAGCAATGGGGCGACCGACGGCGCGGAGGATGGCATGTGCCACCGGATGGGCCGGTATGCGAACCGCCAAGGTCGATAGCCCCGCCGAGACCTCGGGCACGACGCCGGCTGCCACCACTTTGGGCAATACCAGCGTCAGCGGGCCAGGCCAAAACGCCCCAGCGAGATCACGGGCCTCGGGGCCGAAAAACGCCAGGTGCTCCGCCGCCGCGAGATCTGCCACATGCACAATCAGCGGATTTACCGAGGGACGGCCCTTAGCTTTGTAGATTTCCGCGACGGCCTCCGCGTTGGTGGCATCAGCGGCAAGCCCGTAGACGGTCTCTGTCGGGATGGCGACCATCGCACCATCTTTCAGAAGATCGGCGGCATACGCGATGCCGTCCTCATCGGGGTTGAGTATCTGTGGCTGACTCGGCGGCATCTGTGACGTAACGTATCGCTTGATGGAGGGCTTTGGGCACACTTAGCTCATGGCTCAGGACCGTTACCGCGAAGTTGCGCAATCTGCAATTTGCACACAGATCCGGGAGAACACCATGCCCTATCATGCCCCTCTGAATGACTATCAGTTCTTGATGGAACATGTTGTTGGCATGGACCGCGTTGCGGCGACCGAACAATTTGCCGAAGCGACCCCTGAAACGGTGTCTGCGATCCTGGTCGAAGCGGGTAAGCTTTGCCAGGAAGTGTTGGCGCCTTTGAATAGAATAGCTGACTTGCAGCCAGCCCAGCTGGAAAATGGCGTCGTACGTTGCGCGCCCGGCTTTGCCGAGGCCTACCGTGCGATTTCCGATGGCGGCTACATGGCGATGTCGGCGGATCCCGAATATGGCGGGCTAGGTCTGCCCATGGTGGTAACGAACACTGTCAATGAAATGCTGGCCTCGGCCTGTCTGTCTTTGCAGCTCAACCCCCTTATGACGCAAGGTCAGATCGAAGCCCTGGAACATCACGGCAGCGCCGATTTGAAGGCCCTGTATTTGCCCAAACTCATCAGCGGCGTTTGGTCCGGTACGATGAACCTGACAGAGCCGCAAGCGGGATCAGATGTCGGCGCGCTCACGAGCAAAGCTGAACCCAACGGCGACGGAACCTACGCCATTTCGGGCCAAAAGATCTATATTTCTTGGGGCGACAACGACTTTACCGAAAATATCGTCCACCTCGTACTGGCGCGCCTCCCGGATGCTGGCGCAGGCACCAAGGGCATCAGTCTGTTTTTGGTCCCAAAGCGGATCCCGGATGAAAACGGCAATGCGGGAATTGCAAATTCGCTTCGTGTCGTTAGCCTTGAGCACAAGCTTGGGCTGCATGGCTCCCCCACGGCGGTTATGGAATATGATCGTGCAACCGGTTGGCTTGTCGGGGAGGAACATGGTGGCATGGCGGCGATGTTCACGATGATGAACAACGCCAGGCTCGGCGTGGGCATGCAAGGCATTGGCGTGGCTGAGGCGGCCTACCAGCATGCGCTTGCTTATGCGCAGGACCGCAAACAAGGGCGAAGCCCGACGGGAACGATCTCCGGCCATGCCGATGTACGCCGGATGCTGGCCGAGATGAAGGCGGAGATATTCGCAGCCCGCGCCATGGCGTTCGACCTTGCCGTGGCACTTGATATGGCCCGGGCCACCGGCGCGGCGGATTGGTCGGCGCGGGCAGCCCTTTTGACGCCCTTGGTCAAAGCGTATGGCTCGGAGACCGGGATCGCTGTTTCACAGGCCGGCATCCAGGTGCACGGTGGCATGGGGTTCGTCGAAGAGACCGGCGCCGCGCAATTTCTGCGCGATGTCCGGGTGACATCGATCTACGAAGGGACCAACGGGATCCAAGCGATGGATTTGGTCGGCCGGAAGATGATGGACAACGGCGCGGCCATTTTTGCGCTTCTCAAGGAAATAGAAAGCGACTCCGGGCCGGTTCTGAACCAAGCGCTTGCCAATTTGCGCCATGCGACAGAACAGATGTTGTTGCTCGACATCGCCGAAAGAGGTGCCGGCGCGTTGCCCTACCTGATGGGCTTTGCCCGCGTGCTCGGCGCAAGCTATCACGCGCGCGCGGCAAAGGCTGATCCCGCAAGGGCGACTTTATCGCAGATCTACGAGGCGCGGATATTGCCAAAGGCCGCGGCGGACTTCGCGGCCTCTGCGTTGGGCTCTCGCGATCTCTTCGCGCTCAGCGACGATGATCTCGCAGCCTGATGCCCGATACAGGCTCGGCGATTAGTTTTCCGGTCGCAACGCCGCCCGATCCTGGGACAGAGGTTGAAATCGCAGACGGCGTGTTGTGGATACGTCTTCCGTTGCCGATGGCGCTTGATCACGTCAATGTCTACGCCCTCGACGATGGCGAGAGCTGGACGCTGGTCGACACTGGGGTCAATACCAGCGCGTGCCGCAGGGCGTGGAATGCGATCCTGGCTGGCCCCTTGGCGGACAAGCCCGTGCGCCGTGTATTTTTAACCCATCACCATCCCGACCATGTCGGTTGTGCCGGCACTTTCGCAGAAAACGGTGCCGCGCTTTACGCATCGCGCGTGGGATATCTCACAGCCCGCATGCTGACTTTGGATGTACAGGATCGGCCCTTGCCCGAGACGCTGTCGTTTTGGCGCGCAGCGGGCATGGACGAGGCTTTGGTCTTGCGCCGAGCCGCGGAACGCCCGTTCAATTTTTCCGATATCGTTGCGCCAATTCCGTTGGGCTTTACGCGATTGGATGCGGGCGATGTCATTTCCGCCGGTGGTCGAACTTGGGATATTCGTGTCGGTCATGGTCACGCGCCAGATCACCTGACATTCTGGAGCCGGGACGACAATCTGGTCATCGGCGGCGATCAGTTCTTGCCGTCGATCTCGCCTAACCTTGGTGTCTATGCGACCGAACCGTATGCCGATACCGTAGGCGATTGGCTTCGGTCCTGTCGCGCGTTTGAGGCTTTTGCGCGCTCCGATCAGCTTGTCTTGCCGGGCCACAAATTGCCGTTTACCGGCCTCCCCGAGCGTCTGCGGCACAAAATCGACAATCACGTCCAAGCCTTGGACAGGCTGCGCGGGCACCTTGATCGGCCCTACAGCGCCGCGCAGTGTTTTGTACCGATTTTCGGCCGTGAGATTGGTGCGGATGATACGGCCTATGGCTTGGCCCTTGGCGAAGCTGTCGGCCATTTGAACCACCTTCTTGCCCTGGGCGAGGTTTCCCGCGAAAGTCGAGATGGCGTATGGGTCTGGAGACGGGTATGAACGACAAGAACAAAACCTCGGCCGAAGTGATGGAGGCTGAGGCGACGCGTGCCGCTGGCGCCGCCACATGTGACAGCGAAGGTCCGGCACCGACAGAGTTGCAACCGCTACCGGATGCTGTGGCAAAGAAGGCCGTCAAGGACAAAAGCCCGGCTGAGTGGGCTTATGAGCGCCTCGTGCTCTACATCCAGAACTTTGAGAAGTCATTGAACCCGGAAGAAGAGGCTGCCCTAGGGTTTGCGGGTTCCGACGCGGGCTTGATCCGTATCATGGGCATCGGTTTTTTTGCGCCCGATATGATCAGCTTTTACGGCAGCGATTCAACCGGGCACCGCACCCAACTGATTCAGCATGTCAGCCAATTGAATGTGGCCTTGCGCGCCGTGCCAAAGGAAAGAAAAGATGCACCCGCGCAACGCATCGGCTTCCGGCTCGCCGCAGACCTCGAAAAATCGTGACAAGTGCGGCTATTCGCGACAGATGACATCCGGTGGGGTTTGCGGTAATTCTTCTGCGTTATTTGAGCGTTGGACCAAAGTGAGGCGCAATGGGCGAGAACAGCTATAAACCTGGTCAGATGGATGTTACTGAACAGGAAAAGACCTTCGAAGGCTTCATCAAATGGAGCATTCGGGTCGGCATCATCTGCATCGCCATCATCCTATTTTTGGCAATCTTTGCGTCATGATCACCCGGGCTTTTGCCGCGCTTTTGGTCGCGGTGACACTTGCCGGTTGTGCGGCTGAGGAAATCTGGGCTCCGGACGACGCTGTTGCGCGCGCCGCCTATGCAGCGCCTGGCCCGATGCGCGTGACCTTGCTGACGGCGATATCGAACCGATCTGGCGCCGGGGGTCATTCAGCGCTTTTGATCGATGGCCAGCAACGCGTGCTTTACGATCCGGCCGGGTCGTGGTGGCATCCCGACATCCCGGAACGCAACGATGTCCTTTTCGGTATGTCGCCGACCTATTTCGATTTTTACATGGATTATCATGCGCGTGAGACTTACCACGTCGTCGTTCAAACGGTTGAGATTAGCCCAGAGATAGCCGCGGCGTTGATCGCGGGCGTGCAAGCGCAAGGCGCCTCACCGCGCGCCTATTGCGCGCATTCGATTTCGTCGGTCCTGTCGAACACGCCCGGTTTCGAAAGCGTCGGCGTCTCCCTTTTCCCTGGCGCGATCATGCGGCGCTTCGAGGATTTACCAGGCGTTGAGACGACCCAAGTCTTCGATGACGATTCCGACGATAATATTGAGCTGCTTCAGGCGCAGGCGCGGCAAGCGCGATCCCAGCTTGATGCGGAAAACCTAGCCAACTAAAAAGCAAACCCCCGTGCCATCGGCCGGGGGTTTTCTAATTATCATGTTCGGTGCGTCGTTCAGAGCTTACAGCCCCTCGCGTTGGGCCTTTTTGCGTGCCAATTTGCGCGCCCGGCGGATCGCCTCCGCCTTTTCACGGGCTTTTTTCTCCGACGGTTTTTCGTAATGCTGCTTGAGCTTCATTTCCCGAAAAACGCCTTCGCGCTGTAGCTTTTTCTTGAGCGCACGGAGCGCCTGATCGACATTATTGTCGCGAACACTGACCTGCATGTGGGTGTCACCACCTTCCTAGATTAGAGTTGCCAAAATTGCAGGAGGTGGCCGTATAACAAAGCGCCCCTATCTTGTCCAGTCAGCTTCCAGGAGGCAATTGCATGACGGATTTGAAGGATAAATTGCTTGATGCGGCTCTGCCGAATGTCGCGTTTGACGGCTGGAGTTCGGCCACATTGGCTGCGGCGGTGGCCGATGTTGGCGCAAGTGCTGAAGAGGCCAAAGCTCTGCTCCCCCGGGGCGGCGTCGACCTCGCACTGGCGTTTCACGCACGCGGCGATGCAGAGATGGCCAAAACCGTCCAAGCGACGGATATGTCCGAGATGCGGATCCGTGACCGCATTGTTTTTGCGGTGCGAACGCGACTTGAGGCGAGCGGGGCCCAAAAGGAAGCCATCCGGCGGGGTGCGGCCTTATTCGCTCTGCCGATCTATGCCGCCGACGGTGCCCGTGCAATCTGGACAACGGCTGATGCGATTTGGGACGCGCTTGGCGACCCGTCGGATGATTACAATTGGTACACGAAGCGGGTCACATTGTCGGGGGTGTTCTCATCGACACTGTTGTATTGGCTGGGCGACCAATCGGAGGGCCACACCGCGACGTGGGAATTTCTCGAGCGCCGTATCGAGAATGTCATGCAGTTCGAAAAGATGAAGTCCCAGGTCAATGAAAACCGCGTGCTCAAACCATTTTTAGCAGGGCCAAATTGGCTTTTGGGGCAGATCAAGGCACCGCCGCGCATGCCGAATGTCGACCTGCCCGGCAGCTGGTCAATGAAGCCCGACGAAAGCTGAACCATTGCCTTGCGCGCACGGCCTGATAGCAAGGCCAAAAGCGCGGAGGGCACAATGCCGAACGAAATGCGTGTCGTTGAGATTTCGGAGCCCGGCGGGCCGGATGTGCTGGTTCCGGCGAAACGGCCGGTTCCCCGGCCAGCAGCACACGAAATCCTGATCGCAATCGACCATGCGGGTGTGAACCGACCCGATGCATTGCAACGGGCCGGTAGCTACGCGCCACCGCCTGGCGCGAGCGATCTACCTGGTTTGGAGGCCTCGGGCGTTGTCGCGGCCAAAGGATCGGCGGTCAGCCGGTGGGATATCGGTGACAGGGTATGTGCGCTTCTGCCAGGCGGGGGCTATGCTGAATACGCCACCTGCCATGCCGATCACGCGCTGGACGTCCCCAAAGGACTGTCGATGGCAGAGGCCGCCGCCATTTGCGAGACCCATTTCACGGTATGGTCGAACCTGTTCCAGCGCGGGCAATTGACCGCTGGAGAGCGGGTTTTGGTCCATGGCGGCAGCTCCGGCATCGGTACGACCGCCATTCAGCTTGCGCGGCATTTCGGCGCCCGCGTGTTCGCGACCGCCGGAAACGCGGATAAATGCGCGGCATGCTTGGATTTGGGGGCCGAGCGCGCGGTGCCTTACAGGGACGAGGACTTTGTCGAGGTGATGCGGGCCGAAGGCGGCGCAGATGTCATCCTCGATATGGTCGGTGGCGACTACGTCGCGCGCAACCTCAAGGCGCTCGCCCCGGATGGCAGGCTCGTGCAAATTGCGTTCTTGCAAGGCCCAAAAGTGACGGTGAATTTAGCGCCGCTCATGGTTCAGCGTCAGACGATCACGGGCTCCACGCTCCGTCCGCAATCGGATGCGTCAAAAGCGCGTATCGCGGAAGCCTTGCGGCAAGAGGTTTGGCCGCTTTTGGCGTCCGGTCGTATCGCGCCGATCATGGACGAGGTCTTTGATCTTGACGATGCAGCCGCTGCCCATGCGCGAATGGAAACGTCGGCACATATCGGAAAAATCGTGCTGCGCGTCAAAGCGTGATTTAAAGGGCTCCACACCCCTAGATTTCAATCTGCAAACACCTTCCAACCTGCAAGCAATCGGCTTGCGGTTGTGATGGCGCATGCCGCAGCAAAGCCCCACGCCAAGGCCGGGAAGGCGGATGGGAACAAGCAAAATGCGGCGAGCACCGCAATCGTTTCGGCGCCTTCACACAGGCCTCCAAGATAGTAGATGCCCTTTGTGGGGTAAGCTTGGGAAGAAATTCCACGCTTCTCCGCAATGATAGAAAACGCCAAGAAGGACGACCCTGCGCCTACAAAGGTGCCAACAAGGACAGCCGCCGGCAACGCATTGGTCGCAGGATCATGAAGCGCAAAGGCAACCGGAAAAAGCGCATAAAAAACAAAATCGAGCGCTATATCTAAAAAGGCGCCTCGGTCCGACGGTCCGGCGATGCGCGCCACTTCCCCATCAAGGCCATCGGCAAGGCGATTGAGCGCCAGACCAAGCAGCGCCCATCCAAATGCGCCAAGGGCCGCGGCGATGCAGGCCAAAAGGCCGATTGCGAACCCACCAAGCGTTATGTGGTCAGCTGGCATGTTTGTTTCATGCAGCCATTTGGCAGTGGGGCGAAGGATACGCCGCGTCAGCGGCAGCAGGCGTGCATCAAACATAAGCCGAAACGTCTACGGCAGTGCGCCGCGTGTGCAACTGAACTTTTCGAGGGTGGACGGAATGACAACCTCAAGCATGCCGATCCGTCATTTATCATTGCGTGCATCGTCGCTACAAACTTGACACATGTTGTAAACCAAATCTTTGTAGTCCTCGGCACTACTGGGCCAGCAAATGTGTAGCCCCCCTTTTCTGCACGGCGCTCCGCTATATATATTGCCGCCTGAATGCGACCCGTTTGGATGGACGATCCGAGAATGCTCGAACCTGTCGTGATGATGGCCGAGACGCCGCCCGACCCGGGAGACGATACGGCCGTCATTACAAAGACCAAACCCAAAACGCAGCGGCCGCCGCTTTATAAGGTGCTGCTGCTCAACGACGACTACACGCCCATGGAGTTTGTCGTTCATGTGTTGGAGCGGTTTTTTGGCATCGGTCATTCGCAGGCTGTGGAAATCATGCTGACAGTCCACAAAAAAGGCGTGGCCGTTGTGGGTGTGTTTTCCTACGAAATCGCGGAAACCAAAGTGGCACAAGTGATGGATTTTGCACGTCGCAACCAGCATCCGCTGCAATGCACGATGGAGAAAGAGGACTAGCGCCTCGCCCACGATATGACCTTTAATAGATGGCAACACGCGCAGAGTACCGGCGCGTTCGCCCCCACCATTGGCCGTGTATTGGTGCATGGCGCCCGCGCGTCGGAGACCTATGACGATCTCGGCGCCTCGATCGACGTGGTGACGGAGTATTATCCGGACTTTGCGGCTTTGGCGGCGCGCGGTTTTAATGCCGCAACGAGAGCTGAAAAAAAGGGATACGATCAGGCGTTGGTGCGGATCGTGAAATCCAAGGCACGCACGCTTGCGATGGTTGCGGAGGCCTACGGTTCACTAAAGCCCGGCGGCTTTTTGATCGTGGATGGTCAAAAGACGGAGGGTATCGAGAGCGCATTGAGCGTAATAAAGGCCCGATGCCAGTTGGGCGGCGTGGTATCGAAATCGCATGGAAAGCTGTTTTGGCTGACCAAAACCCAGGACGCAGCTGCGAGGTTCGCCGATTGGGCGCGCAGCCCGCAGAAGCTTGAGAACGGCTATGTGACTTTGCCCGGCGTATTTTCAAGCGAGGGGCCTGATCCGGGATCGGAGCTGTTGATCGCGCTGGTTCCGCCGCTTGCCGGTGCGGTGGCAGATTTCGGGTCTGGCTGGGGCTATCTGGCCGGAGAGCTTTTGCTCGAAAGACCGGACATCTCAGAGATCACGCTTATCGAGGCTGACAAAAGTGCCCATGATTGCGCACAGCTGAACGTGGCCGATCCACGCGCGCGCCACATATGGGGGGACGTCACGGATCATCGGCCTGACGATCCATATGATGCCATCATTTGCAATCCGCCGTTTCACCATGGCCGTGAGGCGGAGCCGGAATTGGGGCGCGCATTCATAGCCGCTGCCGCGAGGTCGCTTAGGCCGTCGGGGCGGTTCTATATGGTGGCCAACCGCCATCTGCCGTATGAGGCCGCGTTGAAACAGGCCTTTGGGACAGGGCGCATGTTGGCCGAGATGCAGGGCTATAAATTGTATGAAGCCGCCAAACCGAAACGGGTTCGCGGCTAAGTTGGGGATACATCGAAATGGGACTGTCGATCCAAGGAAAGACGGCGATTGTGACCGGCGCTGCCAATGGCGTGGGGCTCGCCGTTGCACGCCACTTCGTCGAGGCAGGTGCTAATGTCATGTTTGCCGACCGTGATGAAGCTCGTTTGGTCGATGAATGCGGTGGCAACGGAGATAGCTCCGACCAAAGGCATTATTTTGCCGGAGATTTGCGAGAAAAGCTTACCGTTGCCAATTTGCTGTCGGCCACGATCGACGCGTTCGACCGCGTCGACATCTTGGTCAATGCCAGCCGCCAGATCACCACGACGGATCCGTTGGACCCGTCCGACATGTCGGTCGAAAAGATGCTGGACCAAAACATGTTTGCCGCGTTGCGGCTAAGCCAAGCCGTCGCCAACAGAATGATTGCTCAGGCCGAAGAAGATGCGCGCGATGGCGCTTCGGCGGGCGCGATTGTGAATATTTCTTCGATCGCGTCGCGCCGTACCCATCCCGACCTCTTGGCCTATTCAATCTCGGCCGCGGCACTTGATCAGGCGACGCGCAGTCTGGCGGTCGCATTGGCCCGGCATCGCATACGGGTGAACGCTGTCGCCTTTGGCTCGCTGATGTCGGCATCGCTTAAAGATTCGCTCACCGAAACCGATGGCCTGCGCGAGGAAATCAAACATTGCACGCCCCTCGGCCGCATCGCGTCAGCCAAAGAGGTTGCCGGTGCCGTGCAATACCTTGTCTCGGAAGGCGCCGGGTTTGTAACAGGTGAAATCCTGACCATCGATGGCGGGCGAACGCTCCTCGACGCGGTATCGACGGCCGCGCATTAGATACCAAGCCGCTCCAGGCTCATTTGAACCCGCGCCAGATGGATCGACGCGAAACGGCTAGCGCTGGACGCTGTCCTCGCTATCGTCGTCGCTATCGCTCCCCGGTAGGTTAAAGAGGCTGTCGGCATCCACGAATTGATCGGCGTCCTGCCTGTCCGAATCCTCGTCGTCTCCGGCTAAGGTAAAGGTCTCAAGCCCCGATACATTGGTCGGGATGCGGGGTTCTGGGTCAGCGGCCAAGCTTTGCTCTGTAGAGACAAGCTTGCGCCGTTCCTCATCGCTCATCACCTCGCCTTCGCGCGCCTTCTTGGCATTGGCCTTTTGAACCGCAGCATCCAGTTCGGATTGCTTGGTCAGACCCAAGGCCACGGGATCGACGGGCTGGATGTTGGAGATATTCCAATGGGTCCGTTCTCGGATCGATTGGATCGTCGGTTTTGTGGTGCCCACGAGCTTTGAGATCTGTCCGTCAGAAAGTTCTGGATGAAACTTCACGAGCCATAGGATGGCCGCGGGCCGATCCTGCCGTTTTGACAATGGGGTATAGCGCGGGCCACGACGCTTTTCCTCGCCTTGTGCCGCCGGGTTGAATTTCAACTTCAGGCTATAGGTCGGGTCGCTCTCACCCCGAGTTATTTCGTCTTGATCCAATTGGTTATTCGCAATCGGATCAAATCCCTTCACGCCCGTCGCCACGTCCCCATCTGCGATGCCCTGAACCTCCAATTCATGCAATCCACAGAAATCTCCGATCTGTTTGAAGCTCAGCGTCGTGTTGTCGACCAGCCAAACGGCGGTCGCTTTGGCCATAATTGGTTTGTTCATCTTGTCGGCTCCGATCGGATACGCGATGTCTGGGTCCGGAAATCCGGTGGCGGGCGCCGCCTGTCCCTGACGATGTGGGGAATTGCGCCGGGTTATAGGCTGCAACGGGCGCGGAGGAAAGCAAAAATGCGAGCAGTCAGCTTGGTTCTGATCGTCCTTGCTGGGATGGCGCGGGCCGAAGGAGAACGGGCCGGTGAATTTGACTATTACGTCCTTGCGCTCAGCTGGACACCGACATGGTGTGCCATCGAAGGGGATGCGCGTGGATCGGATCAATGCGCCAGCGGTCAAGGCTTTGGATTTACGTTGCATGGCCTTTGGCCGCAATACGAGGCCGGATGGCCCAGCTATTGCCCCAGCATTGAACGGGCCCCCTCGCGATCCATGACAGCCGCAGAAGCCGACATTTATGGCTCATCGGGTCTTGCCTGGCACCAATGGAATAAACATGGGACGTGTACCGGGCTCACAGCCGCGGATTACTACGCCCTTGCGCGGCAAGCCTATCGGCAGGTTAATAGGCCCACGATCTTGCGGCAGCTGGACCGGGACGTCCGCCTGTCGGCCGCTGTTATCGAAGAGGCGTTTCTGGAGGCCAATGCCGCTCTTAGCGCCGACGGTCTCACGGTTACATGCCGGAGCAACCGGATTGCGGAAGTCCGGATTTGCTTGGCGCGCGATCTCACGCCGCGGGACTGCGCGCCGGACGTGCGACGGGGTTGTTCCCAGGGCGATGCGCTTTTCTCGCCGATACGTTGATGGCGTTTCGGGGTGGTTTGGTCAGAAGCTTTTCCGTGCGCGAAGGGCGGCGCTGATCGTGCCGTCATCAAGGTAGTCCAATTCACCGCCGATCGGAACTCCCTGGGCCAGGGAGGTCACCGCGACACCGCTGCCTTCTAAAGCTTCTGCAATATAATGCGCTGTTGTTTGACCATCGATCGTCGCGTTCAGCGCCAAGATAACCTCCGTGGCACCCTCGTCCGCAACGCGAGTGACCAAGCGCGGAATGCCCAGTTCATCAGGTCCCACAGCATCTAACGCGGACAACGTCCCGCCAAGCACATGATAGCGCCCCTTAAACGCACCAGTGCGTTCCATGGCCCAAAGATCGGAAACCTCTTCGACCACGCAGATGGCACCTGTCTTCCGCGCCTCATCGGCGCAGATCGCACAAACCTCGGCCTCACTGAGATTTCCGCAGACCACGCATTCCTGCACCGTCTCGGCGACATCGGCCATCGCTTTAGCCATGGGCGCCATCAATTGGCCGCGCTTGCCAATAAGGTGCAAAACGGCCCGCCTGGCCGAGCGCGGACCAAGCCCCGGCAGTCGCGCAAGCATTTCGATCAGCGTGTCGATATCGCCCGGTTTTGCCAAGGCTCAGAACGGGAGCTTCATGCCCGCCGGCAACCCCATGCCTTCGGTTAGTTTTGCCATTTCCTCTTGGCTTTTGGTTTCGGCGCGGGCTTGGGCATCTTTGATGGCCGCCAGGATGAGATCTTCGACGACCTCCTTTTCATTTGGATCGAAAATCGAAGGATCGATATCAAGCGCGGTCAATTCGCCCTTCGCGGTCGCAGTGGCTTTGACCAACCCCGCGCCGCTTTCTCCGGTCACGGTAAGGGAAGACAGCGCGTCCTGCATTTCGGCCATCTTTGCCTGCATTTCCTGGGCTTGCTGCATCAGCTTGCCCATGTCTCCTAAACCGCCAAGTCCTTTCAGCATCGATCTTTCCTTTCAATCATCCTCAAACGGGTCCCATTCGTCATCCACTTCCGGCAGAGCGTCCACGGCGGCGGCGTCTTCGATATGGGCGTGGCTACGGATTTCCGTGATTTCGGCGGAAGGAAAGGCGCTGCGCAGCGACTTCATCAAGGGATGCGCCTCGGCGCGCGTGCGCAACTCGGATTGTTCAGCCGCGTCCTGTTCGTCGATGGTTGGCGCACCACCGTCGCGTTCGACGGTGACCACCCAACGTACCCCCGTCCATCCCGTCAAGCTCTGTTGGAGCCGCTGGGCCAAATCCCCGGGCGCATCGGGCGCCAAAGAGAACGTGATCCGCCCTGGTTGGTAACCGATTAGGCGCAGCCCCGCGCGGATCTCGACCAGCAATCGGATGCTGCGGTTGGCTTCGATCAGCCGCAAGACGTGATCGAAACTGGGATAATGCGCCAGCGCCGATTGCGGCGCGAGCGCCAGCGCGGTTTGGCCGTGTGTGCCACGCGGCGACGGCGCGGGCGCGGTCGGCTGCGGCTCGGGCGCGCGGGGTGCCGGATCAGGAACAGGCGGCGTTGCGCCCTGCGCGTTGCGCAACTGTTTGATCAGGTCGCCCGGTGTCGGCAGGTCCGCGACATGGGTCAAACGGATCACCGCCATCTCTGCCGCCATCATCGCATTGGGCGCCAGATTGACCTCTTCAATCGCCTTCAAAAGCATCTGCCAGGCGCGGGTCAGCACCCGCATGGGCAGACGCTCTGCCAAGCCTTGGCCGCGCGCCCGATCTGCCGGGGCGACGGTCGGGTCCTCAGCAGCCTCGGGCGCTATCGTAATGACCGAAAGCCAATGAGTGATCTCCGCCAAATCGGTCAGTATCGCTAGCGGATCGGCGCCATCGGCATATTGGTGCCCAAGCTCATCAAGGGCGCCGGCCGCATCGCCGCCCATAATCTTTTCAAACAGATCCATCACCCTGCCGCGATCGGCAAGACCGATCATAGCGCGCACGTCTTCGGCAGTGGTTTTGCCGTCGCCATGGGAAATTGCCTGATCCAAAAGACTAACCGCATCACGAACCGAGCCTTCGGCGGCGCGCGTGATCAGCGCCAAGGCATCGTCGCCGATCTGGGCTGCCTCGTGTTTTGCAATCTTTGCCAAATGCGCAATCATCACTTCAGGCTCGATGCGCCGCAGATCATAGCGCTGGCACCGGCTCAGCACAGTGACCGGCACTTTGCGGATCTCGGTCGTCGCGAAGATGAACTTCACATGTGGCGGAGGCTCCTCAAGGGTCTTCAGCAATGCGTTAAACGCATTAACGGACAACATGTGAACTTCATCGATGATAAAAATCTTATATCGCGCATAGGCCGGTGCGTAGCTGACCGACGCGATGATGTTGTCGCGCACATCATTGACGCCCGTTTGGCTTGCGCCATCCATTTCCAGGACGTCCGGATGTGTTCCCTTCGCGATCTCGGTGCAATTTCGGCAGGTGCCGCAAGGCTCGGTCGTTGGCCCACCTTGGCCATCAACACCAATGCAATTGAGCCCCTTTGCGATAATCCGGGCCGTCGTGGTTTTTCCTGTCCCGCGGATACCTGTCAACATGAAGGCTTGGGCAATCCTGTCCGACACAAACGCGTTTTTCAGCGTCTGGACCATGGCCTCTTGACCGATCAGATCAGAGAAATCGGCCGGGCGGTATTTCCGGGCTAAAACCTCATAGGGTTGTGACGCGTCAGACATCGGCTCTCGGGTAAGGCATTCAGCAGGGCCCAACACTAGGCCGCGATATCGCAGACGTCCAGAACTCCGCTCACGCCGAAATGACGCGGTGTGCGTTGGTTCTGATCCCAGCTTCGGCTAGATTGGGCGCTATGCGTATTCTCAGTTCGATATCAGTTGTAATCTTCGTTTTCTTCGCCAGCAATGCGATTGCCGCCCCGCAAATCTATGCGTTGGACGCCAACCGAAGCGACGTCGTCTTCACGTGGAGGTTTGGCGAAGAGTTCATCAATGGCCGCATCCCGGTCGACGCGGCCAATGTGGTTTTGGATCTAGACGCAATCAACAGATCTGATGTGCGCGTGGCGCTTGACGCCCGCGCAGCACAGGCCGGGTTTTTGTTTGCCACCCAAGCATTGCGGGGTCCGCATGTATTTGACGCGGAGAGCTTTCCGCAGATCACCTTTCAAAGCGAAAACTTTCGGTTCGACGGAAACGCCGTGGAGGTCGATGGAGCGGTGACGATTCGAGGCGTGACCAGACCAATGGTCATGCAAGCCACGCTCTACCGCCAGCAGGGAACGGAACCTTCCGACCGCGATCACTTGGCGATCCAACTTGTCGGCGCAGTCAACCGGCATGATTTTGGCGCATCCGGGTTTGCCAACCAAGTCGGTCCAGAGGTGGAGTTTCGCATCTTGGCGTATATCGACCGCGTTCCATAGCGTGGATTGACGGCTTTCTTTTTGGACCGTAAGCCTGGGGTGCCGTCAGGGGCGGCATCCCGATCCGCGGAAAGCCGATAGCGGCCCCCCATAATGTCGGAAGAACCACATATTCCGGTTTTTCTCTGCGCCCGATGTTAGCGGATCCTTGGGCCCTATGCAGGAGAGACCCATGGATCCCCTCGATAAGTTCCGCCGGCAGGCGAAAGATCTTCGCCGTGCCTATGACGCAGGAGAGCTGCACGCGCATGCGCGGCTAAAGGGCGTCTCAAGACGCCGGAAAGATCAACCTCTAAAGCACGCCGACTACCTTCACACCATTGCACGGGAAAACGGTTTTCTATCGTGGCCTGCGATGAAGCTTGCGATTGAGACCCAGGGCCTCGACCGTGCGCAACAACAGCAGCGGCTCGGCACGGCGATGCATTTCGGCACCTTTTGGATGGTGGATCAACTGCTGACGGATACGCCCGATTTGACGACGGGCAATTTGGCGCTGCAGTGCGGTTTTTACGAGTTTGATGCCGTGCGTGCAGCCGTAGAGGCTGATCCGGAGGCCGCCACGCGCAGTATTGGCTACGGTCCGCCGCTTATACAGCTTTGCCGGTCGAAGATGATCCATCACTACCCAGATCGCGCAGCGGACATGCTGGCTATTGCTGATCTGCTGGTCGCCCATGGCGCCAATGTCAACCTTGGCGTGGCCGTTGAGGCAGACAGCGACCACGCGCTGCCGCCTTTGTATTTCGCGTTGGGGCACGCGGACAATATGATATTGGCGCGCTGGCTGCTTGAGCATGGGGCAAACCCCAATGACAATGAAACGCTCTACCATGCAACCGAGCTGGACCATCACGAAGGTCTAAAGATGCTGTTGGACCATGGAGCCGATCCCAAGGGCACGAACGCGCTTTTGCGGGCGATGGATTTTCATGACCATGACGCGATAGAGATGCTCCTTGCGCATGGCGCGCGGGCGGACGATTTCAATCCCGAGCCCGTAGGGGGCGAATTGCCCTGGGTCACGCATGCGTTGTTTCAGGCTGCCCGCCGAGGCTCCGATCGGAAGATCATTGACCTTTTGATCGGCGATGGGGTTGATCTCAGCCAAGTGCAAGGAGGCGTGAGCGCCTATTGTTATGCGCGGGTCTTTGGCAATCCGGATCTCGTGGCGGCACTAGAAGCGGCAGGCGCTGTGACAGAGCTGAGCCCGATAGAGGAGATGTTGGCTGCGGCCGCAGAAGGGCGAGATGCAGGTGGCTTCATCAACGAGGCGGAGATCCCCGAGGCCTTTGCCGATCTCATTCGGGAGTTGATCTGGCTGCCGAAAAAGCTGCCCCATGTGAAGCGGTTGGTGGATATTGGCGTTCCGTACGACAAGCCCGACCCGGCGGGTTTGACGCCCGTTCAGATTGCCGGTTGGGAAGGCTTGCCAGAAGCGCTGGCCTATATGCTGAGCTTGAAGCCTGATCTGAGCCATATCAACGAATACGGCGGCACGCTTCTACCGACGATCATTCATGGTTCCGAGAACAATCCCAGCCGCGCGGGGCGAGACTACGTGGCCTGTCTCGAACTTGCCTTGCACGAAGGTGTCGCTTTGCCAAAGAGGGCGCTTGAACTGGCAGGCGATGAGGCATGCGCGGCCTTCCTAGCGGATTGGGCTGAGGCGCATCCGGCCCAGGTTGTCGACGGGGTCTCGGCGTGACACAGCCAAGGCGGGTTATAGCTATCCTACTGGGGATTTGGGCACTAGCGATGCTTTTGTCTGGCTTGGCGCTGACTGCCGATGCCACAGGTGACGGGTTTACCCGTGGGCTTAATCGGTTGATGGGGTTTTTGTTGTGGCAATGCGCGGCGACGGCCCTGGCAATATTGCTGTTCGTTTTGTCTCGAAGGCTGGGCATTGGCGGGCTCCGCCGCGCGGCGCGCCTACCCGCTGCCCTTGCTGTCTTGTTCTGGGTTTTGTTGGTCGGGAGCATTGCTGTGGCCGTGTGGTCGAACCGCCCAAGCGACAGTCAACCTAACCCGGCACCAACGACCCAGCCGTCGTCAGATGCAAGGCCGATCGCGGACTGACCGCCAAGAGTTACGACCAATGCTGTTGAAAACGTGCGGCGCAGGATTTCGGTGAGAGGTTGGACATCGACCCAAGCGGGGCTCGTTGTGGCTGCTTCCTTCCGGACCTGACCAGGTTGGCGAGGTGCTTGCCCGCGCCAACCTCTCCTGGGTGCACATAGAGATTGCCACGCAATTGTGCAACCACACTCCCCACAGGAGCTTGGCTGTGCTAGCGTCCGAGGGACAAGCTGGAGGTGATTTGGCGTGGATGGCGTTTTAGGGCCACGGGGTTGCACATCACGCGTTGGGGGTCGCGCCTGATGCGTCCCCTTCGACCTTGCACCTGCCGACCGGACGGTATGCCCCACGGAAAGGCGCAAGAATGGTGGCCTCCGCCGAAGGTGCCCTTGAACACGTAAGCGCAACGTCTCAAGGAAATTTAGTTATGAGCAAGATTGACATCAGCCTAGGCCAAGATGGCCTTGGGCTCGATTGGGCCAATGGCGACAGCCAGGCCTACCCCTACATTTGGCTGCGCGACAACGATCCTGCGCGGCTGCATCCAGATACAGCAGAGCGTGTGGGCGATTTATTGGATATTCCCGAATGTCCGGTCGCCGCGGAGGCTGAGCTCGTGGAAGATGCGATATCGATCCGTTGGACCGACGGCGAGATCAGCAATTTTCCGTTGAGTTGGCTTGCAGCGCATCGACCGGGCCGCTCTGCGGCCGATGCCGCTGCGGTGGAGCCGCAAACTTGGCGCGACGACCTGATTGTCCCGCGCCACCAGGCCGAAGCCATCGCGGCATCCGAGAGCGACCTATTGGCCTGGCTCTCCGAAACGGCGGCCTTGGGTCTCTCTATCGTTGAAGGTGTCGCGACCGCCGACGGGGCCGGATTGGCCTTGGCGCAGCGCATCGGATTTCTGCGGCAAACCAATTTTGGCATCTCGTTTGAGGTCATGAATAAACCCGACCCAAACAATTTGGCCTACACCGCCTTGGCCTTGCCGCTCCACACGGATTTGCCGAACCAAGAGCTCCCGCCGGGCTATCAGTTCCTGCATTGCATTGCGAATGAAGCCGATGGCGGCGGGTCCGTCTTTGCCGACGGATTGACCTTGGCCGAGACGCTTCGTGCCTCCGATCCCGTGGCCTTTGACCTGTTGGCGCAGACGCCCGTCCCATTTCGGTTTCACGACAGCGACACCGATCTCAGAGTACATCGTCCGGTGATAAATCTGCGCCCCGATGGCCGCGTGCATGAGATCAAATGGAACGCGCATATCGCCGGTGTCTTCGACATGGCGCCAGAGATTATGCCCGCCTATTACCACGCGTACCGCAAGTTTATGCAATTGACCCGCGACCCGGCCTTTCAAGTCCGGCTAAAGCTAAAAGCGGGCGAAATGGTCGTGTTCGACAACCGTCGCGTTCTGCATGGCCGCGACGCATTCGATCCATCGACGGGATTTCGGCACTTGCAGGGCTGCTACGTGGATCGTGGTGAATTCTTGGCGCGGATCAGGGTGCTAAGCCGCCCCTAGCTACAGAACAATTGCTGATCGCCTGCCCGCCAAATTGTGCGCGTAGGCGATGGCTCAGCCGGGCGCGCGTTCGGCCCAGCCGGCAAAGACACGTTCGAGCGCTACCACAACATAAAACAGCATGATGCCAAGCGCTGCGAGCATCAGCAAAACGGCAAACATCAGTGGGTAATCGGCACTGATGCGGCCGCTGTCGAACAAGGCGCCGAGGCCCCTGCCGTGAGGGCTTACGATCTCCATCAGATTGGTTCCGATGAATGCAAGTGTCACAGCCACTTTGAGGGCGCCGAAAAACTCTGGCAGGGTCTTGGGCAACGCAATTTTCCAAAATATCGTCAGGTTCGAGGCACCCAAGCTGCGCAAGATGTCGCGGTATTCGGGCTCCAACGTCGAAAGCCCGATTGAGACCGAAACGGCAATTGGAAAAAACGAGATCATGAAGGCAATCAAAACGGTGTTAAAGTCATGCTGGCCGACGAAGATGAGCGCCACGATCGGCACCACGGTTGCCTTGGGAATGGCGTTAAAGCCCACAAGGATAGGATATAATCCTTCGCGGGCGATGCGCGAAAAGCCCATGATCATGCCGATCGCCGTACCGATCACAACGGCCAGCCCCAGCCCGACGACAGTGCGCCACAGCGTCTGCCAAGACGCCTCCATAAAGAGTTCGCGGAATTGCAAGAACTTGGGCAGCAGATCTGACGGGGATGCCATCCGGAAATCCGGCAAGTCGTTCACCCAGACCGCCCATTCCCACAACGCCAGCGCGGCGATGATAAACCCAGCGGGAACGAGAAATTGGCGGGCAACGCTTTTCAACCCATCGCCCCCGGGATCGGTCCACGTACCACACGCTGAGGGGCCGACGTTGGCTCGGTCGGCGCGCGTCCTTGGGCAACTTGGATTTCGTGCCGGAGCTTTGCCAGCATCTCCATCGCTTGCGGCCGGTACAGGTCTTCGAGATCGCGCGGATGGGCAAGATCGACATCCAGCACCATTTGCGCATGTGCAGGCCGGCCAGATAGAACGATCACCTGGTCGGCCAAAAACACAGATTCGCGCAGATCATGGGTGATGAGCAGGCAGGTAAAGGGCTCTTCGGCGCGCAAATCATGCATCGTGCACCACAGGTCTTCGCGCGTGAATGCATCTAGCGCACCGAACGGTTCGTCCAGGATCAACACTTCGGGTCTGTGGATCAGAGATCTGCACAAAGACGCACGTTGACGCATGCCGCCCGACAATTCCGAAGGCCGCTTGTCTTCAAACCCGCCTAGACCGACGAGGTTCAGCAGAAACCGTGCGCGATCAACTTGTTCCGCTTTGGTCATCGTCGTTTTGACGATTTCAAGCGGCAGCAGAACGTTCTGTAGAATCGTGCGCCATTCCAGCAGAACCGGGTTTTGAAAAGCCATGCCAACCGTGGCGCGCGGCGTTGTGACCAACGCATCATGCAGCCAGACTTGGCCTTCATCCGGGCGCATCAGGCCAGAGACCAACCGGGTCAGTGTGGATTTCCCGCAACCGGACGGCCCAACCACCGCGCAAAAGGCGTTTTTGCGAATGGAGAGGGACAGTTTGCCGAGAACAGGAAGCGGCCCGGCATCCGTGCGGTACGCGTGTGTAACCTCGCGCAATTCAATTTGAGTGTTTGACATTGTGCCCCTCGTATATGCGGCGCGGACTGACAATTGTCCGCGCCGCAGCGCGTTATTGGCCGATCATCCGCGCCTCAGCCGGAGGAAGGTATGCATCGGTGAAATAGAGGCTTGCATCGGGCGCGGTCTGGAACTCGTAGACCAACGCCATCTGCTCCAATGCTGCCGCCATTCGCTCGGAATCGATACCGCCCATGCCGTTTTCGGCGACATAATCGGTGAGCACATTGGCGCTGATGGCAAGTTCCAAGCGGCGCTGTTCCAGATCGGCGTCACCGGCAGGGTTGCGTTCGATCACCGCTGCTGCGCCCGCGGCGGGATCCGCGATCGCCGCATCCCAACCTTGTGCCACCGCACCCAAAAATGCCGTCACGACTTCGGCGTTTTCAGTGGCGAAGTCGGTGTTGACGATAATCGCATTGCCATAAAGCTCCACGCCATAATCGGCAAACAGGATGGTCGTGATGTCGTCTTCGGGGATGCCAAGCCGGGCCAGCGACAAATAGCTCGAGAAGTTAAAACCTGTGACGGCATCGACATTGCCCTCGGCCAACATAGGCTCCCGTGTTGGGAAACCAACCGGCTCGACGGTGATCGTGGATACGTCGATGTCATTGACCTCGGCCAAGATCGGAAATTGCGCCCATGCGCCATCGGGTGGCGGCGCGCCCAAAATGGAACCCTCTAGATCATCTATGCCAGAAATGCCTTGGCTGACCCGACCGACGATGGAAAACGGTGGGCTATCATAGGTCATCATGACGGCCGTCACAGGCGCGCCCGGATTTTGGTCCAGAAAGCGGATCAGTGAATTGATGTCGGCAAATCCGATCGGGAACTGTCCCGAGGCAACCTTTGGAATGGCATCAAGCGATCCCTGTCCTGCCGTAATTTCGACCGCCAAGCCAGCATCGGCAAAATAGCCATTATCGATGGCTAGAAAATAGGGTGCCGAGGGGCCTTCGAACCGCCAGTCGAGAGCGAATGCGATATCGGTGTCTTGAGCAAAGCCGGGCGCAGCCACGAGGCTGCTGGCCAAGGCGAACGGTAAGGCGCGTTGGAACATGGTCTTCATTATCCTCCCTGGTGAGATTGGAGATCGTTATTGCGCAGCCTGCGCAGTGAAACCCCAGCTAGGGCGGACATGAAGCCAGGCCGAGCTTCGCCGCGTCACCTGGATTCGCATCCAAGGAATTTGCATAGATTTTGTTCTTTTTGCTCAAGTTATAAGCAAGATGGAAACTATCTGGATTAAATTTTCATGTCAAAGCAGGCCAACCCGGCCTCGGACAGGCCAGCATAATGCAGGCCGAGCGCCTTTACGTCCTTGGCAAAAGCAACGGCGCCAGCGCCGGTCTCGGCAATTACAGGCACACCGCCTGCATCGGCAAATCGCCAACTACAAATCGGCTTAGGTGAGATTTCGCCCTTGCGCCGAATGTGATCGGCAAGCAGGTCGCGAATGTAGAGCTCACTGCTTGCAACGACGGGCGCTGCGCGGGGTGCTTCGTACCCGCCACCGCCCCCCGCTCTGTAGGAATTAGTGACAACTAGATAGGTGTCGCTGTCGCGAACAGCTTTGCCATCAACTTTCAGATCTCGGATGCGGCCCGGGCCATTTGGGTCCCGTGACAACGGCGCACACGTGACATCAATCTCGTAACTGGCACCGGACATCACATCGAACGCGTAGTCCGCGACCTCGACATCGACCAATTTTTGTTCTGGTTTCCCAGGCATGATCGTGTTGAAGGCCTGAGCTGAATGCTCAAGCCACGACCTGATCCCCGACCCCGTGAGCTTTAGGACGATCAAACGGTTTGCAAATGGATAAATGTCAAAGACATGGCGCAGAGACAAAGGGCCCGGGCGGATGTCTGTATAGGGCCGCACGCTTGCAGTCCCCCCTGGGCGCAAGGGGCCGACAGCAGACAGAATAGGCAAGCCGTCATCCGAATGTCCGCGCAAGATTTCGCGGGCCGCTTCTCGCTGTGCCTTGGCCAAAAGGTCCAAAATGCAGCATCCAGAAAACAGATCGAAATAGCTGCACAAGGGGCCCGTAGTCGATCCGATCGGTGTGTCCAACGCTTGCAATGTACGTTTATGTGCCCGTTCGGTCCGCGCCAGGATTTTTGCATCCGGCTGGTTTCGTTGTGCAGAGACAAGCCGAGACTTAGCTACGAGCGCCGCCCATCGGCCGTTTCGGTCGGACGCGAGGTGGAGATCGATAACCCCTACGTCGCCGCCAAACGCGCCGGGTTGTACAACTGGGACGCCATTTATCGTGCCCGGCGACCCGTTTTGTAAGGGAAAACGTTCGTGAGTGTGACCTGCGACAATGGCATCTGCCAACCCGGTTGCAGCCAAAGGTACAACGACGTTTTCACCCTCGTCTTCGACCGTGTCATGGTCGATGCCGGAATGGCAAAGCGCGATAGTGAGATCAACTTTTTCGTCGTCACGCAAGCGGCGCAACTCACGCTGTGCCGCCGGTAACATAGCCTCCGCGCGTAGTCGGTGCGCCAAATGGGCCTCATCCCAGTCGACCGTTTGCGGTGGTGCAAGCCCGACCAATCCAATTTTGAGATCCTGAAATGCGCCGTCATCGTCGCGAAACTGCCGGGTCAAAACGACCGACCTGGGAAAAATTGGATCGCCATTCACAAGATTGAAGTTGCTAAGGATAAAAGGAAATTTCGCGCCCTGCGTCGCCCGTGAGAGCGAGTCGAGGCCGAAATTGAAATCATGGTTGCCGGGAACAGCCGCATCATAGCCGATCACATTCATCGCATCGATCATCGGATTGATGCCGTTCGTGCTGGCTACCGCAAGGTCGGCAAGTGGCGTCCCTTCAAGCGTGTCGCCGTTATCGACGACAATGGCATTTGACGCTTCTTTCCGCAGATCGGCGATCGTGTTTGCCAAGACCGCCAAACCGCGTCCAGAAACGGGTTTGTTGTCGAGATAGTCGTACGGCCATAACGTTGCGTGCAGATCGGTTGTCGCGATAAGACGCAGTTTGATGCGCGATGTCGCCACGTGATTTGCGTGGTCGATTTGCAGCTGCATCCTTGGCTCCAATTTTTGCGTCGGTTCAACCTACGGATGAAGAATTTTTGTTCTATACATGGAATTATGGCGTTGAAGGCCGCAATGGCAAGCCTTGTGACAACCTGCTCAAGAAAAACAATGAATATGGAAGGGTTCCTATAAATGGTGCAGATCACGTTCGGCGCGTCCGGTCTTGAAAGGGCCGCACACCTAAGACCGGAACACGTGGCACCGGGCGGTCCACGTCAAAATGTTTTGCCGATCTGGCGCGGCAAGGTTGCGGTGCGTGACGACGCAACTACGATACGCCCGCTCTGGCTGGCACCCGAGCATGCCGTTTTTGATGATGCCGCCGAACCGGCGATATTCTTAGGTCTTGACGATGGCGCACCCTGCTACGTGCGCGATATCTCCTTTTGGGAAGCGTCGGAAAGTGACCCGCAAATCGGCGGGCTCTTCGATCCATCCGTCCAAGTCCACCCAGCTTTGCCCGAGAAAACGGGCTTGCGTGAGTTGCGTAGCATTATGACAACCATTGACCCGCGCGCGGCAGAGCTGTTGGCGACGGCAAAAGCTCTGACGGGCTGGCATGCTACCCATAGGTTCTGCGCCGTGTGCGGGCAACCGAGTGAGATGGCCGAGGCCGGATGGCAGCGGCGTTGCGATGCATGCGGTGCGCGGCACTTCCCCCGGACCGATCCGGTCGTCATCGTTTTGGTCACGCACGGAAACGATTTGCTTTTGGGACGTTCGCCAGGTTGGCCTGAAGGGATGTATTCACTGTTGGCAGGCTTTGTGGAGCCCGGCGAAACACTTGAGGCGGCCGCGGCGCGCGAGGTATTCGAAGAATCCGGCGTAAGATTGGCCAACGTGCGGTATGCCGCATGTCAGCCCTGGCCCTTCCCTGCCAGTTTGATGATGGGCATGGTGGCCGAAGCCAAAACGCGTGAGATAACGCTTGACCCCGTTGAACTCGAAGATGCGGTTTGGTTGTCGCGCGAGGAGGTCATGGCGACGCTAACCGGATCGCACCCGTCCGTACGGGCTGCCCGCCGCGGCGCCATTGCTCGCAGCATGATTGAAGAATGGCTTGCCGGTCGGATCAGTTAATCTGAGACTAATGAAATGAAACTCAAAGTCAGTGACGATGCAGAATGTCCGGTCGATCTGGTTTATGCCGGGATCACGGACTTTGCGCGCATTGAATCAGAACTGCGCGATCATGGCGTTCATATCAACAGGATTGGCAAATGGGATCGGCCCGAGATTGGCGCGGCTTGGGCCGGGCGCGGTGAAATCAGAAGCAAAATGCGCCGGATTGACGCGAAGATTACTGCGATGGAACCGGGGCGCATGTTCGAGGTCGAGGCCAAGATCGGAGGGCTCCGTGTGGCGCATGAAACCCGTCTTGTTCCGCTCGGGGAGCGCGTAACGCGGATTAATATTACGACCGATCTCCGGCCTGATACGCTCAGCGCGCGCTTGTTGCTTCAAAGCCTCAAACTGGCAAGAGGACGCGTGCTTGATCGGATGCAACGCCGGCTGGCGTCGGATATCCGGCGGATTGAGCGCGCAGAAGCAGGTTAACCCTGCGGTGTCATAACGCGCCGTTGCCGCGATCTTTCGAGACCCAAGCGACGTTCCCGTAGGATGATAGCGATGCCGGCGGAGATAATAATCGCCGCTCCAACCAACATTTGCAGCGTAGGCACCTCGTCAAAGACGACGTATCCAACAGCAATCGCGATCAACATCGAAGTATAGTCAAACGGCGCAATCAGCGAGGCATCGGCGGATCGGTAGGAAGAGGTCAACAAAATCTGACCGATGCCACCCAGGACACCAGCGCAAACTAGCAATACCAACACGCCGGGGTCTGGCCACTCCCAGCCCCATGGAACGGTGATCAGTGATAGACAACTTGCGGTTACAGAGAAGTAGAAGACGATCGCAGATGTGCTTTCCGTCTGCGTAAGTCGGCGTACGAAGACATGCGCCAAGGCGGCAAATGTCGCGCCCATCAGCGTCAGAAGCGCGCCAAGGGTCTGCGCCGTTCCCGCGGTTGACGGATCAACTTGCAACCGAGGTGCCAAGACGATCAGAACGCCAACCATGCCGATAAAAACCATCGAAAGCCGAAAGAACCGAACCCGTTCGCCCAAGAACATGGCCGCGAAGACAACCACGAGCAACGGAGCCGCATAGCCGATCGCTGTAACCTCCGGCAGCGGCAACAACCCCAGTGCCGCAAAGCCCAAACCCATAGCCGAGGTGCCAATCAAACCGCGCCACAAATGTCCCATCGGGTTTTGCGTGCGTAACCCCGTGCGCAATTCCTGACGCCACAAAAGCCAACCCATGATCACAGGGATCGCGAAGATGGACCTGAAAAATACGGCCTGACCCGGTGGCACTTGATCAGACGTTGCCTTGATCAGCGCGGCCATGGCCACGAACAGACAGACGGAGCCGACCTTAAACGCAATGCCGCGCAGCGGGTTCATGGCGTTGCTTTAAACACGGGATCGGCGATCGGCTCTGCGACGTTGTTCAGGCGTTTCATTCCCGCACCGGGTCCGCCGGGTAGGTGCCCAAGATGCGCAACTCGGTGGTGAAATATGCAAGTTCCTCAAGCGCGAGTTGAACGTTTTTGTCGTCCGGGTGGCCTTCGATATCCGCATAGAACTGCGTCGCCGTAAAGGAGCCGTTGACCATGTAGCTTTCCAATTTCGTCATGTTGACGCCGTTGGTCGCAAAGCCGCCCATCGCTTTATAAAGCGCGGCTGGAATGTTGCGAACGCGAAAGACGAAAGTCGTCATCATGCGGTTGGCGCGGCGGGCGAGGTCCGCCTCACGGGTCATCAACAAAAACCGAGTGGTGTTTGTGTCTTGGTCCTCAATGTGGCGGGCCAGAACGTCAAGACCATAGATTTCCGCGGCCAATTCGGATGCTAATGCGGCATCTGTTTTATCGCCCTTCTCTGCCACGTTGCGCGCGGCGCGCGCATTGTCTGGGCTCACACGTCCTTGGATCCCATGCTGTTTCAAGAATTGCGCACACTGCGGCAACAGCACCAAATGGCTCCAGGCATTGCGTATCTCGCCCAAACTGGCGCCAGGCACCGCCAATAGGTTGATGTGCACCCGAACAAACGCCTCATCTATGATGTGAAGGCCACTTTCCGGCAGCAAACGATGGATGTCGGCAACGCGACCATAGGTGGTGTTTTCCACCGGAAGCATCGCGATTTCAGCGCTGCCGTGTCGTACTGCGGCAATCGTATCTTCGAAAGTCGGACAGGGCAGTGCCTCCATCTCGGGGTGCGTCTCAAAGCACGCCTGATGCGAATAGGCGCCAGGCTCTCCCTGGAAGGCAATGCGGGCAGTCATTCAATTCCTCCGGAATTGGGGGCGTTTGGTCGCGCTCCCTACACCTTGATTGCGATGGCGGGAAGGCGATATGACGAGCCAGCGCAACGCAAGATGGACGGAGCCAAATGTTCGACACAATGACGATTACCAAAGCCGGCGGCGGCTTTCTCGGCGCGTTTCTCGTGCTGTTGCTGGGCGGTTGGGCTGCGCAAGGGCTTTATTCCACCGAGGCCAGTCATAGTGAAGATCACATTCCGGGCTATTCGATCGAAGTTGCAAGCGACGACGAAGAACCTGCAGAGCCCGAAGAGGAAATTCCATTTGCTGACGTCTTTGCCGTTGCCGATGCGAGCGCCGGCGAACGCCTATGGAGGCAATGTTCCGCCTGTCATGCGAATGTGGCGGACCAACATGGTGTGGGCCCGTCTTTGCACGGTGTGGTCAATCGTGACATCGCGTCGGTCGCGGCCTTTAGTTACTCCGATGCTTTGAACGGGCTCGAAGGGGATTGGACGCCCGAGGCGCTTTCAGGATTTTTGGAAAGCCCGCGTACCTACGCCGCAGGCACCGCGATGAGCTATGCCGGGATGTCAGATATTGAGGATCGGGCGAACCTGATTGCCTATCTTGATAGTTTCGACGATTGAAGGATGTTGAAGGCGGTGAATTTTGGTCGTCCAAACCTTGGGCGGCCTTTTTCATGGGCGCAAACGCTTCCTTAACCATAAATCGCGAACGATCACGCAATCTCAACTTGAAGGGCATGCGGACTGGTCAATACTCTTATTCAGCCCAAATAATGTCGAAGACATGCGAACGGAGGAAACCCTCGATGCCAGGATCACAGGCTGACACCCGCAGTGCACCGACCGCCGCTAGACTGCTAATGAAACTCTGGCTCGCCATCCCGATCCTGGTCATTTTTGGCTTCGCAACATCTGCTCGTGCGCAAGACGACCTAATTGTCACGCATGGATATTCGACCTTCGGCGACCTGCTTTATGGGCCTGATTTTGAGCATCTGGAATATGTAAACCCGGACGCGCCGCAAGGTGGTGAGATGTCCTTTTCCTGGTCGTCTGGCTCCTTTGACAGCATGCA
The DNA here is from genome assembly GCA_039183205.1 of Pseudomonadota bacterium. Lineage (GTDB taxonomy): Bacteria > Pseudomonadota > Alphaproteobacteria > Rhodobacterales > Rhodobacteraceae > HKCCE3408. The sequence goes on along the minus strand of JBCDBR010000005.1, from coordinate 29,860 downwards.
CCCTTATACCACACAGGGCCGCGCGGCTGTACTGGCATCGGTGTTTTTCGAAAGCATGCTGACCGGCACGGCGGATGAAATCGGCGCACTTTATTGCTTGCTGTGCGAGACGATGGCCTACCCAGAAGATCTGGAATACATCATCTTTACGCTCCGCGACGGGGTGACGTTTTCGGACGGGACACCGATGACGTCGCAGGACGTGCTCTTTTCCTACGAGATTCTTCGCGACGAAGGGCTTCCCTCTTTCCGTGCAAACCTGCCAAACACAATCGCAAGTGCTGAGATTCTTGATGAACGGCGTATCCGCTACGTCTTTAACCCCGACGCGCCAATTCGCGGCCGCGTTGGGTCTGCCGGAGGATTGCCTGTCTTTTCGCAGGCCAGCCATATTGCTTCAGGGCTCGGCTTCGACGAATCGAGACTTGAGCCTCTGGTTGGCTCTGGCCCCTACGTCTTAGGCGATGTCGAAAGCGGCCAACGCGTCGTTTATGAGCGCAACCGCGACTACTGGGGCGATGGCTTACCGATCAATATCGGTCGCAACAACTTCGATTCGATCCGGATCGAGTATTATGGCGATGGTGTCGCGGCCTTCGAAGGTTTCACGGCCGGCAATTATCTTTTCCGCCAGGAAAACAGCTCTGTCGTTTGGGCGAACAACTATGATTTCCCAGACTTGGAAAGCGGCGTTGTCATTCGAGAGGAGCTGCCCGACGGGACGATTGCAAGCGGGCAATCCTTCGCAATCAACGTCCGCGAGGAAAGATTTCAAGACCCCCGTGTTCGCGAAGCAATTGCGTTGATGTTCAATTTTGAATGGACCAATCGGACGCTTTTTTTCGGGCTCTATTCGCCGATCAATAGCTTTTGGGAGAACACAGAGCTTGAAGCTACCGGCCTGCCGGAAGGTGACGAATTGGCGGTTTTGGAACCCTTTCGCGATCGGTTAAATCCGCAAGTTTTCTCGGAGCCGGCGTTTGAAACGGCCGCATCGAGCCCCGATTCTGCGTTCGACCGTCGCAAAGGGCGCCAAGCGCTGCGATTGCTGGAAGAAGCAGGTTGGGTGCCGGGCGATGATGGGTTTGTTCGCAACGAGGCTGGCGAAACGCTGGAAGTCGAGTTTTTGAATTCATCGCCGCTTTTCGACCGAATTATAAACCCCTACGTGGAAAACCTACGTAATATTGGCATCGACGCCCGGATGAGTCGAGTCGACAATGCGCAACTGAATGAACGGCAGCGCTCCGGCGATTTCGACATTATCACCGATCACTTCCCAATGGGCTACGAACCGGGGTCGAGCTTGCGGCAATATTTCGGGTCTCTTGGGGCCGACGAGGCCCTGTTCAACACGCCAGGCTTGGCCAGCCCGGTGATTGACGAATTGCTTGAAGTTGTCATCAGAGCGGAAACGCGCGACGAAATGGAAACCGCAACGCGTGCACTTGACCGTGTCTTGCGATGGGAACGCATCCGCGTGCCGCAATGGTTTAACGATAGCCATTGGGTCGCCTATTACGACATCTACCGCTATCCCGACCCGTTGCCGCCATTCGCGTTGGGCTTTATCGACTTCTGGTGGGTCGACCCAACCGCCGAGGCCGCCCTGCGCGAAGCTGGCGAGCTTTGAGCCGTAATGGCTGCGTATATCGTCCGCCGGTTGTTGCTCATCATCCCCACGCTTTTGGGGATCATGATTATCAACTTCTCGCTGATCCAATTTGTCCCCGGTGGTCCGATTGACCAAATCATCGCCCAGCTAGAAGGTGACGGCGATGTGTTCGCCACGATCTCAGGCGGAGGCAACGAAACAGGACCGGCGGAGGTCGAGGGCAATTCCAGCTATCAAGGTGCTCGCGGCCTGCCAGAGCGCTTTTTGCAAGACCTCGAACTTGACTTCAATTTCGCCAGAATCGTTTGCGCGGAGGATTATACGGGCGTTCCGGATCTCGACGCAGAGGCCTGCACGACCGAGCCCATACCCGCCATAGAGCGTTTCTTTCTGATGATGTGGGACTACATCCGCTTCGACTTTGGCGACAGTTTTTTCCATTCTGAAACGGTTGTGGAACTGGTGATCGACAAGATGCCAGTTTCAATCACCTTGGGATTATGGTCCACCCTTATCGCTTACATCATCTCAATCCCGTTGGGGATCCGGAAGGCCGTTCGAGACGGATCGCGGTTCGATACGTTCACCTCAGGCGTGATCATCGCCGCTTATGCCATACCCGGCTTCTTGTTCGCGATTTTGCTTTTGGTCCTATTCGCTGGCGGCAGCTATCTGCAATGGTTCCCGCTTCGCGGCCTAACCTCGCCCACGGACATATGGGAAACACTGACCTGGTGGGAGAAAATCGCAGACTATTTCTGGCATATCGCACTGCCCGTGATTGCTTTGACCATTGGTGCGTTCGCGACGCTTACATTGCTGACCAAGAACAGCTTTCTTGATGAGATCAAAAAGCAATATGTCATGACTGCGCGCGCCAAAGGTCTCAGCGAAGGCCGCGTGCTTTACGGGCACGTGTTCCGCAATGCGATGCTGATTGTAATTGCAGGCTTCCCAGCGGTCTTTGTATCAGTGTTCTTTGGCGGCTCGTTGATCATCGAGACGATCTTTTCGCTCGATGGGCTTGGACGTTTGGGCTTTGAGGCGGTGGTGAGCCGAAACTACCCGGTTGTTTTCGGGACGCTTTTCGCCTTTTCATTGCTGGGTCTGCTGATCGGCATCATCTCTGACCTGATGTATATCTGGATCGATCCGAGGATCGATTTCGAATCGCGGGAGACCTGACCAATGGCGCTGCGCGATCCCGATATTATCGTTGACGAGGCTTTGCCGAAGCCGGATTTGGCGCCCCCTGCAAAGGCCGGCTGGCTCAGCCCGCTCAATCAACGGCGCTGGAGGAACTTTCGTGCCAATAGCAGAGCATATTGGTCAATGTGGATCTTTGCGGTTTTGTTTGGCCTGTCTCTGATCGCCGAGTTCATCGCCAACGACAAACCCTTGCTCATCCAATTCGAGGGTGAACTCTACGCGCCGGTCTTTCGCTTTTATCCTGAGACTGCGTTTGGCGGTGATTTTCGGACCGAGGCGGTCTATCGCGATGTCGAGGTTCAGTGCTTGATTATCGCTGCTGGGAACGAGGAATGTTGGTTCGAACCCGAGGCGGTGATCGCCGAAGTGCGAGAAACCGGCACCTTCGCGGGAGAGACAATTGACGCCGGCTGGATCCTGTGGCCGCTCATTCCCTATTCCTACAACACGATCAACGATCTTGACGGGCCCGCGCCCTCCGCCCCAGATGCAGATCATTGGCTTGGAACAGACGACACCGCGCGCGACGTCTCGGCGCGCGTGATCTACGCCTTCCGCCTTTCGGTTCTTTTCGCGCTGATCGTAACAGCGCTGAGCTCTGTCATCGGTATCGCCGCTGGCGCCGTTCAAGGATTTTTCGGCGGCTGGACGGACCTTATTTTCCAACGCCTCATCGAGGTTTGGAGCTCTACCCCTAGCCTTTATGTGATCATCATCGTGGCGGCCATATGGTCGATGAATTTCTGGCTTTTGGTCGGTCTTATGGTGCTCTTTGGCTGGGTGGCCCTTGTCGGTGTGGTCCGCGCAGAATTTCTGCGCGCCAGGAATTTTGAATATGTCCGTGCTGCGCGCGCGCTTGGCGTTTCCAATCGCACGATCATGTTCCGACATGTTCTTCCGAATGCCATGGTCGCCACACTAACGTTCCTGCCGTTTATCATTACCGGCACAATCGGCGGCCTGGCATCGCTGGATTTCCTCGGTTTCGGCCTGCCATCATCTGCCCCGTCGCTCGGAGAGCTAACGCTGCAAGCGAAAAACAACCTGCAGGCGCCATGGCTCGGTTTCACGGCGTTTTTCACTTTTGCCATCATGCTGTCGCTGCTGGTTTTCATTTTCGAGGGTGTGCGTGACGCGTTTGACCCGCGCAAGACTTTCACGGTCGCGCCCGGGGCGGAGCAAAACGAATGAGCAAACCAGTCCTATCCTTTCGCGATCTCTCGGTTCGGTTCGGCGGAAACGACGCGGTGCGCGGCGTCAGCTTTGATGTCCATGAAGGTGAAACCGTTGCGTTGGTGGGCGAATCCGGCTCTGGCAAGTCGGTAACCGCTTTGTCCTCGGTCGCGCTGTTGCCCGATAGTGCGCGGGTAACTGGAACGATCCACTACCGCGGTACCGACATGGCCTCAGCGGAGGAGACAGAGCTCCGGCGCGTGCGCGGCAACGACATCAGCTTTATCTTCCAAGAGCCGATGACATCGCTGAACCCGCTGCATACGCTTGAAAAGCAGATCGGAGAGAGCTTGGCGTTGCACCAGGGGCTGACGGGCCAGGAGGCGCGGGCCAAGACCATTGAGTTGCTGCATCGCGTGGGCATCCGCGATCCCGAAACCCGCCTGCGTGCCTATCCGCACCAATTGTCCGGCGGCCAGCGCCAACGCGTCATGATCGCCATGGCGCTTTCCAACGGGCCCGACCTATTGATCGCGGACGAGCCGACAACGGCGCTGGATGTGACAATCCAAGCCCAGATATTGGAGTTGCTGGTCAAACTCAAACGTGACGAGGGGATGAGCTTGCTGTTCATCACCCACGATCTTGGAATCGTCCGGCGGTTTGCCGACCGGGTCTGCGTGATGAAGGATGGCGAAATTGTCGAGGCCGGAGTCACGGCCGATATTTTCGCCAATCCGCAACATGCCTATACGCAGAAATTGCTGGCCGCGGAGCCGTCGGGAATGCCGGACCCTGTGCCCGATAACGCCCAGGAAATTGTCTCGACCGACGCATTGCGCGTGTGGTTTCCGATTACCCGAGGGCTTTTGCGCCGAACCGTGGGCCACATAAAGGCCGTCAACGCAGCTACAATTACGCTGCGCCGTGGTGAAACAATTGGGATTGTCGGCGAATCTGGGTCTGGAAAGACAACGCTCGCCCTGGCGGTCATGCGGCTTATCTCGTCGACCGGCCCAGTCGTGTTCCTGGGCAAGGATGTCCAAGGTTGGAAATCTGCTGCGTTGCGGCCATTGCGGCGCGATATGCAAGTGGTGTTTCAGGACCCTTTCGGCTCCCTCAGTCCGCGCATGACAATTGGCGAGATTGTCGCTGAAGGATTGAGCGTGCACGGGACGGCACCAGGTCGCTCTCCGCGCGAAATGGTTGCAGAAATCCTGACCGAAGTTGGTCTGGAGCCCGCAATGATGGATCGGTACCCGCACGAATTCTCCGGCGGTCAGCGTCAGCGCATCGCGATCGCGCGGGCTATGATTCTACAACCGCAATTGGTTGTTCTTGATGAACCAACATCGGCGCTTGATATGACGGTGCAAGTCCAGATCGTTGAATTGCTCCGCAGCCTTCAACGCCGCTACGGGCTGGCCTATCTGTTTATCAGTCACGATCTCAAAGTGGTGCGCGCGCTTAGCCATCGCGTTGTGGTGATGCGACAAGGCGATATCATCGAGGCAGGCGACAATCCCGCGATCTTCGATAATCCTCAAACCGACTACACTAAGGAATTGATGGCTGCGGCGTTTGATCTTTCTGTTGGCGGGGATGCCGCCTGACAAACTTAGTTGCGTGTGTCACACAACTAGCCTACCTTATGGAGACTGCGAAAACCTGCACAAATTGACCGGAGATCAGCGTGAACAACGATCTTCTGTTCGCGGGCAACGTGAGTTGTTCGCAATGTCCAATCCGCCACCGTGCCGTATGCTCTCGGTGTGAACCCGACGAATTGGCACAACTAGATGCCATCAAGTACTATCGCACGTTTGAAGCCGGCCAAATGATCGCATGGGCTGGCGAGCCGATGGATTTTGTCTCCTCCGTTGTCGAAGGCGTTGCGTTGGTTTCGCAAACGCTTGAGGACGGGCGGCGACAGATGGTGGGCTTACTGCTGCCGAGTGACTTCATCGGCCGACCCACACGGGCGATTTCACCGTATGACGTTGCCGCGGTCACGGATTTGACCTTGTGCTGCTTTCGCCGCGCGCCGTTTCGTCAACTGCTGGAAGATACACCACACCTCAGTCAACGCTTGCTCGAAATGACCATTGACGACCTGGATGCGGCGCGCGAATGGATGCTGGTTTTGGGTCGCAAAACCGCACGCGAAAAGATCGCAAGCCTCTTCATGATCATGGCCCGCCGTGCCAGCACGCCCGAAGGTCGGAGCGTCCGTTTTGACCTTCCCCTCACACGCGAAGCGATCGCCGATTACTTGGGACTAACGCTGGAAACCGTCAGCCGACAAATTTCAGCGTTGCGCAAAGATGCCGTGGTAGAGCTCGTCGGTAAACGCCATATTCGGGTGCCCAATGTGGACGTACTTCTGGCCGAAACGGGCGATGAAAGCGGCTACATGGTCGGCTAAGGTCGCTACGGCGCCACTCATTCCAAAAATAAAAAAGGTTATTTTGCAGTAAGATAACCGAAACTGCCCAGTGATTGTGGACCAGGTCCACGGTCGTCTTGGCCTTGATTGACCTGGATCAAGGTAGGCATCGGCCAAACAGTGCATCCCTAATCCCGAAACGGCCTGCGGCGAGGGAATGCAAGATGCAGAATTACGTAAAATTGGTGATTTTGGGCCTTGTCTTCGTCTGCGCGGCGATTGCAGCCAACTACGCCCGAGACCTCGCTTACATGGTCCATGCCTTCTTGTTCATGGCCGCTTCGGCGATCCTATTTGTTTTGGTGTTGCGCCAAACCGACGAACCGGTTCCGGCCAAATCGCTCGAAGCGGAATACATGGACGGTCCGGTGCGCTACGGTGTGATTGCAACGGCCCTTTGGGGCATTGTTGGCTTTCTGGCTGGCGTCTACATCGCGTTTCAACTGGCGTTTCCGCAGCTCAATTTTGACTGGGCCCAGGGGTATATGAATTTTGGCCGATTGCGGCCACTGCACACGTCCGCGGTTATCTTTGCCTTCGGCGGAAACGCGTTGCTGGCATCAAGTTTTTACATCGTGCAACGGACGACCGCGGCGCGTCTTTGGGGCGGCAACCTGGCGTGGTTTGTGTTCTGGGGCTACCAATTTTTCATCGTGCTGGCGGCGACCGGTTATGTCTTGGGCTCGACCCAAGGCCAGGAATACGCCGAGCCTGAATGGCTGACGGATCTTTGGCTTACCATCGTATGGGTTGCGTTTCTGTTGGTCTTCCTCGGAACCCTGTTGAAGCGGAAAGAGCCCCATATCTACGTCGCCAACTGGTTTTTGCTCAGCTTCATCGTAACGGTTGCGATGCTGCACGTGGTCAACAATCTGGCCATCCCAGTTTCGATCTTCGGCTCACGTTCGGTGCCGTTGATGGGCGGCGTGCAGAACGCGATGACACAATGGTGGTACGGCCACAACGCTGTCGGCTTTTTCCTGACCGCCGGTTTTTTGGGGATGATGTACTATTTCATTCCGAAACAGGCCGAACGCCCGGTTTTCAGCTACAAGCTGTCGATCATCCATTTCTGGGCGCTCATATTCCTATATATCTGGGCGGGCCCGCACCACTTGCACTACACGGCGTTGCCGGATTGGGCCTCAACCCTTGGTATGGTTTTCTCGGTGGTGCTGTGGATGCCCAGCTGGGGCGGTATGATCAACGGCTTGATGACGCTGTCAGGCGCGTGGGACAAGCTGAGAACCGATCCAATTCTGCGGATGATGGTCACCTCTGTTGCCTTCTACGGGATGAGCACCTTCGAAGGCCCCATGATGTCGATCCGGGCCGTGAATTCGCTGAGCCACTATACGGATTGGACAATCGGACACGTGCATTCGGGTGCTTTGGGCTGGAACGGCCTGATCACCTTTGGCGTTCTTTACTACCTCGTGCCGAAGCTCTGGCATCGTGCGGGGCTGTATTCAACGGCGCTGGTGTCGTGGCACTTCTGGCTCGCGACCATCGGCATCGTGCTCTACGCCGCGTCGATGTGGGTGACTGGGATTATGGAAGGCTTGATGTGGCGCGAAGTCGACGACCAAGGGTTCTTGGTCAATTCCTTCGCCGATACCGTGGAGGCAAAGTTCCCCATGTACCTGGTTCGCGGGCTGGGCGGCATCATGTACCTCGCCGGTGCAGTGATCATGGTTTTCAACCTGTGGATGACCATTCGGGGCCGTTTCGAAACGGTCGCCGCATCGGCCATGCCGGCTGAATAGAAGGGGGCTCAGAATGGCCATTCTTGACAAGCATAAGATCATCGAGACCAACGCAACGATCTTGCTGGCCCTTAGTTTTGTGGTTGTGACCATCGGCGGTATCGTTGAAATTGCGCCCCTATTTTACTTGGAAAACACCATTGAGGATGTCGATGGGGTCCGCCCGTATAGCCCCCTTGAGCTTGCCGGACGGGAGATTTACCTGCGCGAAGGCTGTTATGTCTGTCACAGCCAGATGATCCGTCCAATCCGCGACGAAGTCGAACGATACGGTCATTATAGCCTTGCCGCCGAGAGCCAATACGACCATCCGTTCCAATGGGGATCGAAACGCACAGGTCCAGATCTAGCGCGGGTCGGAGGACGGTATTCTGATGCCTGGCATGTTGATCACTTCAGCGATCCGCAATCGGTTGTCCCCGAATCTGTCATGCCGCCTTATGCGTATTTGCTCGACACGAGATTGCGACCAGATCACATCGCGGACCTGATGCGAACGCACCGCATGGTCGGGGTGGATTACACCGACGAACAGATCGCCATGGCTGAGGAGGACTTTGTTCAGCAAGCCACCGAATTCGGCGATATCGGTGACCGCTATCCGGGCGCGCAAATTCGCGATTTCGACGGCCAACCAGAGATCACCGAAATGGATGCGTTGATTGCGTACATGCAAATGCTTGGGACGTTGGTGGATTTCTCCACCTTCACGCCCGACGAAAGCCGGTAAGGAGACCTTCGCCATGTCATATGAAATCATGCGTGTGTTCGCGGGGTCCTGGGGCTTGGTGTTCATGTTCACAGCCTTTGCGCTCGTCATTGTGGTCACGCTTCGCCCAGGCAGCCGAAAGCTGCATCGCGATATCGCAGAGATCCCATTTCGCCACGATGATCGCCCCGCATCCGAAGCAGATGAGGCGCAGCCATGACCCGCGACCTGCACGAAGACGCTGAACAGGCACTGTTCGACGACGATCCGGACACGACCGGGCATTCCTGGGACGGGATCAAGGAATTCAATAACCCGCTGCCGCGTTGGTGGTTGTGGACGTTCTATGCGACCTGCGTATGGGGCGTTATATACACGGTGCTTTATCCTGCCTGGCCGGGGCTGACCGGCAGTAGCACAGGGGTACTCGGGTATTCGACACGCGGCGAATTGGCGGAAGATATCGCCGAAGCGACGGCTGCTACGGCCCCGATCCGCGCGGCGCTTACAGAAGTGGCGCTGACAGAGATTACGCCGGACGCAAATCCCGAACTATATTCTTACGCGATCCAGGGCGGCAGTTCTATCTTTGCTAGTTGGTGTTCGCAGTGCCATGGCTCCGGGGCTGCCGGTGTGCAGGCGTCGGGCTATCCAAACCTGTTGGATGACGATTGGCTCTGGGGCGGCACAATCGATGAAATCTACCACACGGTGGCGCACGGCATCCGCAATGAAAACGACGTCGACGCACGCTGGTCACAAATGACCGCGTTTGATGAAATCCTCACCGATGAGGAGATTGAAAGCGTCGTGCAATTTGTCTTGGAGATTTCCGGGCAAGAAGTTACGGACCCTGCTGCCGCGACGTTCGGCGCCGGGGTGTTTGCAGACAATTGTGCCGCATGCCATGGCGATGCGGCCCAAGGTGATATTTTCCTCGGCGCGCCGAACTTGACCGATGCGATCTGGCTCTATGGCGGAGATCCGGCGGCGCTTGAACACACGGTACGGTATTCGCGTTTCGGCGTGATGCCATCTTGGTCTGACCGCCTTTCGGAGGCTGAGATTCGCGCTGTTTCGGTGTGGGTGCACGCCCAAGGTGGCGGCGAATAGTTTGAGTTTCCGGCAGCCCCTCCCGGCTGTTGGATCGGCACCGGTCCTGATCTTGTCCGCGCGTGATCTTATGGGACCGGTGCCAAAGTTAAGGGGCGCCCCAAACGGGGCGCCTCGATTCAATTGATCCACGTCAAAGAAGCGGTCGGTGGGATGCGGTAGCAAGTTTTCGCAAGGAAGTGAGTATTTAGCCAAGGCAGCAATCCGCGATGATCGCGACCGCCCCTCCCAAGCTCTACGCTGCGCGCGAACCCGTGTTTCCAAAACGCATCTCTGGGCGTTTTCGAAACCTCAAATGGGGCGTGATGATCGTAACCTTGGGTATTTATTATCTGACGCCGTGGATCAGGTGGGACAGGGGCCCCAATCTGCCAGATCAAGCCGTATTGATCGATATGGCAAATCGGCGGTTTTTTTTCTTTTGGATCGAAATCTGGCCACACGAGTTTTATTTCGTGGCCGGCCTTTTGATTATGGCGGGCCTCGGATTGTTCTTGTTCACATCCGCTTTGGGGCGAGTTTGGTGCGGCTATTCATGCCCCCAAACTGTGTGGACCGACCTTTTCTTCACCGTTGAGCGCTGGATTGAGGGCGACCGAAACGCCCGACTACGTTTATGGAAAGCCGGTTGGGATGTGCGCAAGGTGCGGTTGCGCGTCACAAAGTGGCTGGTTTGGATCATGATCGCCATTGCAACCGGCGGGGCGTGGGTCTTTTACTTCGCCGACGCGCCAACGCTCCTTGTGCAATTGGTGCGGCTTGAGGCACCGATGGTGGCTTACACCACGATTGCCATTCTAACGGCAACGACTTTTGTCTTTGGCGGTTTTATGCGTGAGCAAGTGTGCATTTACATGTGCCCTTGGCCGCGCATCCAAGCCGCGATGATGGACGAAGACACCATCACGGTTGCGTATCGGGAATGGCGCGGCGAGCCACGCGGTCGTGGCAAACGCCGGCGCGCAATGGCGGAGCGGGCAATTGCCGACAGCCATGCGGCCGGTGCCCGTGACGGTGTGCGAGCCGTCCCCGAGCCCGCACATGATCAGCTTGGCGACTGCATTGATTGTCATGCCTGTGTGAATGTCTGCCCGGTTGGCATCGACATCCGTGACGGGCAGCAGTTGGAATGCATTACATGCGCGCTGTGCATCGACGCCTGCGACGAAATTATGGATAAGACCGGTCAGCCAAGGGGTTTGATCGACTATTTGGCGCTCACCGATGAGCAAGCCGAACGCGCGGGCAACGCGCCGCGCCCGATTTGGCATCATATCCTGCGGCCGCGGACAATGATTTACACCACGTTGTGGAGCGCCATTGGTGTTGCACTCGTCGTGATGCTGTTCATCCGTACCCCGCTTGACATCACGGTCGCCGCTGTGCGCAACCCTCAGTTTGTCACGCTTTCAGACGGGTCCATCCGCAATGCCTACGACATTCGGATCCGAAACATGACCGGCGAACATAGCGAGTTTCATGTCTCGTTGCGGTCGGACGACATCCTGCGGCTCGAGCTTGAGGGTCAATCCGACTTGATCGTGCCCGTGGCGGCCGATGCAACGCAGCTTCAGCGGGTCTATGTCATCGCCCGTCCGAGCGATCCGGCCGCATCAGCGGAGCGCACTGATTTCCGGTTTTGGGTTGAAGACCAGGTCGGTGAAACCCGGGCATTTGAAGACACCAGTTTTACAGGGCGCGGTACAGAATGAGACAGGAACGAAAGCTAACTGGCTGGCATGTATTGGCGATGTTTTGCGGCGGCTTTGGGATCATCATTTCCGTCAATATCTACATGGCGGTGAACGCGGTGCGCACCTTTCCGGGCCTTGAGGTATCGTCGAGCTACGCCGATAGCCAAACATTTGATACCCGCCGCGAGGCGCAACTGGAATTGGGCTGGAACGCAGAGGTCAGCGTCGAAGACGATCGCTTGACGTTGGGGCTGACCGACGAAAGTGGCCGCCCGGTTTACCCCGCGGAGTTGACCGCATTGCTGACCCGACCGACGACGCGAACCGACGATCAACTCCTTGACCTGACGCGTGGCCCAAATGGTGCCCTGATCGCCCCGATTGATCCCGCGCCTGGCCGGTGGCGGCTGCGCCTAACCGGGACGGCGCGCGACGGTACAGATTACCGGCACAACATCACCTTTTCGATCGCGGCCGCACCATGACGGCCGCGGTTTGCCCGGCTTGCCCCCCGGGGCACGAGACGCAGATAGCGTCTCTGCCGGATGCACGGCTGATGCTATCTGTGCCTGAAATCCATTGCGGTGGCTGCATCGTTGCCGTGGAAAGGGCCTTAAAGGGCGTGCCGGGTGTCCGCGACGCGCGGGTTAATTTGACGTTGAAACGTGCGGCAGTCGATGCCGCCGCCGACATTGACGTGGACACTCTGACACAAGCGCTCAAGACTGCGGGCTTTGAGGCCCACCCGCTCGATCCAGGCGTGATCGCGTCGCAATCCGTTGACGCAAAGGGGCGCGATCTGCTGATGCGCTTGGCCGTTGCGTTCTTTGCGATGATGAACGTGATGCTGCTGTCTGTCGCGGTTTGGTCCGGGGCGGACGGAGCGACACGAGATATGATGCATTGGATCTCGGCAGCAATCGCCATTCCGGCTGTCTTGTTCGCTGGCCGTCCCTTTTACGCCTCCGCTTGGGGGGCGCTGCGCGGCGGGCACCTCAATATGGATGTACCGATCACGCTGGCAATTGTTTTGGCGATCGCAACCTCGCTGAGCGAGACAATGCAGTCGGGGCCGCATGCTTATTTCGATGCAGCCATAGGGCTTTGCTGCTTTTTGTTGGCGGGCCGATACTTGGACCACCGGACGCGCGCCAGGGCCAGATCGGCGGCCGCCGAGCTGGCGGCGCTTGAGGTGCCGCGCGCGACGCGTTTGGACAAGGATGGCCCGCAAATCGTGGCCGCTTCTGCGTTGCAGCCGGGCGACAAAGTCCGCATTCTGCCTGGGGCTCGGGTGCCCGCCGACGGCATTGTCGTCGAGGGGCATTCGGAGATTGACCGTTCGCTCATGACCGGCGAAAGCCTGCCCGCCGCGATTGAACCGGGACAAACCATTCGGGCGGGTGAGGGCAATCTTACTGGCGTTTTGGTTCTCCGTGTCACTGCGGCGGGAAAAGACACCGAACTTGCCCGCATTGCCGATTTGGTTGCCGTGGCCGAGGCTGGCCGTAGCCGCGCGGTGGCGCTAGCCGACAAAGCCGCCGGGCTTTATGCGCCAGGCGTCCACATTCTCGCCGCGGTTGCCGCTTTGGGATGGTGGTTGGCCACGCAAGACATGCGGATTTCACTGAACATCGCGGCGGCGGTTCTGATTATCACCTGTCCTTGTGCGCTTGGATTAGCGGTGCCCGCCGTTGCAACGGCCGCTTCGGGGCGTTTGTTTCGGAAAGGTCTCCTTGTAAAAGACGGCACCGCGTTGGAACGGCTCGCCGAGGTCGATACCGTGGTCTTCGACAAAACAGGTACGCTGACGGTCGCGACCCCGCAGGCCGAGGGATGGCAATGCATTCCAAGCTCTGAGCGTGGTGTCGCACGCGCCCTTGCTGATGCGTCCGCGCATCCTTTGGCAAAGGGTCTCGCCCATGCCTTGCGGGAGGCCGGCATTGCACCGGCGCAAATCGCCGAGGTCAATGAAGTTCCCGGTCAAGGCATCAGCGCGAAGTGGCGCGGCATGTCCGTCAAACTCGGCCGACTTGTGGATGGCGCTTCAACGGCCCAATTACCTATGGCCAGCAGCGGATTTCAGATCGCAAGCGGACCCATCCGCGTCGTGACGTTTGAAAACCGTCTTAGACCTGGCGCTGAGGCTTTGGTGCGCGCCTTGCAAAGCGAGGGAAAGCGGATTGTTTTGCTCTCTGGCGATGCGGCGGCGCCGGTGAAGGCAATCGCCGATCGTTTGCGCATTTCTGAGTTTTCGTCCGACATGCGGCCCATCGAAAAAGCCGCTTACCTAGAAAAGCTCGCCAATACGGGCGCCAAGGTTCTTATGGTCGGAGACGGGTTGAACGACACCGCAGCACTTGCGGCCGCACATGTCTCGATTGCGCCGGCAACCGGGCTCGATGCGGCGCGCACCGCATCCGATATCGTTCTTCTGGGCGAGGATCTTGAGCCCATATACGGAGCGCTTGAGACGGCGAAGAAAGCGCGCCGGCGGATCACTGAGAACTTTACACTGGCAACGCTTTACAACGTGGTCGCCGTGCCGCTCGCAATCGCAGGCCTTGCCACCCCATTGATTGCCGCTTTGTCGATGTCGCTGTCGTCACTGACCGTTTCGGCGAATGCGATCCGCTTGGGGCGGCGCTGATGTCGGTCTTGGGCATATTGATCCCCGTATCCCTGTTTCTCGGTGGGTTGGGGCTCGGCTTTTTCTTTTGGCTGCTCAAGCGCGGTCAGTTCGATGACCCGGACGGCAGCGCCAATCGCATTCTGACGGACGACTATGACGATCAGCCAAAATCGTAGCTCAGGATGGACCGAATGGAAGGCAATCGACGTTACGAGACACCAGTCGAATGCAGGCGCGGGTCGCCTCTTCGGATGTCATGCCGGCAAATTGCGCTTCGAAATACCCGTCCCGCCGCGCCACATTTCGCAAGGCATCTGCGAAGGTTCCAAGCTCCGCCAACGCGGTGGTGATCAAGGCTCGCTCCGCATCGTTTTGCGTGGTGAATTGTCCAAGCGAGACGCCATAAAGCCGGCTGCCGGAGGACGACGAACGCGTGACAATTTCCGGCTCGATCGGTTCGGCGCGTGCAAGCATTGCGTCAATGTCGAGCGGTCGGGGCCGGGGCCGTGTCGCGGAAACGGCATCGCCAGACAGGATCAGAACGCCGTCTTGGCGAAAGGCGATATCTGCGCTGGCGGTCTCGACGGGTTGGTCCAAAGGTGGCGCGCGCGCGACATCTACCGCATCTTGCGGCCCAGGCGTCGCAGGATCCGGTGCTTCCGTTGGCCGCGGTGCAGGTGCCGATTGCACCGTGTCCACAATGGGCTGAGCGGGTTGGTCGGCGCGGGCAATCTCCGCCAGTGCGGCATCGACAGAAGTCTCGATTGCCGCCAGCAGGTCCGGGGCCAATTCCGGTTCTGCATCCCGCTCCGGCCGCATGATCGGGCGCAAGCTGCGCGTAATCGGGCCGCCGGAAACCTGCGCAGGTCTGTCGGTGCCATCTGGCCCGTAGCTTGGCAAGTCTGGCTGGCGTATGGTTGCATGCGCGGGTGCGCGCTCAAATCCCATATCCAACAGTTCCATTATGCGCTGATTGCGCGATGGCGCCGAATTCCCGCCAAAGACCGTGGCCAGAATGCGGACCGCGCCGCGTTCGGCAGACGCGGTCAGATTGAACCCGGCCGCACTGGTGAACCCTGTCTTGATCCCGTCGGCCCCGCGATAATTGTTCAAAACCTGCCGGTTGGTGTTCGGAACTTCTCCGATAGGCCCGGCATATGTCGAGGAGCGGCCGAAAATGCCGTAGTATTGGGGATAGTCATAGAACAAACGGCGTCCCATGATCGTCATGTCTCGCGCTGTGCTGAGATGGCCTTCGGCCGTCAAACCGTGCGGGTTTCGAAAGGTCGTGCGCACCATGCCAAGCGCACGCGCCGTGCGGTTCATTCTGCGCGCAAACGCAGCTTCGGACCCGGAAATTGCCTCGGCAATGGCGGCGGCCGCGTCATTCGACGAACGCACTGCGGCCGCGCGCACCAGATACCGCAACTCCACCTGACTGCCGGCGCGGAAGCCAAGCGCATAGGGTGTGCTTGCCGCTTCGCGGGAAATCGTCACCGGGGTGTCCATCGTGATTTCACCCAGGCGCACCGCCTCAAAAACGATGTAGAGCGTCATCATCTTGGTCAGCGAGGCAGGGTGCAGTCGCGTCTCGGCGTTGCGCGAATGCAAAACTTCGCCCGTGCGCGCATCCATAACCATGGCGGCATAGGGGGCTGTGCGCCCTGGGGCGGCGGCCAAAATGGCCACAATCATCATCACGCCAAACATGGCGTGGAACGCGGTTCTGTATGTCACGAGACCTGCTCTGTCTGCCTCGGGGTGCCGTCTTGTGCGACTATTTCTGCCAACCTACGACATGTTGCCGGGCAAATCCACTCACAATTTGAGGGGTTTGTGATGGTCGTTGGCGAAATTGACTGATACGCAAAACGAAAGAGGAAAGGGAATGCAATTGGACGTTGGGATGGGGCCACAAAAGGCCCGCGCATCGGCTTGGTTTCGCACGCTCCGAGACGATATCGTGGCTGCATTCGAAGGTTTGGAGGATGCGCAGGGCGGTGATGCAGCGCCCGGCCGCTTTGAGGTCAGCGAGACACGCCGTGGTTCAGGCGATGCCGACGAGGGCGGTGGTCTCATGAGCGTCATGCGCGGCGGCCGGGTTTTCGAGAAGGTCGGCGTCAATGTCTCCACCGTCTATGGCGAATTGGGCGAGAGGGCCGTCAAAGCGATGGCCGCGAGGAAGGACCTTAGCGGATTGAAAACGGATCCGCGGTTTTGGGCTTCCGGGATTAGCCTGGTTGCACATATGCAAAACCCGCGTGTTCCTGCGGTTCATATGAATACGCGAATGTTCTGGACAACCGATGCTTGGTGGTTTGGCGGCGGGGCCGACCTCAATCCCTGCATTGAATACCCCGAAGATACCGATCACTTTCACACCACGCTCAAGTCAGCATGCGACAAGCACGATGAAGGGTTTTACCAGCGCTTCAAGGAGTGGGCTGATGAGTATTTCTATATCCCGCATCGCCAACGTGCCCGCGGCGTTGGCGGCATCTTCTTCGACGATCACAATACCGGTGATTGGGAGGCCGATTTCGCGTTCACCCAAGATGTCGGCCGCGCGTTTTTGCCAGCCTTCGTTGCGCCGGTCGAACGCCGCCGGCATGAACCATCTGACGCACACGACCGGGAGGTGCAGTTGATCCATCGTGGCTTATACGCGGAATATAATCTCGTCTACGACCGCGGCACCAAGTTTGGTCTTGAAACCGGTCATGATGCCAATGCCGTGCTCATGAGCCTTCCGCCGGTTGCGAAATGGACCTAATCGTCGTCAGCTGTTGAGAAGCTTGCGATATACCGCGTTCAGCGCGGCGGCTTCATCTTCGATGCGAAATTGGGATGCCGCGCGGGCGCGTGCGGCCACGCCGTGCGACGCGCGCGTGTCCGCGTCGTCGAGATAGGACCCAATCGCGCCGGTCAGTGCATCGACGTCATCGGCTGGAACCAAACGGCCGGTTTCGTCGTCCAATACGATCTCTTCGAAGGCGCCGACGCGGGTTGCAACAACAGGTAGGCCACAAGCCATCGCTTCGAGCGGTGTCAGGCCAAAGCCTTCCCACCGTTGCGGCGCCACATAGAGATCCATCGCTTGGAACCACGGGGCGATTGAAAACCCCTGGTCCTCGGGCAAGATATGTAGCCGGTCCGACAGTCCTGCGGCTGCGATGCGCGCGCGGAGGTCATCGGCGAAACCGGTCTCGTTTGAGGTTACGCCGCCCATTATGATCCCCATAGCGCCGGGTCTGTCGGGCAGTAGACGCAGCATCGCATCCACAAAGAGATCCGTGCCTTTTTGCGCCCGGATGCGTCCAAAACACCCTACAAGCACTGGATCGGCGGGCAGATTTAGCCTGCGCCTGACCTCGGCGCGGCTGGCGACGGGTGCGAACTGTTGGGTGTCGATGCCGTGGTGGATCACGTCAGCGGTGTGATCCAGATACGACGCAGCTTTGCCGGATGTCGCGACAATTGCGTCCATCTGGCCCAACAACCAACGCGTATAGCCGGTGTGGCGGCGTTGCGCGGCCGATGTGAACAGAAGTCGCAGCTTTTTGCGCAAGACACGGCGTAGGAACAGTCCGACCAACATCTCGGTGTTGCGACGTGCATGCCAAATCCTGCGGCCGGATGGGCCCGACTTCGACATCGTCAATAGCGCGGTCGCCGACACCTGAGGCATTTCCTGAGGCAAGCGAGGACCAGAGCTTGCAATCGCAATGTCTTTCGCTTGGATGGGGATCAGCCGATAGACAGTCGACGAAACGCCGGACATCCGCCGTTTGAAGTTTGGTGCGATCACATCAAGCGTTCGTGGGTCGATCTGTGGCATGTGTATGCGAATTGGTCGTCTGGTTTGTCTTTGGGCGGTCGGCATCATCTTGCCAGCAGGTCGGCTGTCACGGCATCGTTAGCCACCACGATCTTGCGAAGTGCTATGAGTTCACTATCTAAGCAAAATTAAGAAGAGCTGCCAGCCAAATGGCGAAAAGCACTCAATAAAAGGAATGAGACGATGAAGCAGTATATTACGATCGGCATCGCGTCCTTAATGCTAGGCGCGCTTGCAGTTCCAACGATGGCCGCGGGCCCAGTTCCCGTAGAAGCAGAGGCGCCAGTGGTCGTCGCGCCACCTGCGCCGATTTCGGACTTCACGGGTTTCTCCGGCGGCTTGCAATTCGGGTTCATCGATGTTGAGACATCCGGCGTCGCGTCGCTTTCTGGAGACGAGCCGTTTCTTGGGTTGCGGGCCTATTATGATTATGATTTCGGCCAATTCATTTTGGGCGGCGGTCTTCAATTCGACGGCACGGATATCGACCTTGGCGGCGTGACCGACGTCGAATCTGTTTTGCGCGGCGGTGTTCGAGGCGGTGTGGACCTGAGCCGCGATTGGATATACGCGACCTTGGGTCTGGCGCGCGTTAACACGTCCGACGGTGCCGTCGGCGACTCAACGGGCTATTTTGTGGGGCTGGGTTATGAGGCATTCGTGACCGATCAGATTACGATCGGTGCGGAACTTTTGTACCATGAATTCGACGACTTTGACCTTGACGGTCTGGATGCCGAAGCCACCACGGCAGGCATTTCGGTCAATTTCCGCTTTTAGCGGCGATCATAACTTCTAAGGGCCTGCCCGCATATGACGTGGCGGGCCTTTTCATGTCTCGACATTGGCCAAAGCCAGCCGAAGCGTAATATCGTATCCGGCGGCAACTGATGCGGCGCGGCGTCCGAGCTCGTCGGCACATTTCGCACCGGCGCCGTTGCAGGCTGTTGCAATCGTTAGGCGGTCAGAGATCCGGGAAATCTCCGGATAGCCAGACGCGTTATGGGATAAAATGCACGGCGCGGTGCTTATAGAGCCAATCTCCAGTTTCGGCATAAGGCCGCGCAACGCGTTTTCGAGATAGGCACCAACGTCCGGATCGCCCCCGCTATGGAACCACGCCCGCGCTTCGGCCTGAGTGGAAATTAGACGGTCTGTCAGTTCCCCGCCGATTTTCAGCCGAATGCGCCCGTCTGGATACGTTACCGGTGGCAACAGATAATGCGCGCTTTCATCTTTCGCACCGTGCCAAATCAAGCTCGGCATGTTGCAGAGCCTTTCGGCCTCCGATTGCGACACTTCGGCAAGGCAAATTGTGCGCGCCGCGACCGTCATGTCGGGTCTGGGCGCCAGGAGCGGGGTCAGCCTTGCATAACTGCCCTGTGCCACCAAAACATGTCCTGCCGATACCGATCGGCCGGAGGCCAAACGGATCGAGCCGCCGTCGAGCGCCACGGCAATTTCACGCAATACGGTGGCTCCGTGTCGGATGGCCAGCGTCTCATGCGCATGGCGCATGGCGCGTGGATCAATCGTGCCGCCGGTCGGGTCGAGAACGCCTATCGTGCCCTCGGCAAAAGCAAACATCGGAAATCGCTGCGCCAGTTCGGTGCCGGAAAGACGTTCTGTCCGCGCGCCCGTGGCCTCCGCAACCTTTGTGATGCGGGCCGCGAATTCCGGCCCATCTGATGCCATCATTCCACCGGAAGGCGCATAAAACGGTATGCCACTGGTCGATTGCAGCGTGCCGTAGCGTGCCATGGACGCAGTCGAAACCTCGGCCCAAAACGGATCGGTATCGATGCGTCGGGTGATCCGCGCTGCGTCAAAATGGCTGGAAAATGGACCATCGAATTGGGCATAATCCGCGGGCTCGCCTGGACCAATCAGCGCGATACGATACCCCGCTTGTGCTAACCAAAAGGCCGCCGCGCTGCCCCAAAGGCCGCGACCAATCACGGCATAGTCGAAGGTCATCCCCTAATGGCCTCGAGCAGTCTTGAAACGTTATCGGGATCCGCGTCAGGCGTGATGCCGTGACCTAAATTGAAGATATGCGGCCCGCGCCCCATAGTCTCGCAAATCCGCTGCGTTTCGGAAACCAATGGCGCGCCGCCTTCGACCATCAGGCGTGGGTCAAGATTGCCCTGAACGCACGCATGCGGTTGGAGCCGCTCTGCCGCCCACCGCACATCGACGGCGGTGTCGATGGCAACGCAATCTGCGCCGACATCGCCTGCAAAGCCGAGATAGCTTTCACCCGCGCCACGCGGAAACGCGATGATGGGCACTTTCGGATATTGCGATTTCAAGGCGGATACGATGCGTTTGGCGGGTCCTTTCGCGTAGGCATCAAAGTCATCTCCGGTCAGTGATCCGGCCCAACTGTCAAATATCTTGATGACCTCTGCGCCGGCATCAATCTGGGCCGCGAGGTACCCGATCGTTGCTTCGGTAATGAGATCCAATAGGGCCTCGAAGGTCGCTCGATCAGTGCCTTTTAAGGCATGGGCAGGCCCTTGGTCAGGCGTGCCGCGTCCGGCAATCATGTAGGTTGCAACAGTCCAAGGGGCACCGGCAAAGCCAATCAGTGTCGTGTCTTTCGGCAATTCACCTGACAGAATGCGCACGGTTGCGTAGATCGGCGCGAGATGTTCGTGGATTTCCTCGGGACCCTTTAACGTTGCCAAGTCCTCTTTGCTGGTAACAGTCGAGAGCCGCGGGCCCTCACCGGTCTCAAACCAAAGATCGGCGCCAAGTGCGTGTGGGACCAAAAGGATATCGGCAAACAAAATTGCCGCGTCGAACCCAAAACGTCGGATCGGCTGGAGCGTGACTTCGGCGGCAAGTTCTGAGTTGTAGCAAAGCGATAGGAAGTCTCCGGCTTGTGCTCGGGTCGCGCGATACTCCGGCAGATAACGGCCGGCCTGTCTCATCAACCAGACAGGGGGTACGGGAAGTGTTTCTCCGCCAAGCGCGCGCAACAAAAGCTTTTTCTCAGCCATTGGCCAGTCCTTTTCTCTTGCGCGCACCGTCCAACCCCGTTCAATTGGTGTCAAGGCACTCGACGTGTCTATTTCAGTTGACAGACCACATGACGCTACAAATCCCACTTCCCGACCCGTCTGCACCCCTCCGCATTGGCACGCGGGGCTCTCCATTGGCGTTGGCACAGGCGCATGAAACACGTGACCGGCTGTCGGCTGCCTACGGGCTTGATCCTCTGGCCTTCTCGATTGTCGTTATTAAGACGACCGGCGATCGGGTTTTGGATCGGCCCTTGTCAGAAATCGGTGGAAAGGGACTTTTTACTAAAGAAATCGAGGATGCGATGTTGCAGCACGACATTGACATCGCGGTTCACTCCACCAAAGACATGCCGGTTGAGCAACCTGCAGGTCTTATCATCGACTGTTATCTTCCGCGTGAAGACGTCAGGGATGCGTTTGTGACACTGAGTGGTGATCGATTGTCTGATCTGCCAAACGGGTCAGTTGTGGGCACATCTTCATTGCGACGCCGGGCGCAATTGCGCGCGCGGCGACCAGATCTGGAAATCGTTGAATTTCGCGGCAACGTCCAAACGCGTATGGCAAAGCTGCGCGACGGCATCGCCAGCGCGACGTTTTTAGCCATGGCCGGTTTGAACCGGTTGGGCTTGGACGACGTCCCGCGGGTCGCATTGTCCACAGAAGACATGCTTCCAGCGGTCGCCCAAGGTGCCATCTGCATCGAACGGCGCATTGATGACCCCATTTCTGCCGCTATGCTGGCCACCATTCACGACACTGCAACAGGCCAACGGCTTGATGCTGAACGTGCGTTTTTGGCGGGCCTGGATGGGTCATGCCAAACCCCGATTGCCGGACTTGCGGAAATACATGGACCGGATATTCGCTTGCGCGGCGAAATTCTGCGGCCGGACGGGTCCGAAGTGATCAGTGACGACCGTACAGCGCCCTTGGTCGAGGCGGCGGCGTTAGGTGCTGCGATGGCCAGTGACCTCCGCGCGCGGGCCGGCGAAGGGTTTTTCGATATGCTGGGATAGTCCCCGTTCGATGGGTCGAAGCCTACCTAATCCTGGCCTCAGATTTTGCGTCGAAGAAAAAGGCATCGGTCGCATTGAAACTCAAGCCCACCTTGCTCCCCGGCTTTGGTGCGAATTGCTCACGCGCCTCAACGATAACCTGACTGCCATCTGGCGCCGACAAGTAATGGTAGGCCACGCCACCCAATTGTTCCGAGAGGTCAACTTTATGGGTTTCGCCTTCGGAAAGCGCCAAATTCTGCGGCCGGACGCCGACCACAACGTTGCCCTCTGCGGTCGGCGCACCTGCCACTTTCGTTGCCAGGCCGGGCACTTCGACGTTGCCGGATTGCGCCGTTCCATCAAAAAAGTTCATCGCCGGGCTGCCAATAAATCCCGCGACAAACTTATTGTCGGGGTCGTTATAGAGGTCGAGAGGCCGTCCAGCCTGTTCAATCCGACCTGCACGTAGCACAACGATTTTGTCGGCCAGTGTCATCGCTTCGACTTGGTCGTGAGTGACGTAAATCATCGTGGCACCGATTTCCTGATGCAGACGAGCAATTTCGACACGCATCTCGACGCGCAATTCGGCATCGAGGTTCGATAATGGTTCGTCGAACAAGAAAACCTCCGGCCCCCGCACGATTGCACGGCCGATAGCGACCCGCTGACGTTGACCACCCGAAAGCGCCTTTGGTTTGCGTTTCAGGTACTCCTCTAGCTTTAGGACACGGCTTGCTTCTTCGACCTTCGACTTGATCTCTGCCTTGCGCACGCCGTTCATCTTCAGGCCAAAGCCCATGTTTTCTTCGACCGACATATGCGGGTAGAGCGCGTAGGTTTGAAAAACCATCGCGACCCCCCGTTCTGCGGGGTCGAGGGCTGTGACATCTCGCGGGCCAATCTCAATCGAACCGCCGGTGGTTTCCTCGAGCCCGGCGACCATGCGTAGCAAGGTCGACTTGCCACAACCCGACGGGCCAACAAAGACGCAGAAATCGCCGTTGGCAATGTCCAGGTCAACGCCGTGAATAACCTGCGTTTGGCCATACTTCTTGACTACATTTGTCAGCGTGACGCCTGACATGATGTCCCTCCCTCAATCCCGGTTGATATCGTCCGGGAACCTCCAATCGACTGCCTCAGCCGCAATTGCAGCGGCGGTTTCGCTGATGTGAGGCAGATGCGTTTCGAGCTCTGATATCGACGTGCGACGGATCGACGACGTTACAGATATCGCACCCAAAACGTGCTGCGCGGCCGTTTTGACCGGTACGGCGATGCAGATGATGCCTGGTTCATGCTCCTCCCGGTCAAATGCATGCCCTCTTTGCTTAATCTCGTTCAGTTCCATGACGAGGTCATGTGCACTCGCGAGCGTGTGCTCGGTAAACCTGTGGAAGCTCTGTTGTGCGATAGCAGCATTCTGTTGGTGTGGCGGCAGAAAGGCGAGCATCGCTTTGCCGACCCCAGTGCAATATGCCGGACCGACCTTCCCAGCAGAACTGTACATTGGCAGCGGGTCCTTCGCGTTTCTCTTGTCGACAGAGAGGACCTGCGCGGAATCAAGCTGTGCCAAGTGCACCGTTTCGCCCGTCGCGGCTGACAAGATGTCCAGGTGCGGGCGCGCAATGGGGGCTAACGACGCTTGGGCCCATGCAGCATGCGCCAACCGCACGAGCCGAATGCCGGCGCTATATGTTTGGCGCTCTGCGTCATAGGCAAGCATCCCCTCGGATGTCAGCGTCTGGAGGAGCCGATAGAGCGTGGCTTTGGGGTACGGGCTTTGATCGAGCAACTCACCAAAGCGCACAGGCCGACCGAACGCCGCCACCTCGTCTAGCACCGAAAGCGCTTTGCCCACCGTTCCAGACCGTGGCTCTGAATGCTTTACCGACCCGTCGGCCACCCGCTCCGTCCTCCCGCGAAACTTGTGTTGACAAGGCTAAGCCGAGTCGCGTTATGATTTCAACATAAGAAACCAAGTTTCAATATGTGAAACTCATGGACTCGCAAAGGGAGGATACTATGCGTTCCATTTTCCGGGCCGGCGCCGCAGCGTTGGCCGCGTCCACTCTTCTAACCGGTGCCGCCTTGGCAGATGCTCACTCCGCGTTGTCGGGCACTCTGCGCATCGCGTCCGATATGTCGAACCCGGGCCCACGCTCGACAATGGAAATGATGGCAGCAGAATTTGATGCCTTGCACCCGGACCTCACGGTTGAGCTGACCATCGTCGATCGCGAAGCATGGAAAACCCAAATCCGCAATGCGCTTAGCGCAAATCCGCCTGACGTCGTGAATTGGTATGCCGCCAACCGCATGGGTCCTTACGTCAATTCTGGTCTGTTCATGGACATCACAGATTGGTGGGATGCTGGCGATTACCCTGGACTTGATTCCGTCCGCGGCGCGATGACACTGAATGACCGGCAATGGGGTGTTCCCTACACCTACTACCAGTGGGGCATCTACTATCGCGAGGATATCTTTGAAGAGCTTGGCCTCAGCGAACCGGCCAACTGGGAAGAAGAGGTGGCCAATTGCCAGGTGATCATCGATTCAGGCCGCGCCTGTTATACCATCGGCACCCGCAATTATTGGACTGCTGGCGGCTGGTTTGACTACATCAACATGCGCACCAATGGATTTGATTTCCATATGGCGCTGGGCCGCGGGGAAATAGAATGGACGGATGACCGCGTGCGCGACGCGTTCGCAAATTGGCGCACTCTGGTCGATATGGGCGCATTTGTCGAAGATCATCAAAGCTATAGCTGGCAAGAAGCTATGCCGCAGATCATTAGCGGCGAAGCCACGGCCTATTTGATGGGCAACTTCCTTGTTGACCAGTTGCGCAATGGCGGCTTGACCGATGACCAACTCGATTTCTACCAGTTTCCGGTCATAACCGAAGGCTTGCCTCTAGGCGAAGATGCCCCCACGGATACGTTCCACGTGGCAAGTGGGGCGGAAAACGTCGAGGCTGCCCGCGCATTCCTGCAATTCGTCACCTCCGCCGAGGTTCAGACCATGATCAATGGACCGGACTTTCTGGGCCAGCTGCCGGTCAATGCCGAATCGAGCGTGACGGATGATGAATTCCTGCAGCAAGGTTTCACCATGCTGAGCCAGAACGCCCAGGGCGGCATTGCGCAGTTCTTCGACCGCGACTACCCGGCCGAAATGGCGTCGATCGCGATGGAGGGCTTCCAAGAGTTCATGGTCTTCCCAGACAATCTTGACGATATTCTGGCCCGCCTCGAAAACGCACGTCAGCGTATCTACCAATAAAAAAGAACTGAGCGGCCCGCATGCCATCTTGCATGCGGGCACGTTCCCGATACCGGATTTCGGCAGATGTCTGACGCCAGTTTCTTTCAGAAGAACCGCATGATCGTGACGCCTTTGCTGTTTCTGGCGCCGGGCGTTCTTTTCTTTGCGGTCTATGTCATCATCCCAATTGCCCAGAGCTTCAATATCTCATTGTACCAATGGGACGGGTTAGGTGAGGCGACCTATATTGGGTTTCGAAACTACCAAGAGCTGCTGACCGACCGAAACTTCGAAATTTCGCTTTGGAACAATGTGCGTTGGTTGGTTCTGTACCTTCTGGCCATTCCCGCTGGGTTGTTTATCGCGTTGTTCCTGAACCAAACGGTTGCGGGCATTCGGATCTATAAGTCGCTGTTCTTTTTCCCCTTTGTGCTGAGCCAAGTTGTCGTTGGTTTGGTATTTTCTTGGTTCTATCTTCCGCGCGAGGGTCTCCTGAACGGCGTATTGGGGCTTGTCGGTCTCGAGCCGCTGAATGTCCTCGGCGATCCCAGCCTTGCCACCTATGGCATCATCGCCGCAGGCCTTTGGCCGCAAACGGCCTATTGCATGATCCTCTATCTCACCGGCCTGAACGCGGTAGACCCAGAGCAGATCGAAGCCGGCCGGCTGGATGGCGCCAAGGGTTGGCGGATGCTTTGGTACATTGTCCTACCGCAATTGCGACCGGCGACGTTCATCGCCTTTGTCGTGACGATCATCGGCGCTTTGCGTAGCTTTGACCTCATATCGGTAATGACAAACGGCGGCCCGTTCGGCTCCACACGCGTTTTGTCCTTTTACATGTTCGAACGCGCGCTGTCAGAGTTCGGCTTCCGCATGGGATATGGTTCTGCCATTGCTGTTGTCCTCTTCCTCATCATGTTGATTTTCATTGGATACTTCTTGTATTCCATGTGGCGCGATGAGCAGGAGGCCCATCGATGAGCTTCCGTCAAAAACTCGAAAATATCTGCGCAAACTTGCCCGGCGCTGAATGGGCCGGGGATGCTGATGGTGCGATTCCGTCCTGGAAAATTGCAGGAAAGATGTTTGCGTGCACCGGCACCGTTACACCCGGCGTTTCGGTCAAGACGTCCGGCGTAGACATCGCGCGTATGTTGATCGATGCCGGCGTGGCCGAAAAAGCAAAGTATTTTCACGCATCTTGGGTGCGCCTACCCGAAACCGTGGAGGACGACGAATTGCGCCACCGGGTCCATGCGTCCTACGACATCATTCGGCGAAGCCTACCGAAACGCTTGCAGGCGGAATTGCCGCCATGGGAGACCGCGTAATGTTCCCAACGCCCATCCAAAAGCAATCGGCTGGCGTGCAGGTTAGCTATCAGGCGTTATTGCCCTTGGCACTAATGATGTGGCTCTTGCCGCTTATCGCGGTGGCTATGTTTTCGATCCGACCGTTGGCTGATTTCACCAACGGAAACTATTGGGGTATCCCGTCATCATTCGAGTTGTTCGCAAATTATGGACAGGTGTTTTTCAACTCGGACATGCCGCAATACCTTTGGAACTCGGTCCTGATAACGGTCCCGACCGTGATCGGTGCTGTGGCGCTGTCGTGCATGACGGGATTTGCGCTGGGCGTCTATCGGTTCCGCGGCAATCTGTTGATCTTTTTTATGTTCATTGCTGGGAACTTCGTGCCCTTTCAGATCCTTATGGTGCCGGTTCGAGACCTGACGGTGGGCATCGGTCTGTACGATACCAAACTTGGACTCATTCTGTTTCATGTCGCCTTTCAAACCGGCTTTTGCACACTGTTTATGCGCAACTTCATCCGCGCGCTGCCATACGAACTGATCGAAGCGGCGCGGGTGGAAAATGTGAAGGAATGGCAGATCTTTGTCTACGTCGTTCTGCCGCTTATGCGTCCCGCCATTGCGGCCTTGAGCGTGCTGATCTTCACGTTCATTTGGAATGACTATTTCTGGGCAATCGTGCTGACCCAAGGTCCTGAGGCGCAACCCGTTACCGCTGGGATCACATCTTTCAATAGCCAATTCGTGGCGCAGTACCATCTGATGAGCGCAGGGAGCATCGTCGCGGCCATTCCGCCAGTTTTGATGTTCTTTTTGATGCAGCGCCACTTTATCGCTGGGCTCACGCTTGGGGCAGTGAAATGACTATAAAGCTTGCATTCATCGGTGCCGGTTCCACGATCTTCATGAAGAACATCGTCGGCGATATGCTGCATTTCGACGCGCTGAAAGACGCACGGGTCTCGTTGATGGATATCGATCCGGGACGATTGTCGGACAGCGAATTGGTTGCGCGAAAGATGATCGATACCAAGGGCGCAGGGATGCAGGTCGAAGCGACGACCGACCGTTCCCGTGCGTTGGATGGCGCTGATTTTGTCGTTACAGCGTTTCAGATCGGGGGATATCGTCCCTCAACGGTTATCGACTTCGACATACCGAACGCATACGGGTTGCGGCAGACCATCGCCGATACGCTGGGCATTGGTGGCATCATGCGCGGATTGCGGACGGTTCCACATCTTTGGGCAGTGGCCGAAGACATGGCCCGGCTTTGTCCCAATGCAACGTTGCTTCAATACGTCAACCCGATGGCGATAAATTGTTGGTCGCTTGCAGAAAGGTTTAAACATATCAAGGCTGTGGGCCTCTGCCATTCGGTGCAGAACACCGTCGAAGAGATCGCCAACGATCTTGATGTGCCGATCGCGGAGCTTCGCCACCGCGTCGCGGGCATTAACCACGTCGCCTTTTTCTTGGACCTGGAACACAACGGCCGGTCGCTTTATCCGCAATTGGTCGAGGGTTACGCCAGTGGCCGCCTGCCCAAACCGCCGCTCTATCACGCCCGCTGCCCCAACAAGCTGCGCTACGAGGCGATGACGCATCTTGGGTTTTTCTGCACGGAAAGTTCGGAACATCTCGCCGAATATGTGCCGTGGTTCATCAAGGACGGCCGCGACGACTTGATCGCGGAGTTTGGTATTCCGCTGGATGAATACCCAAAACGCTGTGTGGAACAGGCTGAAGGTTGGGCAATCCAAGCGCAGAATTTGCGCGTGGCCTCCGAAATCCATGTTGAAAAAAGCCACGAATTCGCGGCGGACTTGATGAATTCAATCATCACCAATACGCCGACGACCATCACGGCGAACCTGCCCAACAAAGGGCAGATGCCACAACTCCCCCTCGGCGCGGTGGTCGAAACGCCGACGCTGGTTGATGGAAATGGTTTGCAACCCAGTGTCGTAGACGACGTGCCCCCACAACTCGTTGCGCTCATGCGCACGCAGATAAACGTCCAGGAACTCACCGTCCGAGCACTGTTGGATGAGAACCGAGACCACATCTATCATGCGGCCTACATGGACCCGCACACGGCCGCAGAACTGGATCTGCGACAGATCAGAGCGCTTGTCGACGATCTAATCGAAGCCCATGGATCCATGCTTCCTGCATGGTGCCACACAAGGAAAGCCGCATGACCGCGCAGTATTCTGATCTTGTTGGTGCATCCGTTTTCATCACCGGCGGAGGCTCTGGTATTGGTGCTGCGCTGACCGAAGGTTTCCTGCGCCAAAACGCGAAGGTCGCCTTTGTCCAGCGTTCCGATGCATCCGGCTTTGTTGACGATCTGGAGGAGGCGACTGGCAACAGGCCTTTGTTTATGCCGTGCGACATCACCGATATCGCGCAGCTAAAGGCCCGAATTTCAGAAGCTGCTGAGCGCCACGGCCCAGTGACCGTTTTGGTCAACAATGCAGCGAACGATCAGCGACACCGCACCGAAGATGTCACAGAAGAATACTGGGATTGGTGCCAGGCGATTAACTTAAAGGCTTATTTCTTTGCTTGCCAAGCGGTTGTTCCTGGAATGAAAGCGGTGGGCGGCGGCTCGATCATAAATTTTTCTTCTATAAGTTACATGATGGGAAATGCAGGCTACCCGGGATACACAACTGCAAACGCCGGCATTACGGGGATGACCCGAAACATGGCCCGCGAATTTGGCGCCGATGGCATCCGTTGCAATGCACTGATGCCAGGCTGGGTGCTACACCAAAAGCAATTAGAACTTTGGGGCGATCCTGTTGCGCTCAAAAAGCACTTGGACCGGCAATGCATCCCAGAGCACCTCAAACCTGAGGACATTGTTGGCGGCACCTTGTTCTTGGCGTCTGGGACAAGTCGGATGATGACGGGGCAAGCTCTGGTGATCGATGGCGGGGTCGTGGTAACGGGATGAGCGTCGTACCGGCATGGATCGCGGTTGACTGGGGTACCACACGTCTGCGCGCTTGGGCGATGAATTCAAGCGGCCTTGC
>JBCDBR010000004.1:0-156064 GCA_039183205.1 Pseudomonadota bacterium | reverse complement strand
TCACCCCGCGCCTGCATCTCAGCCGCCGTACCGGATTTCGCAGCCGCGCGGGCCCATTCCTCAACGATGCGGGCGGACCAAACCGGCCGGTAGAGCCCCGCCTCAGCCACACCCAAAAGCACCTCGCGCAGCACGGTCGGATAAAGCACGCAGGCATCCAAGCACGCGATCATGCCACAAGCCGGAATGTCAGGGCCTTGAGATATCCGGTCTCGCTGAGGCTGGGATGTTGCGGATGATCCGGACCGGCAAACCCCGTTCGAAGCAGGCTCGCCCGGCGCCCTGCCCGGCCGATCCCACGCAAACACGCATTGCGAAACCGCGTCAGATCAGCGGCATGCGAACACGAGCAGAGCGTCAGATACCCGCCGGACGCGACCAAGGCCGCCGCCAACCGCGCAACGCGTTCGTAAGCGCGCAGCCCTTGTGTCAACGCAGCCTTTGAGGGCGCAAAAGCGGGTGGATCGGCAATGACAAGATCGAATTGCGCCCCATCCTCTGCCAGACGCGCCATATGCACAAACGCATCACCTTGATGGGCGACGAACGCATCCGAACGCCCGATAGCCTCCGCGCCCTTTGCCGCCAGAGACAACGCCGCAGCCGAGCTATCGATGGCCACCATCGATGTCGCGCCGCGCGCCAACGCGGCCAAGCCGAACCCGCCGACATGGGAAAACACATCGAGCACACGGGCATCTTTGGCGAGCTGAGCGGTGAAACCATGATTGTCGCGTTGGTCGTAAAAGAGACCGGTTTTCTGGCCGCCCATCACATCGGCAAAATAGATCGCGCCATTCATCGGTACCTTTATCGCCGCCTGTGGCGCCTGACCGATGAGAACGGCAATGTCTTCCGGCAAGCCGTCGGCGGCCCGCGCCCGTCCCGTGCCGTTTTTAATGATCGTTTTGGCGCCCGTTAGGGCCTCCAGCGCGCCGCTGATGACATCAAGCCGCGCTTCGAGCCAAACCAAATTGGGCTGGATCACCAGCACATCGTCAAATCGGTCGACGATCAGACCCGGCAAGCCGTCGCCTTCGGCATGGATCAGCCGGTAAAAAGGCGCGGCATAGAATGTCTCGCGTAGCGTCTGCGCAGCGCTCAGGCGCGCCCCGATCCATGTGGGGTCGATTTTGGCTTTGGGATCCCGGTCGAGCAGGCGAAACCCGATCTTTGCGTCCGGGGAGGCAATGCCAATGCCAAGAGCGGTGCGGCCAGCATCCTCCAAAACCGCAATCGTGCCGGCCTTTGTCGCCCGCGATCGCCGGTCCAACACCAATTCGTCGGCCCAGGCCCAAGGATGGCCATGCCGAAGACGGCGCGCATCCGCTTTGGGCTTTAGTCGAAAGATAGGCAATGCGGCTGCATCGGACATGCCTCCGCTTTACGCCGCGCAGCCGTGCTTGAAAAGGCGGAGTTAGTTGGTGGGCTCGGTCAGATCGGCCAGCCCGAATTCGACCTGCGCCCAGGCGGTCAGCCGGTCGCTGATGGCATCCCGCTGATAGTAACCGCGCGCTTCGTTGGCCAGGGCTCGGTCCCCGCCCGCGGCCGGAAAGGTCAGATCGACCGGTCGCGGGCCGCGCAATACGGTGCCGTTGGTGGCATCAAAGACGGTCAAGAAAAACTCAATCTCATGCTCGCCGCCGATGGAATAGCGCGTTCGCTCGGTAACGGCGTGAAAGCGGGTAACCTGCAATTCGACGCGCACCGGCTGGCTGCCGGTCATGGGCGCCAACGCGGATGTCAGCGCCGTGGTCATCAGTGCGTCAACCTGGGTGTGGCGGTCGCAACAAACATCCTCGCGCCAGACGATATCGGCGCGCGGCTTGATGGAATTGTCTTCCGACACCGACAGGGTCAGCGGCACAACCACCTCAACAGCGCCAAGCGTCCAATCTTGCGGGTCAAGCCGACCGATCGCTGCATCGGACAAGGGTATATTGCGGGCGGAGGCCTGCGAATTGACCTGGCAACCGGCAAGCACCGCAACCGCGGCACAAGCCAGCACAATCAAACGGGGTCGGTGCATGGCTAAGGTCCTGCTCTAGTTTATCCTTTTGCGCGTGTGCATAACTTATCCACAGCTCTTTCGCATCGGATTTCCGTCGGAATGCTAAAGTTTCAAGCAAAAACGGCGAAAATGAGACAGGTCTGGACCAATTCCGCGAAATCACGGCGATTGATCAGGGATTGGCGATAATGGCGTCTAACCGGTGCCCGTTTCGGGCAAATCCGGCAATCCGCCGCCTAATGGGGGCAGGCCACCCTCACCAAGCGGCGGCAATCCGCCGTCGCCGAGCGGGGGCAAACCGCCATCGCCGCCCAACGGTGGCAATCCGCCGTCGCCAAGCGGGGGCAAACCGCCATCGTCGCCCAACGGAGGCAGACCGCCGTCGCCAAGCGGGGGCAGACCGCCCTCAGCCTCCAAAGCCGGCAACCCACCCGCATTATCAAGGGGTGGCAGGTCCCCCGGCTCACCTAAGGGGGCAAGACTGGCCTCACCGCCATCAGCGCCAAGCGGGGGCAATGGATCGGTGTCAGGCGCATTTAGGTCGGGCGCCGTGGCACTTGGCTGATGTGGGCTTGCGTGCAAATCGGGATTGGCGAAATTAGGCGCTGCTTCGACCGGTGCATCCTCGTCAATTGGCCGGTCAATCGCGCCAAGGGTCAGTCTCAGCGCCCGGGTCCCGTTGGTTTGACCCAACCGCCCCTTTAGGACCGCCCGGTACAACGCATCTTCGATGCGCACGGTTTGCATCATCTCGGCATCGAACGGAATCACGTCCCCGGGTTTCAGGGCGAGCGCCGCGTTCAGGCCAATTTCACGGCGAAACAGGATGCTGTCAAAGCGCAGGCGCGCCTGGCTCAATGTCCGGTGAAACCCGGCGCGCCATTGCTTGTCCGGGCCGCGCTTTGGCCAGCTGGCCGCCGCGGTCTGGGTGCCCGGCAGCGCTAGGATCAGCGTGCCCGATTTCGTCCCCTGCGCCACATCGGCCTTGCATCGAAAAACGTGAAAGCCACGTTCCGGCGCCAAAAGCGGCAATTGCCGGCGATCGGTCAAAACCGTTCCGAAATGCAGCCGCATCACGACGTTTGACATGCTCATATCTTCAAGCTCGGTATCGAGCGCCGACAGCATCAAGTCGATAAAATCGCGCGAAAGGGCGGCATCGATCGAGGTGGCCGGCCGGGCCGGACCCTCCACCGCATCGACATGGCCGGTTGTTTGCACTTCGATCAGCGCATCCAACAGCGATTGATGCAGGTGCAGGATGCCTCGGGCGCGCTCCGCGCCCTCCAGGATGATCAACAGCCCCCCTTCGGGCAGCATCTCGGTCACTTCAGCCAGCGTCTGATCCCATGAAACCGCTTCGTCACGCGGCTCAATCTCAAGCGCATCATAGGGCACACCGGCCCGTTTTACGGCACGATTAAGCGCCTTGACCGGCATGGTGCCAAAATCAAGCTGCGTTGCCTTCCGGGGCCCGCGCATTCGCACGAGGTCCGCCTTGCGGGCAAGCACGGATTTTCGACCCGGATCCGACATTTAGCGCCTCACGTGAGTGATCGGCTCGTTCTTGACATAGTCAAGGTTAACAACGTCCTTTTATGCGCCGTGAAGTCGCGGCAAAATTGCCGCGTTTAGGCGGCGCGCAAGGCGCGCGCGGGCAACCGGATGCGAAACGTCGCCCCGCTTTGGCCGGGGACATAGCTAAGCGCACCGCCAATCCGCGCCATAATCTCGCGGCTGATCGCTAAGCCCAACCCGGCTCCGGTCGCGTCCATACCGCTGGCTATGCGGGCAAATTTCTCAAAGATAAGGCTCTCTTGATCCGGCGCGATCCCGGTGCCGTTGTCACTGAATTCCAGCTCGATCCGACCGGGACGACGCCGCACGATAATCTCAAGCGTGGGGACCTCGGCGTCGCAATACTTTTGTGCATTTGAAATCAAGTTCACAAAGACCTGGGTCAAACGATCCGCATCGGTGAATAGCTCGATCTCCTCGGCCGCCCGATCACGCCGCACCACCAAACGGCGATTGGCTGCGGATGCGCTTGTGGCATGGACGGCCCGGTCAATGACATCGACCAGTTGGACAGTGCTTTCATTCAAGGTCACCTGCCCGCTTTCCAAAACGCTCAGGTCCAGCAGATCGTCGAGCAACCGGGTCAATCGGAGACTTTCGTCGTGAATAATGCGCGAAAAGCGCGCCCGTTCGGCCCCAGGCATCGCCTCGCCTTGCATCAAAATCTCTGAAAAGGCACGGATCGAGGTCATCGGTGTGCGCAGCTCATGGCTAACACTGGACAAAAAGGCGTCCTTTTGCACCGACATCTCGCGCAGTTTATTATTGGCTTCGCGAAGCCGTGCAGCGGTCTGCGACAGCTCCTGCGATTGCGCTTGCAGGCGGCTGGAATATTCCATCATCTGCGCTGTTTCATCGGCCACGGCGATCAAGTCGCGCACCGATACGCTGGCCCCGCCGGTGATTTGGCCGACCATCGCATGGGCGGTCGCGGCACCAACGGACCCGGCAAGCTCGCGCTCCAAAAGCTCCAGCATCGCCGGGGTTGGCTCCGGCAGGCCGTCTTGCCGGCCCTGGTCGCGGGCGGCGGCCTCGAACAAAGCCGTTGCCCGTTCGGACCCTAAAATCCGCCCAGCCATGACCAACAGGTCATTGGCCGTCCCCGTCGATCCCCGCCAGGCCGACGGCGTCGGCGAATGATCGTAGACGTGGACGAATTGGGCGCCCATCAACCGCTCCAGCGGGCTTGGAAAGCTCAAAAGCGACACTGCAACAAAGGCAAATGTGTTGATCCCGAGCGACAGCACCATCGCCGTCAAAAGCGGGTCCGTGCCGGTCAAACCCAAAGGCGTTGCGGGGTTGAGCCAGCCTGGACCTTCGGGAATTGTGCCCAACAATCCCGCCGCCGCGTTCGGCAAAAACAAAAGCCAGGCCCAGATGCCAAAGCCAAGGCCAATGCCAACCGCAGCACCAGCGCGCGTCGCACCGCGCCAAAAAATACCGCCGATTAAGGCCGGCAACACCTGCGACACGCCCAAAAACGCGATCAATCCAATGGCCGAGAGCGCCTCCGCTCCGCCGGAAAGGTCGTAATAAAGGTATCCCAGGCCCACAATCCCGATGATCGAGAGCCGCCTCGCGACAAGTGCAACCCGCGCCATGTCGCCGGTGATC
This sequence comes from Pseudomonadota bacterium, assembly GCA_039183205.1. GTDB lineage: Bacteria > Pseudomonadota > Alphaproteobacteria > Rhodobacterales > Rhodobacteraceae > HKCCE3408. Next base: position 150,861 of record JBCDBR010000004.1, on the reverse strand, counting down.
GGTCGTTCGCCCCGGGTCGCGGCCAGCCAGATCGGCACAATGATATGGTTCGACACCATCGTTGAAACTGCAAGTGCGGCCACGATCACCATCGAGGTCGCGGCTGAAAACCCACCCAAAAACGCAAGCAAGGCAAGGCCGGACTGGTTTGCATGGAGCGGCAAGGTCAGGACGAACAAATCCGGATTGGCATCCGTCGGCAGCTCTGCCAGGCCGACAACGGCAATCGGCACGACAAAGATGCACATGCAAAAGAGGTAAAGCGGAAAGGCCCAGGACGCGGTCGCCAAATGCCGCTCATCGCGGTTTTCGACCACCAAGACCTGGAACATCCGCGGCAAGCAAACGATCGCGGCGGCGGCCAGCACAGTCAGCCCGAGCCACCGCGCCCCGCCGGCATCCCAAGCCGCCACCGGGCTGGTCTCGATCCGCGCGAGAATGTCAGCTGGCCCATCGGCCACACCCCAGACGACAAAAGCCCCAACCGCCAAGAACGCAAAGAGCTTGACCACAGCCTCCGCCGCGATCGCGGAGACCAGGCCGGGGTGGCGTTCGTTTGCATCAAGCGACCTTGTGCCGAAGACGATCGTAAAAAGCGCCAGGCCACCGGCCACCCAAATAGCGGTCGATCCGGCATCCGGTGCGCCCAAGGCCCCGGGTCGGGCAAAGACACCAAAGGCCAATGTCAGGGATTGCAATTGCAGGGCGATATAGGGCGTCGTGCCCACCACCGCGAGCAGGGTCACAAGGGCCGCCAGCCCGCCCGATTTTCCGTAGCGGCTTGAAATCATGTCGGCAACCGACGTGATACGCTGTGCCCGTCCGATCCGGACCATTTTGCGCAAGAGCCAAAACCAGCCCACAAAGACCAAGGTCGGCCCCAGATAGATCGTCATGAATTCGAGCCCCGACCGGGCTGCGTTGCCGACCGCGCCGTAAAAGGTCCAAGCGGTGGTGTAAATCGACAGGCTAAGCGTGTAGATAAGCGGTGAATTCAGCCAACGCGCGCGTCCTTCGCCGGCCCGTTTTTCGGCCCAGAACGCAACTCCGAAAAGACCCGCCACATAGAGAACACAGACCGCGACAAGCCCATCGAACGAGAGCATGTCAGGCCCCGCCCTGCCCTTGATCCTGGGACGTTCGCGCCAAGGCCCGAGACAAAACGGCCGCGGCGACAATCAACAAGAGCCACACGCCCATGAAGTAGATCAGCCACAGGCCGGACCCGCCACCCGTGCTGCGAATGGCCGTGGGGCTCAAAAGCAAAAAAAGTCCCAGGACAGGCAACAGGCGCGCGGCATCCTCAAGCCGCGCCCGGCGATAGGTCTTGCGCTCCAAAAAGGTGCTGCGCCCGCGCCTTGGCCTGGGATCGGCATCGCTCACGCGTTTGCCCCCCGAACCACCGGATTGGCCTGTCGCAATGCGCCGATTGTGGCCATCAGGTCCTGGTTCGAAAAAGGCTTTGTCATATAGGCGTTTGCGCCAAGCGCCATCGCGGTGTCGCGGTCGCGCTCCAGCCCCTTGGCTGTCAGCATCAGAACCGGAAGATGGGCCAGATCGTCGCGATTGCGCAGGTCTCGCAGAATATCGAGGCCGGTCCGTCCCGGCAACATCACATCCAAGACAACGACATCCGGCATGCGCCGCGCGATCTCGTCGAGCGCGGTGGCGCCATTGCCGTGACCAAAGACCTCCCATCCGTCGCGGGCCAAGATGAACCGGACCGCTTCGAGGATATTGGCCTCGTCTTCAACCAGCATTACCCGCATGGTCAAGCGCCGATCCTCCTATGCTCCTCCAGCCGCAAACATGCGCGGATTTTCCAAAGCGGTCAATCATGCGCCACCCCGCCCGTCCGCGTCCGTCAACCGGCCAAATGTGGCGACCGCCGCGCCGGGCAGGCCGGACGCGTGCAAAACGAACAGCCCGGGCCGACCGGGGTGCCAAAGCCGGCCTCATCTTGCCGCAACAGCATCGTGGCCTGCAGCACCGGCTCGCCCGTTTCGGAAATCGCGGCCACCGGCTGGCTGATGGACCATGTTTGGAACACCGCGCCGTCGGGCATCTCGATCACACCGCGCTCGGGCGTCAGAGGTCGCGACAGGGCACGATAGACCGGCCAGAGTGGGCAACCATCGGCAAACCGTGGCACCGCAAAGCCAGGATGGCGGCGTTGCCGCAATAGCGCGCCGGAGGCATCGCAGATCGCCAGACCAAATTCGGGCGCACCCGTTTCCAGCGGCAATGCCGCAAGCCGCCTGAGAACCAAGGCCACATCCCCGCCGGCCATGGCGTAAAGCGGCTCGGGCGTGAAATTGGCCGCCCTTGCTGCGGCCGAAAACGGGCCCAGCGGCAGGCGCGCTGCATCCGCGGCGTAGTCGGCCAGGGCCGTCTCCGCGGCGCGGCGCGCCGTAGGATCAAGCGGGCCGGCCGACGCCATGAGCCCCGCTATCGTAGACGTCCCCTTCGCTTCGATGGCCGGAAAATGGTGGTCCGACAGATCAAAGAAGTGCTCAACTGCCTCGGCGGCACCAAATTCAGGCCGCGCACGGTGCCCTTGATCCGCTTCGAAATGCTTCGACAGGGCCGTGGCGCGGTCGGCAAGCCGTTCGGCCTCCTCGTGCAGGTTGCGATGAAACCGTGCGAGCCATTGCGGATCGATCGCGCTATCCTCGGCGAGGATCGCCGCGGTGGCACGAATGGCCGAGGCGGTCGATAGAACCTCGTGCATTGCATCCGCCAGCACATGATCGTGGCCCAACCGGTCGCGCAAGGCGTCGTTCAGCGCCTCAAGGGCCGAGATTTGGCGCTGTTGGCCCGCGATTGTTGCGGCCCATCCGGGAAACCGGGCGGTCAGCGCATCGATGCGGTCCGTCTCGGCCGCGGCATCCGCGCCGGTCTGTGTCGCCGCACTGGCGCAGAGGGCCGCATAAAGCGATGCCTCGGGCCCTTCGGTCAGTGCTGCGGGATCCAGCTGTAGCGCGCGGGCAATATCGTTCAGCAACTTGCCACCGATGGCGCGCTTGTTGTGTTCGATCAAATTGAGATAGCTCGCGGAAATGCCCACGGCGCCCGCAAGATCTGCTTGCTTGATCTCCAACGCTTGCCGCCGTTCGCGAATGCGCGTTCCGGTCTGTGGTCGTTCAAGGTCACTAAGTTTGCGCGATTGCATCCTGAGCCGCCCGTTACCTGTGCATAGCACTTAGTCTACTGCGAAATTCGTTCTCATGCACGAAAGTTGATGCTGTCATGGATTTCGCCGCACCCGTTATGGCTCGAATTGTCGGCAAATAGCGCGCGCCATTAAGCTTTGGATAACATTCGATGGGCACAGTCGAACCTGGGTGTGGATGTTGTGGTTTAATTGAGTGAGGCTGTTCCGATGCAGTCAATTCCTCCGGCTTTCGTTGCGCCCCTGCCCTTTGCAGAGCGGCCCGCAACTGTGCAAGCGATCAAAGCCCCCGTTGAACCTGGCGCCAGCAGCACCAGCGGCAATGCCGACAGGGAAGACACCCAAGACCCAGCGCTGCAATCCGACCGTGCGCGCGATATCATGCGCGCGTTCACGCCCGATCAAGCCGAAGACGATCAGATCATTCCCGGATTTCCGCCGCTCGACACCCGCGAAGTTGGCGACCAGGACAAGATTGATCCCGAACGCCCGGCTGTGCGGGGACCCGAACCCACCGCAGCCGCGGAGGAGCCAACCATCCTGCCGCCGCTGCCCGATGCGGTCGACGACCCGGACCCCGTTTCAGAGCCGCAAAGCGCGGACCCGGTCGAGCCAACCGAGCCAAGCATCGCGGCGGCGCAGGATAGATCAGAGTTGGAAGATGGGGAGCGCGCGGCGCCAGCCCCGGTCACCAATGCGGCAGCACAACCGGCATCCCCCGGTGCTGCGGCCCCCGATGTGCCCGAACCGCCCGTGCCTGGCGCGGTCGATATCCGCCGCTAAGGGCTGCGCCCTGTCGGTAAACGGGTACCGGCAGGCCCGCCCATCGCAAAAGATGCGCGGGCCCGCGTAAGATTAGCCTTATTCGCTCAGCGCGGCATCGGTGACAGCGCTTGTCCAGGCGCCTTCCGGCTCGGATGTAATGACGGCGTCGCCGCCTTCCAGCAAGGTGCTGACCGTGCGCTCATAGGCTTCGATTTCGAGCGCGCCGCCGTTTTCATCCACCAAAAGCGCGATCTCTCCCATCATGCGTAGCTGATGTTCCTCGGTCTGCGCACCGGATTCGTCATAGTCCAGCACGATCATCGCGGCATCATCCGGGTTGTTCGCAGCCCAAACCCATCCGCGCATCGAGGCCCGCACAAACCGCACCATTTTGTCCATGAAGGCCGGGTCTTCGAGATCGCTTTCGAGCGCATAGATACCGTCTTCGAGCGTATCGACGCCGTAATCGGAATAGCGGAACGTGACCAATTCATCTTCGGATACGCCGGCATCGATGATCTGCCAATATTCGTTGTAGGTCATCGTCGAAATACAATCGGCCTGCCGTTGCAAAAGTGGGTCCACATTAAAGCCCGCCTGCAAAAGCGTGACCCCTTCGTCGGAGCCATCAACCGGTATCCCAAGCTGGCTCATCCAGCCCAGAAACGTGTATTCGTTGCCAAAAAACCAGTGCGCAACCGTGTGACCGGCCAGATCGGCGGGTTCTTCGATGCCGGTATCGGCCCAGCAGGTCAGCTGTAGCCCGGACCGGACGAAGGGTTGGGCGATATTGACGACCGGCACACCCGCCTCGCGCGCGGCCAAGGCTGACGGCATCCAGTTCAGCATGACATCGGCCCCACCGCCGGCAAGCACTTGCGGCGGTGCGATATCCGGGCCGCCGGGCTGAATTTCAACATTCAGGCCCTCTTCGTCGTAATAGCCGTTTTCGAGCGCCACGTAATAGCCAGCGAATTGCGCCTGGGTAACCCATTGCAGCTGCAAGGTCACATCGTCGGCCTGCGCAGCGCCGGCCGAAAGCGCAACGGCTGCGCCCGCTATGATTGTCCGTTTCATGTTTTTCCCTCCGTGTTGAATTCTGTGTCTTGGTTATCGTCGTTGCGCAGGGTGCCAGAACGTCACCGCCCTTTCTGCCAGGGCGATCACCCCATAAAGCGCAGAGCCTGCAAGCGCCGCCACCGCAACCTCCGCCCATACGAGATCAAGGTCGAAGGACCCGAAAGAGGTCTTGATCCGAAACCCCATCCCAAAGACCGGCGAGCCAAAAAATTCAGCGACAATGGCGCCAATTAAGGCAAGAGTAGAAGAAATTTTTAACCCGTTGAACAAAAATGGCATCGCCGCCGGCAGGCGCAGCTTAAGCAGGCTTTGACTGTAGCTGGCCGCATAAGTGTGCATCAGGTCGCGCGACAGGCGGTCCGTCGCCTTCAGGCCTTGCACCATGTTCACGAGGATCGGGAAAAACACCATTACCGCCACAACGGCCGCTTTCGATTGCCACCCAAAGCCGAACCACATCACCAGGATCGGTGCGGTCCCGACGATCGGCAGCGCGGCGAGGAAGTTTCCGACCGGCAGCAGACCCCGTTGCAAAAACGCGGACCGATCGATGGCAAGCGCCGTTGCGATAGCTAAGACCGACCCGATCAAAAGCCCCGACAGCGCGCCTTTGATGATGGTTTGCACGAAATCGAGCCACAAAATCGGGATATCCGCGACAAACCGGGCGCCGATGACCGAGGGCGCCGGCAAAATCACTGGCGAGACAGCGAATGTCCAGACCGTTATCTCCCACAGGACCAAAAGCGCTGCGCCGAATATCGTGGGCACCAAGAACCGCGTGATCGCCCCTCTTGCGTTCCGCGCAAGCCAAGCATTGAGCGCCCAGGCCGTGAACCAGAGCGCCAAAACACCCGCCAGACGCATGTCGAGCAGCATCGCACTCAGCACAAGCACGGCGGCAAAACCTGGCAGGAGGTAGCGCCTGTCGCGCGTCATGCGCGGGCCCCCATGCGGCGCAGCATGATCCGTTCCATAAGCCCCAACCCACCGACGAGCAGCGCCGCACAGATCGCCGCCATGAACAAAGCCGACCAGATCATCAGCGTGTCGGAATAGTAGGAACCCGTTAACAGCCGGGCGCCGAGACCAAACCGCGCGCCTGTCGGCAGTTCGGCCACGATGGCGCCAACCAAGGCGGCGGCGATGCCGACCTTGAGCGAGGCGAAGAGGAAGGGCAGCGAGGCTGGCAGACGCAGCTTCCAGAAAATCTGCGCCGCACTTGCCGAATACGTCCGCATCAAGTCCATATCCATCGGGCTCGGGCTGCGCAGCCCTTTCACCATGCCCACGACGACCGGAAAAAACGACAGGTAGGACGAAATCAGCGCCTTCGGAAACAGGCCTGTGACGCCCAGCGAGCTCAGCACGACGATCACCATCGGCGCAATCGCCAGGATCGGCACCATTTGGCTCGCAATCGCCCAAGGCATCACACTAAGGTCCATCGCGCGGCTGTGAATAATACCGGTGGCCAGAGCCATGCCGGCAAAGGTCCCGACCAAAAACCCAAGCAATGTTGGCGCAAGTGTTTGATATGCATGAAATATCAACGATCTTGGGTTGCCGCGCAATTCGCCGCGACGCTCCCGCAGGGGTGGCTCGGCGATGGTCGTCTCCCACAGCGCGCCGCCCACTTGGTGTGGGGCGGGCAAAACCGGACTGCCTTGTTGCCACACTGCCGGGATCAGTTCGGCAAGCGTCTGCGATGCGCCCGCGCGGTCTTCGATCCAAGCCCGGTTCATCGGGATGCAAGCCAGGTACCACACCAAAACGATCACGCCGAGAACCGTTCCAATCGGCGCGACCGCATCGAAAACGCGCCGCACGATAAGACAAATCGCGCAAATGTCCTGCGCTTGGGGTTGGCTTAGACTGCTGGCCTCACTCATCTGTGTGTCCTACCCATCCTCATACGCATGACCCGCCCGCAGGCCTTCGCGCACGCGATGCGCGATGGCTTGAAATTCCGGCGTGTCGCGGATCTCCAGCGGGCGTTCTTTGGGCAGATCACTGTCGATGACATCGGTGATCCGTCCCGGGCGCGGGCTCATCACAACGATCTTGGTCGATAGATACACGGCCTCCGGGATCGAATGCGTCACAAAGCCTATGGTTTTTCCTGTCGCCGACCAGAGCTTCAGCAATTCGGCATTCAAATGATCCCGCACGATCTCGTCCAATGCGCCAAAAGGCTCATCCATCAGCAGGATATCGGCATCAAAGGCCAAGGCGCGGGCAATCGAGGCGCGCTGTTGCATCCCGCCGCTAAGCTGCCAGGGAAACTTTTTCCCAAAATCTTCTAAATCAACAAGTTGCAAGACGTTCTTCACGCGATTTTCCTGCTCGGCCTGGCCCATTCCCATGATCTCAAGCGGCAACTTGATGTTCCGTTCGATCGTGCGCCAGGGGTAAAGACCGGCCGCTTGAAAGACATAGCCATAGGCGCGTGCCTTGCGGGCCTCATCGGGCGACATCCCGTTGACGGTAATCTCCCCACCGGTCGGGTGCTCCAGCGCCGCGACCACGCGCAGAAACGTCGTCTTGCCACAGCCCGAGGGGCCAATGAACGAAACAAACTCCCCCGCCGTGATATCCAAATCCACGCCTTTCAGGGCATGGACGGGGCCATCATTGGTCTGGAAGGTCAGATCCAGGGCATGTGCGGAGATGACCGAATGCACACTCATATGCGACCCCGAAATTCAATGGCATGCGCGATCACGCCGATGATTGCGCCGGGCACTGCAAAGATGGTCACAAGCTCAAGCCATGCCGGGTCGGTAAACCACGTCAGCGGATTGGGCCCCGCCGCGACGATGACGTCTGCGAGCGCCCAGATGATCGCGTACCACAGCCGCGACGTGCCGCCCCCGAATGCCGACAGCCAGCGGCCCAATACCACGGGCAAAAAACACCCCGCCATCGCAATGATAATGAGCAGCGCGACCGAACTTGCGTGATCTGCGAGGCTTGGCGTGACGGGTTCATAGGTGACCGGATCGAAGGTCAGCATCGCCCCGCCGGTTCGCAAATGCACCCAAAGGCCGGCGATGACGCAGGCGACGAAATAGCCCTGCAAAAACCGCAGGATCGCGCGGGCTGTTTGTCGGTAATCAAACGTTTCCGCCAAGACCATCCGTGCCTCAAATCCCTGCCGGAATATTCATCGGATCGCGTTCGACCTTGCGCGGGGAATTTAGCTCTTTCCATTGGCTGAGCGCCTTGGCCGCCGAGCTGAAGGCTGGACGCGGCACGAATTTTCCGCGGCCCGGTTGCGGCTGGCTGTTCTGCCCCCAGGCCCAGATGACATCCCCGCGCGACAAGGTAAAGCGGGCCTGGGCGGTGACCTCCATCCCTTCCCAAACGCTGTAATCGAGCACGGATTTCTGCGTCGCCGCGCTCAGCGTCTTGGATTGCTCGGGGTCCCAGACGACGATATCGGCATCGGCACCCGGTACCAAGGCGCCCTTTTTCGGATACACATTCAATATCTTAGCGATGTTTGTTGATGTTGTTGCGACGAATTCTTCGGGGGTCAGGCGGCCGGTTTCCACACCATAGGTCCAGATCACGGCGAGCCGCTCTTCCAGCCCGCCGGTCCCGTTCGGGATCAGGCGAAAATCCTCAACACCCATCGTCTTCTGCTTGGAACTAAAGGCGGCATGGTCGGTGGCGATCACCTGTAGCGAACCCGCGGCCAACCCGTTCCACAACCCGTCTTGATGGTCTTTCGACCGGAATGGCGGCGACATCACCCGCTGCGCGGCATGCATCCAATCCTTCGACAGATATTCACTGTCATCGAGGCACAAAAACTGCGCCAACGGCTCGCCAAAGACACGCATGCCCTTTTGCCGCGCGCGACGGATCGCTTCATGTGCCTGTTCGCAAGACACATGCACAATATAGAGCGGCGTGCCGACCGCATCGGCGATCATGATGGCGCGGTTGGCGGCTTCGCCTTCGACCTCGGGCGGGCGGGAAAGCGCGTGGCCTTCGGGCCCGGTTATCCCCATCTCGATCATCTTTTTCTGCAAAAGATCAACCACATCGCCGTTTTCGGCATGAACCATGGGCAGTGCGCCCAATTCCTTGCAGCGTGCGAAAGAGGCGAACATTTCGTCGTCCTCCACCATCAGCGCGCCTTTATACGCCATGAAGTGCTTAAACGAATTGACGCCCATATCCACCGCGTCCGCCATCTCAGTAAAGATGGTCTCGTTCCAGCCGGTGATGGCCATGTGATAGCCGATATCCGAGCAGATCTGCGGCGCCGATTTCCGGTGCCATTCATTGATGGCGTTCTTGATCGAGCCATCCTCGCCCGGGAGACAGAAATCGATCAGCATCGTGGTGCCACCGGCGGCCGCCGCCCAGGTCCCGCTCTCGAAGGTCTCCGCCGCAGTGGTGCCCATAAACGGCATTTCCAGATGGGTATGGGGGTCGATGCCCCCGGGGATGACATAGGCCTCGGACGCGTCGATGACCTCGTCGCCGCTCAGGTTTTCGCCAATCTCTGCAATGGTTTCGCCCTCGATCAGTAGATCGGCCTTAAACTGACGGTCCGCCGTGACGACCGTGCCGCCTTTGATCACCTTGCTCATAGCTCATCGATCCTTACGCCTTCGCCGCGGGTGCAGATCATGCGCCCGTCGCGGGTTTCCAGGGGTATATATGTGTCTTCGACAACCCCTTCATATAACCACCAATAACACCCGTCCGACAGGATCCGGACGGTCGATGTATCTTGCCCCGGCGCGACCACCGGCAGGACCCGTTCGGGCAAAATCGCGGTCTCGCCTTCCGGTGTGGCTGCAACACAAGCGCCCAACAGCCCAACGCATCCCACGCCAATAAGCCCCTTCACGATCTTCATTCGACGATCCCTGCCGTTTCGACGACCGCATGGAACAGAACATCGGCGCCCGCGCGGGCCCATTCGGGGCTGATCTCTTCGGCCTCGTTGTGGCTGAGACCATCCACGCAGGGACACATGATCATTGCCGTGGGCGCAACATCATTGATCCAGCAGGCATCGTGACCTGCCCCCGAGACGATATCCATATGCGAATAGCCCAGCCGCTCGGCGGCCTCCCGCACAGCGCCCACGCAATCGGTGTCAAAGGCCGGCGGGTCGAACTGGCCCACGATCTCGGCGCTGAACGCGACGCCGATATCTGCGCAAAGCTTGGGTGCGCGGTCGTTGAATTCCGCCACCATCGCATTGAGTTTGTCGATCAGATGCGTGCGCATATCGACCGTAAAGACGACCTGGCCCGGGATGATGTTGCGAGAATTCGGATAGACATCGATATGGCCAATGGCCCCGACCGCATTGGGCTGGTTCTTCATCGCGATCTCATGGACAAGTTCGGTGACCAACGCCAACCCGCGCCCGGCGTTTTTGCGCATATGCATAGGCGTTGATCCGGTATGGCTTTCCTTCCCGGTCACCGTGCATTCGATCCAACGCAGGCCTTGGCCATGGGTGACAACGCCGATATCGCGGCCCTCGGCCTCGAGGATCGGGCCCTGTTCGATATGTAATTCGAAAAAGGCGTGCATCTTGCGGGCGCCGACGGTTTCCTCGCCTTTCCAGCCGATGCGTTCCAGCTCATCGCCGAAACGCTTTCCGGACGCATCGACGCGGTCATTGGCCCAATCGAGCGTGTGTTGTCCGGCAAACACACCCGAGGCCAGCATGGCCGGCGCGAACCGCGTGCCTTCCTCATTGGTCCAATTGGTGACGACAATCGGGTGCTTCGTCTTGATCCCCAGGTCATTCAGCGACCGGATGATCTCCAATCCGCCGAGCACGCCCAAAACGCCGTCATATTTCCCACCTGTGGGCTGCGTGTCGAGATGCGAACCGACATAAACCGGCAGCGCGTCAGGGTCGGTCCCTTCGCGACGGGCAAACATATTGCCGATCTCATCGACACCCATGGTCATCCCGGCCGCTTCGCACCAGGATTGAAACAGGGCGCGGCCTTCAGCATCCTCGTCGGTAAGGGTTTGGCGGTTGTTCCCACCCGCTATTCCAGGCCCGATTTTGGCCATTTCCATCAACGAGTCCCACAAACGCTCGCCATTTATTCGCAGGTTTTCGCCGGGTGCCGGCATCTTTTGATCCCTCTTCTTTTAGCGGCCACGGGGCCGGCATGTGGTGCGTGTGTCGGTTGTCCTTGCCGGTCTGCACGGCCGGATTAGCCCAGATATCGGCCTGAATTTCGCGCAAGCGACGACTGCGTCCTGACGACCCCGGCCGGTCCCTGAAACAGCGCTGCGCGCCGCACCGTCCCAAATGAACGCCAGAGACTGCGCAATCGCAAGGCAAATGATCATCTAACGGGCAATTTTCGGTGGTGCGGCGGCGGACTTGCACGAGACAAGCAATTGGTGCCATGATTTCGGGCATGAGCATTCTCGAACCGCGCACAAGAATTCAGCGCAAGAACCACAACGCCATCTTGGAAGCGGCGCTCGATGTGTTCTCACAGCAAGGCTTTAATGCCGCCACGATCGACCGCATCGCGGCAGAGGCAGGCATGTCAAAGCCCAATCTTCTATACTATTTTCCGTCAAAGGACGCGGTTTTCGAAACTCTTATGGCGTCGTTGTTGAAGACCTGGCTCAATCCCTTGCAAAGCGTCAATGCCAAAAGCAACGATCCGGTCGAAGAGATATTACGCTACGTGAATCGCAAGCTGCAAATGTCAGCTGAGATGCCGCGGCAAAGTCGGCTGTTTGCTCATGAGATCCTCGATGGCGCTCCGCGGATCAGCAATGTGCTCCGAACGGAGTTGAAAACCTTGGTTGATGAAAAAGCCGCCGTTATTGCCGCTTGGGTGGATACCGGCCGCCTGGCCCCACTTGACCCGCATCACCTGATCTTTTCGATCTGGTCGCTGACCCAGCATTACGCGGATTTCGACGTACAGGTGCGCGCGGTTTTGGGCGATGGCCGTGACCCGTTCAGCGAAGCGCAAACCCACCTAGAGACGATGTTCCGCCGGATGCTGACGCCCACAACCGTATGATGTCGCACCTGATGCCTGTGGGCGAAACGGCCGAGGCCCACCCGTTAAGCGCCAGCTTTGCGAAACACCATCTCGGTCGGGCAAATCAGCCCGGCATGAAGATTAGCGACATAGTTCTTGAACTTCTCCGGCGCGGTCTCGCCCATCATCAGGTGGATGCCGAGCGGCGATGGGCCGTCGCGGGCTGTTTTCGCATGAACCTCGGCGAAGAAATCCTTGGAAAATTGCGTCCTATCCTCTTGGATTTTCAGGTGCATCCCGGCAGCTTTTGCGGCCGCCGCATAGTCCTCAGGCCGGTGAAGAAACGAGGTGTCCGGCACGCTCGACCACGGTAAGGGAAACGCGATCTCCGCTTCACTCGCGGATTTCATGACATCGAAGACAGCAAAATGACCACCTGGTTTGAGACAGCGGGCAACATCGGCCATGAGCGCCGTTTTGTCGGCGATGTTCATTCCGACATGCATCATCACCGCCAGATCATAGGCCTGGTCTGGCACCGGCAAGGCCAGGGCGGAGCCCTGCATATAGCTGACCTTGCCGGACAGGCCGACCATGGCCGTCAAAGCCCGCGCCGCGTTGACGAATTCCTGCGTCAGATCGACCCCGGTCACCTGCGCACCAAATGTGTCGGCGATGTAGCGCGACGTGCCGCCGATGCCGCAGCCGACATCCAAAACAACATCATCCGGCCCAAGGGTTAAATGGCTAAACACATGCTCCGTCGCGGCAAGCCCACCGGTGTGAAATTCATCGCCTGCCTTTAGGTCCGAGGCGGTCGCTTTGGCCGGATCGATCCCGAGCGCACGCAGCGCGCCGGTCACGCGGTCAATCAAGGCGCCGGTTGTGTAATGGGCCGCAACGGCTTGTTCAACTTCGCGCATGATGCCGGTCCGCAATAGGTTGGTTGCGATGCCACGCCATCATGAACCTCACGTCGCACCGGTTGAATTCGTGCGCTTTGGCTCCCTTTACTGCGGCGGTCTGGGCAAGGTCATCTCCCCCGTCGCCTGCGCCGATCCCGGCCCGCATCTCAGCACGGCCAGCACGTTGCACCTGCGCCGCGGCGATACCTCGCATTCGGCGGTTCTTCGTCACGGCTCCCCCCTGTCGATGCCCAAAAAAGCTGCGTACCAATCTGCCATGCATTGAATTTTTGACCTAATGAGATTTTTTTTGCCTAACGCGCATTGCCCATAATTTGGGCAGCCCTGCGGTGTTTGACATGCGATATGAGCGCTTTTCACGCCTGATGCGCTTGCGTATAAGCGCGCAACGCGGACCGAAATATCGCGCCCTAAAGGAGCTCAGACCCCGATGACAAAGAAGCCCCAAGACAGTGACGTTGCGTTCATTCGGGCCTTGGCCGAGCTTCTGCGGGAAAACGATCTGACCGAGCTTCAGGTCAAGCGCGACTATGCCGAAGGTGAGACGTTGAATGTACGCGTCAGCCGGGGCCCCATCGCAGCGCCGGTCCATGCCCCGATTGTCGCGCCGCCGGCCGCCCCAGCCCCGACCGCCGCGGCAGAGGCGCAGCCGGACAGGCCGCCCGTCGCGCCGCCCAACCCCGCAGACGATCCCAATGCAATCACCTCGCCGATGGTCGGCACGGTGTATCTACAACCTGAACCGGGCGCGGCGGCGTTCGTTTCGGTGGGCGATAAGGTGTCCGAGGGTCAGACGCTGCTCATCATCGAAGCGATGAAGACAATGAACCAAATCCACGCGCCACGGGCCGGCACGGTCAAGCGGATCATCATCGATAACGAGGCGCGCGTCGAATACGGCGAGCCGTTGATGGTGATCGAGTAGGTCGGCCGATGTTTTCCAAGATTTTGATCGCAAATCGGGGCGAAATTGCCCTCCGTGTCGTGCGCGCCGCCCGTGAGATGGGTCTGGCCACGGTCGCGGTGCATTCCACGGCAGATGCAGATGCGATGCATGTCCGTATGGCTGACGAGTCGATCTGTATCGGCCCGCCGCCTGCCACACAAAGCTACTTGTCGGTGCCTTCGATCATTTCGGCCTGTGAGATCACCGGCGCCGAGGCGATCCATCCAGGCTATGGATTTTTGTCGGAAAACCCGAGCTTTGTGCAGATCGTAGAAGACCACGGCATCAAATTCATCGGCCCGTCCGCCGAACATATTCGCGTCATGGGCGACAAGATCACAGCCAAGGAAACGATGCGCGCATTGGGCGTCCCATGTGTTCCCGGCTCTGACGGCGGGGTGCCGGATGTGGCTGCCGCGGCGCGCGTTGCCGCAGAGATCGGGTATCCGGTGATCATCAAAGCAACGGCTGGCGGCGGCGGACGCGGCATGAAACTGGCGCGCAGCGCAGCCGATCTGGAAACCGCCTTTCAGACGGCGCGCAGCGAGGCCAAGGCCGCTTTTGGCAATGACGAGGTCTATATGGAGAAATACCTCGAAAAGCCGCGCCATATCGAAGTGCAAGTTTTTGGTGATGGCAAAGGTCGCGCCGTGCATTTGGGTGAACGCGATTGTTCGTTGCAACGTCGACATCAAAAGGTGCTCGAAGAGGCGCCCGGCCCCTCGATCGACGCCGCGACCCGCGCGCGCATCGGGGCGACTTGCGCGAAAGCCGTCGGCGATTTGGGCTATGAAGGCGCGGGCACCATCGAATTTCTGTTCGAGGATGGGGAATTTTACTTCATCGAAATGAACACGCGTTTGCAGGTCGAACATCCGGTGACCGAGGCGATCTTTGGCATCGATCTGGTCGCCGAACAAATCCGTGTGGCCGCGGGGGTGCCGATGACGCTCCAGCAGCAGGCATTAGAGGTCAACGGCCATGCCATTGAGGTCCGCATAAACGCCGAAAAGCCACCAACCTTTGCCCCATCGCCGGGCAAGATCACCCAATACCATGCCCCAGGCGGTCTGGGCGTGCGGATGGATTCGGCGCTTTATGACGGCTATTCGATCCCGCCCTATTACGACAGTCTGATCGCGAAGCTGATCGTGCATGGGCCGGATAGGCCCGCAGCGATTGCGCGCCTGAGCCGGGCCTTGGGGGAGTTGATCGTTGATGGGATCGACACGACGGTGCCGCTGTTTCACGACATTTTGGCCGAACCGGACGTACAAACCGGCGCCTATGATATCCACTGGCTGGAACGGTGGTTAGAGGCCGGCGGCGGAACGTCGTAGAACGCTGATTCGCCCCAAAACGGACAGGTCATCGCAACCCAAGCGTGCACGCGATGGCGTGATCCCGCCCGCATTTTGCCGCCCGAACACCACCCTGCGTTGTGCTCATTTAGACAGATGCGCGATAAACGTGTCATAGATGCCTGTTTTTTAGGTGTAAATGAAGCCCGCCCGGGAAAAACGTTTTCGATAAAATTCAAATATCTGCCTGATGCGACAGTCGCGTCTGAAATCGATCAGCGTCGTCGGCAGGTCCGGAACGTGTTACGACCGCGCCATGGTGCAGACCTCCTTTATCCGTAACCGCCCGGCACTGACCCCAGAAGTGCTGTTACGCGCTTATTCGACCGGGATTTTTCCGATGTCGGAAAGCCGCGATGCGTCGGAGATTTTTTGGGTCGATCCGACCGATCGTGGCATCCTACCGATGAACGGATTCCATATCTCGCGATCCTTGGCCCGCGAGATCAAGCGTCAGCGCTACGCGATCCGCATCGATACCGCGTTCTCGGGTACGATTGAGGCCTGTGCCGACCGCGAAGACACTTGGATCAACGACGAAATCACCGCGCTTTACGAAGGTCTCTTTCAGATCGGCCATGCCCATTCGATCGAGGTTTGGGAGGGCAACCAACTGGTTGGCGGCGCCTTTGGCGTGTCAACCGCGGCCGCCTTTTTCGGGGAAAGCATGTTTTCGCTGCGGCCCAATACCTCAAAGATTGCCTTGGCCTATTTGATCAGCCGGCTCAAGGTCGGGGGATATCGGCTATTTGACACCCAATTCATGACCCCGCATCTGGCGTCACTGGGCGGGATCGAAGTCCCGCGCGCAAGGTATCACGCGATGTTGTCGGCGGCGCTGTCCCGGGAAGGCGATTTTTACGCGCAGCCGGAACCGGTCGATTATCAAGATGTGCTGCAATTGAGGACCCAGACGTCATAGCGCGGGTGCTCAAGCGCCATCAATGTCGGGCTTGAGGCCACCATCCAACCGGAAAAGAGCGCCCGCCCCTCCAGATCCGCGATCTCTAGATCGGCAAAGGCATCTGAGGCCGGGTTATCCACAGGAAAGCGGCATTCATGCAGGCGCACAGCGAGGCGCCCGACGACCACGGTTTCCCCGGTGGCCAAGTCAAAATCCATTGTCTGCCCGCGGGTTTTATCCAGCATGCGCAGGACAGCCCCGGGCGCGGTTTCCGCCGCCGCGGCGCTGACCGACGACGCCGCGCGCGTATTTCGGGTTTGCACCAGCGCAACGCCATCCTGCCCGCCGGGATTGAGCTGAATGAACGCGCCATCGACATTGGCGCTATTTTCGACAAAGCCGCTATCGGGATTGGCCAAAGGGGTTTGCTGAAACCCGCTCTCTGGCTGGATCGTGCCGCTAAAGCTCGGCACCCCTTGCACCGGATCGACCGGGTCTGTGGGATCGACCGGGTCGAGCGGATCAAGCGGCGTGGTCACAAACCCGCCGCCCGTGCTTTGTGCCTCGACGGGCGAACCGAACGCTAGGCCCAAACCCAGCCAAACCAGGACAGCCGCGCGCGTTGCACCAATGGTGCCACACTGCACACTATCCCATTCAAAGATCAGCATTTTATTCTGGGCTCCAGGCCTCATAATCGGTCATATCCGCCGGATCGGCGCGCCGGATCGACCCAGGCGGGGCATAGGCCGCACTGGTTCCAGTTTGATTTGGCAGATGTGGTTTTTCCCAATCCTTTCGCGGCACCGGATTGGTTGATGGCGGTTCGTCCCAGGTATGGTGCAACCATCCATGCCATTCGGGACTGATCCGACTGGCTTCCACTTCGCCGTTATAGATCACCCACCGACGGTCCCCGCCGCGGGAGATGTAAAAGACATTGCCTTGATCGTCCTCGCCGACCTTCACCCCATTTCGCGCGGTGAATATCTGCGTGCCCAGAGTTTGGCTATTCCACCAGGTAAACAGGCGTTTGAGGAAATCGAGCATCTGTGGCGTTCTCCGACGTCGCAGTGTTGGTTGTGCCGCAAGGGGGCCGATCTTTCCAGTGCCAAAGCAGCGCAGCCGCTTATCCGCCCTGCGCCGCCGCCTCCGCTTCAGCTTGGGTCGTGCAGGTCTCAATCGCGAGCGTTTGGGCACCGGTCAGCCGCCCGATCACGCCGCGCACATCCTCCATTTCCATCTCAAACATATTCGCGGTGTCGTGCAAACTGCCTTCGGCCACGGCCAGACTGCCGGCACCGCCTGAGATCAATTCCCGCGCAACCTGTCCATGTGCGGAGAAAATTGCAATGTCGTCAGAGGTTTCGGTTTCAGTGATGATCACGGTCGCACAAAGGCAGATATCCTCAGGTGTGCCATCCGCCATGCACCGCGCCGTGACGCCGTCGACCTGCGCGCTGGCGGCCTGGGCGATGACGCACAGCAACGCCCCACCCGCAACAATTCCTCTCATCGCATGCTCCTATATCCTGCCCCTGCCGCACTGTGCCGCAAATTGCCCCTTAGGCAAAGTCCGCACAGCCGGTTGTGGCTGACACCCTCCTGTCGTATGCGAATGAAAAATCCATGAGGAGGACGAAAAAATGCAAGATGGCCCGTCCTACGGCTTTGACACGCTTCAGATTCATGCCGGTGCGCGCCCCGACCCCGCGACCGGCGCCCGGCAAACCCCGATCTATCAGTCGACCGCGTTCGTTTTTCGCGATGCCGAGCACGCAGCGGCGCTGTTCAACCTGCAAGAAGTGGGCTTTATCTATTCCCGCCTCACCAATCCCACGGTCGCAGTGCTGCAAGAACGCATCGCCACGCTTGAGGGCGGCGTCGGCGGCGTGTGCTGCTCCTCAGGGCATGCCGCACAGATCATGGCGCTTTTTCCCCTGATGGGCCCGGGCCGCAATGTCGTGGTGTCCACCCGGCTTTATGGCGGAACGGTCACGCAGTTTAGCCAAACGATCAAACGCTTTGGCTGGTCCGCGACCTTCGTCGATTTCGACGATCTCGACGCGGTCAAAGCGGCCATCGATGACGACACGCGCGCTGTGTTCTGCGAATCCATCGCCAATCCGGGCGGGTATATCACCGACCTACCGGCCATTGCCGCCATTGCCGATGCTGCCGGTTTGCCGCTCATTGTGGATAACACCTCGGCCACGCCGTATCTCTGCCGCCCGATCGAATATGGGGCGACCTTGGTCGTGCATTCGACAACAAAATATCTCACCGGCACAGGAACCGTGACCGGCGGTGCTATTGTCGATTCGGGCAAGTTCGACTGGTCGGCAAGCGACAAGTTCCCCTCGCTGTCGCAGCCAGAGCCCGCCTATCACGGCCTGAAATTCCACGAAACCTTTGGCCCACTTGCCTTTACGTTCCACGGGATCGCGATTGGCTTGCGCGATCTTGGCATGACGATGAACCCGCAAGGGGCGCATTATACGCTCATCGGCATGGAAACGCTGAGTCTGCGGATGGACCGGCATGTCGAAAACGCCGTCAAAATCGCCGAATGGCTGGAAACCCACAGCGCCGTTGAAGCGGTGACCTATGCCGGTCTCGCCTCGTCGCCCTACTATGATCGGGTGGCCAAGATCTGTCCCCGCGGGGCTGGCGCGCTCTTTACCGTTGCACTCAAAGGCGGCTACGAAGCTTGCGTGAAGTTTGTCAATAATCTTGAGATCTTCAGCCATGTCGCAAACCTTGGCGACGCGCGCAGCTTGGTCATTCACTCCGCCTCCACGACCCACCGCCAGCTCACGCCCGAACAGCAATCCGCTGCTGGCGCGGCACCGAATGTCGTGCGCCTGTCGATTGGGATCGAGGATGCAGGTGATTTGATCAACGATTTGGACCGCGCGCTGTCGGCGGCCACGGCGTAAAGCGCGGCACATTCGCTGCGCTCTTGGCGATCGATTTGGCCGATCCTCGCGGCAAAGACCCCGGTGCTGGGCTCGCCATGAGAGATCGACCCGGGGCGTCTCTTGGGGACCCAGTCCACAGGCGAGCCTGGCGATGCCGCGCGGGCCTGTGCATGACCAAAGCCGCAAGCGCCCGGGGCAACGATTAGGCATGTGGCAAGACAGGATTTCATGGTAACCTTGCCGCCGGACAAAATGTTCCGCCACGGCCCACGGGGCCGGCATCGCACAACGCGAAAACCGGCATTTTGTTGTCCGCGGAACCTGCTATAACGCAGAACACGGGTGGGGTCTGGGCCCTGGGGTAGAGGATTTCGGAAAGGTCGGCATGGCGGTCGATTTCGCGCTGTTTCTGTCGCCGGAAGGCATCGGGTTGGCCCATCGCCAGCACGAAGGCCATTGGGCGCTGATTGGCGAGACTGGGCTCGATGTCAGTGATCTTGGCCGACGCTTGGCGCATTTGCGCGATCTCGGCGAGGCACGTGGTGGGACAGATTTTCCGACGCTTCTGATTTTGCCGGACGACCAAATCCTTTATGCCGAATTGGCGATAGAGGAAGAGCTGGGTGGCGATCTTTCTACCGCGGTCGGGCGGGCATTGGACGGGCTCACCCCCTATGCGCTTGGGGAATTAGCGTTTGATTACCGGCATCTAGGGGTCGGGCGCGCGCAGGTCGCCGCGGTCGCGCAGGAAACGCTTACAGAGGCGATGGACTTCGCGCGCGCGGCAGGGTTTAACGGGGTTGGCTTTGCCGCAACCCCACCTGAAAGCAGCTTTCCCGGTGTGCCGGTTTTTGAGCTTTCCGCCGGTGTCGGATCAGCCAATTTGCCGGGGATCGGGATACCCTTCGGCCCCGACACACATGGCGGCGAGGTCGGAGAGACGATGCCGCCGGAGCCCGCCGGTCAGGTATTTGTGACCGAGGCCGCGCCGCCCGCGCCGCAGGAAGAGAGACCGGCGCCCGAGCCCGTCGCCGAAGAACCTGTCCCCGCCGCGCCTGCGCTGTCGTCCGAAATGGTCGCGGAGGCGCCGCCCGAGCTGGAGCACGAACCAGAGCACGAGCCTGAGCACGGGCCAGAGCACGGGCCAGAGCACGAGCCTGAGCCGGAGCCGAACGCCGAACTTGACGCTGAACCGAGCCTTCAGCCGGAACAGGAGCCAGAACCGCAGGCCGAGACGGACACGGAACCACAGCCGGAAATTGCGACAGAACCCGAACCGGAATTGGACACCGAGCCGGAGCCGCAGCCGGAGGTCGAGCCGGACGCGGCACGAGACCAAGCAGCGGAACCGGAGGCCGCGCCCGAGCCGGACCCCGTCGCCGAGGCGGACCCGGCGCCGGCACCAGAGGGTGAGCCGGTCGAAGCCGCACAAAGCGCTGCTGCGCCTGAAACAACTCCGGACGTCGGTCCTGGACCCGATGACGATCCAACGCCCTCAGCGCCCTTGCGTACGCCCGGGATTGAGGCCGCCGATCACGAAGCGCCTGCCTTCGCCGTCGATCCACCGGCGCCCCGGTTTTCGACCCACCGCCGGTTGAACACATCGCCGGAAGCCGTTGCACGCATTGTCAAAAAACGCCCCTCTCGGATTGAGCTCGGCCCGGTCGATGCCGCAGCGGACGCCGTCGAGGACGCGCCTGAAATCGCATCGCAGACCAACGCGCCAGAGCCAGCGCCGCCACCAGAGCCCGACATCGCAGGCGCTGTCTCCGAGACCGATACCGCGCGTGAGCCAGCGGACGACACCGCGCCGCCCCGTCCGGTTGACGCTTTGCAACCGGACGCGCCGGTCGCCGCGAAAACCAAGCCGCCTGGAGCAAAAAAGCGCCAGGCTAAAACGCCCGCTCTTTTTGCCGGAGATGGCCGCCAAGTCGATGCGGCGCTGAACATGCCTGCGGATCCTGAGCCGCTGTCGCGTGTCGATCGGCCTCTATCCGAAGGGGTACAGGCCGCAGCCAATGACGATGTGCCCGTCGGTTTGCCGCCGGGTCTTGTCAATCGGCTGAGGCTACGGCGCGCGAATGCGCGAGGCGGTGCGGCTGAGGCGGCGGCGACGGAGGTCCAGGACCACGCTCTGCACGACGCCGCCACGGTTGCGTTTCGCGCACCGGAACCGACACTCGCCGCCGCGCCGGTGGTGGGCCAGCGGCTCAGTATCGATGACCCGCTGATGAGCGCAGGGCTGCTGGCGCGGCGAAACGAGCCATCGACCCGACCCTCATTGCGCACGGCGCTTATTTTGACCGTGGTTTTGGTCTTGATCCTGGCGCTGGTGGCGGTGTGGTCGGCGCTGTTTTTACCCGATAGCCGCGTGGCGCAATTGCTCGGGCGGGTCGCCCCCGATGTCAGCGCCGCAGCCCCGGCAGAGCCCGCGGATACGGTCAGCGCAAGCCCAGGCATAACCGCGCCAGAGCAAGTCGAGATCGCCGGATCGCCCCAGGCAACGGCTGAGACCGACGGCATGTCGGGGATCGACGCTTTGGCGTCGGTCGAACCACCGGCGCTGCAAACGCCGGACACCGAAGCCGCGCTTGACCCCGCGCCCGAGCCGCAATCCCCCGCGCGCCCCATAACGCCGCAACCCGTTGAAACGCCGCGCGTTCCGCCGCCGACCCCGGAGATGGTGGCGCAAGAATATGAGGCCTATGGGATCTGGCAATTGGCGCCAGAGCCGCCGGCCGAGCCGGCGCGCGAATTTGTGATCCCCGAGGCCAATGGCGATATTGAACTGGCGGCACTTCAGCCCGTGACCGGTGCCCATGATGCCGTTGCTCTCTTTGCGCCAACCCAACCGATCCGGCCACGTCCGGACCGCGCACCGGCCGGCTTTGGTGCGACGCTGACCACAGGTGGCCTTGTGGCCCCCGTTGCCGAAGGCGTGCGCACGCCGGAGGGCGCGTTTGTCGTTCTGGGCCAGCCCCGTATTGGTGCGGTCCAACGCCCCGGACCAGACCCCGAGCCCGAGGCCGAAGCGCAGCAGCCCGTCGCCCAGACCGCCGCCGGCGGCTTAACCGATGCCATTCTGGCCGCGTTTCCGCCCACGCCCCGGCCAAGCGATTTCGCAGAACGACAAGAACGTCAGGCCTTTGGTGGCCTCACGCTTGAGGAATTGGGCACGCGCCGCCCGGTTGCGCGACCGCAATCGCTGCAAGAGGCCGCAACCGATGCGCAGGCTGCCGATGCCGCGGTCGGTGCCCTGGCCTCGTCACGCATTCCACAGATACGGCCGGACAGCTTGGCCGAAGCGGTGGTGGATGCTTTGTCGCGCGGCCCTGCCGCAGGCGCGTCGACCGCTGCGCTGACCGCGCCGCCGAGCGTGACGCCCACACCTGCGCCGGCGATCGAACAAGCCCCCGCCCCCGCGGTTGAGCCCGATATCCCGTCAAATGCGACCGTCAGCCGAACCGCCACGGTCGAAAACGGCATCAATCTGCGCGAGATCAACTTGATCGGTGTGCGCGGCACGCCGGATAACCGCACCGCCCTGGTGCGCCTGGCCAGTGGCCGGTTTGTCAGCGTGCAGGTCGGTGACCGCTTGGATGGCGGGCGGGTGGCCGCCATTGGCGCCAATTCCCTGCAATACATCCGCAACGGTCGGAACATCACGCTTGATGCCCCATCGGGTTAAAGCAGGATCAGCACCGCCAGTCCCAAAAACGCAAAAAAGCCGACAACATCCGTGACGGTGGTGACAAAGGCGCCTGAGGCCAAGGCCGGATCGACGCCAACCCGATCGAGCACAACCGGCACCAAGACGCCGGCAAGTCCGGCAATGACGAGGTTGACCACCATCGCCACGGCAATCACGAGGCCCAAGAATGCCGAGCCGAACCAGATATAGCCCACAACCCCCATCACCAGCGCGAAAAAGACACCATTGATCAGCCCAACTGCGCCCTCGCGCCAGACTACGCGCATCAAGTTCGACCGCGTCAAGTCTTTGGTGGCCAGCGCCCGGACCGCCACAGTCAGCGATTGGGTCCCGGCATTCCCGCCCATCGAGGCCACAATGGGCATCAGAACGGCCAAAGCGACGATCTGCGCGATCGCATCCTCGAATTGCGCAATCACAATCGAGGCCAGGATCGATGTGATCAGGTTTACGCCAAGCCAGGGCAGCCGCTGTTTGGTGGTATCGACAACCCGGTCAGAAAGGCTTGAGACCTCCGATACGCCGGCCAGGCGCAGAATATCCTCCTCGGCCTCTTCCTCCAGAACGATCATGGCATCGTCGATGGTGATCATGCCGACCAAACGGCCGTCGTCATCGATCACCGGGGCAGAGATCAGGTGGTATTGGTTGAACGCATAAGCGACTTCGTCCTGGCCTTGGGTGGCCGGGATCGGGCGAAAGCTGTCTTCGGTAATGTCGACCAGGCGCACCCGTCGTTTGGACGCCAAAAGCTTGCCCAATGTCACATAGCCCACTGGCTTCATCCGGGGATCGACCAAGACGATATGGTAAAACTGCTCTGGCAGGTGACGTTTGTCGGCGCGCATATAGTCGATGGCCTCGCCGACCGTCCAAAAATCCGGCGCCCTTACGACCTCGGTCTGCATCAGTCGGCCGGCACTATTGTCGGGATAGGCCAAGGATTGCTCGACCGCGGCGCGGTCGGCCTGGTCTAGCGTCGCCAGGATCGCCTCTTGCTGCGCATCCTCTAGGTCCTCGACCAGATCGACAACGTCATCGCTGTCAAGCTCGCGCACCGCACCGGCCAGCACGTCCCGCGGCAAAAGCGCGATCACCTCTTCGCGCAAAGCCTCGTCAAGTTCGGACAGAACGTCGCCGTCGATGCGCCGCGACCAAAGCGCCAACAGACGTGCCCGCGCCGCGGCCGAAAGCTGTTCAAGCAAATCGGCAATATCGGCGGGGTGCAGGGGCTCTAGCAACCGGTCGAGCGCGGTTTCGCTTTCGGCCTCGATGGCGGCGTAGAGGTCTTCCCACAACGCGTCATCGATGGCGTAGCTGTCTTCGTCGCGCGCGTCAGCAGTGTCGGCCATGGCTGTTCCTCAATGGGCTTAACGGCGGCTTCCCGGGGCGGTATGACAGGCCGACGGGCGCATGAAAAGGGGATGGAATGGCGACGCTTTTGACGGGCCAAATAGTGATGGCCGAGGGCAACCCGCTGATCGAGGGACCTGGGGCGATGCGCCATGAGCGCCAGGGTGGCGTGCTCATTGCCGATGGCCAAATCCACGCGGCAGGCCCGGTCGATCAGATCGATCTGCCCCGAGGCGTCACGCGCATCGATCATGGCCGCGATCTGATATTGCCCGGCTTTGTCGATGCCCATGCCCATTATCCGCAAACCGCGATGATCGCGTCTTGGGGGAAGCGTCTGATCGATTGGCTGAATACCTACACATTTCCCGAAGAAATGCGCTTTGCCGATCCCGACTACGCCGCTGAAATTGCCGCCCGTTACCTTGACCTCTTGCTGCGCCATGGCACCACGAGCGTGGCCAGCTATTGCACCAGTCATTCTCACAGCGTCACAGCGTTTTTCGAGGCCGCAAAACAGCGCAATATGGCGGTTTGGGCGGGCAAGACATGCATGGACCGCAACGCGCCTGAGGCGCTATGCGACAGTGCCCAATCAGGTTATGACGACAGCAAAGCGTTGCTGGAAACATGGCATGGGCAAGGGCGCGCCTCCTACGTGATTACGCCCCGGTTCTCACCCACCTCAAGCCCCGCTCAATTGTCGGCGATGGGCGCGCTTTGGGCCGAATATCCCGATTGCTTGATGCAGACCCATATCAGCGAACAAACCGACGAAATTGCCTGGGTCAAATCGCTCTTTCCCACCGCCCGTGATTATCTCGATACGTATGAGATGCACGGGCTTTTGGGGCAGAACGGGCTTTACGGCCATGCCATACATCTGGAGCCACGTGAGATCGACCGATTGCGCGAGGTCGGCGCCGCCGTGGTCCATTGCCCGACATCGAACGCGTTTATTGGCTCGGGCCTTTTCGATATGGGCCTTGCCGCCAAGCTGCGCGTAGGCCTGGCCACCGATACCGGCGGCGGGTCGAATTTTTCCATGCTCAGGACGATGGCATCGGCCTATGAAATTGCCCAACTGCGCGGACGCGCGCTGCACCCGTCAGAGCTGATCTGGCTTGCCACGACCGGGTCAGCTGACGCATTGCGCGCGCCCCATATCGGCCGGCTCGCAGCCGGCTGCGTGGCGGATTTGACGGTCCTGTCGCTGTCATCAACCGCCGCGATCGCTCAGGCCAGCGCCCAGGCCGACGATATCTGGCAGGCGCTCTTTCCGACCATCATGATGGGCGATGACCGTGCGGTTTCCGCAGTTTACATTGCCGGCAATCCGGTCGTGGCGCGTTAGCTTCCTGCCTCGACCGCGCAAACGATTTCGTTGACCACATCGGTCATGAGCGTTTCGTCCTCGGCCTCTGCCATGACACGGATCAAGGGTTCGGTGCCGGATTTCCGGATCAAAAGCCGTCCATCCTCGCCCAACCTTTGCTCGCCCGCACTGATGGCCGCGCGCACACCTGGCAAGTTCAGCGGGTCCGATCCGCTACCGAAGCGCACATTGCGCAAAAGCTGCGGCACTTTCTCGAAGTTCCGCCCCAGATCGCTGGCCGCTTTGCCGGTGCGCACCATTTCGGCCACAAATTGTAGCCCGGCAATCAAACCATCGCCGGTGGTGGCAAAATCGGTCATTACGATATGTCCGGATTGCTCGCCGCCGAGGTTGAGACCTTGCGCGCGCATGGCCTCGACTACGTATCTATCGCCCACCGGGGTGCGAAAAAGCTCGATTTGGCGGTCGCTCAGAAACCGCTCCAGACCCAGATTGGACATAACCGTTGCCGCAAGTGTCTGGTGCTTCAACCGGCCGTCCTGCGCCCAACGATCGGCAAAGAGCGCCATGATCTGATCGCCATCGGTCACCATGCCGTTTTCATCGATCACAATGACCCGGTCGGCATCGCCGTCGAGGCAAATACCGACATCGGCGCCGGTGTCCAAAATGCGCTTGGCGGCCGTTTCTGGCGCGGTCGAGCCGACGCCAAGATTGATATTGTGACCGTTGGGCGAGATGCCGACAGGAATGACCTCTGCGCCCAATTCCCACAAAACCTCGGGCGCGGCGCGATGCGCAGCCCCGTTGGCGCAATCGACCACGACCTTCATCCCGTCCAGCGTAAGGCCCTGAGGAAACGTGGATTTCACCCGCTCCACATAGCGAAAACGGCCATCATCGATCCGCTTGGCGCGGCCGATGTTTTCCGCGCGCGCGGGCTCGATCCTGCCCATCATCAATGCTTCGATTTCCGCCTCGGCCTCATCAGAGAGTTTAAAGCCGTCCGGTCCAAAGAGCTTGATGCCATTGTCCGTCGCGGGGTTGTGGCTGGCTGAGATCATCACGCCGACATCGGCGCGCATCGATCGGGTCAACATCCCGACTGCGGGCGTTGGCACCGGCCCCAGCAACAGGACATTCATGCCCGTCGATGTGAACCCGGCCGTCATCGCGGTTTCGATCATGTAGCCCGACAATCGCGTATCCTTGCCGATCACAACCCGATGGCTGGTGCGGCGATCACGGCGAAAATACCGACCGGCCGCCGCGCCCAAACGCAACGCGACGTCCGCGCTCATTTCTTTGGAATTGGCCCGTCCGCGTATGCCATCGGTGCCAAAAAGCTGGCGTGCCATCGCTCACTCCTCATGCCCGGTCGCGCCAATTCTCTGCCAGAGCGCGATCATCTGCTTGTGGACAAGTATATCGTGAACACGCAGAACCTGCACCCCCTGAGAGATCGCCCATAGGCCAAGAGCCGCCGATGCCGCGTCGCGGTCCGGCGCATGCGGAATATCGGCAATCCGCCCGATAAACCCTTTGCGCGACACGCCCAACAGGAGCGGAGCGCCCAGCATATGCAAGAGGCTGAGCCGCGCCAAAAGCGCGGTGTTGTGGGCGTCGGTCTTGCCAAATCCGATGCCGGGATCGATCAAAAGCGCGCCCCGCGGGATGCCGGCGGCCGCGGCCTGATCGAGCGCCTGGCTGAGCGCGTCGTAGACATCGAGCAAGACATCGTCGTATCGCGCCGCGCTTTGCATCGTGGCCGGCGTTTCGACAGAATGCATCAGCACAACGGGCGCGCCGCGATCCGCGGCCAATCCTGCAAGATGAGGATCAAACCGCAACCCGCTGACATCGTTGATGATATCGGCACCAGCATTCAGCGCAGCAGCGGCGACATCGGCCTTCCGTGTGTCAATTGACAGTGGCAATGTCAGCCCCGCGCGGCGCAATGCCTCAATCAGCGGGACGACGCGCGCCTGCTCCGTCGCGCTTGGAACCTCCTGTGCGCCCGGCCGGGTGCTTTCGCCGCCGATATCCAGGATATCGGCCCCGCTATGCTGCATATTCCACGCGCGCGCAATCGCAGCATCGGCATCGGCATAGGCGCCGCCATCGGAAAAGCTGTCGGGTGTCGCATTGAGGATGCCCATCACGCGCGGCCGGTCCCATGTGAGGCCCGCAATCGGCGGGCGCCGCGCTGTCAGCTTGTCGATCACACCGTCTGGCGCGTCGCGCGCGTCGATGATTCGGGGCGGCGCATCCCGTGTGAGGCATTCAATTTGGTTAAACACGCACCACCCCCCCGCCAGCCGCAGCGCAGAATCCATGGGCGCTGGATCGAGGATTGGGATAGGTCTGTAATACGTATGCATCCCTTTGCCCTATAGCGCTGACCCGCGCGCAGCAACCGCGCGTCCACATTGCCGCAATGCAGCAGCCCGCAATGCTGCAACGGCAGTCTTGCTCTGAGCCACATTCGCGTGATCAACTTGTGACATGAAGCACAGCGCCCCAGACCGCCTCCGCTCATCAACGTTTGGAACTCTTCGGCTGAATTGCCACCCCGTCCGGTCCGAGGACGGAGGGTTTTATGCCGATTTGTTCGGACGTCCCGAAACCGTTGCACATCGTCCCGGCGCGCAGCCGGTGACGCCCGAGGCTGCCGGCCGCGCCTTGGACACCGACATGGCCCATTGGCAGCGCCACGGATTTGGCCGCTGGTCCTTGGTTCATGCCGGCCAGCCCGTTGGCCTTGGCGGCCTGACGGTTAAGGACGGGTTTTTGGGATTGAACCTGTCCTACCATCTGTTGCCTGAGATGTGGGGCCAAGGTTTGGCCAGCGAGTTTGTCCGTGCCGCGGTCGATTTTGCGCGGGACGATTTGGGCTCCGATGAGGTCTATGGGCTGGTCCGGCCCAGCAATATCGCCTCGATACGCGTGATGGAAAAGGCCGGATTTCGCGATGCGGGATTGCATTCCATCGGCGGCGGACCGATGCGCGAATTGCGTCTGGCGCTTTAGCCGTCGATCGTCTCTGGGGCGCCGGCATCAAAGGCGCGCGCCAGCCATTGCGCCAGCGCCAAGGGATGCTCGTTGGGCGGGGCATCGACCGCATCAAGCACGATCTTCGAGGGCGCCCAGACGCTGATCTGGCCTTGTTTGATTGCCCAATCGAGCTCGGTCCGGCTGGCCACAACCACGCAGCGCGGATCGCGGCCCGCCAACACCCAAGCATTTTGTTCGATCGCTAGGAAATCCACGCGCCGCTGCGCCATGGGATGGACGGCTGTGGGCGCCGGACAATCGGCCGGGCCGACGCATAAAATTGCAGGTGTCGGCATCTGATCCAAAAGGGCGCCCAAATCCTTTCGCGCGATGGCTGCGTTGGTCAGGAAAAAGACCGATGGCGGCGCGCTTTCAGCGGGCAATACACGCAGCGGGCCGGTTTCCGTCGCGCTACGCACAATTTCGACGCCCAAAGCAAAGGGACCACGGTCGAGTTTTTCGATCCGGACAAAGCAGCGCGCCGCCAGCGGATGGGACAGCACGCGTTCAGCAATGCGCGCGGCCAATGTTTCCAATAAATTCAACCGCTCAGCGGCCAATTCGATGTCGATCGCTTCGACCAACGTGTCGTAGGACAATATGCGATCGACATCATCGGTCTCAGACCTGGCCGCGGCCTGAACTTCAACCACGAGATTGAATTTCACCCGTTGCGTTTGGCCGCGTTCGACTTGGAACGCCCCGATCTCGACCTCGCGCAAATGATCGCGCAGCATAATCCGGTCCAACGGGTCGGGTCCCGCCATCGCCGCGGCACGCGCCACCGGATGGTCAAAAGCTTGCGCGGTTTCGTCGGTCATCGCACGACCCCTGATGGAAACGCCCTGCGCGCCGAGGTAGCGGCCGACATCTCCGCGTGCAATCCTCTAAAGTGGCCTGCGATAAAAAAGATGGACGCCGATTTCGGCTGTCTGTGGAAAGGTCTGTGCCCATCGTGGATTGACCCAATTGGCATGGTAATGCGTGGCGCCATCGGTCAGGCGGCGCGGATGACCGTCCAGCATCATCTGCGCGATATGCCCCATCCGGTTCCATAACACGATATCGTCAACGGTTTCGGCACGCCCGTCACAGGTATAGGTGAATTGGCAAGCATAGCGCCGCCCCGTCCCTTCGTTAATCACGTCGCACACGGTCGCTGGATATCGTGGGTCATCGACGCGGTTCAAAATGACCTCTGCCACGGCGAATTGACCTTCGACGGTCTCACCGCGCGCTTCGAAATAAAGCGCCTGGGTCAAGCATTCCCACGCCTCAGCGCCGCGAAGCGCGGGCCGCGCATCCAAATCTTGCGCGCTCGGCAGGGCAAGTTCATCGCCGCGCGCGGACGGAACAAAGGTACTGCCAAGGCGCTGCAATTGCGTATAGCTCAGATCTTGGGTTGCGGCATGCTCCACGCCCATCAACCCTGAAAGTCTAAAGTCGATCCCCCCGGTGGGATCGGTCGCAGAGCTTGCGGTGACCTGCGCAGCGACCGGCATGGCGAGCGCGGCAAACATCACCCCAAGACATGCGACAAATGCCCCAAGACACGTGCCACCCATATACGTTGCAGCCCCCACTGCGCGATTCACACACAAATCGATCCTTTGGGGATAACCGCGGGATAGTTTCAGAACAAATCGATCCATGATCTCGCATACGGCTAGGCCTGCACCCCAAGACCTAGGGGCCGCAATTGGTGAATTTCAGAAGATTCGGACTAGCCGAGCGTGGCGGGATCTGTAACCGCGCCGCCCTTTACAGCAAGTTGAGCGGCGGCAAGTTTCGCCACCGGCACCCGATAGGGCGAGCAGGAAATGTAGTGAAATCCGGCCTCTCTTGAAAAGGCGATGGCATCGGGATGCGCACCATGTTCACCGCATATCGCCAAGGTGATGTCCGCGCGCTCCCGCCGCGCGCGCCCCGCCCCCAGCAAAAGCAATTCGCCCACACCTTCGGTATCAAGTCGCTGGAACGGGTCTTCGTGGAACACCCCCTGGCTGACATAGGCCGACATAAAGCGCCCTGCATCATCGCGGCTGAGCCCATATGTCATCTGTGTCAAATCGTTGGTCCCAAAGGACAAAAACGCCGAATGTTCGGCAATTTCCGCCGCGCGCAGGGCCGCACGCGGGGTTTCAACCATAACGCCGAGCTTATAGTCAAAATCCTTGCCGGTCTCTGAACGCACAGCCAACGCCACCGCATCGATCCGCGCTTTGACCAATTCAACCTCTTTCATCGCAGAGACGACGGGGATCATGATCTCCGGAACGACAGGTTGCGACGCCCCGGCGACTTCGATTGTGGCCTCAAAGATCGCGCGCGCCTGCATTTCGTAGATCTCAGGCTCGGTGATGCCCAACCGCACGCCGCGCATGCCCAACATCGGGTTAAATTCCTGTAACGCCTCGATGCGCGCATTGATCTGACTGACCGGCATATCCAAGGCCTCAGCCAAGGCCCGGATGCCATCGCGATTGCCCGGCAGAAACTCATGAAGCGGCGGGTCGAAGAGGCGGATACAGACCGGCCTATCGCCCATCAACGCCAAAAGTTCCGCAAAATCAGCACGTTGCATCGGCAATAACCGGGCCAAAGCGGCCTCCCGATCCTGCCCGTCTTCGGCAAAGATCATCTCGCGCATAACGGTCAGGCGGACCGGGTCGAAAAACATATGTTCGGTGCGGCAGAGGCCGATGCCATCGACACCGAATTGCAGCGCCGCATCGACATCCTCCTTGGTATCGGCATTACACCGGATGCCGATATCGCGTGCGTCATCCGCCCAGGCCATCAGCTTGGCAAATGCGCCCCCAAGCGCGGGCTCGATCAAGTCCGGGGCGCCGACCAGAACGTCGCCAGAGGAGCCATCGACGGTGATAATATCACCTTCGTGAAAGACCTTGCGGCCCGGAACGGTCAGCGTTTTCTTACGTTGATCGATTTGCAGATGCGTCGCCCCGGTCACGCAAGGCAGGCCCAAACCCCGGGCAATCACGGCCGCATGACTGGTGGTGCCGCCGCGTTCGGTCAGGATCGAATGGGCCGCATGCATCCCACGAATATCCTCAGGGCTGGTTTCCCGCCGGACCAGGATCGATGCTTCGTCCTGCGCCGCAGCGGCCTGCGCAGCGGCGGCGGTAAAGACGATCCGACCGGTCGCCGCCCCAGGAGCCGCCGCAATGCCGCGGGTCAGGACATCGCGGCTCGCATCGGGGCTCACTTGGCGGTGCAGCATCTGATTGAGCGTGAAGGGCGGGATACGGCTGATTGCGTCGGCGCGGGAGATTACGCCATCCTCGGCCATCGCAACAGCGATCTCGACTTCGGCGCGCGCAGATCGCGGGCAACGGACGGCATCCAGGATCGACAGCGCACCGTTCATCAGCGTGAATTCGATCTGCATCTCTTCGCGCAAGCGCGTGCGCATGAGCGCGGCGGCCTCGCGCAGGGCTTGGGTGATCTCCGGCGCCGTATCCTCAAGCGCAGGGCCTCTTGGGTCGCTTTCAATGAACTGCGCCTTATCTTCGCTGAGCGCCGCGCGTCCTTGGCCCTGCGGCAGGTACCGGCCAGTGATCTGCGCCTCCCCGGTCACCGGCGACACAAATTGTGCCACGCCAGAGCCCGAGAGCCCCTCGCCGATGCCCAAGGCCATACGTTGTACGACCAGGCCAAGGCCTGCATCCTCGGGCGCCCCTTGCGCCTGGCGCAATAGCCGCGCGGTCGTGCCTTCCCATGCGCGCGCCATCGACCGCAGAACCTCGGTCAATTGCACGGTCGGGTCTTGCGGGAACGGCTCTTCCATTTCGTCTTCGAAATGGGCCTTGGCAAGCCGTGGGGTCATGGTGCCATCGAACAAATCGGCGTCCAATCGCAAAACCTCGACAGCATAAGACCTTATAAAGTTGAGATAAAGCTGGTCCGCTGCATCGCGGCCATGGGTTTCGGCAAGACGTTCGGTCACCGCGTCGTTCATACCGATATTGAGAATTGTGCCCGGCCCGCCCCAATCGGCCGTCTGGCTGGAGGAGCGCACGGAGACAAGCCGTCCTTCGCCGAAAATACCCATCAACGCGGCCATATCCGGCATCCGTCCCGCCGCGATCGCGCGCACCGTGTCAAACGACAACGCAACCGTCAGCGGCACCGGTAAGCGCAACCGAACCAAGCGTTGCAGGCATTTGGCACGATTACCATGCCGGGCCGTTGCGATATCGGCCCGCGACGTGATTTCCGTAAAATCGGGCGTTGTCAGCATCGCCCCGCTCCTTTGCACATGCAGCAAAGAATACAACCTAAGGTTACGCTGTCTAGGTCACTGCCTGCCCATAGCACATGAATGACAGTGATTAAGATTTGCCTTCCAGGCGCGACAGATCCGCGATCTGGTCGCAGATTTCCGTGATTTCATGCAGTAAATTCAGACGGTTGCGACGCAGGATTTGGCTGTCGGTATTGACCTGGACGTGATCGAAAAAGGCGTCAATCGGTGAACGAAGTGTTGCCATCTCACCCATCGCAGCCGCGAAATCCTCGGCCTCCAGGGCCTCACGCACGTGCCCGCTGGCCTCCGCGAGCGCCGAAAAGAGCGCCCGTTCCCGCGCATCCTCGGCATATTTGGCATCCGCGCCAAAGCGGTATTCGACCCCGTCGGCGGCCTCCGCCTGAGCCAATATATTGGCCGCGCGTTTATATCCCAGAACAAGGTTCTCCCCATCCGGCG
This sequence comes from Pseudomonadota bacterium, assembly GCA_039183205.1. Taxonomy (GTDB): domain Bacteria; phylum Pseudomonadota; class Alphaproteobacteria; order Rhodobacterales; family Rhodobacteraceae; genus HKCCE3408. The sequence goes on along the minus strand of JBCDBR010000004.1, from coordinate 117,598 downwards.
TGTCCAGAAAGGCTTGCAACGCCCGGGCCCGCGCGGTCACCAGCGTCAGATCGTCATTGCCCGGCATCCCGATCACCGCATCGATGACGTCGTGCCGGACGCCTTCATCGCGCAAATGCACTTTCAGCCGGTCATGAAAAAAGCCCCGCAGGTCGTCGAGCTCGGCCGCGGCATGCGCCTTTGCAATCAATGGATCAAGTGGCAGGCGCAAGCGATGGGTCAATACGATCCGGATCACACCCAGTGCCGCGCGGCGCAGCGCAAACGGGTCTTTCGACCCGGTCGGCTTTTCGTCGATGGCCCAAAATCCAGCTAGGATATCAAGCTTTTCGGCCAAAGCGACGGCGATGGACAGGGCGCCACTCGGTACCGCATCGCGCGGTCCCAAGGGCTTGTAATGGTCTTCCGCGACCGCAGCAATCGCCGCGTCATGGCCAGCCTCTTGAATGTAATACCGGCCCATAACCCCTTGAAGTTCAGGGAATTCAAAGACCATCTCGGAGCTTAAATCGGCCTTGGCCAGGCGCGCAGCACGGGCGGCCGCATCAGGCTCTGCCCCGACGCGTGGCGCAATGTCGGCGGCCAGTTCCTCGATCCGGCCTATGCGGTCCGCAACCGATCCGAGCTTGGCATGAAACGTGACGCTCTGCAGCGCGTCGAGCCAATCCGCCATCCCTGCCCGCGCAACGCGCAAATCGTTTTCCCAAAAGAACTTCGCATCGGCCAGTCGCGCGGCCAGAACGCGTCCGTTGCCCGCCAAGATCGTCGCGCCCTGATCGGTCGTTTCGCGGTTTGCAACCGCGATGAAGCGTTCGATGCGGTCGGTCGCGGGGTTGCGCACCGAAAAATACCGCTGATGTTCGGCCATCGAGCTTTGCAGCACCTCGGCCGGAAGATCGAGAAAATCGGCACCAATTTCACCCATAAGGGCAACAGGCCATTCCACAAGACCCGCAACCTCGGTCAAAAGGGCGGGATCCTCCACGACCTCTAGCCCGGCGGCAAAGGCGAGGTTTGTGGCGTCATGCCAGATGGTCTCGGCGCGCATATCTGCCGACAAAACGACATAGCGTGACTTTAAGTTCGCCTCGTAATCCTCAAACGAAGATACAGAAAATTCGCCTGGCGCCATGAAGCGATGGCCCTCGGTCACATCGCTGGATTGAATGCCCCCGACCTCAAAGGGCACAATCTCCGCACCTGTCTCATCGTGCAAAATGCACAAAATGCGGTGCAAGGGTCGGACCCAACGCAAGCTGCCAGCACCCCATCGCATGGATTTCGGCCACGGAAAGCTTTGCAGGATGCCCGGCAGGCAATCAGCGACGATCTCACGCGCCGGCCGGCCATCTTTGGTTAGGCGCGCCACGTAGATCTGGCCCTTTTTGTCATCGCGGACGTCCAGTTGATCGCGGCTCAAACCGGTGGCGCGCAGAAAGCCCTCGACGGCTTTGTCCGGGGCATCGACACGCGGACCTTTGCGCTCTTCGGTAAGGGTGGGGCTTTCGGCCGACAGCGCTTCAAGGACCAGGGTCAGCCGCCGCGGCCCCCAAAAGGCACCGGCTGAGGCATAGGTCAATCCAGCCTCAACCAGCGCGTCGGTGACCAGACGCTTCAGATCGGCGCCGGCTTTGGCCTGCATCCCGGCCGGGATTTCCTCGGACAACAGCTCCAGCAATAGATCGGGCATCACTCCGTCCTTTCCGGCGCGACCGGGCAGCCTGGCGGCAAGGGATCCCCGCCAAAGCTCGCCTCGCCACAGGGGTTGATCTGCGGCCAGGCATAACCCTGCCCCGCTGCGTCAATGGCCACGACAATGTCAAAGCCGTAAGGTCTATTTTGTTGACCGAGAAAGGCCAGGGCTTCGCCGGCCTCCACCGCCGCACCAATTTGCTCTGCCTGGAAGCAGGAAAACCAGCCCGGCGCGTTCAATGGCACCGCCGGCGCATAGGCTTGGTAGGTCTCGCTCAGTGTGGGCAAGCTCAAATCCGTCGTAAAACAAGCGCGGTAGCGCAGCGGCGAGGTCTCGGCGTCGATGCCTTCAAACGCCGCGACCGGTAAGGGCTCGGTCACGCCGTCATAGCGCGTCATGAAGACCGTCTCATCCGTCAACTCGACATACCAGGCATAGGTTTGGCTGTACCAAACCCCGACGCCAAAAACGGCTGTAGCCGCAACAATCGCGATTGCCATGATTTGTCCGCTTCTCATGGAGCCGCAGCACCGCCCGCCGCGGTCTGTAAAAACGCATCCGCACAGGCCTTGGCCAAGGCCCGGACACGGCCGATATAGGCCTGCCGCTCGGTCACCGAAATCACGCCGCGTGCATCGAGCAGATTAAACAGATGGCTCGCCTTGATGCACTGATCATAGGCCGGCAGCGCCATCACGATCGTCCGGCCGGTGCGCGGATCGACCGCCGGTTCGGCCAGGATCGCCGCGCATTCCTGTTCGGCATCCTCGAAATGGCGCATCAAAAGGGCGGTATCGGCGATGTCGAAATTCCAGCGCGCATATTGCGCTTCGGCCTCGCGAAACACATCGCCATAGGTCAAGGGGATCTCCGCATCCGGGTCGTTCCACGGCATTTCATTGCCGTCATCATAGCCCAGGATGTACATCGCCAAGCGCTCTAAGCCATACGTCAATTCGCCCGAGACGGGGTGGCAATCATGCCCACCAACCTGTTGGAAATAAGTGAATTGGCTGACCTCCATGCCGTCGCACCAGACCTCCCAGCCGAGCCCCCAGGCGCCCAAGGTCGGGCTTTCCCAATCGTCTTCGACAAATCGGATGTCATGGAGGTCCATATCGATCCCGATCGCTGCGAGGGATCCCAGATAGAGCGCCTGAAAATCCGGCGGCGACGGTTTGATGATGACCTGGAACTGGTAATAATGCTGCCAGCGGTTTGGGCTGTCGCCATATCGGCCATCGGTTGGCCGACGCGACGGTTGAACATAGGCTGCAATCCACGGCACCGGCCCCAATGCCCGCATCGTTGTTGCCGGGTGAAAGGTGCCCGCACCGACTTCCATGTCGTAGGGCTGTAGCATCGCACAACCTTTGTCCGCCCAATATGCGGAGAGGCGCAAAATCATCTCTTGAAAGCTGCGGGGCGGGTCTGTTTGGGGCATAACTTCCTCAGGGCGGAACGCGCGCCTACCTAGCGGCGGGTGCCGGTCTGGTCAATCACTGCAACACTTAGCCGCGATCCGCCGCAGAAGTGCACTTTCGGGGTGCAAATCCAGCCGCAGACGCTAGGTTCCGGGCGTTGAGGTCAGGGCGGCGCCGGCGCGCGGCCTGGTGCAAATATGGATGTGACGATGATGCGCGCGTTTTTTACGCTTTTATTGCTTTTTGGCTTGGGTTTGGGCGTTTGGACGGGGCCGGCGGCTGCACAAGGCCAAGCCTATGTGCAGATTGAAGCTTATCCCGATTTGGCGACCACGCAGACACGGGTCGAAGCCTATGCACAGCTGATCCCCGATATCCGGGCCTATCGCTTGGCCTCGGGCTGGTACGCAATTGCCGTCGGTCCCCTGTCTCAGCCCGCGGCGGACCAGCGACTGGCCCAATTGTCCGCTCAAGGCCTTTTGCCGGGCGATGCGTATGTCGAAGTCCGCCAAATTTATGCCGAACAGATCTTTCCCGTTGGCGCCGTGCCCGCGCCGATTACGGCCGAACCGATCCTAGAGGCGCAGGCTGTACCGGAAACCGCAGCACCAGACACGCTGATCGATGAGACCCCGGCCGAGGCACGCCAATCGGAGGCGCAGCTTGACAGGACACAGCGCGAGACGATGCAAATCGCGCTCCAGTGGTTTGGACTTTACAACAGCGGTATCGACGGTGCCTTCGGGCCCGGCACACGCGCCTCAATGCAGGCCTGGCAGGCAGGCAAAGGCTACGAGGCCACTGGCGTTTTGACCACACGGCAACGCGCGGAACTGCTGGACGATTACCGGGCCGAGCTTGACGCGCTTGGCATGCGCATCGTCGTCGACGGGCGCGCCGGAATTGAGATGAACATGCCGATGGCAATGGTCGAATTCGATCTCTATGAATTCCCGTTCGCACAATACGAAAGCATCAACGACAGCGGCGTGCGCATTTTGCTGATCAGCCAAGACGGCACCTCGCGCACATTGGGCGGGCTCTATGAGATTATGCAGACGCTGGAGATCGTGCCGCTTGACGGTGAGCGCCGCCGCGACGGCGACAGCTTTTTGCTGACCGGCCAATCGGCCAGCCTGCGCAGCCATACCGAAGCCTATTTGCGAGACGGGCAGATCAAGGGCTTCACGTTGATTTGGCCGCCCGAGCGCGATGATCAAATCGCCCGCGTTCTGCCCATGATGCAGGAGAGTTTCACGACCCTGCCAGGCGTGCTCGACCCCGGTGCGATCAGCCCAGAGACGGCCGAGGCCGAAGACCTTTTGGCCGGGCTTGAGGTTCGCATGCCCGATCTGCGCCGCACCGGGTTTTATGTCACGCAAACCGGGGCGGTGGTCACGACATCCGAAATCGTCGCCGGCCAATGCACGCGGCTATTGATCGATGGGGTCTATGAGGCAGAGCTTGTGGCGCGCGACGACGCGCTCGGACTTGCGGTCTTGGCACCGGTCGCGGCGCTGTCGCCGATGGCCTTCGCCGATCTGGCACCGAACCAACCGCGCCGCGGCACCCAGGTCGCTGTGGCCGGGTTCCCGTTCGAAGGGGCGCTTGGGGCGGCTTCGCTGAATATCGGCACGCTGGAAGAGGCCAGCGGTCTTGACGGCGATACCCGCCTCACCCGACTGGAACTGACGACCACCGAGCCCAGCGAGGCCGGTGGCCCGGTATTAGACCCAAGCGGCCGTGTCACCGGGATGCTGTTGCCGCAGCCCTCGACCGGGCGCACCTTGCCGCCCGGCGTCGCCTTTTCGCTCAGCGCAGATGTTGTTCGCGAAGCGCTGGCAGAGGCTGGGCTGCTCGCCCCCGGGGCAGCGCCGCAAACCGAAACCGGGCCCAATCTCGGCGCGCAAGCCCTGGCGCGGTTGGGCTCGGACATGACGGTTTTGGTAAGCTGCTGGAACTGATGCCCGCCCCGCCCTTGGGCTAATACGGCAATTCAGTCACCACGAGCTGTGCCGGGTTATTCGACGACCGGTAATAGCTGCCGGTCCACACGTCATATTGCCCCTGCAACGGGTTGAAGAACGTGATCGCGGAATTCGTGCCCCGGAAATCATCGTTATAATGCCAGGTGCCGTCGGGCGCGTTGACAACCAAAATGGTATCCACATCTGATCGGGCCTCAAGCGCAATGGTCAGCTGGCCGGTTGGCGATACGCCGGAATACTGAAACCGAAAATCGGGGCGGTTCACGACAAAGCCCGGCCCTAGAAAGGGCGTGCAACTGGCCAGATCGGTGGTGCCCCCGGCCGTCACGTTGCGCAGATAAGGATCAGGTATGAAATTCGCCTGGATCGAGGCCGATCCGAAAACGGTGGGGTTGTTGTAGCTCGGACAGGCCGCAGCGATCCCGCCCGCGCCAAGGGCTAAGGCCGCGGCCAATACGTTCCGTCCTAGACATCTTGCAAACATGTTCATCCTGGTCTCCCTTCGTCGAAACCGGCACGCTAACGGGGCCGGATCACCTGTCAACACAGATCCGTCGCGGACGAATTATCCACACCGCCCCCACATTGGCATCCACAAGAAACTGCCGATAATCACGTTCTTTTGCTTCACCGGCCGGATCAGAGAGGCTACGGCTATCGGCTACAAAGGTTGGGGGGCAGATGACAAACCACGACAAAAACACCGCAGCGCAGATTAGCCGATTGGACAAAGCCACCCGATTAAACCGCCTTGCCGAGATCGGCCGCACGCACGGCTATTTCCGGCGCATCTCGGCGCAGCATTCCGCACTTTTCGTGGAAGAAGGTGATACACTTTTGGTGTCTTTCGACGCCATCGATCGGGTCATCAATCACGGCGCGGGCGGATTGCCGATGGGGTTTCACGCTGTCAAAGAAGACCAAGTGTCACTGCTTAGCATCCTGGCCAAGCGGCAATCGTGGTTCCGCGATGGGGCGCTTTTTGATTATGTCGATGCGCTGGTCGATGACGGCTTTTTCGATCAATTCGAGCAGGTTCTATTCCTGGGGATCGGGCCGATGTGCGGCTATGGCGCGCTGAGTTTCTCGGTCGCCGCCCCCTCTGCCCGCGTTCTCGCGATCAGCCCTGCGGCAACGCTCGACCGCGATGCCGCCCCGTTTGAGCGGCGCTATCGCGGGGCGTGGCGGCTCAATTTCACCGACCGTTACGGCTATGCGCCGGACATGGTCGAAGCAGCCGCCCAGGCAACGATCATCTATGATCCATCCGATCCGATGTCGGCGTCCCATGCGGCGCTTTTTGATGGTGCCAATACCACCCGGCTCAAGCTGCGCTTTGGCGGCATGTCGATCGGCGCCATGCTAGAGGCCTCCGGCGGGCTTTGGACGCTTTTGGAACGCGCCTGGACAGGGCCGATCACGCCGGCCGCCTTTGCCCGTGTGGCCCGGCCGGCACGGCGAAGTTTTCCGCCCTATCTTGGCCGACTGATCAGCCAGGCCGATCAAACCGGGCATCCCCGTTTGGCGCGCGCGGCGGCTGAATATGGCCAAAAGCTTGGCGATGATCCCCGCTTCAAACAGGCCGCCGGGATGTTGCGCAGCCTCGCTGGCGGGTTATCATAAGCCGCCAGCATCCTTCAGAAATTTCACGACATCCGCGACGCCTTTGTCATGGCGCAGCGCGGCAAGAACAAAGGGCCGACCGCCGCGCGCGGCCTGTGTATCGCGGGTCAGCAGCGCGGGATCGACCCCGACATACGGCGCAAGATCGGTCTTATTGACCACCAATAGATCGGATTTGGTCACTCCAGGCCCCTTTTTGCGCGGAATATCCTGTCCCGCCGCGGTATCGATCACATAGAGCGTCAAATCGGCGAGTTCCGGTGAAAACGTGGCTGCGAGGTTATCGCCGCCGGATTCGATGAAAACGATATCCAGATCGGGCAATTCTTCTCGAAAGGCCGCCACCGCCGCCAAATTCACGCTCGCATCTTCGCGGATTGCGGTATGCGGACAGCCGCCCGTTTCCACGCCGCGGATCCGCTCCGCCGGCAGAGCCTGTACGCGCAGCAAGTATTCGGCATCCTCGGCAGTGTAAATGTCGTTGGTAATAACTGCGACGGAATAGTCCGCCGCCATGGCGCGGCAGAGTTTTTCCGTCAACGTGGTTTTCCCGGCCCCGACCGGTCCGCCGATCCCCACACGCAACGGCCCATTCGCGCTTGCCATATCTATCTCGGCCTTTCCAATGCGTTATCGATTGAACGTCAACTGCGGAACAGTCGGACTTCCTGCGTTTCATGGGCCAGCCCCGCAAGCTCAGCGCCCAAGGCCGCACCGCCCAGATCATCGAGCCCGCGCAAGGCCGCCTCGGCCGCAACTGCGGCAACCGCGCGCGACAGCCCGGCGATGATCTTTTGCCCCGCCACCTGCCCGATCGGGACCAACCGGACCGCCGCAGAGACGAGATTGCTAACGAGTGCTTGCAAAAAGAGCTGCGCGACAACATCCGGCGCCAATCCGGTGTGGCGCGCGGCAACCCCAAACGCCACGGGATAGGCGACAGCGCATGGCGCCTCAATGCCCATCTCGGCCACGGTCTCGGAAAATGCGGTGCCTTGATCGCGGGTCTCGCGCCAGCGTTCCGCCGAGCCCGCCAGCGCCCGCGCCGTATCAGCCAATACGGGCACCGGCACCGCGCCGCCTATGGCCAAGCAGAGCAAAATGGCATCGTTGCGCCCGGCCCCGGCCCGCAAAACGGTCTCTATCCAATGCGCGGCATCGGCGGCATCGGCCACAGCACCCGTGGTCACGGCATTCTCAAAGCCCTGGGAATAGGCGTAGGCGGATACCGGAAAGGCCGGCGACAGCCATTGGCTGACGGTCAAAAGCCCGTCAGTGGGCATGGCCATGCGTGCGGCCGTGCCCATAAGCGCCGCCTTCGGGTTGAAACGGGGCCGTCACATGCGCAATCTCTGCGCCCAATCCTGTCAGCATGTTGGCCAGGACATGATCGTCGCGGATCAGCAGATGATCCTCGGCAACCTGGCACGGAGTATGGCGGTTGCCGATATGCCAAGCCAAGCGCACCAGATTGCCCGTCACGCACAACAAAGCTTCGGGCGCAGCGACAATTTCAACCGGGCCATCCTCCGTGATCAGCGCATCGCCCGGGTTCAACGACACCGTTTCCGGCAGATCGATCATCAAAGACCGCCCATCGGCGCAGGCGACCCGCTTGCGCCGCAAGAACCGGCCCTCGTAATCCAAAACGAGCTGGCCAATCGCCGGGCTTTGCCACGTTCCCTTGCGCATAACCGCCTGCGCCATTGCTGTCATTTCGTGGCCTGGGCGGGCGCGGCCGGAGCCACCGAAGCAGGTGCGCCATCGGCCCCATAGGTTGGCGGCACGGTGCCGATATACGTGGCCGGGTACATATCCGGCGGGGCACCCAAATCGCCGCCACCGACAAACACACCAAAGCCAAGCGCGGTGAAATATATGAAATTGCTGACATATTCGACGCCAGGTGCGCCCGTATGCATCTGCACCTCCAGCACGTTCATCGTGCAATTGCCGATCACCTGGGTTTGCGGCGCCCCAGCCATGATGCGCAACGGCTCAGTAAAGGGTGCGTCAGAGCCGTATTGCACGGTCGTGGTCGACGCGTAGGTCATGTTGGGCGAAATCGACGCCGGCAAGGGCACATCGTAGGTGATGATCTCATGCGTGCCGTCCATCAGGGCGCCGAACTGCATTTCCCACGATTCGAGCACCAAGATGCCGTGCTGGCTGATGTAGCGGTATCCGGTTCCATCTGCGCTATCGAATTCCAGCTCTTCAACCGCGCCATCTGCACGGCGGTCATAGCGCACCACATAGCCATCGAAATCGACAAATACCCCGTGAGACGCATCCGCCAAGGTTGTCGGGCATTCCGCGACAGCCGCGGTTACCATAAGGCCAAAGATGACCGGGCTTAGCGCATGTCTCATGATGTCTCTCCTCCAGGCATTCTGTGGCCATTCATGACGGCGCGGCCGCGCTGAGGCAAGGGTCAGAACAGGAAATACCGCTGTGCCATGGGCAGTTCGTCCGCCGGCTCGCAGGTCAAAAGCTCTCCGTCGGCGCGCACTTCGTAGGTCTCTGGATCGACATGAACTTCGGGTGTCATACCATTGAGAATCATATCAGATTTCCCTATGTTTCGCGTGTTCTCGACAGCGGTCGTCGCCTTGCGAAGCCCCAGTGCCGCGCCGATCCCCTCTGACTGAGCCGCTTGGCTCACAAAGGTGACGGACGCCTGCTCCAGCGCGCGACCCATCGCGCCGAACATCGGCCGCGAATGCACCGGCTGCGGGGTCGGGATAGACGCATTCGGATCGCCCATCTGCGCCATCGCAATGGAGCCTCCGATCAACACCATTTCGGGCTTCACACCGAAAAAGGCCGGATTCCAGAGGCATAGATCCGCCCGCTTACCTTCTTCGACCGAGCCGATCTCGGCGCTCATCCCATGCACGATGGCCGGGTTGATCGTGTATTTTGCGATGTAGCGCCGGACACGGAAATTATCGTTGTCGCCGGTCTCATCGGCCAATGCGCCGCGCTGTTTCTTCATCTTGTCGGCCGTCTGCCAGGTTCGGATGATCACCTCGCCCACGCGGCCCATCGCCTGGCTGTCGGAGGCCATGACCGAAAACGCGCCCATATCGTGCAGGATATCTTCGGCCGCGATGGTCTCCTTGCGAATGCGGCTTTCGGCAAAGGCCACATCTTCGGGGATGGCTTTGTCGAGATGGTGGCACACCATGAGCATGTCGAGATGCTCTTCGAGCGTGTTGACCGTATAGGGCATGGTCGGGTTGGTCGAGGATGGCAGGATATGGTCGTAACCCACCACCTTCATGATGTCCGGCGCATGACCGCCGCCCGCCCCTTCGGTGTGAAACGCGTGGATCGTTCGGCCCTTCATTGCCGATAGCGTGTTTTCGACAAAGCCAGATTCGTTGAGCGTATCGGTGTGGATCATCACTTGGACGTCCATCTGATCGGCCACGGTCAAGCAGCAATCGATCGCACCGGGGGTCGTACCCCAATCCTCATGCAGTTTCATCGCACACGCGCCCGCGCGCACCATTTCCTCTAACGCCGCCGGCTGCGAGGCATTGCCCTTGCTCGACAACCCGATATTGACCGGAACCGCGTCAATGGCCTGAAGCATCCGCCTGATATGCCAGGGCCCCGGCGTGCAGGTCGTGGCGAGCGTCCCATGCGCCGGCCCGGTACCCCCGCCGAGCATCGTGGTGACACCGGAATGCAAGGCATCGTCGACCTGCTGTGGACAAATGAAGTGGATATGGGCGTCAAACCCGCCTGCTGTCAGGATTTTTCCCTCTCCGGCAAGCGCTTCTGTCCCAGGCCCCACAATGATATCCACAGCCGGTTGCGTATCCGGATTCCCGGCCTTTCCGATCTTGTGGATGCGCCCGTCTTTGAGGCCAATATCGGCCTTGTAGATGCCGGTGTGATCGACGATCAGCGCATTGGTGATGACGGTATCGACGGCCCCATCCGCGCGTGTGACCTGCGATTGTCCCATCCCGTCACGGATGACTTTGCCGCCGCCGAATTTGACCTCTTCGCCATAGGTGGTGAGATCGCGTTCAACCTCAATGATCAGTTCGGTATCCGCAAGCCGCACGCGGTCCCCGGTCGTGGGACCATACATATCAGCATATTGTGCACGGGGGATTTGGGTGGGCATGGAACAAGCCTTCTGGATGGATCGAACGTTAACACGGCCTGAACGCAGCGTACGCTGCGTTAGCCATTTTGCAGGTTTCAACCGGTATTGAGACGAAACCCGTTAATTCTTGAGGCCGATTATGAGCACCACAGCATTCTGGCTCCATGCCATTCCGACGACTTTCATCATCCTCGCCTGGTACGGCCAATCCCGCGGTTGGTGGTGATATCCCATCCAAGCGCCTCGCCTGGGTGGCAAATCCGGGCAGCACAGCGCCGGTATCTCGCGGGCCGATGGCGCGACACTGGCACCCCTCCGCCCCTACGGCTGCGTTTGCACGGCCCCAAACAGCATAGCGGTCGGGGTGGCACGGCACCATAAAGCGCGCCGAAACAACGGGCCGGGGCGCTGGCCGCAACGATATCACAGCTTCCCCATCACGGCCTGGTTGAACCCATAGACCTCGCGCTTGCCGCCGAAAGGCACAAGCTGGACATCGCGGCTTTGGCCGGGCTCAAATCGGACCGCAGTTCCGGCCGCGATATCAAGGCGCATCCCGCGCGCGGCGGCGCGGTCGAATTCAAGCGCCGCATTGGTCTCGGCAAAATGGTAATGGCTGCCGACCTGCACGGGCCGATCGCCGGTATTGGCAACCCTCAGCGTTACCGCCTCGGCACCCGCATTTAGCGTAATTAGCCCCTCGGCGGGCCGTATCTCTCCGGGGATCATGGCTTGCTCCTATCGGATCGGGTGGTGCACGGTGACAAGCTTCGTGCCATCGGGAAAGGTCGCCTCAACTTGGACGTCATGGATCATCTCAGGAACGCCCGGCATGCATTGATCGGCCTGAACCACCTCTGCGCCTGCGGTCATCAGCTCCGCGACCGACCGCCCATCCCGGGCGCCTTCGACAACAAAATCTGTAATCAAAGCAATGGCTTCGGGGTGGTTCAGCTTGACGCCGCGCAACAACCGATTGCGCGCGACAATGGCCGCCATCGACACCAGCAGCTTATCCTTCTCGCGGGGGGTGAGGTTCATATCGTCTCCGTCATTGCGGCCAGACCCGGGGCAAGGGCCGGCCTGTCAGGCCTATCAGAGCGCGCGCGAGCGTGGCACGCAAAACAGCCGGGTCGCGATGCATTACGCGCATCGACAGCCGGCCATCCCAGGCCGACGCCGCCGCTGAGCCATCGCTTGGCAAGATGGCGCGTAGGCGGTCAAGCCGGTCGCCCGCCGTAGGTGCAATCAGATGCACGGTTGCAAGCGCCCGCGCCTCGCCCAGCCCCGCAGCGCCCGGCCGCGTCAGATCGGCTGAATGCAGCATCAAAGGGTCGATAACGACCGGGCGGCCATCGACCAGAATATCGCGACGATCGCGCAACGTGAGACGCCGCACCTGCTCACCCATCGCAATCCGGCCCAAAACGAAGCTATCGGCAAGGATCAATTCCGCCCCAGCTGAAAGCTCGGCTGTGGTCTGTCGATGCAGCGCGGCGCCGTCATAGAGAATGGTTTCTTGCGGCAACCAAGCCAGGGTTGCACCGGCACCGGCCTGCAAGTGGACAGAGACATTCGCCACGCCATCCCGCGCGCGATAGGCGCGCTCTGCGGTCTGGGTCGTGCCCACCAGGTGTCCGTCCTCAATACCGAGCGTTGTCTCCAGATGGTCGCCACCGGTCACGCCGCCGGCAGTGTTCAAAAAGACCACCTCCGGCACGGGCTGCACGCCCGGCGTGTGAATACGCGGCAGCATCGCCTTGGCAGCCCCCTGCTGGGCCAGATCGATCAGCCGCCCTCGGGCGAGCCGCACCGTCGCACGGCCCTGCATCCGTTGCAGCCGCGGCATGTCGCTGCGCGCATCTAACATAGCCAGACCCTAGGCGGCGGCCCGGGCGATAGGCAAGCCGGCCGCGCTGGATTTGCGGGCAAACCCCGTCGCTTGCACAAGAATTGGGCACTCGGCGCCTTGTCGCAGACGAAGCCGCGGTGTAGCCCGAGACCATGACACAGCGTCTCACCCTGCGCCGTCCCGATGACTGGCACCTGCATTTGCGCGATGGCGCCGTCCTGGAGGCCGTGCTCCCTGAGACCGCGCGGCATTTTGCCCGCGCCATCATCATGCCCAACTTGGTGCCGCCGGTGGTCACGGCAGCGGATGCCGCAGCCTATCGCAGCCGCATCCTGCGCGCCCTGCCGGAGGGCATGGATTTTGAGCCGATGATGACGCTTTATTTGACCGAAACGACCGATCCGGCCGATATGGCCGCTGCCTTTTCCGATGGGTTGATCGCGGCCGTAAAGCTTTACCCAGCCGGGGCGACAACCAATTCAGGCTCTGGTGTGCGCGACATGAAGAACGTCCGACATCTACTTGAAACCATGGCAGAGATTGGCTTGCCCTTATGTATTCATGGCGAAGTGACCGACCCAGAGGTCGACATTTTCGATCGAGAGGCTGTGTTTATCGACCGCATCCTTGCCCCGTTGAAACGCGAGCTTCCTGAATTGCGCGTCACGCTTGAACATGTCACCACCGCCGATGGCGTGGCGTTTGTCTCAGAGGCGCCGGGTCCGATGGCCGGGACGCTCACGACGCATCATTTGATGATCACGCGCAACCATCTTTTGGTCGGCGGGATCCGACCGCATTACTATTGCCTTCCGGTGGCCAAGCGCGCGACGCATCGGGACGCGCTGCGCGCTGCGGCGACGTCCGGCGACACGCGGTTCTTTCTGGGCACGGACAGCGCCCCGCATTTCGATGCCGCCAAAGAAATCGCCTGTGGATGCGCGGGATGTTTCACCGCGCCGGTGACCATGGCCTGCCTCGCCCATGTCTTTGAAGAGGAAGCCGCGCTCGACAAATTGGAGGGCTTTGCCGCGCTCCACGGTCCGGCACATTACGGACGGGCGCTAAACGATGCGACGATCACACTAGAAAAACATGCCGAACCCGTGGCTTACCCGGCCAAACTGACCTTACCAGAAGATGAAATCACCATCTTCGATCCAGGCCACCCGCTATATTGGAGCGTTCAATGATCCCGTCGAGCTACCCTGACGCCGCCACGATCGCGCAACTCACCGCACGTATGCTCCTCGACATTCAAGCCGTACATTTCAATGCAAAATCCCCGTTCACCTTGGCCAGCGGAAAACAGGCGCCGACCTATATCGATTGCCGCAAGCTAATCTCCTACCCCCGGATCCGCGCCAGCGTGATGGATTTCATGACCTGCACCGTGATGCGCAATGCCGGGCTTGAGGCCTTCGACAACATCGCCGGAGGCGAAACGGCCGGTATTCCATTTGCCGCGCTGGTCGCCGAACGGATGGCGCTGCCGATGAGTTATGTGCGCAAAAAGCCCAAAGGCTATGGTCGCGATGCGCAGATCGAGGGCGAGATGCGGGAGGGCGCGCGGGTCTTGCTGGTTGAAGACCTCACAACCGACGGTGGGTCGAAGCTGAAATTCGTCGATGCGATCCGGAAAACCGGTGCGACATGCGGCCATACCGCGGTGATCTTTTACTACGGCATCTTTCCTGAAACGATCCCGACCCTCAACGCGGCCGGCGTGGAGTTGCACTATCTGTGCAGCTGGGCCGATGTGCTGGCCGAGGCGCGCCGGGGAGCCGATTTTGACACCCACACATTGGACGAGGTCGCGCGGTATCTCACTGACCCCGACACCTGGTCGCCCCACCAAGCCTAGGTGGAAGACCCATATTTAGCGGTCGTCACACTGCCAGCATCGTGATATGGTGCGACCAGCGCGGTGATTTTTCTGCGATGTCCACAGGATATCCTCATTGACCCTAACAAGCGGCTTGGCCTACGACGTCCGAACCTGATCCGCGAGACAATAAAAACGAGGGGAGCGGTCATGAACACCATGGCACCGACAACACATCCGGCCGAGGCCGGAGACGTTACCGTATTGCCCCATAATATTGAGGCAGAACAACAGCTTCTGGGTGCAATTCTGTCATCCAACTACATTATGGACCGCATTGACGAGGTGCAGCTGAAACCGGCGCATTTCTATGACCCGGTCCATGGCGAGATATTTGCCAAAGCGGCCCACCGGATCGCAAGCGGCCAGCAAACCGATGCAACCACGCTAAAGACGGTCATGGCCGACCATACCGGGCTCCAAACCCTTGGCGGCGCGGAATACCTGTTGCGGATGCAGCTTTCGGCAGTGGCTACAACGGCCGCAAAGGATTATGCGCGATTGATTTATGATCTGGCCTTGCGCCGCGAATTGATCGATTTGGGCCGTCGCGTATCGGATCGGGCGATGACCGCGCGCGAGGACACCACGCCGGACGAACAGATCGTGACCGCCGAGAGCGAACTTTTCCGGCTTGCTGGCAGCGGCACGACCAATCGCGGCTTTGTTCCGTTTCTGTCAGCGCTGACCGATGCGGTCGAATCGGCTGAAGCCGCCTATAACCGATCCGGTAAGCTCGCGGGCCTGTCCACGGGATTGACCGATCTCGATAAGATACTGGGCGGTCTGCACAATTCTGATCTTTTGATCTTGGCCGGCCGGCCGTCGATGGGCAAAACGTCACTTGCGACAAACATTGCCTTTGCCGTGGCCAAGGCGTTCCGCAAAGGCACCGAGCCGGGGACGGCATCCGATGGCGGCGTCGTCGGCTTTTTCAGCCTTGAGATGTCGGCGGCGCAATTGGCGCAGCGGGTTTTGTCGGAATCGGCCGAAGTACCCTCGGAACTGATCCGGAAGGGCGAACTCAACCAAGACGAATTCAAACGCTATCTCGCTGCCGCGCAGGAACTTGAAACCTGTCCGCTTTATATCGATGACACGCCCGCGCTACCCATCGCGCAGGTCGCGGCCCGGGCCCGGCGGCTCAAGCGATCTCCGCTGGGGCTGCATCTATTGATCGTGGATTATCTGCAATTGCTACGTGCGAACACGAATAAAGACAGCCGCGTGAACGAAATTTCTGAGATCACGCAAGGCCTCAAGGCAATTGCGAAGGAATTGAACATCCCGGTGATCGCCCTGTCCCAGCTTAGCCGCCAAGTCGAGCAACGCGAAGACAAGCGCCCACAGCTCAGCGATCTCCGGGAATCAGGTTCCATCGAACAGGATGCCGATACGGTGATGTTCGTCCATCGCGGCGAATATTACCGAGAACGCGAAAAACCGGGTGAAGAGAACCTCGAAGCGATGGCGAAATGGCAAGAGGACATGGACCGCCTGCATGGCAAAGCAGAGGTCATCATCGGCAAACAGCGTCACGGGCCTATCGGCACCATTGAGCTAAGCTTTGAGGGTAAGTTCACAAAATTCGGCAATCTCGCGCGAGACTGGCAGGCTGCACAGCGCTGAGCCTGCTTGACGCCGGGCGCGCGCTGAAGGACCAACGGGACATGGCAACCGGGCAGCTTCATATCGATCTGGGCGCGATCGCGCGCAATTGGAAAGCCATGGCCAAGACGTCTGGCCGTGCAACTTGCGGCGCGGTGATCAAGGCGGATGCCTATGGCTTGGGCGTTCAGCAAGTGGCCCCTACCCTTGCCGCAGCCGGGGCGCGCACGTTTTTCGTGGCTGTCGCCGAAGAAGGCGCCGCGGCGCGGGCAGTGCTGGGCGAGGGCCCGGAGATCTGCGTCTTCGGCGGTCATATGGCAGGCGATGCCGCAGCCATTCGCGCCGCCAACCTGGTTCCGATGTTAAACTCCATCGATCAGGTCAGACGGCACCTTGCCGAGCTGCCGGACCACGCCTACGGCATTCAGCTGGATACCGGGATGAACCGTTTGGGACTTGAGCCGGCCGATTGGGCCGCGATCCGTGCCGACGTGGCCCCGCGCCTTATCATGAGCCATTTGGCCTGTGCCGACGCGCCCGACCATCCGCAAAACGCCGCCCAACTTGCCACCTTTCATGCGCTGACGGCGGGTGCGTCCGCGCCATTATCGCTGGCGGCCACGGGGGGTGCGCTCCTGGGTGAGGATTATCATTTTGATCTCACACGGCCTGGGATTGGCACCTATGGTGGCTTTCCATTCACAGCAGCGGAACCGGTGCTACGACTGCGTCTGCCTGTCGTGCAAATTCGCAGGATCGAACCGGGCGAGGCGGTCGGTTACGGCGCCGCATTCACAGCAGATAGGACGCGCAGGATTGCCACTGTTTCAAGTGGATATGCCGATGGCCTCATCCGTGCAATGTCGGACTACGCAGCCCTTTGGGATGGTGATCGTGCCTGTCCGCTGGCCGGCCGCGTGTCGATGGACTTAATGGGTGTGGACGTCACGGAATGCGACCATGATCCCGACTTTCTTGACATTCTAAATGAGACCCACGGCATCGATGCGCTCGCTGAGGCGGCGGGCACAATCGGCTATGAGATCCTCACCTCGCTCGGCCCACGATACGCGCGGCACTATCACGGTGCCGCAGGTTGAGCAAAGCGGACACGCCCCAGACACGCTTTGCCACCATGGTTGTGCATTTCCCCCTTGCATCATGTCCCGCCACACCGCCAATTCGATGCCATGCTCCGTGCGCTCCTGATCGCAAATCTCAGCTTGGTGGTGATCTTTCCGCTCGCCTGGTTTGCGCCGTTGATGCGCGCGGGCCTGTTGCCACTTTTTGGCCTGGATGAAATATCCGTCCTGTCGGGGATTGCCGCGCTTTGGGAGGATGAAAAGGCGCTGGCGATTTTGGTGGCGTTGCTGGCGCTTGTGGCTCCGATGGCGAAAACCCTTGCCTTGGCCCTGGTCCATCTGGGGCGGCTTGGCACACAGGCGCTTGGCCCCATTGCCGTTCTGGGCAAACTCGCCATGGCCGACATCTTCTTGATCGCCGTCTATATCGCCATCGCCCAAGGGCTTTCGATTGGTCGGGTCGAAACGGCTTGGGGGCTCTGGCTTTTCACCGGGGCGGTTCTGGCCTCCTACGCAATTGCGATCGGCACGGATCGCCTAGCCAAGACCGGGCGGCTCGGATAAGGCCGGGCCATGGCAAAAGTTTCCACTGTCTATATCTGCAATGCCTGCGGCGCGGTGCACAAAAAATGGGCCGGGCAATGCGATGCGTGCGGCCAGTGGAACACAATCCAGGAAGAGGCGCCGCTTTCGGCCGGGCCGGGCAAATCCTTGGGCGCGACCAAGGGCAAAGGCATCCGGCTGAGCGATCTGGCAACCGCCGAGGCCGAGCCGCCGCGCCGCTCATCGGGACTGGCGGAGCTTGATCGCTGTTTGGGCGGCGGTCTGGTGCGCGCCTCGGCAACGCTTGTCGGCGGCGATCCAGGGATCGGGAAATCGACGCTGTTGTTGCAGGCGGCCGCGAGCTTTGCGGCGCAAAATGCCCGCGTCATCTATATCTCTGGCGAGGAAGCGACGGCGCAAGTGCGCCTGCGCGCCGGGCGCCTTGGGCTCCAGGATGCCAATGTCGCGCTCGCTTCGGAAACCAATCTGCGCGACATTTTGACCACGCTCGATGCCGAACGCCCCGATCTTGCAATCATCGATTCGGTGCAGACGATGTGGCTCGATACCGTTGAAAGCGCGCCAGGTTCGGTCAGCCAGGTCCGCGCGGCGGCACATGAACTGGTGACCTTTGCCAAACGCCGCGGCGTGGCGGTGATGCTCGTGGGTCATGTCACCAAAGACGGTCAGATCGCCGGGCCACGCGTGGTCGAACATATGGTCGATACGGTGCTCTATTTCGAAGGCGAACGCGGCCACCAATTCCGGCTGCTGCGGTCGGTGAAAAACCGCTTTGGGCCCGCCGATGAAATCGGTGTGTTTGAGATGACTGGCGCGGGCCTTGCCGAAGTGCCCAATCCGTCAGCCCTATTTTTGACCGACCGAGAGGCCGCAGCCCCCGGGTCGGTCGTTTTTGCCGGCATCGAAGGCACGCGGCCCGTCCTCGTCGAGATCCAGGCATTGGTCGCACCGTCCTCTTTGTCGCAACCACGCCGCGCCGTTGTGGGCTGGGATGGCGGCCGACTGGCGATGGTGCTGGCCGTGCTGGAAGCACGTGTCGGGATCTCGTTCCAAGGGCTGGATGTTTACCTCAACATCGCCGGCGGCATGCGGATCTCGGAACCCGCCGCGGACCTTGCTGTGGCCGGGGCGCTGTTGTCGGCCCGCGAAGATGCCGCAATCCCGCCCAATTCTGTGCTTTTCGGAGAATTATCGCTGTCCGGGGCGCTCAGGCCGGTGGCGCAAGCCGAAAACAGGTTGAAAGAGGCCCAAAAACTTGGTTTTTCCTCAGCCATCGTGGCGCGAGGGTGCAAAACAGGGGACGGCGCGGGGTTGAACCTGCAAGAAATGCCGGACCTTGCGCAATTTGTGGGCGAAGTGTTCGGGGCAGCCTGAGCCCACCAAACGGGCGAGAGACGACGAGGGCAGATATGGATTTCACCATTGTCGACGGTGTTGTGGTCGGCGTGATCGTTATTTCAGCGATCCTCGCCTATAGCCGCGGCTTTGTGCGCGAGGCGCTGGCCATCGGTGGCTGGGTCGTGGCCGCCATTGTGGCCTTTATCTTCGCCCCTGACGCGGTGCCGATCATTCGCGAGGTCCCCTATCTCGGCACCTATATTGGCGAAAGCTGCGAGCTGGGAATCATCGGCGCATTTGCCGGTGTTTTTATCATCGGTTTGGTTGTGATTTCGCTGTTCACTCCGATGTTCTCGGGGATCATTCAAAGATCTGCCGTGGGCGGGGTCGATGCGGGCCTTGGCTTTTTATTCGGTGTCGCGCGCGGCGTGTTGTTGGTCGTTGTGGTGCTGATCGCCTATGACCGCCTGGCTGGCGATGAACGCGTGGACGTCGTCGATCAAAGCCGCTCGGTTGCGATCCTGGGCGATCTGCAAGGCACGATTGAGGCCGCCATCCCCGAAGACCTGCCCGGCTGGTTTCAAGCCCGGTTTGAGGAATTGACCGCCGAATGCGCGGCACCGGCCACCCCGATTGAGGCCGAAACCCCGCCCGCTACAGACGGATAGGCGCCTCAATCTCAGGCAGTCGCGCACCTTCGCGCAGCTATCGGCGATCTATCCACGGATTTTCATGACATCTGTGTGACTGAGCGGGTGACAGCACCTGTCCACTGCCCTATCTCCGCTCCAAAGGGCATGCGAGGGATTCGCGGGCTCAGGCTGATCAGCGACGGGGCGCCCATGTCAGATGCGGCCAATGTGATCCGATCCCATCCATTTGACGACGATAAATTACGTGAAGAATGCGGCGTGTTTGGCGTTGTCGGCGTTGCGGATGCGGCGAATTTTGTGGCCCTCGGACTGCACGCACTGCAACATCGCGGCCAAGAAGCCGGCGGCATCGTCGTGCATCATCCCGAACAGGGCTTCAACTCCGCCCGCCGCTTTGGCTATGTCCGCGACACGTTCACCAGCCAAGACGTCATGACGACCTTGCCAGGTGAGATCGGGATCGGCCATGTCCGCTATTCCACCGCCGGGTCCAAAGGGCACACCGCCATCCGCGACGTGCAACCCTTCTTCGGCGAATTTGCGATGGGCGGGGCGGCGATTGCCCATAACGGCAACATCGTCAACGCCGAAGAATTACGCCGGGAATTGATCGGCCGTGGCTCCATCTTCCAAAGCTCATCGGACAGTGAATGCATCATTCATCTGATGGCGCGCAGCTACCAAAAGACCATCCCCGAACGCATGAAGGATGCGTTGCGCCGGGTCGAAGGGGCCTTTTCGGTTGTGGCAATGACGCGCACCAAGCTGATTGGCGTGCGCGATCCGCTCGGCGTGCGGCCGCTGGTTCTGGGCCGTTTGGGCGATGGCTGGGTGCTGGCCTCCGAAACCTGCGCGCTCGATATCATCGGTGCCGATTTCCTGCGCGAGATCGAACCGGGCGAGATGGTCGTCATCAATGGCAACGGGCTGGAAAGTTTCAAACCGTTTGAACCGGCAAAATCGCGGTTTTGCATCTTTGAGCATGTGTATTTCTCGCGCCCGGACAGCATTTTGGGCGGCCGATCGGTCTATGAGACCCGCCGCCAGATCGGGGTGGAGCTTGCCCGGGAGGCGCCCATCGATGCGGACCTGGTCTGCCCAGTGCCGGATAGCGGAACGCCCGCCGCCGTGGGGTATGCCGCCGAAAGCGGTATCCCCTTTGGCATGGGCATCATCCGCAACCAGTATGTCGGTCGGACGTTCATCGAACCGACCGAGCAAATTCGGAACATGGGCGTTCGGCTGAAGCTGAACGTCAATCGTGCGTTGATAAAGGGCAAACGCGTTGTCTTGGTCGATGACAGCGTGGTGCGCGGCACAACCAGCCGCAAGATCAAGGAAATGGTCATTGATGCCGGCGCCGCGGAGGTCCATTTCCGCATCGCAAGTCCGCCAACGGCTTGGCCCTGTTTTTACGGCGTAGACACGCCCGACCGCGAAAAGCTCCTCGCGTCATCCATGTCAGAGCGGGAAATGGAAACGCATCTTGGCGTCACGTCTTTGAAATTTATCACGCTTGACGGTCTTTACCGCGCCGCCGGAGAGGCGGACGGCCGCAACACCGCCTGCCCGCAATATTGCGATGCCTGTTTCTCGGGGGATTATCCGGTCACGCCAGCCGACCGCGTACAGGCGGGATTTAAGATGAAGGTCGATGAGCCGGCAGAGTGATCCTACCCCGATGCCGGCTCTGTGAAATCAAGCACCAGGAAATCGGCGCCATCATCGACCGCCCCATCGCGGATAAAGGCCGCCACGAGGTAAAGCCGCAGGCCCGATGCAATCAGCGATTGACGGCTTGGCACGGACGGCATGCGGCAATCATCGGACAGCCGATCCGGCTCGATCCGGGAGATCGGCCAAAGGCCCGCCCGGGCATGTTCGGGCCCAAGGATGTTGAAACCACTCGGATCGTCGGCACGGCAGGCCGGGTCAGTCAGATAAAGCGTTGCACCTGGCTTGGCCGCACGCGCATAGCCAGAGGCGGGCCCAAAGACCGGATCGCGCGCGCTACCGAAGCGGTCAAAAATGCCCGGCTCAAGGCTGAGCGCGACGGCCAATTCGACCGAGGCGGGTGCGCGCGCGACGCGCAGGGCGAAGGGGCCCGGCAACAGAGTGACCTGATAAGCAGCGCCCGCATCTGTCAGCGGACGCGTTGCCTCGTTTTGAACAACCGAGAGCCCAAGGCCATCGGTTTCAGAAAGAGCTGTCTCAGCGCGGGACCGCGCTGCCGCCGCCGCGATCATAGCGCCCAAAAACGCACGCCGCCCCAAATGGGACGGCGTTTGAAGCAGCGGCAGCTCAGCCAAGGTGACGTTAGGTTTTCGCGCGCCGCAGGGCGGACCAAGCGCCGGTCACGATCAGCGCCGCAAGCACCGCCTTGATTGCATCGCCCAACAAGAACGGCGCCATCCACCCGGACCAGAGCACCGACCATTCCGTACCCATCGACAGAGCCGGCCAGGCCAAACCTGGCAGATAGATAACGGCCGATGCGCAGAGCGCGACCGCGATGGCCGCCGGCACATTCCGCATCACGCCACGATCGGCGGCATAACCGGCCATCCACGCCATTGCGACAAAACCCAACAGAAAGCCGCCGGTCGGGCCTGTCATGTAGACCACGCCAGCGCCACCCCCGGCAAAGACCGGCAGGCCCATCGCGCCTTTGACCAAGTATGTCAGCAATGTCGCCGTGGCCAAGCGCGCGCCGAAGGAAAAGCCGACCGCCAAGATCGCCAGCGTCTGTAGTGTCATCGGAACCGGCAAGAGCCGAACGGTCACTTGCGCCGCCAGCGCAATGAGCAGCGTGCCGGCAAGGATCAAGATGACGTTGCGTGCCAAGCTCTCTTGCGCCCAAATCGCCCGGCTAAGTGTCATGCGGCGGTCCATGCGGTTCTCCTGGTTCATCTGGTACACGTTGCCGGTGTTGTCTGGCCGGGGCGGCGCTTTGTCAAGCACAGGCCTTGCTTTCGCCGTCGCCACGGGTCATGTGGCGCGCCATGTCAGAACTTTCAGGTCAGATCGCAATTGTCACGGGTGCCAGCCGCGGTATTGGCGCGGCCGCGGCGGAATGGCTTGCATTACGGGGCGCCCATGTCGTCGCTGTGGCACGCACAACCGGCGGGCTAGAGGCGCTTGACGATCGCATTCAAGCCGGCGGCGGTCAATCGACGCTGGCGCCGATGGATGTGACCGATGAGGCCGCAATGGCCCATCTGTGCCGGTCGGTCCATGACCGTTGGGGCCGCGCCGATATCTGGGTCCACAGCGCCTTTCACGCCACCGCCCTCACCCCCGCGTCACATATCACAGCCAAAGACCTCGATCAGGTGATCGCAACGAATATCCGCGCGGCGACGCGGCTTGTCAGCCTGATGGCGCCGCTTTTGGACCTCGCCAAAGCGCCGAAAGCGATTTTTTTCGACAGCGATTGGGATGCGAAATTTGCGGCCCCCTATGCGATGTCAAAGGCAGCGATGCGGGCGCTGATCGAAACCTGGCAGGCCGAGAGTAGAAAGACCGGGCCCGCGGTGCATCTACTGAAACCAAATCCCATGCCCACAGCGATCCGGGCGCGGTTTTATCCCGGCGAGGCGCGCGACCGTCTTAGCCCACCGGCGGTCGAGGCTGCACGGCTTTTGCCGCCCGTTTTTGAGGCCCATGTATAAGGCCCATATATAAGGCCCCTGTTTAAGGGCAGTGTTTAAGGGTTGATGCCGGGGCCTTCGGGCTTTGGGGCCTTGAACCCCGTCGCCCGAAAAGACCGCCAGGGCGGTCTTGCCGCGCCCCACCCGATCACTCCGTTGCCGGCTCGGCCTCCAGCTCTTCGGCCAAGGCCTCCGCCCGCGCCGCCAATTCCGCCAGATGATCATGGATTTCGGTTGGAATGACCGCCACCGTGTCGGGCCCTTGGGCGTCTTGTAGATCGGCAATCTGACGCGCCCGGTCGGTCAGTTTCTCTTCGGCTTGGGTTAAGGCTTCGGTTTTACCGGCCAGTTCCTCTTCGAGCGCGGCGGTCTTGTCGGCCAACATCAGCCCGGCCATCAGCAACATCCGTTCGGTGGGCATCCGGCCGACCTGGCCCAAGATGCTGGCCGCCTCGGCGTCGAGCATCGCCGCGGCCGCTTGCAAAAATGGCTCTTCGCCTTCTTGGCAGGCAACGGTGAAATCGCGCCCACCGATTTCGACAATCAATTCAGGCATCTTGCGTTCCTTCCGTCAAAGGCCGCAACTCATCAAGGATCAGCTGCATTTCCGCGGCATCGGCGGCCCGTTCGGCGCGCAGTGATAAAAGCTCCGCGGCCATCGCCGCGTTCAACGTATCCGGCGGCGGTGCGCCATCGCCGGCCGCCGCGGCATGCCGCATAGCCTCGGATTGGCGGGACAGCTCAGCATTGGCCGTGCGCAAATCGCGCAGCGCAGAGACCAATTCCGGCATCTCGGATACCGCCTGTTCGGCAGGCGCAGCAGAACCGCTGCGATAGCTGTCGAGCTCTTCGGCGAGCGCGTCGCGTTCCTCCCGGATGGCATTCCGCTCCGCGCGCAGCCGGTCGGCCCGCTCCCGTAATAGCGCAAGCTCTTCAGCCTCGCCGCCAGCGGCTTGATCGCCGCCCAATTCCGCCGTGAGCCGCTCAATCTCTGCGGCCAGGCCCGCCTGATCCTCCGCAGCGGCTTGTGCTGCGGCCAAATCCGCACTCAGCGCCTCGATCCGGGCCTCCGCCGCGACCAAAGCGGGATCGGGTTCGGGGTTGGCGGCCACCACGACCTGCACCGCAACCGCGCCCGATATCCGGTCCAACGCGGCATTGATCCGGCTTTCCAAAGCGATGATCGTATCGAGGTCGACCCGGTCTTCTGACATATCTGGACTTTCCAATCTATGGTTACGCCCGGCGTTCACTGCCCTCAACGCATACAAAAAGATGCCGGTTTTGCAACCGTTTCCGGACCGCGCTTGAAGTAGGCAACGAATTTCGGCGGATCGAGACCGGGTGCGTCGGCTTGCGCTTGGGCCGGGCTCTGATATCAGGCGGGCGCGGCGCACCAATAAGAAGGGCGCGCATAACAGGAGGATGGCCCCGTGGATCTGACACCTTTGATCAGCAGAAACCCCGATCATTGGCGCCGCGCGGCGTGTATTCGTACTTTGACGCTTGATGCGGTCGCGGCGGCCAATTCCGGTCATTCCGGCATGCCGATGGGGATGGCCGATGTTGCTACGGTCCTGTTTGCACGGCATCTGAGCTTTGACGCCAGCGCACCCAACTGGCCCAACCGGGACCGATTTGTTCTGAGCGCCGGGCATGGCTCGATGCTGCTTTACAGTTTGCTGCACCTGACAGGGTATGCCGATATGACCCTGGACCAAATCAAGAATTTCCGACAGCTCGGGTCGATCACCGCCGGCCATCCTGAATTCGGACATGCCAGCGGGATCGAGACGACGACGGGGCCTTTGGGCCAAGGGATCGCCAATGCAGTGGGCTTTGCCATCGCCGAAGAATCGCTACGTGCGCGGTGGGGTAAGAAGATCATCGATCATTACACCTACTGTATCGCGGGCGATGGCTGTCTGATGGAAGGTGTGAGCCAAGAGGCGCTGGCGCTGGCCGGCCGGCAGCACTTGTCGCGACTGATCGTGCTGTTCGATGACAATGGGATCACCATCGACGGCAAGGTCGATTTGTCCGATCGAACCGACCAAAAAGCGCGCTTTGCGGCCAGCGGCTGGGACGTGTTTTCCTGCGACGGCCACGATCCGGACGACATTGACCGAGCCTTGCGCGACGCCAAGGCCAGCGCCGGGCCGGCCATGATTGCCTGCAAAACCCACATCGCAATCGGATCGTCCGCGCAAGATACCGCCAAAGGCCATGGCGCCTTGACCGATGCAAAGATGGTGGCCGACACCAAAGCGGCCTATGGATGGGACCGCGGTGCCTTCGACATTCCGGCGGATCTGAAAGCCTGGTGGGAAGAGGTCGGCCGGCGCGGCGTGCCCGCGCGTGAGGCTTGGGAGGCCCGGCTCGGGGCGCTCTCGAGCGGCAAACAGGCGGAATTTGCGCGCAGTTTTGCCGGACAGATGCCAAAAAAACTGGCCGCCGCACTCCGCGCGTTGAAAAAGCAGGTCTCCACCGACGCGCCCAAAGTGGCCACGCGCAAAGCCTCGGAAATGGCGCTCGAAGTGATCAATCCGGTGATCCCCGAAACATTGGGCGGTTCGGCCGATCTGACGGGGTCGAACAACACCAAAACCGGCGGCATGGTCGACTTCATGCCCGAGGACCGCAAAGGCCGGTACCTGCGGTACGGGATCCGCGAACACGGCATGGCCGCGGCGATGAACGGTATGGCGCTCCATGGCGGCGTGCGCCCCTATGGCGGGACATTCTTTACGTTCACCGATTACGCGCGGCCGGCGATGCGCCTATCGGCCCTGATGGGGATCAGCGTGCAATACGTGATGACCCATGATTCGATCGGCGTGGGCGAAGACGGACCGACGCACCAGCCGGTTGAACATCTCGCCATGCTGCGCGCAACGCCAGGCATGCTGGTATTTCGTCCGGCCGATGCGGTGGAAACGGCAGAAGCCTGGGAATGCGCGCTGAACGAGGCCAAACGGCCATCGGTCTTGGCCTTGTCACGCCAAGGCCTGCCGACCGTGCGGATCGATCACAAGGCGAAAAACCTTGTCTCGCAAGGCGCCTACGTCTTGGCCGAGGCCGAAGGCAAACGCCAGGTCATTTTGATGGCCTCAGGCTCCGAAGTTTCGGTCGCACTGGGCGCACGGGCGCTGTTGCACGGTCAAGGCATCGGCGCCCGGGTCGTCTCGGTCCCGTGTATGGAATATTTCGCCGAACAGGATGAGGCCTACCGGAGGCGGGTTTTGCCAGGAGGCGCAGTCCGCGTGGCGGTCGAGGCGGCGATGCGCCAAAGCTGGGACCGGTGGCTTTTGGGCGAACGGGGACGCGAAGCGAAGGCCGGCTTTGTCGGAATGGACAGCTTTGGCGGATCCGCGCCAGCCGGCGATCTTTACACCCATTTCGGCATCACGGCCGAAGCCGTTGCGCAGAAAGCAAAAGACCTGCTCTGACCCCGTCAGAACCTGCGTAATGACGGCAAACACCAATGCCGCAGCCGCCTTCGATGGGACGGCTCGGCAAAATAGACGTGGAGCGTTACGCGGGCGCCTATACGTCCTACAGCGAAATTCCGTTTGAGCCCAAGAATGCGCGATGCTGCGGTTTGAATGAATGTCGGCTTAAGAGGTCTGCGCCAGCAGTTTATGCTGGATGCAGGGGCTCAAGGCCTCAAAAGGTATAGATGGGTTCATCATGAAAATCCGAGACGCTGTGCTGGGAAATGTCGAAGAGATGAGCGGCTTGCTCAAAGATTTGACGGCGTCCGGAAAACGGAAAAGCCCAGACAACGAGGCTTTCGTTCGCGCCCATTACATAGAGGACCCCAGGAAAATAAGATGCTCGGTCGCGGAGGAAAACGGGGTAATCCTCGGCTTTCAATCTCTGATACGTGCTGACGCTGGAAACACGTATGGTGTTGAACCCGGCTGGGGTATCATCGGCACACATATCCGACCCTCCGCTGCTCGACAGGGTGTGGGGCGGGCGTTGTTTGCTGTCAGTCTGAAGGCCGCCGACGATGCCTAGGTTGAAAAAATCGACGCATCCATCGCAAACGACAATCCCGAAGCACTGGCCTACTACGAGGCAATGGGCTTTCGAACGTATCGGACACCTAAAGGCCTGATTTGCAAATGCCTCGATCTCAAGGGGCATTCAGGCTGAGCGCCTACTCTCTCCGTTGCGAAACCGAACCTCGGTCCTGCCGCAGCGAAAGCCCGGATTGTCCGCAAAACGAAAACGTATGCAGACCCCCGGCGGGTTAACAGCGGGCGTGCCCGTCCCGCCATCGACGGGCCGTCCGGCGGCCTGTCGATTTAGATGGGTTTGGCGCCTCGATCATGCGGAGCGCAGGTTTGGCAGAGATAAAGTGCCCGGAACTTCTGTTGATCGACAGACCCCGGCCCGTCGCTGATGGCGCTCAGCGCGGGGTTTTAACGCCTCTGGCCGCGATCCGAGAGCAGGCATTCCGGCCGGTCTCAGTGGCTGGCGTCTCCTGTCGAACCGCCGGTGAGACCTTTGAAGAGCGGCTTCAAAACTCTTTGCACCACTGGGATCGTGGCAAATCCAAGCGCGAGGCCCAAAACGCCGTCGATCCCAGCCGTCACAAGCCATTCGATAAATCCCGCGCCCTGACCGATGCTATGGGCGATGGAATGGATCGCATCCTCCGGCCCGTGCCAGCCGATCTCGGCCACCGCGTGGACGATGATCGAGCCGCCAACCCACAACATCGCGGCTGTGCCGACAATCGTCAGCAGCGTCAGGAACTTTGGCATGCCGCGCACAATGGCCCGTCCCAAGGCGCGCCCGGCCGATGTCCGGCCCCGTTCAGCCATGGCAAGCCCGATATCGTCGGCCTTCACGATCAACGCGACAGAGCCATAGACCAAAGCGGTGATGCCAACCGCAACGACGGCCAAGGCGGCGGCGCGAAAGGCGATCCCGGCCTCACCGGGCAAGGCCGACAATGCGATGGTCATGATCTCTGCCGATAAGATAAAATCGGTCTGGATGGCGCCGCGCACCTTTTGTTCTTCCAGATGCGGGCCGGTTTCCGCTTTCTCCGCGATGGCATCTGCGACGTCATGGTGGTGCGGATTGACCACGTGCCAGACCTTTTCTGCCCCTTCAAAGCACAGATACAGCCCCCCGAGGATCAGCAGCCAATAGATCAATGTCGGCGCAAAGATCGACAACAGCATCGCCGCAGGTAGCAAGATCACCAGCTTGTTGAAAATCGATCCACGCGCGATGCGCCACACAATCGGCAATTCGCGCTCGGCCTTGAAACCGTGCACGTATTTTGGCGTCACCGCGGCATCGTCGATCACCGCGCCGGCGGCTTTGGCGCCCGCCTTTGTGGCCTGCACAACCACGTCATCGACCGACGTTGCTGCCATTTTGGCAATCGCCGCCACGTCGTCCAGCAACGCCAATAAACCACTCATGCCTGTCTCCCCTGTCCGTGCCGGTACCATAGCCGCGCTTGGCGGCACGGCAAACCATCGCGCGGCGGGAATGAGGTTCACGGCATGGATCTGAGGTGCCCAGCCACCGCGCGGAGCACCGCCACCGCGCCACTTCCGCGCTTCTATGGCGCGGCAGGCTGGGCTACACGGGGGCATGAGCCAAACTCTCGCCTATTGGATCGGCGGTTTCATCCTCGTGCTGCTGATGATCGACGCGGCACTTTTGGGCTGGGCGATTTCCCTTGCGAGCGGACAACAGGTCCTGCGCCTCGTGGAGTGGATGGCATTCTGGCGCTAACGGTCTTTTCCCCCGCCGCTGGCCCTGTTACACGGGCGTAAAGGGCCCCTGTTATCGCTAACAGGGATCCCGGTGGCGCATAGCAGCATAGGAGAGACCGGCATGGCTGTAAAAGTGGCAATCAACGGTTTTGGGCGGATCGGGCGCAATGTGCTGCGTGCGATCATCGAATCAGGCCGTACCGATATCGAGGTTGTTGCGATTAACGATCTAGGCCCGGTGGAAACCAATGCGCATCTTCTGCGCTATGACAGCGTGCATGGACGGTTTCCGGCAACCGTGACAACGACCCAGGACACGATCGATGTCGGACGCGGTCCAATGCGGGTCACCGCGATCCGCAACCCCGCTGAACTGCCCTGGGGCGACGTCGATATCGTGCTGGAATGCACCGGCATCTTCACCTCGAAGGAAAAATGTGCCCCGCATCTGGAAAACGGCTCTAAACGGGTGCTGATTTCGGCGCCCGGCACCAATGCGGACCAAACCATCGTCTACGGCGTCAATGATGGCGTGCTGGGCGGCGACGACGTTGTCGTGTCAAACGCGTCCTGCACGACCAATTGCCTCAGCCCCGTGGCCAAAGTGCTCAATGACGAGATCGGGATCGTCAAAGGCTTCATGACGACCATCCATTCCTATACCGGCGATCAGCCGACGCTCGATACGATGCACAAGGACCTTTATCGCGCGCGCGCGGCTGCAATGTCGATGATCCCAACCTCGACCGGCGCGGCAAAGGCCGTGGGCCTTGTCCTGCCGGAACTGGCCGGCAAGCTTGATGGCGTGGCAATCCGGGTGCCAACGCCAAATGTTTCCGTTGTCGATTTGACCTTTGAGGCCGCCCGCGACACCAGCGTGGACGAGATCAACGACGCAATCCGCAGCGCCGCCGACGGCAACGGGCCGCTCTCGGGCATCCTGGGCTATACCGACGAAAGCTTGGTCAGCCAGGATTTCAACCACGACCCGCATTCCTCGATTTTCCACACCGACCAGACCAAGGTCATGGACGGCCGGATGTGCCGTGTGCTGAGCTGGTATGACAACGAATGGGGCTTTTCCAATCGCATGGCCGACACGGCTGTCGCGATGGGCAAATTCCTCTGATGCCAAGCGGCGCGCGCGGCCTTTTGGCCCGCGTGCTGTCTGTCCAACAACCGGGCCTGGCCCGAGATGAGGCGCAAGATGGCCTGGAAAACGCTCGATGACATGGATTTGGCGGGTAAGATCGTTCTGACCCGCGTCGACATCAACGTGCCGGTCGATGGCAAAGGGGTCACCGACACAACGCGCATCGACCGCATCGTGCCGACAATCCAGGATATCCGCGCCGCCGGCGGTAAACCCGTATTGCTCGCGCATTTCGGTCGGCCAAAGGGCAAGCCAAACCCGGATATGAGCTTGCGCATCACCGTGCCCGCATTAGAAGCCGCCCTTGGCACCGCGGTCCATTTCGTCGAACGCCCGGACCGCGACAGCATCGCGGCATTGCCCGGCGATGCGATTGTTCTGATTGAAAACACGCGGTTTTCCGCAATGGAGGAGGCCAACGATCCCAAGATGGCGGGATTTTTGGCGTCGCTTGGCGATGTTTATGTCAATGACGCTTTTTCGGCCGCGCATCGCGCGCATGCCTCCACCGAAGGCGTGGCGCATCTGTTGCCCTGTTGCGCCGGGCGCCTTATGGCCGCTGAGTTGCACGCGCTTGAGGCTGCACTCGGCAGCCCCGCGCGCCCGGTTGTAGCGGTTGTCGGCGGGGCGAAGGTCTCAACCAAACTTGCCTTGTTGGAAAACCTTATCGAAAAGGTCGACACGCTGGTGATCGGCGGCGGCATGGCCAATACGTTTTTGGCCGCGCAGGGCGTCGATGTGGCGGCATCGCTGTGCGAGCACGATCTGGCCGAGACCGCACTGAACATCCTGGAAAAATCCAAAACGCGCGGCTGCACGATCCTGTTGCCGGATGAGGTTGTCGTGGCCGCGGAATTCAAAGCCGGCGCGCCTTCGGAGACTGTATCGGCACGGGCCGTGCCGGCCGGTACCATGATCCTCGATGCTGGCCCCGCAGCGGTCACCGAGATCACCTCCGCCTTTGCCGCAGCCAAAACGCTGATTTGGAACGGACCGCTTGGCGCGTTTGAAATCGCCCCGTTCGATGCCGCGACCAACGCAGCAGCCGTCAAAGCGGCCGCATTGACACAAGCGGGCGGGCTGATTTCGGTGGCCGGCGGCGGCGATACCGTCGCGGCGCTGAACCAGGCCGGTGTGGCCGAGGCCTTTACCTATGTGTCGACCGCGGGTGGTGCGTTTTTAGAATGGATGGAGGGCAAGACCCTGCCCGGTGTCGCCGCGCTAGAGGACGCCGCGGCCAAGTAAAGCTTGCATCCACACCCTCGGCCTTGCTTAGCTGGTCTGTGGAGAGACTTTCATGACCTAGGGCCCAAGCGATCGTTCCATGACCTATTCCAATATGTGCCGCAGCACGGCTATCGCGGCGATCTTAAGTGCAACCGTCCCGCACAGCGCATCTGCACAAGACATCACCTTCGCGGAGTTCTTTTCGCTCGAACGGCTTGCAACGGCCGCGGTGCAAGGGCTTTTGAATGCCGCGCGCAGCGTCGCGGAAATCCGGTATGTCGATCTCGACATCCGACCCTTGGACAGCCGGTTTGCGATTATAGGGCTCGAAATTAGCCCCTATGACCTCGAAGACTACCCCGACTGCAACGTCAGCATCGACCGCGTCGTCGTCAGGTCCAACCCGATTTTGCAGATCGACCAAACCTCGGTCACGCTGGATATCGCGGGCGCGAATTTCCCGGTGGGCTGCCTGCCGCCTTGGGACCGGGACGAACTTCTCGCCTTCGGGTTTGACGAAATCTACGTCAATGCGGCCCGCATCCATGCAGACTATACTGTGGCCAGCAGCGCTTTGGAGACGGATTTCTTTGTGCAATCGGAAAGCAATGGCACGCTTAGCGGGACGGCCACGTTCGATTACGCCTCGATATATGTCGAGGACTTGGACGCGCCGGTTTTCGATCTATCCGATGCCTATATTGAATTTACAAATGATGGGTTGTGGGAACGATTTTCCGCCGAAATCCCACCTTTTGTCCTGAACCCCGACGCGCTCGTGGCGCTGCTTAGCGAAGAATTGCTGCCCAATGTTGACGCCGCTCCTCCAGCGGCCCCAGCCCCTGAGGTGACGCCCCAGGCACCGGCCACCGGCGGCAAGGGCGATGATCCAATCGCAACGCCGGCCCCTGACGCGCCGCCGCCGGCAGCGCCCGCGCCCGCCCCGGCATCGCCTGAGATCGCCGCAGCGCAAGACTTCCTCGTCATGGCCGCTGAGGCGGTTGCGGGCTTTGCCAACACGCCCGAGCGCATATCCATCACCTTGAGCCCGGACGCGCCGGTGCGCCTTGATGAGGACAGCGTGGAGGATTTCGAGGATTTCGTGGCCGCCTTCCGACCGGCGATCCGCTTAGGCGCACCGGCACCTGTGCAGCCCTCGGCGGCCCTTTCGGCAGCATTGGCGGCGCAGCTGGGCAGCGATGGCGCCGAATTGGAGCCCGATACGCGATTGGCATTGGCCTCGGCGCTGGTCGATGGCGCGGGCATGCCACGCAGCCCGGAACTTGCAATTGTGGTTTTGGAGCCTTTGCTCGATGCTGGCGATGTCGAGGCGTTGTTGATCGTCGAGGATCATCTTGATCAGTTGCCCGCCGACGACGTCTACCTCATCCTCCATCGCGCCGCCGCAGAAGGCAGTCGCAGCGCCTATTTGGCCATGGACGCCGCGGAAGTGCGGCTGGGGATGGCGGGCGTTCTGGCCGCCCAAGGCAGCGTCACCGCGACCGCAGCCGCCGAGGCAACGGCGGGCGCGGCGCGCGCCGCGCTGGTCGGGCTCGAACGTCCCCGAAGCTATGCCGATGCCTATTATCTAGCGCTTTTATCGGAGGCGGCCGGCGACCGGTCCGCAGGCGCCATCGTCAACGAGATCGAGGCCATGGGCGACATCAGCGATGCGCCGGAGGCTTGGTCGGAGATGTTGTCCGAGGTTCAAGCAACCGTCTTTGAGGCCTGGCTGGCGGCACATGGGCCGGCCGCAGATGCCCCCGCGCCCGAGACGGATGAGTAGTACAAAAACACTCTATCTTTGGATGTTTGCGCGATCAGCATTGTCCTAAAGCCCGTGCTTGGCCTATCAGTGCCGCGGAACGCACCAGGAGAACATCATGCCAAATCAGGCCCAAATCGACCAAATGACCAGCGGCAAGGGCTTTGTCGCGGCATTGGACCAATCTGGGGGCTCCACACCCAAAGCGCTGAAGCTTTACGGGGTGGATGAGGACGCCTATTCAAACGAGGCGGAGATGTTCGACCGCATCCACGAGATGCGGACCCGGATCGCCACGGCAGAGGCCTTCACTGGGGACAAGGTGATCGCCGCCATCCTATTTGAAATGACCATGGATCGCGAGATCTCTGGCAAATCGGCGGCGCAGTTTCTGTGGGAAGACAGGGGCGTTGTGCCGTTCTTGAAGATCGACAAGGGACTGGCCGACGCCGACGACGGCGTACGCCTGATGAAACCCATCCCGGGGCTTGATGACCTTCTGGACCGCGCCGTCGCCGCCGGGATTTTCGGCACGAAGGAACGTAGCGTGATCGATGCGGCCTCCGTCAGCGGGATTGCCGCGACAGTCGCGCAGCAATTTGAGCTGGGGGAACAGGTCCTGGCCAAAAACCTTGTGCCGATCCTGGAGCCGGAAGTGACCATTTCGATCCCTGACAAGGCCGAGGCCGAGGCGCTGCTGCTGAACGAACTCACACGCGGGCTGGAGACAGTGTCCGCACCGGTCATGCTGAAGCTGACATTGCCCGAAACCCCCGGTCTTTACAGCCCCCTGGTCGCCCATCCAAAGGTGATGCGCGTGGTGGCACTTTCCGGCGGCTATGATCGCGGTGAAGCGAACCGGCGTTTGGCGGAAAACCCAGGCGTCATCGCAAGTTTTAGCCGCGCGCTGACGGAGGGCCTCAGCGCCCAACAAAGCGATGCGGAGTTCAACGCCATGATCGGCGCTGCAATTGATGGCATCTATGCCGCGTCGATCACCTGACGGGGGGCGCGGCCCCCCGGCGCGTATTTGGTGTCGCTCGGAGCATTCCCTTTCGCAAGGAAATGTGCATACTTATCCACAGGATGCCCGATCAACGGGCGCGTGTGAGGCAGAGCATGACTTCCAAGCGGAGCTGGACCAGCTTTTTGATCCCAATGGCGTTGCTGTTTGTCGGCGCGCAGTTCACGTTTGCGGCTGTGCAGGGCAATCACGGGCTCTTTCGCCGCATTCAGGTCGATGCCGAACGGGCGCAATTGGCAGCTGAGTTGGACAGCTTGCGGACCGAGGTCGCCGAGATGGAGGTTTTGACCCGGCGGTTATCCGATGACTTCCTCGATCTCGACCTGCTCGATGAAATGGCGCGAACCGTGCTGGGCCGGATGCGCCCCGATGAGGTTGTGCTCCCCTAACGTCTCTGGCAAGCCATGCGCGGTGTGCATAGCGGGTTCTTTGCTGAAATTGACCCAAGGTCCAGATCCGTCCGTGCAAATTCCGCTTTGTCCTGTTACAGGATAGTTGAACGTTAAACTATTCTGTGGGAGGAGCGCCAGGATGGCTGCACGCAAAACGACCGCAAAATCCGCCGCCAAACCGGCCGCCAAACCGGCCGCCAAACCGGCCGCCAAACCGAATGTCTCGGCCGAGGAGCTAACGGCATATTACCGCGACATGTTGCTGATCCGCCGGTTTGAGGAAAAGGCAGGCCAGCTTTACGGCATGGGGCTGATTGGTGGTTTCTGCCACCTTTACATCGGCCAAGAGGCCGTTGTGGTGGGACTGGAAGCGGCGGCCAGCGAAGGCGACAAGCGCGTCACCTCCTATCGCGACCACGGGCATATGTTGGCCTGCGGCATGGACCCCAAAGGCGTGATGGCCGAGCTGACCGGGCGCGTTGGCGGTTATTCCAAAGGGAAAGGCGGCTCGATGCACATGTTCAGCCGCGAAAAGCACTTTTACGGCGGCCACGGCATTGTCGGGGCGCAGGTGCCGATTGGTGCAGGTCTGTCCTTTGCCGATAAATATCTGGGCAATGGCCGCGTCACATTCACCTATTTCGGCGATGGTGCGGCCAATCAAGGCCAGGTCTACGAGACCTACAACATGGCTGAACTTTGGATGCTGCCCTGCATTTTCGTGATTGAAAAAAACCAATACGCCATGGGTACGTCGACGAAACGGTCGACAAAATCACCGTCTTATTGGGAACGTGGCGCCGCGTATGGCATCCCCGGCGAAGAGGTCGATGGGATGGATGTGCTGGCGGTCAAAGCAGCCGGCGAAAAGGCTGTTGCGCATTGTCGCGCAGGCAAGGGCCCGTACATCCTAGAGATCAAGACCTACCGCTATCGCGGACATTCGATGTCCGATCCAGCGAAATACCGCACCCGCGAAGAGGTGCAGGAAGTGCGCGAAAAGCGCGATGCCATCGAACATGTGCGCCAATTGCTGCTGACCGGCAAACACGCCACCGAAGACGACCTCAAGGCCATCGATAAAGAGATCAAAGAGATCGTCAACGACGCGGCCGAATTCTCCAAAGACAGCCCCGAGCCGCCGCTGGAGGAGCTTTGGACCGACATTTACGCAACAGCGGCAGAATAGGGGCGAAGGATATGGCAATCGAAATTCTCATGCCCGCACTGAGCCCCACCATGGAAGAAGGCACGCTGGCAAAATGGCTGGTGAAAGAAGGCGATAGCGTCAGTTCCGGCGATATCCTCGCAGAGATCGAGACCGATAAAGCGACCATGGAATTCGAAGCGGTCGATGAAGGCGTGATCGGGAAGATCTTAGTTGTCGAAGGAACCGAAGGCGTGAAGGTCAACACCCCGATCGCGATGATCGGAGAGGCTGGCGAAGACATGAGCGCGCCGGTCGCAGCGGCAGCGCCAGAGGCCGCGCCGGCGGCCGATACGGGCGCTGAGGCGGCTCCCGCAGGGGGCTCCGAAGCGGCCGTGCCCCCCGCCCAGCCATCTCAAATATCGAAAACGCTCGTCCCCGACTACCCCGCGGGCACCGCGATGAAGACAACGACCGTGCGCGAAGCGCTGCGCGATGCGATGGCCGAAGAGATGCGCCGAGACGACACTGTGTTTTTGATGGGCGAAGAGGTCGCCGAATATCAGGGCGCCTATAAGATCAGCCAGGGGTTGTTGGACGACTTTGGTGATCGGCGCGTCATCGACACCCCGATTACCGAGCATGGCTTTGCCGGGATCGGCGTGGGCGCGGCCTTTGGCGGGCTAAGGCCGATCGTCGAATTCATGACCTTCAATTTCGCCATGCAGGCGATTGACCAGATCATCAATTCCGCAGCCAAGACGCTTTACATGTCCGGGGGCCAAATGGGCGCGCCGATGGTGTTTCGTGGCCCCAACGGGGCTGCGGCCCGGGTGGGCGCACAGCACAGCCAGGACTATGCGGCCTGGTACGCGCAAATCCCCGGACTGAAAGTGGTCCAGCCGTATTCGGCGGCCGATGCCAAGGGCCTCCTGAAAACGGCGATCCGGGACCCCAACCCGGTGATTTTCTTGGAAAACGAGATCCTTTATGGCCGGTCTTTTGAGGTTCCCGATCTGGACGATTTCACCATCCCCTTTGGCAAGGCGCGAATTTGGCGCGACGGTACGGATGTGACCATCGTGAGCTTTGGTATTGGGATGCAATACGCGCTCGACGCGGCCGATCGTCTGGCAGAGGACGGCATTTCGGCCGAGGTTGTCGATCTGCGCACCCTGCGCCCATTGGATTACGACACCGTCATCCAATCGGTGCAAAAGACCAACCGATGCGTGACCGTCGAGGAAGGCTTCCCGGTCTGTTCGATTGGCAATCACCTGTCGGCCTATATCATGCAAAACGCGTTTGACTGGCTCGACGCGCCGGTGATCAATTGCACCGGCAAAGACGTGCCCATGCCCTATGCGGCGAACCTCGAAAAACTGGCGCTGGTGACCACCGACGAGGTTGTCGCCGCCGTCAAATCTGTCACCTACCGGTAAGGAGCGCGGGATATGCCAACGGAAATTCTGATGCCCGCCCTGTCGCCCACAATGGAAGAGGGCACATTGGCGAAATGGTTGGTCCAAGAAGGCGACACCGTCAGTGCCGGCGATCTTCTGGCCGAAATCGAAACCGACAAGGCGACAATGGAATTCGAAGCCGTCGATGAAGGCGTGGTTGGCAAGATCATGATCGCCGAAGGGACCGAGGGCGTGAAGGTCAATGACGTAATCGCAGTATTGTTGGGCGATGGCGAGAGCACCGATGATCTGGCCGCGTCAGGCGGGCATGCGGCCGCCTCGGAGCCGGTTGAACCGGCCGCCTCGGCGCCCGCGCCGGCAGAGCCGGCAGCGCCCGCGGCATCGTCAGCGCCTGCTGCCTCCGCCAAGGCCGGTGGCGACACAGGCGGTCGGGTCTTTGCCTCGCCGCTGGCGCGGCGGATTGCGGCCGACAAGGGTCTGGATTTGGCGGCGATCAAAGGCTCGGGCCCACATGGGCGCATCGTCAAGGCCGATGTCGAAAAAGGGGCAACGCAGCCGGCCCCGGCGGCCGCCCCGACCGCTCCGGCCCCGGCTACGGCCACCAAGGCAGCTGCGGCGGCGATGCCGACCGGTCCGAGCGCGGAGCAGGTCTTGCGGATGTATGAGGGCCGCGAGATCACCGAAGTGCCGCTGGATGGTATGCGCAAAACCGTCGCCGCGCGCCTCACCGAGGCCAAACAGACGATCCCGCATTTCTACCTGCGCCGCGACATCAAACTCGACGCGCTCCTGAAATTCCGCAGCCAACTTAACAAGCAGCTCGACGGTCGTGGGGTCAAACTCAGCGTCAACGACTTCATCATCAAGGCCTGTGCTGGGGCGCTTCAGGCGGTGCCGGATGCCAATGCCGTTTGGGCCGGAGATCGGATCGTTAAACTGACCCCGTCGGATGTGGCTGTTGCGGTGGCCGTTGAGGGCGGGCTGTTCACACCGGTTCTCAAAGATGCCGAGGTGAAATCCCTCTCGGCCCTGTCGGCAGAGATGAAGGACCTGGCCGGACGCGCCCGCGACCGCAAGCTTGCGCCGCATGAATATGTCGGCGGCAGCTTTGCGATCTCCAATCTCGGCATGTACGGCATCGATAATTTCGATGCCGTGATCAACCCGCCGCATGGCGCGATTTTGGCCGTCGGGGCGGGCGCGAAAAAGCCGATCGTCGGAGAGGATGGCGAATTGGCCATCGCAACGGTCATGAGCGTCACGCTCTCGGTCGATCACCGCGTCATCGACGGCGCCTTGGGTGCAGAGCTTTTACAAGCCATCGTCGATAATTTGGAAAACCCGGTTGTGATGCTCGCCTGACACAACGCTACGTCACGTGGCGGCGCTGTCCCAAGCGCCGCCATGCTCTGGACAAATTTTGCGTGTTGCCTCGTCTTTGAAGAGAATTGAGGTGCAAAATGCCCATTTATACGATCGGTATTATTCAATTTGACGATTTACTCACGGTCCCAAGCGGCGGTGGCACACCGCAGCCCTTTGATTTTACGACCACAAATACCACAGGCTCCGTGGTCGCGGATTACGAATTCCAAATCTCGGCCTCCGCGACGCCCGTAACGCTGTCGATCGAAGATGACGATCCCGATTTCGACGATGGCTTTATCGACTTTCCCAACAATTCGACCGCGGGCAACAACCAGTTGCTGAGCGCGCCGGTGACCGTCAACGGCGTGGCCTATGGCCCGGCGACCATGGGCGATCCACCGAGTGCTCAGGTTGAGCTCGAATTTGGGTTTTCCACAACCGATGGGCAGACGTTTTATGTCGTGCGGATTGACGGGGTCAATGTTGGGCTGACCGGGACCGTCTTGCCACAACCTGGCCAGGTGATTGAGGTAGATACCGCCTTTGACGGCCAAGAAGAACCCTATGTCAGCGTGCCATGTTTTACCGCCGGCACCTGGATCGATACCGCGGCGGGCCCACGACGGGTCGAAAGCTTGCGCCAAGGCGATCTGATCTCGACCATCGATTCCGGCCCGCA
The DNA here is from genome assembly GCA_039183205.1 of Pseudomonadota bacterium. GTDB lineage: Bacteria > Pseudomonadota > Alphaproteobacteria > Rhodobacterales > Rhodobacteraceae > HKCCE3408. The sequence goes on along the minus strand of JBCDBR010000004.1, from coordinate 78,186 downwards.
ACCGCTGCACCATCTGACGATCAGCGAAATCAGTCTGCCGGAATTGCTGATCCGGCCGAGCCTGCGCCCGATTGAGATCATGGCCGGCGCATTCGGCAATACGCGCGCGCTGTTTGTCTCGCCGCAACACGGCATCCTGGTCCGCGGCGCGGCAGCAGAGATCCATTTCGGTGCCCCAGAGGTTTTGGTGCCCGCAAAAGCGCTGGCCGGCGGTAGACGCGCGCGGATTGCGCCGCTGACACGCGCGGTGACGTATGTCCACCTGATTTTCCAACGCCACCATCTGCTCTGCACCGAAGGCATGATCAGCGAAAGCTTTTGGCCTGGCGGCAATCTTGCCGCGGCACAGGAATTTCGCGCCATCTTTGGCGCCGTTCCGGACCCTGTACCCGCGCCCGTGCCGCCCGTGCGTCCGTTTTTGCGCGTCTCGGAGGCCCGCGCGCTGGCGATCTAGCGGCAAAACGCGCGCGGCCGCAGACCTTCAGCCGTAGGATCTGTGCGTGTGAACGCCGTGTTGTTCCGTGCGGGTCGTGGGCGCTTTCGCCGGGCTGACCCATGCCTGCGCGCCTCATTTGACCGGACAAAAAGGCGCGATGCACATCTAAGGCGTCCACAAGATCTTGTGGAATTTCAAGCCGTTCGGCATTGTCCAAAAGACCCATATCCCGTTTCGAACCGTTGTAGCGATCGCGGCGTCACCGGCTGGTATCCTCTGACCGGACGCGGGTTTTTGCGACGCGCCCGTTTGTTCCACACCCGGTCAACCACGCGCGCCCGGATCGTGACGGTGTCAGCGATCGGCAATCTCACGCCAGGTCCCCGGCGCGAGATCCTGCAAGCCATAAGCCCCGATCCGAATGCGCACGAGGCGCAAGACCGGAAAGCCAATGGCTGCGCACATGCGCCGAACTTGCCGGTTACGCCCCTCGGTGAGGGTGATCGACAGCCAAGTATCGGTGATCGATTTGCGCAGCCGCACGGGCGGGTCGCGCGGCCAAAGCCAGTCGGGGGCGGGAACGATCTCTGCCGACGCGGCACGTGCGGGGCCGTCGCGCAAGTCGAGGCCGGTTTGCAATTGGGCCAGATCCGGGGTGGACGGAATGCCCTCGACCAAGGCCAAATAGACCTTTTTTGTCCGCATCTTAGGGGCCGTGATCCGGGCCTTTAGGCGCCCATCATCGGTCAAAAGCAACAGCCCCTCGCTATCGCGGTCGAGCCGCCCGGCTGCATAGATCGACTTTGGCAGATCAAACCTGGACAGGCCGGGCCACCCGCCTTCGGAGGTGAACTGGCTCAGCACATTCATCGGTTTGTTAAACGCGACAAGCATCGCGGGCCTAATGGGCCTCCGCCCAATTGGCGCCCTGCCCGGCATCCACAGTCAGCGGCACGGCGATTTTCACCGCAGGTTCGGCGGCGGCTTCCATCACGCTGCGCGCTGCATCGATTAAGTTATCCACAGCCCCCTCGTCCACTTCGAAAAGCAATTCATCGTGGACTTGCAACAACATCGTGGCCGGCAGGCTGTGGATCGCTTCGGGCATTCGGATCATCGCGCGGCGGATGATATCGGCGGCAGAACCCTGGATCGGCGCGTTGATCGCAGCGCGATAGGCAAACCCGGCACGCGGACCCTTTGCGTTGATCTCGGGCGTGTGGATGCGGCGGCCGAACAGCGTTTCCACATATCCGTTGGACTGCGCGAATTTCTTGGTTTGGTCCATATAGGCACGGATACCGGGGAACCGTTCGAAATAGCGGTCGATGAAGCCTTGCGCCTCAGCGCGCGGAATGCGCAGGTTGCGCGCCAGACCAAAGCCCGAAATCCCGTAAATCACCCCGAAATTGATCGCCTTGGCCTGACGCCGGATCTCAGGCGTCATTTCTGCGATGGGAACGCCAAACATCTCCGAGGCGGTTGTCGCATGGATGTCCTGGCCGTCCTTGAAGGCCTGTTTGAGCGCATCAATGCCCGCAATATGCGCCAAAATCCTCAGCTCGATCTGGGAATAATCAAGGCTAACCAGGACCTTACCCGGCTCTGCCACAAAGGCTTCGCGAATCCGCCGCCCCTCTTCGGTCCGAATGGGGATGTTCTGCAAATTGGGGTCGGTTGAAGCCAACCGGCCGGTATTGGCACCGGTTTGCACGTAAGACGTGTGGACACGGCCCGTATCGGGGTCGATATGATCTTGCAGCGCGTCGGTATAAGTCGATTTGAGCTTCGACAATTGGCGCCAATCCAAAACTCGGGCCGGCAGATCATGCCCCTGCGCGGCCAGGTCCTCCAGCACATCCGCGCCCGTCGCATAGGCCCCGGTCTTGCCTTTCTTGCCGCCCTCTAAGCCCATCTTTTCAAATAAAATCTCACCAAGTTGCTTGGGGGATCCGACATTGAAGTTTTCGCCGGCCAGGCTGTGGATATCTGCCTCCAGCCCGGCCATCTTTTGCGCAAATGCGGTCGACATCCGGCTGAGCACCTGGCGATCGACCAAAATGCCCGCCATTTCCATATGTTGCAAAACGGGAACCAGGGGCCGCTCGAGCGTCTCATAGACTGTCGTGACGTGATGGGCAGGCAAGGCCGGTCGAAATTGCTCCCACAGACGCAGCGTGATGTCGGCATCCTCTGCGGCATAGGGCGCGGCATCTTCGATCTTGACCTGACCAAAGGTGATCTGCGATTTCCCGCTTCCGATCAAGGACTTGATTGGGATCGGTGTATGGCCCAGATAGCGTTCGGACAGCGTGTCCATCCCGTGCCCATGCAGGCCCGCATGCAGCGCGTACGACATCAGCATCGTGTCATCCACAGGCGCCACGTCGATGCCGTATCGACGCAATATCTTCAGATCGTATTTGGCGTTTTGCAGGATTTTCAGAACCGCGTCGTTTTCCAACACCGGCTTTAGCCGCGCCAAAACCGCCGCGCGATCCAGCTGTCCTTCGGCCATACGCCCGCCGCCAAACAGATCTTCGGAGCCTTCGACATGGCCCACCGGGACATAGGCCGCAGATCCGGCGCGCAGCGATAAACAGATCCCCACAAGCTCGGCCTGCATTTCATTCAGGCTTGTAGTCTCCGTATCGACGGCGAGATATCCACAAGCCTCAGCCTCCGCGATCAAGGCATCTAAATCTTTGAAATCCCTGATTACCTCGTACTTATCCACATCAAAGGGTGCAACCGGCGGCGCGGCATCCTCCTGTGCCGGCGCGGCCGGTTCGGGCAGGCTCGGCGCATCGACGCCAAGCTGGTCCGCAATCCGGCGGGTGAGGGTCCGAAACTCCATTTCCGCCAGAAATGCCATCAGCGTTTCGGGTTCAGGCTCCGTGACCTCCAGCGTTTCAAGTCCGACATCGATCGGCGTTCGATCATCCAAGGTCACCAGGCGCTTGGACAATCTGATCTGATCGGCAAAATCGATCAGCGTCTGGCGCCGCTTGGGCTGTTTGATGTCCTCGGCATGCGCTAGAAGTGTCTCTAAATCCCCGTATTCATTGATCAAAAGTGCCGCGGTTTTTACGCCGATCCCGGGTGCGCCGGGAATGTTATCGACCGCATCGCCGGCCAGCGCTTGCACATCGATCACCCGATCTGGCCCAACGCCGAACTTTGCTTCGACGCCGTCGACACCGATGCGCGTGTTCTTCATGGCGTCGAACATTTCAACACCGCCGCCGACCAGCTGCATCAAATCCTTGTCAGAGGAGATGATCGTACAGCGCCCCCCGGCGGTCCGGGCCTGACGAGCCAAGGTGGCAATAATGTCATCGGCTTCATAGCCTTCAAGCTCCAGACAGGCGATGTTAAAGGCCCGCGTCGCATCGCGCGTCAGCGGTATTTGCGGGCGCAGATCCTCTGGCATCTCATCTCGGTTGGCCTTGTATAAGTCATAGATTTCATTTCGAAATGTGTGACTGCCTTTGTCGAAAACCACGGCCGCATGCGTGGGCCCGTCGGCGGCGGCATAATCGCTGACCATCTTGTGCAGCATATTGCAAAAGCCCGACACAGCGCCGATCGGCAAACCGTCCGATTTCCGCGTCAATGGCGGCAAAGCGTGGTAGGCGCGGAAGATAAAGGCCGAGCCGTCGACCAGGTGTAGATGATGCCCCTTGCCAAACGCCATTGCCACCGCTCCCCTGCTTTTGTCGGTTCTACCGTGGACCGCGCCAGGGCGCCAGCGCGGCGGCTGCAATCACTCGGCCGCGTCCGCGAAATCCCGGTGGATATAGCGTTTGTCGCAATAGCCGCATTCGACCCAACCGCGATCGGCCGGGATCGACAGCCAAACCCGCGGATGACCGAGCGCGCCCTCTCCCCCGTCACAGGCCACACGCCACGTCGCAACGATCTCAGTTTCCGGGGCGTCCTGGCTCATGCATGTCCTCATGTGGCGAATTGCTGCCCGGATGTCATATTGCAGCTTGCCTCGGGCCGGACAAGGGCTCGTCGGACTTGGGCCCGTCAATCGTTAAACAAATAAGGCGTCTGCGCGATCCGCATCCCGATCTCCTCGTCGACATCCAAAAGCCCCGCCAACAAGGCAGCGTTGACGTCGGGCCGCGCGAGCTCGTGCATCACAAGATGGCGCGGGAACTTGGTTTCGCGGATCCGCTCGCTTTCAAAGGCGAATTCGTGCCGCAGCGTCGGCAAAATGCGGTCGAGAATCTCTGGCGGGGTTTCAGGCGAGGCCAGGCCAACCCGACCGGCATGACCGATCAGATAGGCATCATCAATATGGCAGGCGATCTCTAAGATGGACACATCCGCCCGGTCAGAGGTGAAATCGGTCATCAGATCAAGATTATTGGGGTCGAGACAAATCATCAGCCGGTCGGTCTCGTAGTAATCAAATAGCATCCGCACCAAGGCGCGGCGGTGCCGGTTCCGCTGCGCCAATTTCCGTTCGATTCCGCCCAGATCGGGCAGCGGGCATTCCTGTTCATCGAACAGATATTCGATACCGCGAACCCCTGTTTCCGCTTGAACAGAGGACAATAAACGTTTGGCAACATGCCATTTTTTGCAAACCATCATGAATAATTGGCGATCCCGCCCGAGGGTGGATTCGCGTTCCCAAAACCGCGGCGCAAACCGCCGGCCGATCCGGCCGCGGCCGGTGAGGAACAGGTGCAGTTTCTGCCCATCGCCAGAGATGGCGAAATCGGTCCGGTCGCTATCCCACAATTCGCCCAATTTTTGTTTGAGCGCTTCTGCATCGGGGCTGATTTTGCGGGCAAACAGGTAATCCTGCGTCAGCAAGAGATCGTAGTGATCGTTATAAAATGTCACCGGCATCCCATAGTCGGAAAAGAGCTTGAAGGTCAGCGACCGGTTTTCAATCTCCGGGCCGGGGACCAGATGCCGCACCAAAGTTTGAAAGAAGGTCTCATCGGGGATCCAGGTGGTGCGGAAAAAGCGCACAACATCCGGCCTATCGTTCAAAAAGGCCAAAATCGCCTCGATTGTGCGCCGACGTAGGCACCACCATTGGCTGCCCACCATGACCTGTAAATCATCCGGTATTTGGCGTTCTAAACCAAAGCGTTGCTGAAGCTTCAGCGCCGAATAGAACAGCCCCTTACGGCCCCGTTCATTGAAATAGTGGCGGTAGATCAACCGCTCACGCTTCAAACCCGTCCGTATCCAATCGGAGGTGAAAAAATCGAAGCTTTCAATAAAGTCGCGGTCGCCTGCATCCAAAAGACGGTCGGCATAGGCTGCCGATTTGATCGCCGCGCAATCGCCCGACAGCATGTAAAGATGGGTGGCATCAGGAAAGGCAGACAGCGCCGCGGATGCGGTGTTGAGCGTGGCTTGCACCAAACTCCATTCCCCCCACCCACAGCGGACACGATGGGACGGAAAGGTCACGTCTGGGAGGTTTTTCAACGCCGCGACGATAGCGTCATAATCGGCCTTTGCGGACCGGGCGTCGAAATGGATCGCCACGCAAGCGCCCCCAGCCACAAGCCGTTCCGCCTGGGCGATAACCGCGGATGGGTTCTTATGGCAAAGCAGAATGAAGGCGATCCGTGCCATGCCTGAAACAAAAGCCTCAAAGTTTCCTTATTGTTGCACCATTCATAGGTAAGACCCGTTGAAGATAAAGTCATTCTTTGATCTTTTGCAAAGCAAGCGGCGGGAAGATCAAATGGTAAAGAGGCATGAGGGCGATGGGATTTCCCGGGACCTGGATGACAGAAAGCGAAAGCCTGGTATACCGAGTGGTGCCGAAATGCGCCTGCTCGACCATCGGGCAGATTATGTATTACGCCGATCAGGGGCACTATTTCGACGGCGATATTCATGATGCCAAAGACGGCATGCACAAATGGGCCTTTGAAGACAGCCAGCCCGTGATTGAACGCGCTGTGCGGGCTCATGACGGGTTCGCATTCACCTGCGTCCGCAACCCCTATACCCGCATCCTGAGCTCCTTTTTTGACAAAATTTGCGGCATTCAACGCAATGGGCAGCGCTATCGCGGGAACTTGGTGCCGCTTCTGATCCAGAAATACGGGATTGAGGTCGGCGGCGCAGATGGGCAGGACGACTTCGACCAAATCCAAAGCTTCCGGCGGTTTTTGCTCTTTGCGCGCGATACGATTCGCTGGCGAAAACCGATGGATCCCGACATTCATTGGTCATCCATGGCTGGGCATATCTCGACATTTATCGTCAATGGCGGCCGCTACGACCACATCTTTCACACCGAGGCGTTCAACGATGGTATGCAAACGGTGCTGGACAAAACCGATCAGCGCCATGCCATCGCCCTGTCCGACGTGCCGCGGTTCAATGAAAGCGAAGGCCATGGGCCCAAACGCGCCCATCCGGTCGAGGCATATTTCGACGATCTATCAAAACACCTCGTTTACGAGATCTACCACCGCGATTTTGAGCTTTTCCGCTACGATGCCGACGATCCGGCAAACAAGCTCCCCGTGGGCGAGATTGATCTCGACGAGGTGCATGCAAAGCTCGGCGATTAAGCGGGTGCTCAAAAAACGCGCCCGTTCGTGTGCCCGTTGACGGTATCGCCGCGCGCTTTTTGCGCAAGGATCAGCCGATCAGATGCGTCAACAGATTGTTGACGGGGGCGCTGGCTTGACCATTGGTTGGCAGCGCGAAACACTGACCTTCGTGGGGCGTAATAAAAAATCGTACGAGTTTCGACGGTAACGAGTGTGGCACAGGGACAGCCCCATGGACACCATACTTGTCGACCTTGTCCGGTATGGACATTTGCTCTCCGTCGCGGTGGGCCTTGGCGCCGCAGCCATGGCAGACTACACCGCAATGACCGGGCTCCGGCGACGGGTTTCGCCTGAGTTTCTGACGATCCTGAAGACAGCGCACAACATGATCTGGCCCGCGTTGATCGCGATGTGGATCACAGGCTTGGCCTTGATCGGTATCCGCACCGGCTTTGACCTATCGGCCTTTTCGCCAAAGCTCTTCGCGAAATTGACAGTGGTTACATTGCTGACCGCAAACGCCCACGCAATCGGCAAGCTTGCCATGCCGTTAATGGCGCAAAACACAGGTCTTGGTGCGCTCAGCCAGGCCGAATTGCGCGCCTGTGCCGTGATGGGCGGGGTGTCGTCGGCCAGCTGGCTTTTGGCGCTGGCCATGGGGTCGAGCAAGGTTTTGGCCGCCGCGCCGGCGGGCGTGTTCCTCCTGCTTGTGCCAATTGCCTATGGCGCTGCAATCTTTGTTTCGTTCCGGACGCTTGCGTGGATGCGCGGCCCCAAAGCCGCCGCACCGATCCGACCGATTGACCGCCGGAAAGCCGGCGACCTTCAAGTCACGTCCTACAAAATCGGCCTGTTCCCCCGCCGCACGGCCCGAAGCTAGGCCAAAGCCATTCCCGCGGCAGCGGCGGAGGACGAGGTGGCGGGCCCTATTGCGGTGCCTGGGCCAGTCCAAGCCCACGATCAGAGATATCCGTAGCCGCCGAGAACACATCCGATCTGGCCGATGCCATCAGCTGTGCGGCGACCAATTCATGGGACAGCGGCACAGGCTGGCTTGACAATGACTGCCACCAAAGTGCGGCCAGGCCCGCAACATGCGGCGTCGCCATCGACGTGCCGTTGAACGATACCAGACCGCCACCTGTCTTGGCCGACACGACATCGACGCCCGGCCCCCCGAGAACCGGACCGGTATTGGAAAAATCGGCAACGCTCAACAAACCGCCGGCATCTTGCGCAAAGGCGCCGACCGAAATCATGCCCTTGGCAGCTGCGGGCAAGGATACAGAGACTTCGTGCTCCGGACCCTTTTCGCGTTCGCTTTCATTGCCGGCCGCGCCAACGATGACCGTCCCGCCGGTCATATCGGCTTTGTCGCGGTAAAGCTGAAGCGTGCTGTCGAAAATGCGCAAGTTTTGGCGGTAGCCCTCCAACGCGACCGATGTCGCGAGTTTTGGCGAAAACCCAAATTCCTGCTGCAACCGCGCCGCAAGGCCCGGAAAATCGAAGCCCACCGACATCGAGATCACCCGCGCGCCCATCCCAAAGGCCCAGTCCATGCCTTGGAACATCATGGCCGACGAACCCGATCCGTCATCGCCCAAAACCTTGCCGATAAAGGCGCGCGTGACGCCGCGCGCGACCCCAATCCGGGTGCCGTCAACATCGCGACCGAACACGGTGCCGGCGCAATGCGTGCCGTGGCCATTTACATCGCCATTGCCGTTGCCTGAGAAATCCTTTTCGACCAAATCGACCCCGGTAAAGGCCGGATGCGTGTTATCGATGCCGGTATCGAGAACGGCCACGGGAACACCGGCGCCGTCGAAACTGCTCGTGCTGGCCCCGACACGGTCGATGCCCCAGGTCGGTGCACCGGTTGAGGCCGCGGCCGCTTCGCTGCGCGTATGCGGTTCGATCAACCGGGTTGGGATCGCGCGGGCGATGTCGACAACTTCGGAGGACCGTGTCAGATCCTTGGCTTCGGCTTCTGTCAGGTCCGCCACATCCAGCGACGGGTTCGGCGGGATCATCGACACCGCGCCCCCTGTCGCCGATACCGACGCGGTCGCCGAAAACGGCTGCCCCTGGCGCAGGCCCGAATTTGTATCTCTCAAAATCAAATACTTATCCATGTCTCTCCTCCAGTCTTCGCGCGCTTCAATGCGGCGCGGCGCAGAAAATTTGCGCCGCCAACATTATATCAGCCCCGTTTCCACAAAAAAATGGTGGGTTTACAGCAATTGGGCGTCTTCAAAGACCATCTGTAGCGGTCGCGCGGGGCGCGGGCCAATATGCCCGATCACTTCGGCCGCGGCTGCCACGCCCATCCGTCCCGACATCTCCATGTCGCGGCCGGTGGCCAGACCGAACAAAAACCCCGCGGCAAACTGATCGCCCGCCCCGGTGGCATCAACGGGTGTGACCGGCGTGACCGGCACCTCAACGCGCGTCCCGTCCGAAACGATGACCACCGGTTCGCCTGACCGTGTGCATACGATCGTGTCGCAGACCTCTTGCGCCGCAGCCATTGCTGCGTCGAGATCGTCGGTTTCGTACATCGACAGCCACTCTTCACGGTTGCCGATGACAAAATCCAACTCGGTTTCGATCAGCGCTTTGAAATCATCCCGGTGGCGGTCCACGCAAAACGGGTCCGACAGGGTGATGCCCGCGCGTCCGCCACCGGCGCGGCAGGCCTTGGCGGCGGCGGTAAAGGCGCGTTTGCCCTCCGGTTTGTCGTAAAGATAGCCTTCGAGGAACAGATACCGCGTGGCCTCTGCAATATCGGCATCAACATCGCCTTCATCGAAATCGGCGCCGGCCCCCAGATAGGTATTCATCGACCGTTCCCCATCGGGCGAGACAAAAATCATTGACCGCGAGGTCGGCAACACATCGCCCGCCACCGGGGGGTTGGGAAAGGCCGTGCCCTCCTTGGCCAAACCGTCTGCGTAAAAGCGGCCAAGCGCATCATCCTTGACCTTGCCCAAAAACGCCGTGGCGAGCCCCAATGTCCCGATCCCGGCGATGGTGTTTGCCACCGATCCGCCCGGGGTCTGCACCCGGTTGGACATCGCGGCATATAACAGCTCCGCCCGATCCCGCTCGATCAGCTGCATGATCCCCTTCTGGATCCCCATATTATCCAAAAAGCTGTCATCGCCTTGCGAGATGACGTCGACGATCGCATTTCCGATGCCAACGATGTCATAGGTGCTCATGCGGTTTTCTCCTCGAATTCGCAGAGATCTGCGATCAAACAGGCGCCGCATTTGGGTTTGCGGGCGACACAAATATACCGGCCATGCAGGATAAGCCAGTGATGGGCATGGCGCTGAAATTCGGCCGGGACATGGTCTTCGATGGCGCGTTCCACGGCCTCGACGTCTTTGCCAGGGGCGATGCCGGTGCGATTGCCGACCCGAAAGATATGCGTGTCGACCGCCTGTGCCGGATGGCCCCACCACATATTCAGCACCACATTCGCGGTTTTGCGTCCGACGCCGGGCAGGCTTTGCAAGGCTGCGCGCGATGACGGGACCTGACCATCATATTCATCGACCAGAATACGGCTCAACTTCATGACGTTCTTGGCCTTGTTGCGATAAAGACCGATCGATTTGATATGATCGGTCAGCGCCTCTTCGCCCAGATCGATCATTTTTTGCGGCGTATCGGCCACCGCAAACAGGCCACGCGTGGCCTTATTGACACCGGCATCGGTGGCCTGCGCGCTCAGCGCTACGGCCACGACAAGCGTGTAGGCGTTCACATGCTCAAGCTCACCCTTGGGCTCGGCCTCCGCCGCCTCGAACCTCGTGAAGATTTCGCGGATCGTATGATAGTCCAGCACCCTCGCCATAGCGGCCCTTTTGGCCGCTCGGTCTGAGGGCTGCAAGTCCCCTGAATTGATCCTCTCTTCACTCTGATGCGCCAGGCGGAACCTCCCCGGTGAGAAACGCCGGCCCCAAGACACGGTCTGCATCTTCAAGACCGCAGATCTCGACCTCGTTTGCGGCAATGGTCATGGGGTGGCGCGACCGTGTGCAGGTGAAATCGTCTTGGGCAGCCTTCCCGCGATTTTGCGGCGTCACATCCATTCGTTACCAGGTCATGTGGGGTTAGCACGACCCGCTTTGAAACCGCCGGAAACGGGCTTACCGCGGACCTCGTCCAGTTGCGCCGATCGCCCGGCGGCCGAAAGGCGCAGGTTTCGGGTCGCCCAGACGGACAGGCCGCAGTAGCCTCTATCGAAATTGGAGGCAGCTATGTACGATCACGACCCCGACCCGACCGCGAAGTCCTACCATTACCACGTGGTGCGCCGCGCCATTGATTTGATCGATGCCCATCCGGGCCTCTCGCTTGAGGATCTGGCCACGCGCCTTTCGATGAGCCCGAGCCATCTCCAGCGCATCTTTTCCGCCTGGGCCGGCATCAGTCCAAAGCGCTATCAGCAATACCTCGCCCTCGATCATGCCCGCAGGCTTTTGGCGGAGCGGCATACGGTGATTGAAACAGCCGCCCAGACGGGCCTGTCAGGCGGCGGGCGGCTGCATGATCTTTTTGTCCGGTGGGAGGCGATGACGCCGGGCGATTACGCCCGGGCCGGAGACGGGCTGACCATCCGCCAGGCTTGGCTCGACACGCCCTTTGGCGATACCTTGGTGATGGCGACCGATCGTGGCATCTGCGGTTTGGGCTTTGGCTCCGAAATGGGGCGTGAGGCGGCCGAAAACGACCTCCATCGGCGCTGGCCAAAGGCCGTTTATATAAATGATCGCAATTACTTGAAGCCCTTCGTTGAACCAATCCTGGGCCGGTCAGGCGAAACCCGGCTGCATATGATCGGCGCACCGTTTCAGATCAAAGTGTGGGAGGCGCTCTTGGCCGTCCCATCCGGCCATGTCACGACCTATTCCGACATCGCGGCGGCCATCGGAAAGCCCCGCGCCATACGTGCCGTCGGCACCGCTGTGGGTCGCAACCCGGTGAGTTGGCTGATCCCGTGCCACCGCGCGCTGCGCAAATCGGGCGGTTTAGGCGGGTATCATTGGGGCCTGCCGGTCAAGCGCGCGCTCTTGGCCTGGGAAAGCGCCGCAGAAGAGGCCGGCGCAGCCTGATCTTGACGGCGGAAACCCGCTAGCGTGCAAATTGGCGATGCAAGGCCGCCGCGGCGATGGTATAATCCGGCGCAAGGAACACCGGGGCTAATCTCGGGCGGCTCGCTCTGCGGGCACCGACAGAAAGAGCAGACTATGCAGAAACATCGCATCCATCTTGCGGTCGCGGCCACAGCGCTTTTGGCGATAACGGCCTGCGCCCCGACGACACAAGGCACGCAGCCAAATTCGCGCCAACAGCAGGGGCTCCTGGGCGGGGCCTTGCTGGGCGGCCTGCTTGGCGCTGCGGCAAACGATGACGATCGCGGCCGGGGCGCGCTCCTGGGGGCTGCCGGTGGCGCGCTCGCGGGCGCGGCATTGGGCAGCTATCTTGACCGCCAGGCCGCCGATCTACAGGCCGCCATTGCATCGGACGATGTGATCATCACAAATGACGGCCGACAGCTTCGGGTGATCCTGCCCGAAGGCATTTTGTTCGATGTTGACAGTGCCAATGTGCGCGCCGAATTGCAGGCCGACTTGCGCGCCATGGCCCGCAACATCGTCGAATACGATCAATCGACGATCGACGTGATCGGCCATACCGATGATACCGGATCGGAAGCCTATAACCTTGATCTTTCCACGCGCCGCGCTGCGGCTGTTGCGGGCGTTCTTTTTGAGGAAGGCGTTGCGCCCTCGCGGGTGCGCAGTTTCGGCCGGGGCGAGCTTGAACCGGTCGCCTCCAACGCAACGATTGAAGGCCGCCAGCAGAACCGGCGCGTTGAGGTCATCATCCGGCCCATCACCGGCTAAGCACCGCCGGCTGCCTGGACAGGCCCCACCGATTGGTCATATCATTTGACCAGTCGGAGGAGTGCTATGCCGTTTCAACGGATCGAAGCTGAAAAGCTGTCGCAATCGGTTGTGCAACAGATCGAATTACTGATCTTGCGCGGCGTGCTGCGTCCCGGCGACCGCCTGCCATCGGAACGTGAGTTGAGCGATCGGTTCGGCGTCTCTCGGCCGAGCTTACGCGAAGCGGTGGCCGATCTGACCAACCGTGGGCTGCTGACCACACGCGCAGGCGCGGGCATATTCGTCGCCGACGTGCTGGGTTCGGCGTTTTCGCCGGCTCTGGTGAAGCTCCTCAGCGCCCATCACGAAGCCGTTTTCGACTATATTTCCTTCCGCCGTGACCTCGAAGCCTTGGCCGCCGAACGCGCGGCTGTTGCGGGCTCTGACACCGATTTGAAGGTGATTGACACCATCATGGGGAAAATGGAGGCCGCCCATTCCAAGCGCAACCCGCATGATGAAGCCGAACTCGACGTCGAATTCCATCTCGCGATCATGGAGGCCAGCCACAACGTGGTGATGCTGCACACGATGCGCTCGATGTTCGATCTGTTGCGCGAGGGTGTGTTTTACAATCGCCAGACGATGTTCCGCCATCGCGGCACGCGGGATCTGTTGCTGGATCAGCATCGCGCGATCAACGCGGCACTTCAGGCCCGCGATGCCGCCGGGGCGCGCAACGCGGTGATCGCCCATCTGACCAGCGTGGAAGAAGACTTGCGCAACAAAAGACGTGCCGAAGCCAACGAGGAAATTGCCCAACGTCGGCTCGAGCACGAAAGGATGCGCTGATTACCCCCAGGCGAAATCGCTCACGCTCAGGATACCAAGGTCGTTTTCCATCGCCACGTCAAAGAACCAATCGGTTTTGCCATCGCCATTGTCGTCACCAAGCACTTGTGTCTCGGTGCCGCCCAAGGTCGATTTCACGCGAAATTCGGCATGGCCCGACGCGGTGAACGCGCTCTCGCCCACAAATTCTGCTTGATCGGCAATGAGTTCGATGACGATCTTGTCGCCTTCCGTGCGATCAAAATCATGCACTTGGCCGCGATATCCGTCTTCGGTGGTATCATTGCGTCGAAACACAAAGTAATCCGCACCGGCACCGCCATGCATGTCAACCACACCCGCATTTGTGGATGATTCCAGCCAATCGGCATCCAGACCGCCGAACAATTGATCATAAAGGCCGGCCCCACTTTCGAGACGGTCCGCACCGGAATGGCCCGACAGGATGTCGTTGCCATCGCCGCCCGACAGACGGTTTGCTTGCGTATCCCCAAAGATCAGATCATCGTTGTTGGACCCTTTGATGGTCTCGAACGACTGGAACTGCGTTGCGTTCAGAACTGTCGCATGACCCTTTTCATAGACAATTTGTTCGGCCAGACCGCCCAGCATGTCGATCGTCCAGCCGGCCGGGGACGACACGAAGCTGAAATCCAGCGTATCGCGTGCATCACCGCCATTTGCCCAGTCAAATCCGGCGCTTACAAAGACGTGGTCATTGCCATCGCCGCCATCCACTACGTCATTGCCGATGCCAGCGTCGATCGAGTCGTTCCCGCGGAGGCCGTAAATCAGGTCGTGACCGGCCCCGCCATAAAGGACATTTGCCTTATAATCGCCGGTCAACGCATCGTTATACGCCGATCCCAAGATCGATTCGATCCCGAAAAGCTGGTCGCCTTCGGCATCCCCACCAACAGCGGTCCCGCTGTCAAGCGAGACATAGACGCCCGCACTTGACCCTTCATAGGACACAGTGTCCAAGCCGAGACCGCCATTGATGAAATCGGCCCCTGCACCGCCAATGAGGAAATCACTGCCCAGGCCGCCCAATAGGATGTCAGCGCCTTTGCCGCCGTTCAAGACGTCGTGGCCGTCGCCGCCATCAAGGGTATCTCTCCCCTGGCCGCCATCGAGGTTGTCGTTGCCTGAACCGCCCGAAAGGCTGTCATTGCCGCGACCGCCATAAAGCGCGTCATTGCCCTCATCGCCGTTGATCGTGTCGTGGCCGCGTTCGCCGTGCAGCTCATCATCGCCGGCGCCGCCCAGGATCAAGTCATTGCCGCGGCCCGCAAAGACCAGATCGGCGCCGCCCAATCCGCTGATGATATCTGCCAAGTCGGTGGCAAATATAATGTTGTTGTTGTCGGTTCCGATAATGATGGCCATGGGGTGTCCCTCCCGTTTGATGTGACATTCATCGATAGGTCGGGCAGGACGTGGCGAGGGTTCAAAAAAGGTCGAGAGGTCGGATCATCAATCGGCGCTGCCGCCGCCAAAGGCGTTGCCGGCAACGTAGTCGCAGGGCGCATCCTGCATCTCCAAATGCAGCCGGTCGCCGGTATAGGCATGCGCCGTGGCAACGGCGTCGTTCAGCGTTATCCCCAGCCCCGGCCCCGTCGGCGGGGCGACAAACCCAGCCTCGACCCGCGGACGCCCCTGCACCAGCGCGTCGTGAAATTCTGTCTCGATCGCTTCGACCATCAGCAGGTTGGGTGTGGTGACGCCAAAATGCACATTCGCGGCCCATTCCACAGGGCCCGCATAAAGATGTGGCGCCATTTGCGCGTTGTAAACTTCGGCAATGGCCGCGAGCTTCTTGGCCTCCCAAATGCCGCCGAGACGGCCCAAGGCTGGCTGACAAATGCGGATCGCGCCGGCGCGCAAAAGCGGGGCAAATTCCCATCGGGTACAAAGCCGTTCCCCGGTGGCGATGGGGATGGTCGTGCTGGCCTGGACCGCAGCCATCGCGGCCGCGCTGTCAGGCGGTACGGGCTCTTCGTACCAGAGCGGATCGAACGGTTCGATGGCGCGTGCCAGGCGCGTAGCCCCCCCGGTGGAAAACTGGCCATGGGTGCCGAAGAGCAAATCCGCCTTGGTCCCCACCGCACCGCGTATCGCTTTGCAAAAGGCAATGCTGGTCTCGATATCGCTCAGCGCGGGCATATGCCCGCCGCGCATCGTATAGGGGCCCGCGGGGTCGAATTTGACCGCTGTCCACCCCTCGCCCACCAAGGCCGCGGCGGTCTCAGCCGCCATGTCGGGATCAATCCAAAATGCCGGCAACGGATGGTGCGGCATCGGGTAAAGATAAGTATAGGCCCGCAACCGGTCATTCATGCGACCGCCCAAAAGCGCCCAAACCGGCCGGTCGCGCGCCTTGCCCAAAATGTCCCAACAGGCCATCTCCAAACCGGCAAAGGCGCCGATTACCGTGGGATCGGGGCGCTGCGTAAAGCCCGACGAATAGGCACGCCGAAACATAAGCTCTATGTTTTCAGGGCTTTGGCCCATCATATGCCGGCTGAATACATCCCCGATCACGGCGCGCATCGCCTCGGGCCCCACACCCGCAGCATAGACCTCGCCAAGCCCGGTTATACCGCAGGCCGTGCTGATGCGAACGATCAGCCAATACCGCCCGCCCCAGCCCGGCGGCGGCGGCGCGACGGCGAAAATCTCTAAGCTTTCGAGCTTCATGTTACACCACACCCCTTTGTGGCGGCCCTGAGCCCGAAGGCGGCCGGCACGCTTGCCCCATCCCCTAGCTGGCCATCCGGCGCACAACAACCCGTCCTTTGCGGGTTCTTGCGCTTTGGCACGACAACGTCGCCTCGTTCGATAGAGCGAGCCTTACAGCGCACCCCGTTAAGAAATCCGGGCCTTGTCGATGGTGGACGGCAAGTTCAGGCTTTCTCCGCCGGGCAAGTGGTTGTAGGTCGGTCTTCACGCAGTGCGAGACAGGGCACCGTTAATTCTTGCATTGGCCTATTCAATGAAACGTAACCTTCCGATCCTGTTCATCCTGTCGACGCTGGTGCTCGATGCGATGGGTATTGGCCTGATCTTGCCGGTCATGCCGGACCTGATCGCCGATGTGCGCGGCGCCGATCTCAGCCAGGCCGCTGTCTGGGGCGGGATCATGGCGACCTCGTTCGCGATCATGCAGTTTTTCTTTTCGCCTGCGGTGGGGAACCTGTCGGACCGGTTCGGCCGGCGCACAATCTTACTGATCTCGCTTGCCGTGATCGCCGTCGATTACGTGGTTATGGCGCTTGCACAAACCATCTGGCTGCTCTTGCTGGGCCGGATCGTGGCCGGTTTGGCCGCCGCAACCTATGCCACGGCCACCGCCTTTATCGCCGATATTTCACCGCCCGAGCAGCGCGCGCAGAATTTCGGGCTGATTGCAGCATCCTTTGGGATCGGTTTTGTCCTCGGCCCCGCCGCCGGCGGGCTATTGGGCGAAATCGGGCCGCGCGCACCCTTTGTCGCCGCGGCGGCTCTTGCCACGATCAACTTGGCTATCGGCCTCCTTTTCATCACTGAAAGCCTGCCGAAAGAGAAACGCCGCCCCTTCGATCCGGCCCGCGCCAACCCGTTCGGAAGCTTCAAATATATCGGTAACCTGCCTGGCGCACGTCGGTTTTTGACGGTGATCTTTCTCTACGATTTGGCGACCTACGTTTATCCGGCGATTTGGGCTTATTTCACCGCCGCGGCCTTTGGTTGGGATACCGGCATCATCGGCGCATCCCTGGCCGTGTACGGGATTTCTCTGGCCATTGTGCAAGGCGGCCTGATCCGCGTGATATTGGCCTATCTGGGCGAGCGTGCGGCCTGTTTCTGGGGCATGGCGCTAAACGTGATTTGCCTGACTTTATATGGTCTTGCAGATCAAAGTTGGATGATTTGGGTGCTGATCCCCTTCTCTGCTATTGGCTCGGTCGTGGCCCCGGCCATGACGGCCATGCTCAGCCGCGCCGCCAGCGACGATCAGCAAGGTGAGCTGCAAGGGCTTTTGGGCTCGATGAAGGCGCTGACGATGATTATGTCTCCGCTGATCATGACGCAGGCCTTTTTCTGGTTTACCCGCGACGGCGCCGCGATCGTCCTGCCCGGCGCGCCCTTTCTGGTCGCGGCGGTGTTGATGGGCATCGGATTTGCGGTTTTGGTGTCGCGGCCCGGGGCGCCGCAAGCGACCTAAGCGGCCAGCGTTTCGGCAAAAAGCGCGGGATCGACATTCCCGCCAGAGGCGGTCGCGATCACCGCATCCCCGTCGAGCGCCGCGCCATGAAAAAGCGCCGCCGCCAGCGCCACAGCCCCGCCCGGCTCGACCACCAGCTTCAGGCGCAAGAAAGCCTGCTGCATCGCGGCGCGCACATCCGCATCGCTGACAACCAATCCCGGACCGCAAAGACGTTTGAGGATCGGAAAGGTCAGCTCGCCCGGTGAAGGTGTCAAGATCGCATCGCAGAGCCCGGCCTCAGGGCCGACATTTTGCACCCGCTCGCCGGCTTCCAGCGATCTTTTGGTATCATCAAAGGCTTCGGGTTCCACCGGCCGGACCCGCATCCCTGGCGCACGGCTTTCCAGCGCCAGCGCGATGCCGGCTGTCAACCCGCCACCACCGCAACAGACCAGCACATCGGCGTGCTCGACACCCGCTTGATCGGCGATTTCCAGCCCCGTTGTACCCTGGCCCGCGATCACGTCGGGCCGGTCGTAGGGTTTGATCAGCGTCAGCCCCCGTTCCCCGGCAAGCCGGCTTCCGATCTCTTCACGGCTTTCCCGTGCGGCCCGATCATAGAGCACAACTTCAGCCCCTAATGCCTTGGTATTGCTTATTTTCAGCTCAGGCGCATCCTGTGGCATGACGATGATGGCCGGCACGTTCAATCGCTGTGCGGCATAGGCCACGCCTTGCGCGTGATTGCCCGAGGAATAAGCGATCACGCCGCGGGCCCGCACCTCTGGCGCAAGCGCGGTCAACGCAGCCCAAGCACCGCGAAATTTGAACGAATTGGTGTGCTGTAGGCATTCGGCTTTGACAAATACCCGACGCCCCGCGATCTCGTCCAAAAACGGCGATGACAGCAGCGGTGTCCGGCGCACAATGCCCTCGGCCCGCGCCGCCGCCGCTTCGATCATCGCGACATCAACCATGCAAGTGCTCCAACCAGCTCTCCATCAGGGCCACGGCGCCAGGTTCATCCAGAAATGGCACATGGCCGCGATCTGCAAGCTCGGCAAACAGCATATCGGGGCGGCGTTGGATCATGTCCTGGGCGGTCGCTTCGGTCAGAATATTCGACCCGGCCCCGCGCAAGAGCGCAAGGGGCAATCCCTCGAATGCGTCGAAAAGCGGCCACAGGTCCGGCGCTGGCTTGCTTGTATCAAAGGATGCGGCGACGGCCGTGCGCAATTCGGGATCATAGCGCAGCGCAAGACCATCGTCCGTCTCCTGCCACAGCGCGCGGACAAATGCAGCCCATTGCGCGGCTGAGACATTGCGAAAGCTCGGATGCGCGGCGGGCATGGCGGCCGCGGCCTCTGCCAGGTCGCGGTAAGGCGGCGGTTTGCCGATATAGTCCATGATGGCATCCAAACCTTCCGGCGCCACCACGGGGCCCACATCGTTCAAAAACACGCCCATGAGCCGTGACCGCGCGGTCACGGCCAGCATCATCGCCACCAACCCCCCGCGTGACGTGCCCAAAATGGCAACCTCGGGGAGGTTCAGATGATCCAAAAGCGTGATGACGTCGGCGGCTTCTTGGGGCACAGAATACGTCTCGACCGGCGCCCAATCCGATCCGCCACGGCCCCGAAAATCCAACCGAATGACCCGCACGCGATACTTAAACCCTTTCAAAAAAGGCAGAAAATCATCCATGTTACGCGTCAGTCCCGGCAAGCACAAAACCGGCATACCTGTGCCTTGATCATCGTAATTCAGCCGAACGCCGTCCGGGGTGACCACATTCCTCATGCGGCGAAAATGTCTGAAATTGCGGCCAAGCCGGTGGCGACATGCGCCGGTCTGCTGGCCAGGCGGTCCATCGGCTCTCCGGCGCGATTGACCCACAAGGTCTGAAACCCGTAAGACGCCGCGCCTGCGATATCCCAGCCATTCGACGACACAAACAAAACCTCCGCCGGTGCGACCGACAGGGTCTGGCCGACCATGTCGTAGACCGCGCGCGCAGGTTTGAACGCGCCGAGTTCCTCAATCGACAGCACTGCTGTCAACTTATCGCCGATCCCCGCACTGTCCACCGCCGCAGCGATCATCTTCGACGTCCCGTTTGACAAGATTGCCGCCGGCACGCCGCGCGCCTTGAGTAGTGTCAGGACATCGACGACATCGGGAAAGGCCTTCAGTGACCAAAACAGCCCCAAAAGCAGCGACCGCAATTCCGGCTCCGACTGGTCAGAGGCTTCAAGCGCCCAATCCAACGCATCCTGCGTGATCTGCCAAAAATCGGTGTATTCGTCGGTTATGGTGCGCAGCCAGGTATATTGCAGCGTTTTGACCCGCCAATCGAGCGCCACCTGCTGCCAAACCAGCGCAAAGCTTTCCCGTCCGGGTCGGCCGGCCACCTCCCGCGCGGCGGCATTGACGTCAAACAACGTCCCGTATGCGTCGAACACGCAGGCTTTGATCTCGGACATCGACATCCCCGTCGGCTTGACCCAGGGGCAGATAACCATAAGCCACGCAAGTCGGGCAACGTTAACTTTTTACCTATAGGTCGAAAATTCGCGCAGCCGCGCCGCCGCTCAAAGGTTTTCTGGCTGCAACATGCCAAGCACATGGAACCCGCCATCCACGATGATCGTCTCGCCCGTGGTGCAGGCGCCATAATCGGACGCCAGATAGACGGCAGTTCCGCCCACCGCATCCAGCGTTGCATTGGCGCGCAGCGGGGCATTCGCCTCGGTCGTCTTGAAGGTTTTGCGTGCGCCGCCGATTGCGGCACCGGCCAGGGTCTTCATCGGACCAGGGCTGATCGCGTTCACTCGTATCCCTTGCGGTCCAAGATCATTGGCCAAATAGCGCACCGCGGATTCGAGCGCTGCCTTCGCCACGCCCATCACATTGTAAAACGGCGTGACCCGGTTTGAGCCCTGATAAGTCAGCGTCAGGATCGCGCCGCCTTCCGGCATCATCTGGCTCGCCCGTTTGGCGATGTCGATGAGCGAATAGCAAGAAATGGTCAGTGAATTGCGGAAATTGTCTCGGCTGGTATCGATGATCCGTCCGGCCAGTTCATTTTTGTCGGAATAGGCAATCGCGTGGACCACGAAATCCAGCGTCCCCCATTCCCGTTGCAGCTTGGCAAAACAAGCATCAAGCGAGCCATCGTCGGTGACGTCCACATCCAGGATCAAATCCGATCCCAAGGAGGCCGCCAAAGGTGCAACGCGTTTGCCAAAGGCCTCGCCCTGGTAGGTAAAGGCCAATTCGGCGCCTTCTGCATGCAGCGCATTGGCGATGCCCCAGGCGATCGATCGATCATTGGCCACGCCCATCACAAGGCCACGCTTGTCCCGCATCAGATCCGCCATCTGGGTCTATCCTTGGAATGTTGACAGCAGCATCGCGCCGTTTGTGCCGCCAAAGCCGAACGAATTGGTCATGACCGTGTCGAGCCCGGCCGCGGTGACAAGCTCTGTCGCGATCTCGCCCTTTTGGATGTCCGGATCGAGCGTCTCGACATTGATCGAGGGTGCGATAAAATCGCCATCCAGCATCAAAAGGCAAAAAATCGCCTCGAGCGCGCCGGCCGCGCCCTGGGCATGGCCTGTCATTGATTTTGTTGAAGAAACAGGTGGTTGTGGCCCGTTGTTAAACGCACGCCGAACCGCTTCGATCTCAGGCAGATCGCCCGCACCGGTCGATGTTCCATGGGCATTGATATAGCTGATGCTGCGATCTTCGGGCAGCGTGGCAAGGGCCAGCCGCATCGCCCGTTCGGCGCCCTCGCCCGAGGGCGCGACCATGTCATGCCCGTCCGAAGTGGCGGCAAATCCGGTCACCTCGGCGTAAATCTTGGCGCCGCGGGCCTGCGCATGGTCGAGTGCCTCCAGCACCACAATGCCGCCACCGCCGGCGATGACGAACCCGTCACGGTCCACATCGAAGGCCCGGCTCGCCCGGTCCGGCGTGTCGTTGAATTTCGAGCTCATGGCACCCATTGCGTCGAACAGGCACGACAGGGTCCAATCCAGCTCCTCCGCGCCGCCGGCAAACATCACATCCTGTTTGCCAAACTGGATCTGCTCGACCGCTGATCCGATGCAATGCAAGCTGGTCGAACAGGCCGATGTGATCGAGTAGTTCAGACCCTTGATCTTATACGCCGTTGAAAGATTGGCCGAAATCGTGGACGACATGCATTTCGGCACGGCAAAGGGCCCAATCCGTTTGGTCGCACTGGTCTTCAGAACGCTTTGGTGCGCTGCAAACATCGCGCTGGTCGAGGGGCCACCAGAACCAGCGATCAGCCCTGTGCGCACATCCGATACCTCCTCCGGGCTCAGCCCCGCATCGGCGATGGCCTGCCCCATGGCGATATAGGCATAGGCCGCGCCAGGCCCCATAAACCGCAGGGCGCGTTTGTCGATATGCGCGGCGGGATCAATATCGAGCGTGCCGGCAACTTGGCTGCGAAAGCCGCGCTCTGTCATTTCCGGCACGGCCTCGATCCCAGACCGGCCGGCGCGCAAGGCGGCGCTGACGGAAGCGGCGTCATTGCCAATCGGCGAGACGATCCCCAAACCTGTAACGACAACACGGCGCATGGGCCGCCCTCCCTGGCTTAGCTGGCCGATAACGCGACCCGCATGTCCTTGACCTGATATATGGTTTCGCCATCCGCTTCGACCCGGCCATCAGCCACGCCCATGGTCAAGCGGCGCGTTTGCATCGCCTTGGTAAAATCAACGAAATACGTCAACATCTTACGGTCCGGCCGGACCATGCCCGTCAGCTTTACCTCGCCGACGCCAAGCGCATAGCCGCGGCCCTGCCAGCCGCGCCATCCCAGGTTAAATCCGGTGAGCTGCCATAACCCGTCAAGACCCAGACAGCCCGGCATGATCGGGTTTCCGGGAAAATGGCAGTCGAAAAACCAAAGCTCCGGCGTGATATCGAATTCGGCCAGGACATGGCCTTTGCCATGCGCGCCCGCATCTTCGGAAATATCCGTAATCCGGTCCATCATCAGCATCGGCGGCAGCGGCAATTGCGCGTTGCCTGGCCCAAAGAGCTTACCCTCAGCGCAGCGGATCAGCTCCGGCTTATCAAAGCTTGTCGGGAAGTCTGACATGTGCGCGCCTAAAGTCTCACCGGTCGGTCTGGTCAAGTCGCCACGGTCTAGCACCAGCCTGCGCGCAAGGGCAAGGGCGCCGCGAAAGCCCGATTATGAATTGAAAACGGGGCCGTGACTGACATATAGAGGGGGTGTCGACAGCTAGGACCTCTTCGCAATGACACCCGAAGCCCTTGAACGTGGCTCAAACTGGCTGGCCAAAGCCGACCTGCGCCCTACACGGCAGCGCCTGTCGTTGGCGACATTGCTTGTGGGCGATGGATTGGACCGTCATGTGACCGCGGAAAGCCTGCATGACTCGGTGTCTGCGACCGGTGACAAGGTGTCCTTGGCCACCGTCTACAACACGCTTCGGGCGTTTTGTGATGCGGGTTTGATGCAAGAGGTCACAGTTGACGGTCATCGCAGCTATTTCGATACCCGTGTTGACGACCATCCGCATTACTACATCGAAGATGATGCAACCCTGACAGATGCGCCGAAAAACTCCGTCGCACTCAGCATGTTGCCCGACGCCCCCGACGGGTACGAGGTGGCGCGCGTCGATATCGTGATCAGACTTCGGAAATCGTCCTGAATTAACGCTGGCAATCTCGACCTCGGCGCGGTAGGCGGCGGGCGTGTTTCCCGCCAAAGGCTGTGTTTATGGATTTGCGAAATATCGCCATCATCGCCCATGTCGATCATGGGAAAACCACGCTCGTCGATGCCCTGCTGAAGCAATCGGGCGCGTTCCGAGAAGGCCAAAACGTGGCTGAACGGGCGCTCGATTCCAATGATTTGGAACGCGAACGCGGCATCACCATCCTGGCCAAGGCGACATCCGTGGAATGGCAAGGCGTGCGCATCAACATCGTCGACACCCCTGGCCATGCCGATTTCGGCGGCGAGGTCGAACGCGTGCTCAGCATGGTTGATGGCGTTGTGTTGCTGGTCGATGCCGCCGAAGGCCCGATGCCGCAAACCAAATTCGTCACCTCCAAGGCCCTCGCGCTTGGGCTTCGGCCGATTGTGGTTCTGAACAAGGTCGACAAACCCGATGCAGAGCCGGACCGTGCGCTGGACGAATGCTTTGATCTATTTGCCAATTTGGGCGCGACCGATGCACAGTTGGATTTCCCCCATCTTTATGCCTCGGGGCGTGCCGGTTGGGCAGATGAAGAGCTTGACGGGCCGCGAACGGATCTGACGGCTTTATTCAACTTGATTGTATCCCATGTCCAACCGCCGCAGCAGATCGACGCCGTCGACCGGCCGTTTCAGATGCTTGCAACCACGTTGGGCGCGGATCCGTTTTTGGGCCGCATCCTCACCGGACGCATTGAGGCCGGACGCGTCCGGTCCGGGGAGACTGTCAAAGCGCTCAGCCGGTCCGGCGACCGCATCGAACAGTTCCGCATCAGCAAGATCCTGGCTTTTCGCGGTCTGTCCCAACAGCCGATTGATACCGCAGAGGCCGGCGATATCGTCACGCTTGCAGGCATGACCAAGGCTACCGTGGCCGACACGATCGCGGCCCTTGACGTCGCCACGGCAATTCCCGCGCAACCCATTGATCCACCTACCATTTCTGTGACCTTTGGGATTAATGATAGCCCGCTTGCCGGGCGGGACGGCAAAAAGGTGCAATCCCGCGTCATCCGCGACCGGCTGTTGAAAGAGGCCGAATCCAACGTGGCCATCCGGGTCGAAGACACCCCAAGCGGGGAGGCTTTCGAGGTATCCGGCCGGGGTGAGCTGCAAATGGGCGTCTTGATCGAGAACATGCGGCGCGAAGGTTTTGAGCTCAGCATTTCGCGTCCGCAAGTGCTGCTGCGCCAAGATGGCGGCGTCACGCTTGAGCCGGTCGAAGAGGTCACCATCGATGTCGATGATGAATATGCCGGTGCCGTCATTGAAAAGATCACCGGCCAGCGCAAAGGCGAAATGACTGAGATGAAGCCGGCCGGCATCGGCAAAACACGCATCATTGCGCGGGTGCCTTCGCGCGGTCTGATCGGCTATCACGGCGAATTTCTCACCGATACCCGCGGCACGGGTGTGATGAACCGCGTCTTTCACGATTGGGCCCCGCATAAGGGCGCGATCCCGGGCCGGCGTGCCGGTGTGCTCATTTCGATGGAGCCCGGACAATCCGTGGCCTATGCGCTTTGGAACCTAGAAGAGCGCGGCCGCATGTTCATCGGCGCTGGCGAAGACGTCTATCAGGGCATGATCATCGGAGAACATGCGCGCGATAACGACCTTGAGGTCAATCCGTTGAAGGGCAAAAAGCTGACCAATATCCGCGCCGCGGGCAAGGACGATGCGGTGGTGCTGACCCCGCCCGTCCGGATGAGCCTGGAAGAGGCTATCGCCTATATCGACGACGACGAGTTGGTGGAGGTTACGCCAAATGCGGTGCGCCTCCGCAAACGCTTCCTCGACCCGCATGAACGCAAACGACAGGCGCGCGCAGCCTCATAACAGAAAAAAGCCGCGGACGACCCCGCGGCTTTTTCCTGAGACAATCGGTGCATCAACCGATGCCAAAAAGGTCGATTTCAGGACGATGCACCTGACCTGTCATGTCGTCGACCACACCATGCTGTGTGTCGTCAAAGTTGGTACCGTTCAACCCTAGACCGGTCCCTGGCCCGTTTGGGTGGTGCACAACAACGATGTCACCTGGCGCTTCACCCGGAAGCGTGGTCTCAGGGTCCGGGGTAAGTGGATCGTAAAAAAGCGCCGCAGGGAGGAAAACGAATTCATCTTGGTTGTCCCCGGGCATTGTGGTCTCGGGGTCAGCCTCTAGCGGGTCCCGCACAAGGCCAAGCTCTATAAATGCGTTCTCATCAAAGTCTGACTGATCTTCCCCCGGCATTGTGGTTTCCGGATCGCGCGCCAGCGGATCGCTCTGTTCTGGCTCGTTTGGCGCGGCGCCGGTGCCCGTCGCTATGTCGGCATCAGGGTCCCTATCCCAAGAGAGTTTTTTCTGGATGGCTTTTTTGGCCTCATCTGCCAGGTATTGCAGCCCCATGCTGCTTATTGCGCCTGCCCCGCCGCCTGCCAACGCACCCGCAGGACCGGCGGCCAAAAAGCCCCATGCCCCGCCCACCAGCGCGCCCGTCCCAACGCTTTTGAGGTAATCGCCAAATGAACTTGGCTCAAAGACCTCATCGTCAGACATCTGCATGTAGCCAGTTTGGTCGTCGATGATCCGGGCCAGTGCGTCGGCGGGGTTCTCGCTCGGCGCGGACCGGGCGCCTTGCCGGTCGTGCGATTGGGTGCCAAAATCCAAAACATCGGCGACCATATCTTCGGTGGCCGGCTCGAAGCCGTCAGGCAGATGGAAACGATGGGTGCCTTCGGGAACGCCAAAGTCCGGGCCGAGAGCGGACATGTAATCTTCCAGCGCCTCAGCGCCGCCCTCGGCATAAATTTGGCCAAGGTCCTCGATACCTACAAGTGCCGAAAGATCGCTCAACAGCATGGCGGCATCCGCACCAACGGCCTCCATCACGCTTTGCGGGTCTTGCGTTTCCGAATACCGGGCGTCCGCCACGACAACGACGAAGTTTCCAGAGGCCTGATCGAGGATGACCGAGTAAGTCGGCATAGATTTTAAGGAGAATGTCGTCATGGAATTCCTCAAATTTAAAACAAACTGTTTCCGAATTCATTGGTCTGCCGAAGGCGCCAATGCGTTCAAAATGAAATTCCAGACATAAAAAAAGGCCGCCCTGGCGGCGGCCTGTTTACCTTCGAGATGTGTGTCGAGGGGTCGATAACCTCAAATGCCCCCGCCAAATAGATGATCCATGCTGAGCGACGGTTGATCGCAGCCCGCCTCACCCACGATCTTTGCCGGCACGCCAGCTACGGTTTTGCAGGGTGGCACCGCATGCAATACGACCGATCCCGCCGCGATCCGGCTGCAATTGCCGATCTCGATATTGCCCAGCACCTTCGCGCCGGCCCCAATCAGCACGCCATCGCCGATCTTTGGATGCCGGTCGTCATCCTCTTTGCCGGTTCCGCCAAGCGTGACCGAATGCAGCATCGAGACATTGTCACCGACCACGGCGGTCTCACCGATGACGATGGAATGCGCGTGATCGATCATCACACCGCGCCCGATCTGGGCGTTCGGGTGGATGTCGATACCGAACGTTTCACTGACCCGCATCTGGATGAAATAGGCAAAGTCGTCACGCCCTTGGCGCCAGAGCCAATGTCCGACCCGATAGGCCTGGATCGCTTGGAACCCTTTGAAATACAACAAAGCCTGCAAGAACCGATGACAGGCCGGATCGCGGTCGAACACCGCCACGATATCGGCTCGGGCGGCCGCGCCCAGGTCGGGATCGGCGGCGAAGGCTTGATCGGCAATTTCCCTCAAAAGTTGCTCCGACATCTCGCCGGAAGACAGCTTTTGTGCCATGCGGAAGGCCAGCGCACTTTCCAAGGTCGCATGATGCAACACCGAGGAATGGATCAAGCCGCCCAATAGCGGCTCATCTGCCACGGCCTCTTCGGCCTCGGCGGTGATCTGCGACCAAACCGGGTCAAGCTCTGCAACATGCGTACGACGTTTCGCCATGGCGCTCTCCTTGCCGCGTTGCCTTGTACCTAATACAGCGCGCACGGCAATGCCACCACTGGCCAACGTTTTACGCGGTGTCGGGGATAGACAGTGTCATGTAATGAACGGCAAGCCGAACCGATCCTCCCGTAAAATCAGTGTCTTCAGAGGTGACCAGCAAACTTGTCGGAGACCAGTAAACTATGGGTGTAGACGGGCCTGATAACCAAGCGCCGGCGCTCGTTTGCAATCCGGTGCCATACCTTTGGTCATCCGTCGCGACACCGATACGCCAGGCCGTGGCACCGGTGATTGCGGCTGTTACGACGCCGGTGACACCAAAAACGATGGACCGTTCGGGCAGAATTGCAGGTGAAACAACACTGCTGCCCGGCGTGATCGCAACATCGAGCTCGACGCTCGCCGCACTCAGCCCGGCCCGGTTGGCGGTAAAGCTCAACGCGCCCAAGCGCCACGCCGCACCGTCGAAAACGGCTTCGGCCGCCTGATCGACGACAACGGCGCGAAACCCAAATTGCGGGTCGATGAAATCCCAACCACCGTTAGATGCGATGGCAATCCGTCCAACCGCGCCCGCCCAATCGCCCGTGGCGCCAGAGGGAACGGCATAGCTGTCACCATCTGCGAAAACCGCCGGTGGGATGGTCTCTGTGACGGATTGCAGCCGCAATTGCACCAGCCCATCCAGCCGTGTCAGCGCCTCGTTCACAGTGACATGTTTTTGGGCCTGCGCCGCACTCAAAAGCGGCAAGCCGATTTGCAGGGTATCAGCCATTGATCACGATCCTTGTCGAAGGGCCAGGGCCGAACCGCGCCGAAATCTGCGCGACGTCGACCGTGTAGGGAAACGCAGTACCATCGGCCGCCAGATCGGCCGAAGAATAGCTCCAGCTCGGATGGGCAACCGTTTCTTCGCGCCGCAGACCGGATGCGTCACTGACACGAATGAGGTAGTCTTCGCGCTCTTCGCCGAGCGGCACCTCACTGCCCTGCCAACTATCGCCGTCGATCCGGGTCCGGCGGATCCAAGTAAAGTTTGCGCTGGAAACATCTGAAACAGCTCTTAAATGCGCCGGCGCATAGGGGCGCAGACCGATCCCCTCAAATGCCAATTGTCGGCTAACATAGCTGGCATCATCCAGGCTTCGTCGGGCCGGGCCCACGCGGTAATGCCGCAGCAATCCGCGCGCAGAGCTGGCAAGATCGATCTGCTGCGGCCGCCCGTTCAGCAAGACAAAAAGCGTGCCCACCGGCCAAGTCTGCGCCATGTCGCCCTCGCTTCCCGCCTGGCCCCGTAATCGTAGGCTCACCTCCCAGAGATCGGGCGCGATAAGATCTGCGTCGGCGAATTGCATGACCTCCCATGGGCCCGTATCATCGGCCCCCAAGGCTGCGACATTGCCACCATTGAGCACCTCTTCGGGCGATATCGACGACAAAGTGCCATTGAGGATGCGCACCCGAACCGGTGCCCCGCGATCCCAACGCCCAGGCGCGGCCGCCAATAGCGGCGTTTCCAAAACACCGATGACCGAGGCCGCGTCGACTACCGAATTCAACGCGAAATTGTCTTCCGATGCAGAGGCGTAAACGGCGACCGATCCCGGCCATGGCGTTGCCGCAACGGCAATATGGGGGGCATGTTCGACCTCGTCGCCCGTCAGCAGCGGCAAATCCATGAACACCGGATCGACCGGCACGGCCGGCAC
Organism: Pseudomonadota bacterium; assembly: GCA_039183205.1. Classification (GTDB taxonomy): domain Bacteria; phylum Pseudomonadota; class Alphaproteobacteria; order Rhodobacterales; family Rhodobacteraceae; genus HKCCE3408. The sequence continues at coordinate 48,812 of JBCDBR010000004.1, read as the reverse complement.
ATAAAGCTCGGCCGGCGCAAGCGTTTCCATTGCGTCCGACGGCACCGAGATCGTCGGTTCAACCCGCGTCGCCTCGATTTTCCGCGGCCCACCATCATCGACCCGATCAACGCGCCACAGCCCGCCTCCAGGGAGTTCGATCAGCGCACCTGCACGCACATCCCGGCGCGACGGCGGCAGCGAAAACTCCACAGTGTCGCGCGCAACCCGAGCCCCGGCGAGCCAGCGTTGCGCAATGTCACGGGCTTCTGTCGCCGTCAGAGATAGCGGCAGTTCGTTTTGGCTCGTCGATTGATTTGTTTCATCTGGAAAGATCGCTTCGGCAATGCGTGTTTCAAAAACACCATCGGCTTCGACATGGGCAATCCGGACCCGACCGGCCGTTTCGGCTTCGGGCGCGCGGGTAAAACTCAATCCTTCGGTGTCTTGATCGACCACCACCTCACCGTCGATTACGGTTGCATCGGGCAAAAGCGGCAGATGCTGGAACACAACTTTGCCGTCGCGTTCGACGGCGGTGAAATCATAGGCCAACATCAACGGCTGCAATCGGGCGCGGGCCGTTTCCAACTCAGCCGTCGAATGCCCGCGGACCACGCCATAAAGCGCACTGACATCAATATCGGTCAGACCTGCATTGCGGCAGATCTCGGCAACGACCAAATCCAAACTCTGGCCCGACATCCGGCCGCTGATCCAGTGACCGGTTGTGTAGTTTTCGCCATCGCTCCACCGGTCGGTGTCACTTGGAAACGCGGGATAGGGGCGGGCATCCCACGACCAAGCAAAAATTCGATCCATATCGATCATCGAACCATCGTAGAGCGCTGAAATCGGGTTATTTTCCTCCTCCGCCCAATATTGCGTGACAGCCCGGAGGCATTGCATCTGGATCACGTCATCGCGTCGCCCATTCGAGAAATAGGGCACCTCGCTTTCCGAACTTTTCGGATCGAAAAAGACGTTTGGCTGGTTCGCGCCCTTGTCGATTGCGGGACAGCCGATTTCTGTGAACCAAATCGGTTTAGACTGTGGAATCCACGCGGTCGGAAGCACCGGATACGGCGACATATCCGCCCCAAATAACAACAGCGAACCGCCGGGCGTTGACGTATTCGGACCAACACGCAGCGACACCGATGCAGCACTTGCATAACGCAAAATGGCTTGAAGGGTGAACACATCGTCACCCTGTGCAACAACTGTAACGTCTTGAAGGACCTGCGTCGCCCCCTGGGCCACCGGCAGAACGGCTCCATCCCATGTCAGGCTCAGCGCGCCATCAGGATGATCGATATCAATCCGCCCCGACATGGAGCTGCCCAATCGAAGATGAACCCGCAATTGATAGCTCTGATCGGCCAAAATGGGGGCCGTTGCACCTGTTTCCAGACCATCCGTCTGGCTTGAAATGGCTGTAACCTCAACGGGTTGCACGAATCGGTCAAACGCGTCGGCATGCGCGCTGACGGTGCAGTTTTGCACGGACCAAAGTTGCGGCGCATCTCCTGATGTTAGGACCGAAAAGGCCAGTGGGTGGCGCCGTTCGATGTGCAGGTTCGACCACCAATTGCGAATATCTTTGTAGCGGAATATCCACGGCGTGCCAGCGTCGCCATCTGTAATTGGCTCTCGTATCTGGGCATTGCGGGCATCCGCACTGGGATAATACCAATCGTATCCCTCTCCGCCTTCGATATTCGTTTTGAGATAGTCGAGATTGTAAATGCTCCCCCAACTTGCATCGGCATGCGATGTTCCATCGCGCCAATCTGCCAGCGGCATGTAGTTGTCGATTCCAATGAAGTCGATGTCTTCATCTGCCCAAAGCGGGTCGAGATGGAACAGCACATCACCACTTCCATCCTGTGGATGATATCCAAAATATTCTGACCAATCAGCTGAGTAACCGATCTTTGTGTCCGGCAAGATTGCACGGACTTGATGGGCAAGTTGCTGCAACTTATCCACAAAGGGAAACCCGGTTTCATCGCGCATCTGCGTGAGGGATCGAAACTCACTTCCAATGCAAAAAGCGGCCACGCCGCCAGCAGCAGCCGACAGCGCAGCAAGATGCAAAATGAAACGCGAATAGGTCCACTCATCGGGGCCAAGATAGCTCACTGACCCGTTGAAGACCGCGAAATCGGACGCCGTGACCGTGCCAAAGAAGGCGTCGATCGCCGCGCCGTTTGCGGCCGTACCATCCGTACTCCCCGCCACACCCGGCGCTTTGTCTCCCGTAATACGCCCGCGCCAGGGCAAAACTGGTTGGTCCGTGGCATCAGACCAAGGATCGGGAAGGCCGTTGCCTTCCAAAATCTCCATCAACAAAAAGGGATAGAGCATCACCTCTTGATCGGCGTCGTGCAGGGCGGTGATCGCCTCGATCACCGCGGCATCCGCCGGCGTACCACCATAGATCGGACGGCTGTCGATTTGCGCAAGTTGCTCCGCCGCGGCGCGTGTTAAACCGCTGACTTCCCACGGCATTTCAGCACCATCTTCGAGCTTCTGCTCGACCTTTGGGCGGATGCGGCATTGTCCCGCGCGAAGATCGTCGCCGAACCAACTGACCACAAGCGATACGGCCCGGCAATTTGGGAGCTCGCTGGTCAAGGCATCTAAAGATGTCTGAAAGTCGCTCGCGCCCGATGCGGTATTCATATTCACCCGCTGCGTTTGCCCAACGCCGCGGCGGAAACTGATGGCGCTCGTGGCAAGACTATACTCGCCGGTACCGGGTATTAGGGCCACACCACGCAACATATCTTGCGCCGATGGGGGAGTTTGCGTTGTGCTCTCGACGGCCCGAACGACTTCAAAGCTAAACTGAGGAACCCTGTTCCCATATGGGTTTAGCTGGAGATCTTCGATGACCACATACGCCATCCCGCGGTAGGCTGGCACCTCGCCCGCGCCCTCAACAGCCTCGATCTTTGGATCGGGGAGTTGATCATCCGTTCCGCGATAGACGCGCAGATTGATTGCGTCCTTTTCGACCAACGTTCCATCTGCCCAAATCCGCCCAACGCTAAGTATCTCGCCTTCACAAAGCGCTAGCGCGAGACTGACCGAATAGGAATAGCTCGTGGTTTCAGGCTGTTGTGGCGCGCCTTTCCCACCGCCTGTTGTTTCAGACCGTTCTAGAAAATGGGTCGACCAGATGACTTGGCCGCCAAGACGCATCCGACCTTGGGTTGTTGCAACGGGCGTACCTTCGCCGACCCCTGACAACCTGTATCGGTCGATCCGCCCGGTTTCGACGGGTGCAGAGCCTTGCCCCAAGAGGTGTTGGTCAATGACCCGCCCAACCGTGGCGCCAACGGCCCGGCCGATCGCCGCACCGGACAAACCCAGGATCGAGCCGCTGAACGAGCTGCCAACCGCAGCGCCCGCGGCAGAAAGAAGGATAGTCGCCATCTCCTACATCCTTTCGGGGAAACTGAACCGCGCAACGATGCGGCGTGACCACGGAGGGGTCAGTGCGCTTTCGACAACGCCATGTCCGTTATAGCTGTGGATAAATTGGCGGTTGTGGATAGTTTTGCTTTGTATTCCCAGATGCTTAGCTACGGAACCCGCACGCATACGAAACAACAAAACATCACCCCGCGCCTCTGCGCTCAATGGTTTTGGAACAAGATGACGACGGGCCGCGTGCCAAAGACGCTCTTCTCCGGAAGGCTCTGACCAGTCCTGCGAATATGGCGGGATCGCCTCAGGCTCTGTGCCCAGACAATCCCGCCACACCCCACGCAAAAGGCCAAGGCAATCGCAACCGGCACCGCGGCAGGAGGCTTGATGGCGATACGGCGTGCCAATCCACGCGCGCGCCGCCTCAACCACCTCGGTCATCGCCGGCTACCCCCGTTTAGCACCCAAGCCCGCGCAGGAGAGGATACAAGCCAGTCATCTCCCGGTATATCTGGAAAACCGCGAAAATTCATAAGGTTGGAAAACTTCAACTTGCAAGTCGGCATGGTTTTGTCGCATCCGGCGGTCAGCCGAACGACGTCATTTTCCGCCACCTCGGAACCGAGCGGGGCCCACAACTCGATACGGCGCAGGCCATCTTCGATGCGATCGTTCTTGATGACACCAAAGAGACCGACGGCCATGCCGGACACGACGTCCAACGTCCCGCGTTCGAACCATCGCGCCTCGTATTCTGAATGTGCAGGGACGTAAAAAAGCCGGTTGTCGACGCTCGATTTTAGCGCTGTTTCAACATGATATCCGGGGGTATTGAGGTCGATCCCACATTTCTTGTCGCCCAAGATGCACGAACACGATTTGTGATAGACACGTCCTGTCGGTTGGTTCAGCGTTTCCGACAGCCCCCGCAATTCCGCCGAAAAGGCCTGGCCGGTCCGCGTCAGCTCCCCAAGGGTTCCACGAAAGACCAGCGCACGAGAATTGGGGTCTGACCAACATACGTGCCATGCCTCGATGCGCGCGCCATCAAAACGGCCCGCCACGACATCCGTCTCGCGGATTGCGGCATCGCTGAGCGCGCCAAGGGCTTCTGAGTTATCCACAGATAGACCCGTCGTCTGGCTCAGTGCAGCAGCCGTCAGTCCGGAATTTGCTTTGAAGACCTGGCCGTCAAAGGAGATATCCACATCATGGTCCGTAAAACCGAGACTGACACCATCGGATCTCGTCAAACGCCAGCACCGCACCACATCGCTGGTGCCGGCGGCGAGGTGGTTCGAAAGTGCATCATCTTTCATATCCGTATCTCCACAACGGGCACGCTTGGTACGTCTCCGGCTTGGAAACTCGCCACGGAGATCTGGATCTCGTCGGTGTCAAAGCGGACCGGGACGTCAAATTCGAAACCAGCTGTGATCGGTTGGCCTGTCTCCGGTGGCGTGTTGAATGTGATCACACCAGTTTCCGAGTTGACGCTGTAGTGGACCGCATCCTTCAATTCATCTCCGCCGATGCCAGCACGGACCGAGCCAGCCACTGGCTTCAGGATGGGTCGAACATAGTCATGAATTCCGGAAACATATGATTTCAAAAGAGGAAAACTGATACTCTCACCGTCGCCCTGGCCGATCTTCTGATCGTCAAATGCCGGCTCGTAGGAGGGTGTGCAGCTTTTGTAGTCGGACCAATCTTTCCAGCGGAAGCCATATAGCTGGCCACGCCGGGCCTCAAAAAAGGCGATCACAGTCTCAACATCGTCAAGGCTGCGCATGCCCATGCCGGCATCGTAGCGGCGTCGAGAATGGGCCCATGGCGTGTTGCGTTCTTCAAAACCATTGGCGAGGGTGACGACCTCGGTACGCCTTGAAGGGCCGCCGACGGAGCCAAAGCTCAGCGTCGCGGGAAAGCGAATTTCGTGAAATGCCAAGGTGTTACCCTCCTCATCGATTACGTTGGCCACGCGCCAATGCGCGATTTAGCTGGGCCGCAATCTGTGTTTGCGAGCGGCGGAAGCCTTCGGCGTCCGGGCTCGTGACGTTCATCGTGATGTTGATCGGCCGCCCACCGCCAGAATTGGACACGCCGAGCCGCCCATCAGCACCACGCGTCAGCGGCATGATGGCTTCTGGTCCGGCTTCTCCCATCAGGCCGGTTCCGCCGCGCATGGGAAAGCTGGTCGGACCTGTGATCACACCACCACGGGCAAAAGGCGTCACGCGTCCGCTTGAAAATGCACCACCTTTTTCAAAGAGCGACACGCCCCCAAACAAGCCATTGATTCCATTTGCGATTGCGCCACTTACAGCGTTCTGAACAGGGCGGATTGCAGCATTATACGCCGCATCGACCATACTGGTGGCCACCGTGCGCAACGCATCTGATAGGCGCATGCCATCAAAGACCAACCCGTCAAAAGCGCTGCGCAGCCCACCGCCGATGGTGCGGCTCATCGCGCTGATCTCACGGTTCGTGTACAGCATTGAATCCTGCATCGAACGGAGTTCCGTTTGGAAAGTCGATGCCACCGTCGCTGCACTTGACAGGCTGTCCTCCAACTGGCGAATTTGGGTGTCGAACGCGTCTGCACCGTCGTCAAAATCTGTCATGTGTCTTCTCCGTTCGGGGTATCGGGAAAGCGTGTCAGAAGATCGGATAGACCCGCGCGGTTCAGCGGCGCGGGGCCGGCGGCAATGCCAGTTATCAACAGGAATTCGGCCGGCGTAAGCCGCCAAAACTCGTGCGGCCTTAGACCCATATCCCCAATGCCGGCACGCATCAGGGCCGGCCAATCAAATCCGGTCATGTGGATAACTGGAAGGCACGCACCAAAAGCGCCGCCGCAGCCCGAGCGGCTTCAACTGGCCCACCTTCGATTTCGGCGGTGAGCAAGTCGCCAAGATCTCCGTCCCAACCGCCGCCGCGCAATCCGGCCGCAATCAATTCCAGCACGTCGCGGGCGCGCAGAGCATCGCCTTCAAATCGCGCAACCAGCGCGGCCAGACTGTCGGCAGCCAGTCGCGTTTCAAGCTCTGCAAGGGCACCAAGTGTAAGTTTGGCGACATGCCGCTCGCCGTTGATGACCAGCGCGACTTCGCCGGCATGCGGGTTGGCCATCACAAGGCCACAAAGCTGAGAGGTCCGGCCGAAGCCAGCGAGATTTCGTACGTTGCCTCACCGTCATGGTTGCCCGCATATTCGATCGCGGTGATCTGAAACTTGCCTTCGACCGTGCCGAAATCGGGGATAATTACTTGGAAATCAGGGATTTCGCCATCGAAGAAGATCTGCCGCGCGCGTTCATCGGTGGCTTGGTCACGAAAGATGCCCGACCCGGAAATGGCCGCTGTTTTCATCCCGGCCCCGGCCAGTAATTCGCGCCATCCGCCTTGGCTTTCCAAGGATGTCACATCCACCGTTTCCGCATTGAAACTCAGGCGAGATGCACGCAGGCCGGCTAAGGTCTGGAACACGCCTTGACCGTCAAGGTCCACCTTCACCAAAAGGTCTTTGCCGTTTTGGGCTGTCATGATGATCTCCAATCATTCCAAACGCTTGGGCAGCGTCATTTAGTCGAGTGTGACGTCTTCAACAAAGGCGCGGAACCAGATTTCCACTTCTCGCCGTTTGCCGCGCACGCGCGCAGTGGCCTTGAAGAAATCCATCCGGACCACACGGCCGCGGCTCAGATCCGGCTTGCTGTCATCGAGGATTTCGGCAATTCGACCGGCCGCTTTTTTTGCGCTCAAATATCCTGGCGTGTCGCTGATGACGGTCACGGCAAACTCATGGAGCGCCGCGCGAACCGACGCATCCGATCGGTCACGCACGCGTTCCGCCCCAAAATTTACATAAAGTTCAGGCACTTGCCCGGTCGGCAGGGCATCGTAAATGGCGCCATCGACCAAGCTCATTAGGGTCGCGTCCGCAGTCAATGTCTCATAGACCGCCGTCTGGAGCGCGTCGCTGAGAACATAGCTCATGAGGCGACCTCCTCATGGGCATAACAAATCACGTAGCGTGTGTCGGCTTGCAGATCGGCCACTGCATCGATGTGGTAAACGCGTGCACCGTCGCGGAACCTTTGGTCCGGCCGAGGGCGCGCGGATGATCCCGCCGGCATACGCCGCGCATAGATGCGGTAGCGCGTGGTCGACATATCGCCATCCTCGCGCCCGGACTGTGCGGCCACATGTGCCCATAGCTTACCCAAAGCGGTCCAGCTTTGAAGATATCCACCGGCGCCGTCGGGCATCCGCATGGGGTCCTCCAGGGTGAGAAGACGGTTCAGAGCAATCGGCTTCATACCCCCACCCTTCCCAAACTAATCCCCTGATATCGTTGCAGCAAAACCGAAACAGCAGGCGTCATGCCCGGCGGCTGCCCTGTCGGTGCATCGAAGAAATCCACAGCCAAGATCAGCACGGCTTCTCGCAGATCTGCCGGCAGATCGGACCAGTTTGCGCCAAAGCCGGCCGTGAACAAGATATCCACAACCGCCCCATGGTTGAGCGTTGGGAATGCGCCGCTTCGCGGCTGCAAGGATGGCCTGTGGATATCTGCAATGGTGCCGAAATCGTTCAGATTGACCGATGTCGCGGTCCCGTCGAGCTCCCGCATCGACATTACATCGACACTGACCAGCGGCGCGATCGGAAAGGTCAGTCGGTCACCTTTGCCCCACATGTCAATTTGCCACGCAAACTGCCGCAAAAACAATGCTTTGCCGGTTCGTGCCTCGACCAGTGCCAGCCCGGCCCGAAGACTTTGTTCCAAACGGTCGTCAAAGCTGGTGTCGTCGGGAAAGCCGTCAGGCAGGCGCAAGTGATCTTTGAGGTCACCGATCGGCAAATTCGATGTGGCGACCGGCTGAATTTCTGCCAGGTTCATCATGGGTCAGCTTTCATGGGTATGCGAGGGAACAGCTGCCGGGCGCGCCCGCCCGCGCCGTTCATGCGGTCGGTTGTCAGCTGGAAACCGAAGGTCGGACGCGCCCGCCCGGCCTCACGCAACGCGCAAGACCGGGGTCACGTCAAAGCAAAGCCTTAGGCGGTGCCGAATTTCATCAGCTTGATGGCCGCAAAATCGGACACATCACCGCCAACGCGTTTGGTGGCATAAAACAGCACATGCGGCTTGGCTGAAAACGGATCGCGCAAAACACGCAGGTCCGGGCGTTCAGCGATTGTATAGCCAGCGCGGAAATCGCCAAAGGCAATTGCCATCGCGTCGGTACCGATGTCGGGCATGTCTTCGGCGATTAGCACCGGATATCCCATGAGGCGTGCAGGCTCGCCCGCGGCCAAACCGTCCGACCACAAGAACCGGCCATCGACATCCTTCATCTTGCGCACCGCGCCTGCCGTCTTCGAATTCATCACGAAGGTTGCATTCGCCCGGTACCGTGCGCCCAATGCGTAGACGAGATCGACAATCGCATCGGCGGGATTGGTCGAGGCGAAATCACCCGATCCGCCGGACACCACGTAGCCCAGATTGCCCCAGCTCCAGCTGGCATTGTCGACCGTCGGGTGGTTCAGCATGCCCGTCGGCTTGTCACTGCCATTGCCGGAGACAAAGGCCGCCGCCTCCGCGCGCGCGAATTTGTCGGCGATCCGCTCGGCAAGCCAGGCTTCGATATCAAAGGCCGCATCGTCCAGAATGCGTTGCGATGCTTTCGGCAGGGCGGACAATTCGTGCAACGGAATTGCAATGCGTTCGATCTGGGGCGTGTCGGTCTCGGCTTGGGTCCCGGTCTCGGACGCCCAGCCCGCACCGACATCGGTGTGGTCCACAAGCACATCATAGGATGTGGCTTCAACTTGGACGACATTGGCGACGGACCGCAGCGATGACGACGAGCTCAGAACGCTTTGGATCTGCGCCGAAGTTTCAGGGTCGACCAAAAAACCGCCTTCGGCATTCACCGTCGTGTTGAGCGCCTTGGCTTCCAGGTCTAGACCGCGCAGGGCGTCATCATCGCCCGAACGCAGGTAATCCTCCATCGCCTTTTTGTGCGGCGCGCCGGTGTCGACTTCTGCCGAAAGGGCGGGACGAGAAGTCATGGTTTTCGTGTTCAGCATGGCAATACGCTCTTCCTGTTTTTGCAGACGTGCAGTCATGTCGGATTGGAAACGGGTGAACTCGCTAAGAAAGCCGGAAAGGGCCGTCTTCACTTCAGCGACGGGACGGTCGGGCACATACCCGTCGGCCCCGACCCCGGTTGCAGTGTCGGTCATCGCTTAATCCTGATTTGCAGTTGGGTTAGCGGGGCTCGCGCGCCGCCAGGTTGCGGCGGGCGTCATCGAATACGCCAGCCAATTCCACGAGCCAGTCGCTCTCAGCCTCGCATTTGCGAGACGCGTCCAGCCGTGCCTGCGGCAGCATCGGGAAGGTCACCAAGGAGACTTCCCAAAGCTCCACCTCCTTCAGAAGCCGGAGCCCCTGATCGTTCTTTGTTGCGCGGATCGTGCGGTAGCCGATGGACAGGCCGTCAATCGCGCCGGCCTCGATCAGGGCGCGGGCTTCGCGACCCCGCTCCACCGCATCAAGGATGCGGCCTTTGACCCACAGCCCGCGGCCATCTTCACCGATCTCATCCCACACGCCAATTGGCTGCGACGGATCGTGCTGCCACAGCATTTTGATACGCCGCCCCGCTTTCGCATTGGCTTCAAGCGAACGAGCATAAGCGCCTTTGCAAACGATATCGCCGCCCCGATCGGACGTGTCGAAGAGGCTTGCATAGCCTTCGATGACACTGCCATCGGTCAGGCTCAGCCCATCCTCGAATTGGGCGAATTTCGTTTCCAGTCCGTAATCCAGACTGTCCATGGAGGCCTCCTTCACGGTGCCGACGCAAGCAGGGCGCTCACGCCTTGTGCCAAGACGACGCTGAGCACGCCGAACACCGCCAGCCACAGCCGGCGTTCCAGACGTTCCAGTGCCAATTCAATTCCTTGCAACCGATGGGTTAAGGCGCTCCAACGCGCCTCAAGGACCCGTTCATTAGCCTCGATCCGCGCCTCGGTGACTTCGAACGGTGCATATAAAAACCGCGATCCGCTGCTTTGCCGCGCCGGGGTCATGTCTCATCTGCCAAGCGCGGCAACCCCAACATCGCGCGCTTTTCGGCATCGGTCAGGAAATCGGCCTCTGCGACCCGACGCCACTGCGCATCGCGTTCAGCCGAGAGGGCCGGCAATTGATCCAAATCTGGGCGCAACGCAACAGGATCGCCAGAAAAGCGCACCAAGAAATGGGCCAAAGTGTCAAGCACACGGCTGACCAGCGGCAGAACAGTCAAGCGGTAAAAGGCGCGGTTCGCCTCGGCGTAATTGGCGTAAGTTGCATCGCCCGGAATACCCAGCAGCATTGGCGGGACACCGAATGCAAGCGCAATTTCGCGCGCGGCGGCCTCCTTGGTTTTCTGAAACTCCATGTCCGAGGGCGAAAAGCCCATCGGTTTCCAATCCAGCCCGCCATCAAGCAGCATAGGTCGCCCAGCATTTCGCGCGCCGGTGTGATAGCTCTCCATTTCCTGCTGAAGACGTAGGAATTGGTCCTCGCTGAGGCCGCCGGCCCCATCGACGCCTTTGTAGACGATCGCTCCGGACGGACGGGCTGCATTATCGAGAAGCGATTTCGACCAGCGGCTGGCCGCGTTATGGACATCAATGGCCGTGGCGGCGGCCTGGATCGGTGCCAAACCGTAATGATCATCGCCAGGGTGAAAGGTGCGGAAATGGCAGATCAGCTCCGCTGCAAACCGGTGTTTGCGCGATCCAACAGAGTAGTCATAGGCTTCAGCCCAACCGTCGGCTCCGGGGATCAGGCTCATCCGGTCGGACCGCAAGACATGCAGTTCGGTCGGTAATCCCGGCGTCCCCGGCAAAACGGCTTCGAGATAGGCATTGCCCGACAGCATCAATTGCGCAAACACCGCCTCCATCATTTCGGCCCGAGTCTGCGCCGCGTTCGGGCGCCCCAACAGCACCAAAAGCGGGTGAAATTCATAGCGCCGTTCGGCGTCTTGGCACAAAATGGGCACGGCAGCGGCGGCCTCAGAGATGAGCCGAACACAGCGAAAGCCGACGGGATTGCTCTGAAATCCGTTCCGCATCAAGGACGCGGTGTCGCGTGGGCTCCAGGCCACGCGCCCCGATTGAGCCATCGCCAGAACCTTTGCCGTCGCCGATGCTTTGGCCTCCAACCGCGGGGGTTCAGGCTTTCGAAAGAGGTCCAACACCATCAGGTGCCTCCTTTGGTCAAGGTCAGCCGGTCACAAAGACCGCAGGCCTGGGTTGATCTGTGGCCGTCCAGGCACCAAAAGCGCATCCGTCAAAGCCCATACCAGTGCATCGACCCGGTCGGGCGATCCACGGCCGGCAAAGCCTGTCCGGCTCATTTGGCACATCTGATCTTCAAGCGTCCCAAGCCCGCCCAGATGGCGTACTCGGCCCTGTTCATAAAGCGCCGCGACAGGTTCCGCCCGGGCGACTTTTCCGCGTGCGGCGCGCACCGCATGGTAATTCACCAGCGGATCGGTCTGGCGCATGATCGTCTCAACCAAGTCACCGCCTTGGTTAACTTCGGCCACCATGCGCTCCGCGTCGTGGCGATGATAGGCCGCACTCGCTGCCTCGGCCCAACCTTGCGGGCTGGCGCCATGGACGCTCGCATCCTCCAGGACCACGCCTTTCCAGTTCTGCGGTGCGCCCTGGCGGTCGACGCCGACGACCACGATCCCGCATTCGTCAGACCCGGCATGGCCGGTCACAGGCGGGTCCACCGCGACAGAGATATGAAGCCCATCGGGCACCTCCGTGATCCGCGCGGCGTCCAACGCGTCACGGGTCCATAGCGCGCCTTCGACGTCTTCCATCAAAACACCGTCAAGCTCCTGCCGACCCAGCCGCGTATCGCCGTAGCGCGCTTTAACGTCGTCCAAAAACGACGGCGCCAGATAAGCCCGATTGGCCTCCGTCGATGCATGCGTCGTCACCGTCGTGGCCCGGTTCAAAATGTCCTTCAGCACGTCGACATTGCGCGGCGTTGTGGTGACCAATTGCCGGGGATCGCGGCCCAGCCGCAGCCCAAATTGCAACATATCCCATGCCGCCTGCCCGTTTTTCCACTTCGCCAATTCATCGCACCATGCGGCATCGAATTGCGGCCCGCGCAGCGCTTCGGGATCATGCGCCGAAAAAACCTGCGCTTCTGCCCCATTGGGCCAAATCAGGCGCCGCTCACCGGCGATCCACTTTGGCGCGCGATCCGGCGGGGATACCGCCAAAAGCCCACTATCGCCGCGGATCATCACGGCCAACGCTTGATCATACGTCTCGCCGACCAAAGCCACGCGCTTGGCCCGTCCCGGCGCCTCGGGCGTTGCGCCTTCGACCATGCTGCGCACCCATTCCGATCCTGCGCGGGTCTTGCCGGCCCCCCTGCCACCCAGGATGACCCAGGTTTTCCAGCTGCCATCCGGCGGCATCTGATGCGGCAAGGCCCAGAACTCGAACAGGTACGGTAACGCAGCGAGGGCCTGATCGCTCAGGCCCTCCAAAAAAGTCTCAGTTGTCTTCGGCGTCGCGGAGGCAAGCCAGGCGGAGCCTGATTTCCTCTCGGGCGGCATCGAGATCCAGCGATCCGACACTGACCGTAGGCCCTTGTTTGGCGGCAGTTTCACGTGCACGCGCCTCCATTTGCATTGCGAATTGGAAGGCGGAATTCATCGCCTTGAGGTCACGCATGACCTCTTTTTCACCCGCATCGTATTCTGCCTTCAGGTCGGCAACCGCATCTTGCAGCGCCGCGATTGTGACGTCGAAAGCATCCATGGCGCGGCGGATCGTTTTCTCTGCCCGCGCCTGCTCTTCCTCGATCAACCCTAGGTCCGTCATGGGAGAATCCTTTCTCCAAGAGGGGCCCGCGTGATCGGACATGAAAAAACGGCCCTAAGGGTTTCCCCCAGGCCGTTTGCCCACGTGTTCCAGCATGCCTAAAGTGGTACTTTGGACCGCGCGGTTTGTCAATAATTTTATTATTTACAAGGAGTTAACAAAGTCTTTTAAAAAGATTAAGCCCTCAGGTGCATGGAAAAAAGCCCGCAGATTCAGCCATCATCCTGCCGTTCTGCTTCAATCTGGCGCCACCGTGCGACGTTTTCGTTGTGCTCGGCGAGCGTCTCGGCAAAGGCATGCCCCCCGGTTCCGTCGGCGACAAAAAAGATAAACGGGCTGTCGTCGGGGTTAAGTGCCGCCGCAATCGAGGCCGCGCCGGGATTCGCAATCGGCGTCGGGGGAAGCCCATCGATTTGATACGTGTTCCAGGGCGTGAACGCGTCAAGCTCGCTTCGGCGCAAGCCGCGACCTAAAATACCACGCCCCTCGGTGACACCATAGATCACCGTTGGATCGGTTTGCAGGCGCATGCCTTGGTTGAGACGGTTCACGAACACGCTTGCCACCAATCCGCGCTCGCCCGAAACGCCGGTCTCCTTCTCGATGATGGAGGCCAGGATCAGCGCCTCCTGCGGTGTCCCGATCGGCAGGTTGTCAGCTCGGCTCGACCACGCCGCGGCAAGGGTCGCAGCCTGCGCATCGGCCATTTCCGCCAGCAACGCCATGCGCGATGCCCCGCGAGAGACATCATAGGTGTCCGGCGCCAACGTCCCCTCAGCTGGCAATTCGGCGATCTCACCGGAGAGGAAATCGGCCTGGTTGAGTGCCTCAACGATCTGCCAAGAGGTCAAGCCCTCGGGCACCACGACGCGGTAATTCACGCCGCCCGCGGCCACCAGATCATCGTAGACTTCGGGGATACCGTCCTCATAGGCAAAAGTCGCCAGCTCGACCACCTCGCCACTGCCAGGCACCCGCTCCCGCAGCCGCAACTCGCCTGTGCCGGCATTGCGCAGCACATAGGTTGCTTGATAGCGCACGACCGACGCGCCGCCGGAGGTCAAGATATCCAAAACATCTTCCATGGTAGCCGATGGCGGGATCTCATAGGTGCCGAACCGCAAATCCTGCGCGCGCTCCTGGTAGCGCGCGTTAAGCCGGAACAAGAGCCCGGAACTTACCGCACCGGCGGCCTCCAAATCCTCGCTCACCTCGCTCAGCGTCGCGCCACTGGCGATATCGAAAAACACAGCCTCCGTTAGCGGACCTGGGCCCACGACTTGGTTTCGCGTCCAGCCGGCCAGGATCGCAATCGCAATCGCCAGAGCGATCACGATTGTAAATCCGTTTGCGGCGATATCGCGGCCCATCAGCTTAGACTTTCCCCATGATTAAACAGGCATTTGTCCCACCAAAACCGAAGGAGTTTGATTGCACCACGTCAATCGCACCCTCTTGTGCGGCATTTGCGCAAAGATTGATCTCGGTCTCGGCGGCGGGGTTGTCGAGGTTGATCGTCGGCGGCGCCACTTGGTCGCGCAAAGCCAGGATCGAGAAAATCGCCTCTATAGCGCCGGCCGCACCCAGCAGATGCCCGGTCATCGATTTGGTGGATGACATCATCAGGTTTGAGGAATGATCGCCCATCAAACGTTCAACCGCGGCAAGCTCAATCGTGTCGGCCATGGTCGACGTGCCGTGGGCATTTACGTAATCAATATCCGAGGGTTGCAGGCCCGCCCGCTTCAGTGCCGCCCGCATAGCCCGTTCGGCGCCCTCATGGTCCGGTGGTGGCGCGGTGATGTGATAGGCATCGCCCGAGAGACCATAGCCCAAAATCTCGGCATAGATCGTCGCGCCGCGCGCTTTGGCATGGTCGAATTCTTCAAGTACGACGACGCCCGCGCCCTCGCCCATGACAAAGCCGTCGCTATCGGCGTCCCATGGCCGGCTGGCCGCTTCTGGGTCGTCACCGCGCTTCGTGCTGAGCGCCTTGCAGGCATTAAAGCCCGCAACGCCGATGGCGCAAATCGGGCTTTCCGCACCACCTGCGATCATCACGTCGGCATCATCGAGCGCGATCAGTCGCGCTGCATCCCCGATCGCGTGAGCCCCGGTGGAACAGGCCGTGACGACGGAATGGTTGGGACCGCGAAATCCATGTTTGATTGAGACCTGGCCAGACACCAAATTGATCAGCGCACCGGGGACAAAAAACGGCGAAACACGGCGCGGCCCGCGTTCATTTAGAACAATGGACGTGTCTGCGATGGAGCTTAATCCACCGATGCCCGCGCCAATGAGGACGCCGGTGCGAAACAATGCGTCCATATCTTGCGGCGACCAGCCAGAATCGGCGATGGCCTGATCGGCTGCGGCCATGCCGTAGAGAATGAAATCATCGACCTTGCGCTGTTCTTTTGGCGCCATCCAGGCATCTGGATCAAAGGTCGCATCCGCGCCATCGCCGCGCGGCACTTCGCAAGCATAGGTCGTGGCATGCCCTGCCGTGTCGAACCGGGTGATCGGTCCGGCACCGGATGTGCCGGCGAGCGCGCGTTGCCAAACCGGCTCCACGCCTGTTCCGAGAGGTGTAACAAGTCCCAGCCCCGTGACAACAACCCGTCGCATCTACTGATCCCTCTCGTATCACCCCATTATTCTGCCGACCTGATAGCGTCAGTTGCGCGTTTAGTGCAATCCCCCGGAGGCCGGGGCGCACCTCGTCGGTGCCCCGCAAAGCGGAGCCCTCCTCGGTGCGGCCGCCGCGCAAGCGGCGCCCAGGCCAAGCCGATCTGAAACGCGCTGCTGGACATGAAAACGGCGCCCGCAAAGGCGCCGAAGACAAGCTTGCACGGAACGGTGCCGGGCTTAGGCCGCGTCTTTGATGAATTTCACCGCATCGCCGAATGTTTGGATCGTCTCAGCGGCATCGTCCGGTATCTCGATCCCGAACTCTTCTTCGAACGCCATGACAAGTTCCACAGTGTCGAGCGAATCCGCGCCCAAATCATCGATGAACGATGCCGTTTCGGTCACTTTGTCTTCCTCGACGCTCAAATGCTCGACGACGATTTTCTTCACGCGATCTGCGATGTCGCTCATGTGTTTCCTCATTCCTTGCACGAGCATGTGGGGCTCGCGATTGTCGTGATGCCGATCCGGCTCTGAATTATCATTGCGCCTAGATAGGCATCAACCAACCCATTTGCATCATGCATCTGGGCTAAATCTGCGCCGCCTATAGCATACCTGAATGCGAAGGCAATGGGCCAAGTCTGGGATTCTTCGACCGATCGCGGCGCGAAAAACGCTGCTTTCCAAATGGCCTGCGCGCGCGTCAGAGCATTGCCATACCGCCGTTAACATGCAGCACTGTACCGGTCAGATATCCCGCTTCGGGACTGGCCAAAAACAGCGCGGCGGCCGCGATTTCATCCGGCCGGCCCATGCGCCCGGTGGGGATCTGCTCTAAAATACGCGCCCGCTGTTCATCGGTAAGCTTGCCCGTCATTGCCGTTTCGATGAAGCCAGGCGCAACCGCATTAACGGTTATCCCGCGGCTGGCAACCTCGTAGGCCAGCGATTTCGACATCCCCACCATTCCAGCCTTAGACGCCGCATAATTGCCCTGTCCGGGATTGCCGGTGGCACCAACGACGGATGAGATGTTCACAATCCGTCCCCAGCGCGCTTTCATCATGCCACGCAGAAGCCCACGGCAGAGCCGCATTGTCGCGGTCAGGTTCACATCCAACACACGCGCCCAATCCTCATCCGACATTCGCATGAAGAGCTGATCCCGGGTGATCCCTGCATTATTGACGAGGATATCGACCGATCCCATCGCCTCCATGGCGCGTTTCGGAAGCCCCTCTACCGCATCTGAATCGGATAGATCGCAGGGCAGCACATGGGCCCGGTCGCCCAAATCTGCGGCCAAGCTTTCCAGCGGATCGACCCGCGTTCCCGACAGTCCCACACGTGCCCCGGCACCGTAGAGCGCTGTGGCTATCGCGGCACCAATCCCGCCAGATGCGCCTGTAACAAGCGCGGCCTTTCCACTGAGATCTGTCATGTCCCACCCCTCATTTTGATCCGGTTTCCGGTTACTCCAGACCGAAGCGCTGAATGTCGTCCGCCGTCAACTGGTATGCCGGTTGGGCGCGGCGCGTCTGGTCGTAGAACGCAGCAAATGTGTCATCGCCCAGCGTTGCGGTGATGAAATCCAAACGTTCGGCCGCCGATGCCGGATCGCAGTCCCAGGGCGCACCACGGCGACGCGCTTCGCCATCGTCGTAGAAAAAAAGCGCCCCGCCAGAGATCACGCGCGGCTGACCCGCCAGAAATAGCAAGATCGCGTCATTGCCAACCGACCCCCGCGCTTCGGTGGCCAGCCCATAGGCTGCGATCAAATCGGCCATGCCCAAAAGCCAGCCCAGATCATGCGCGCCCGGAGTATCGGCAAGCACCACATGAGTGAGGTTTGGATTTTGCTGCAAAAACCGCTCTAAGCGGTCTGTGGCCGCGCCCGTCAGCGGCCCGGACAGAACCAAACGGTCCCCATCGATGCGAAATTCGGTGGCCGCCGCGCCCATCATCCGGATCAAACCGGCCCCACCCAATCCCATCGCCGCGCAGATGGCCGCAACAAGGAGCAGACGCCTAGCCATTGGCCATCGCATCCGCGGCGGCTTTGACCTCGTCAGCCGTGCCAATTTGTCTGGTGCTCAGGCTTCGATCGATCCGGCGGATCATGCCGGACAACGCCTTGCCGGCGCCAATCTCCCAGCATTCGGTCACGCCCTCGGCGGCCATCCAGGCGATGCTCTCACGCCAGCGGACGGTTCCGGTAACTTGATCGACCAAATGATTGCGGATGAGCGTCGGAGAGGTGACCGCGCTGGCCACGACATTGGCAACAACCGGAACCGTGGGGGCCGCGATGTCGATTTCGCTCAGCGCTTGCGCCATGGCCGCAGCTGCCGGCGCCATCAACGCGCAATGAAACGGGGCGCTCACCGGCAACATGACCGCGCGTTTCGCGCCCCGGGTTTTCGCGATCTCAACCGCGCGGGCGACGGCAAAGGCGTGGCCGGACACGACGACCTGCGCGGGGTCGTTGTCATTAGCGGCTTCGACAACGGCGCCCTGCGCGGCCTCAGCGGCGATCTCACGCACGGCGTCCAGATCCAGGCCCAAAAGCGCCGCCATCGCACCCTCTCCGGCCGGCACGGCATCTTGCATGGCCTCACCACGGATACGTAAAAGTCGGGCTGTATCCTCCAAACTCAGCGCGCCAACTGCCGCAAGCGCTGCGTATTCGCCCAACGAGTGGCCGGCCACAAACTGGGCCTCGCGCACCTCTACGCCTTCAGCATTGAGCGCGGCCATCGCAGCCATCGATGTTGCCATCAGCGCCGGTTGCGCGTTGCGTGTCAGGGTCAACGTGTCGATGTCCCCATCCCAGATTAAGGCGCTCAGCGGCTCCCCCAAGGCGTCGTCAACCTGTTCAAAAACGGCCCGCGCCGCGGGGTATTGCGCGGCCAAATCTTGGCCCATGCCGATCACTTGGGCGCCTTGGCCTGGAAACACAAATGCTCTGCTCATCCCGATCCTCCATGTTCCGGGCTAGCGCAGCCCGCGATGCTCTGCAATTGTGAACATGCCACCGCGTTGAATTTTGCGCCGATCGACGTAGCTCTTGAACTGACGCCCGCAATCCGAAAGCCAGTACATGTCAGACCAAATGACCGCTGCACCCGCCGCAATTGGCCTTGCAAATTCGACCGAACGGTTTGGCTCGGTCGCCAAAACGCTTCACTGGGCAACGGCATTGTTGATCTTAACGCTCATCCCGCTTGGACTCGTGGCCAAGAACTGGCCTTACGACACGTCGGATGCGTTGGCGATCAAGGCGATGCTGTTCTCGCTCCACAAAACCCTTGGCGTCGCGACATTTTTTGTCGCCGTTGTCCGGATATTATGGGCCGTGGTTCAGCCCCGTCCGGTCGCCCTTGGCACAGCACATGGCTGGCAAGCCTTCATGGCAGAGGTGGTCCATTACGCGCTTTATGCAGCATTGATCATCGTGCCGCTCTCGGGGTGGTTGCACCATGCCGCGACCGACGGGTTTGCGCCGATCTGGTGGCCATTTGGCCAAAACCTGCCCTTTATCCCAACGTCAGAGCCTTTGGCCGCGGCCTTGGCGCAGATCCATTTCGCGGCCAGTTTTCTGCTTGCCGGGCTTATCGGACTGCACATTGCGGGCGCGCTGAAACACCATGTGATCGACCGTGACCCGACGCTTTTGCGCATGCTGCCGGGGCGGCGAGACCTGGAGATTTCCGTGCCAACAGCACCTGCGCCCCACAGCATGGCGCCGGTTTTCTCCGCCACGGGGATTTGGGCGCTGGTGATTGCCGGGGGGATCGGATTGGGCCTCTCGGCACCGCGCGACACCGTCGCCGCCGCCACGCTTGAGGCGGTGCCTTCGGGCTGGCAGGTTCAGGACGGCACGCTCGGCATCACGGTGATGCAGTTTTCACAGCCCGTCGCCGGCAGTTTCGGTGACTGGACCGCCGCTATCGAGTTTTCCGAGGCCGCCGAGGACGGTGTCCATGGCATGGTTGATGTCACAATCGCAATCGGCACGCTGACCCTTGGCAGCGTCTCAGCCCAGGCCACAGGTGCGGAGTTTCTGAATGCCGATGCCTTCGCAACCGCGCAATTCACCGGTCCCATTGTCGCGACACCGACTGGGTACGCGGTTGACGGCAGCTTCACGCTGCTTGAGACAACCTTGCCGCTTACCTTACCCTTTAATCTAGAGATCGACGGCGATACGGCCCGCGCATCCGGCACCGCAACAATCGACCGTCGCGATTTTGGCGTGGGCCAAGCGTATCCAGATGAAAGCTCTGTCGGGTTTGCCGTTGAAATCGCCTTTGATCTCACCGCCCTACGGAGCGCTGACTAACACTGCGTGGCCGGTGCGCCGAACGCACCGGCCATCATCGGGCAAAAGCCGATACTAGCTTTCCTGGACCGCCTCGATCGAAATCGTGACGTCCAATTCATCGCTGATGAATGGGGCAAATGCCCCTGCGCCAAAGTCCGAGCGCAAAATCTGCGTGGTTGCTGTAAAGCCAGCGGCCAAAGCACCACCCATTTGCGGCGCCGGGTGCGGACCGGCCATGTTCAGGACCGTATCTAGCGTGACCTCAGCGGTTTCACCGTTGATCGTCAGATCTCCGGTGATCAGCGCCGTTTCCTCTCCGGTCACCTCAATCGCCGTAGAGGTGAACGTGACAAGGTCGTCTTCCGTAGTGGTTCCGAGGAAATCGCTGCCTTGAAGGTGAGAGTCACGCGCCTCCCAACCTGTGAACATCGAAAGTGTTGGGATCGACACCGAAACGGTAGATGCGGAAGGATCGTCCTGATCGAAAAGTATCTCGCCTTCAAAGCCCGAGAACATGCCAAACGTCGTCGACATGCCAAGATGGGTGTACGAGAACATCGCTTGACTGTGGCTGGGGTCGAGCACATAGCGCTCTGCATCTGCGTGGGCGGCTGCGGCTGCAAGGGCCAAACCGGCAGCCAGGGCGCTGGATTTAATCAAACGAGACATTTGAGCTCCTATTCTAGGGATCGCAATGTCCGTTAATTAGAGCAAAATGCCACCGTTTCTTTAGATAGTCCTGCGCATGTTCATACCATAGCCTGTGCAGCAGGGCACAACTCGATCACTCGGCCTTGTGTTCTTCCGCCAACGGTCCCGTAAGTGTCTGATTATCCATCACAGTCATGACGGCCTGCGCCATACAGACGACAAAAAACACAATCGCGATAGAGAGCACGGCGCGGCTCCCAGCCGCCGCGCCGTCGTCGTGCACTCGTTCACCCTTCACCAAATACCACATACGGATACGTACTCACCGACCTACTACTTGCACCGGACACTCAAACCCGAGGGGGCTAAACGGTGCCCTGCCTCTATGCCTTTAAACTGACCGATAAATCGAACCGTTTTTCGTTAATTTGCGGGTGCTTGCGGGAAACAGTGTGTCAAAACCAGGTCAAACCTGTACTTTTAGACAGGTTTTGGGGGTCCAATGGTCATCTCTGACCCTGTAACGGGCGATTCGTGCAGCGCATTTGGGCCGTGATCCGTAACGTTTCAGCGAATCACGTAAATGTGCGCGCAGCATCTTGCCAAGCCGCGTCGATGGGCCTAAACGCCTAGCTTCTCTGCCAACATCGATGATCGGCGCGGTCTCTCGTGTCGGGGCGGCAGAGGCAATGCCCCGGCTTTGAAACGCGCCTGTGACAATATAGGAGACGCGCATGCCGCTTTATGAGCATGTGATGATCGCGCGCCAGGACCTGTCCGGCACGCAGGCCGAGGGGCTAGTTGAGCATTTCGGCACTGTCGTCAAAGATAATGGCGGCGAGGTTGTCGGCACCGAATACTGGGGTGTCAAAACCATGGCCTACAAGATCAACAAGAACCGCAAGGGCCATTACGCCTTTTTGCGCACCGACGCCCCGGCCAATGCTGTCCAGGAAATGGAACGTCTGATGCGCTTGCATGACGACGTGGTGCGCGTCTTGACCGTGAAGGTCGATGCCCATGACGAGGGCCCCTCGGCCCAGATGCAAAAGCGCGATGATCGGGATCGTGGCGAACGCCGCCCCCGCGAAGACCGTCGGTAGGGAGATCAAACCATGGCAGCCAAACCGTTTTTCCGTCGCCGCAAGTCCGATCCATTCGAAGGCGATAACGCGCCCAAGATCGACTACAAAGACACCCGGCTTTTGCAGCGCTACATCTCTGAGCGCGGTAAAATCGTGCCGTCGCGCATCACCGCCGTCGGTGCCAAGAACCAGCGTAAGCTTGCCCAAGCGATCAAGCGCGCCCGTTTCTTGGCACTCCTGCCTTACAGCGTGAAATAAGGAGAACCCAGATGGACGTTATCCTTCTCGAACGCGTGGCCAAGTTGGGCCAGATGGGCGAGGTTGTCTCGGTCAAGGACGGCTATGCGCGCAACTTCCTGTTGCCCCAGAACAAAGCCATGCGGGCATCGGCGACGAACCTCAAAGCGTTTGAATCGCAAAAGGCGCAGCTTGAGGCGCGCAACCTTGAAACGAAATCCGAAGCTGAAAGCCTAGGCGAAAAACTCGGCGGGCAGCAATTTGTCGTCATTCGGTCGGCATCTGATGCCGGGGCGCTTTACGGGTCTGTCACACCGCGCGATGCGGCCGAGGCCGCAACCGAAGAGGGCTTCAGCGTCGATCGCAAGCAAATTGCGCTCAGCCGGCCGATCAAAGAGCTTGGACTGCACACCGTGCATGTGGTTTTGCACCCGGAGGTTGAGGTCGACATCGTGCTCAACGTCGCACGGTCCGCCGAAGAGGCAGAATTGCAGGCCTCGGGCAAATCCATCCAAGAACTAGCCGCTGAGGAAGAAGCTGCTGCGGAATTCGAAATCTCGGAGCTTTTTGACGATATCGGCGCCGCGCAGCTTGAAGAGTTGGACGACGCGGCCTCAGCAGACGACGATGCGCCAACCGATGCGGAGGCCCCTGCCGAGGCGCCCGAAGACGACTAACACGCCAAGAAAATCATCGAAAAAGACCGCGCCCCTAAGACGCGGTCTTTTTTTGTCCGATTGGATTTAGGTGAAGCCACCACCGTCACCATCATCATCATCGGGGCTCCCCGGAGCGCCGGGCAGGTTGCTGTCATTGTCCCGCTCGATGATGCGGACGAACACGCGCGTGTCGCATGGCGCCCCATCGGCGCTGCCGACCCAGATATTCATCGCCCCATCAACATCGACCTGAAACGCCACTTGGGCGTCGCGAAACCGATCGTCGTCGTTCCAGAACCACGTGCCACCAGGGCTTTGCACCAGGATGACCGGATCGCAGCCGCTTTGGGTCCGGGTGCCGACAAAAACCGTGCGCCGGACAACCGCGTCCAGCGACAAGGTCATGTGCGGCGGGGTCAAGAAGAAGCCGGAGGCGCCGCCACCTGCCGGCTGCGCGGTTGGACAGCCTGCCAAATTGGTCGCCCCGCCTCCGGTCACCTCAAAACTGATGCCGCGGCGCAAAATCTGTGCGTCGGCTTCAAACTGTCCCAATCCCGCCGCCGTCGGCGCCGGACAAGCCCAAGCCGCGGCCGCCGAAACCAAAACGCCGATACCCGCCAGAAAAACGCTTTTCATGCAGTGCCTCTCCCATTCTTTGGACCATCGATAGCAGCGAAAACGGCGCCGGGCAATTCGTCCCGGCGCCGCAGAATGGTCACGCGCTGGTGAAGGCGTAGCGGCTAGTTCAGCCAGGTCTCCATTTCCAGCGTGGCCGGACATGGCGCGCCATTGTAACTGCCAACCCAGACATCGACGCGGCCGTTCAACGCGGTCGTGCCGCGAATGTTGAGCGCCGGATTTAGCCCGCTACTGTCATCGTTGAAATACCATTGCCCGTCGGCGGTATTTACCAACAAAACCGGGTCGCAATTGCTGCTGACCTCGATCTCAAGCCGGTACTGCTCCATCCCGGAGAGATAAAACGTGTAGTCCGGTGCAGCGTTGGCATAGCCGTACGCGCCGGGAATGTTGCACCCGCCGATTTCGGTGCTGCCGCTGGCTTGCACCGCATAGTTCTGCGGGCTGTATAGGAATTGACCGGTCGCTGTGATCTGCTGGCCGGTGAAATTCCAGGTCGGGCAGCCACCGGCCGTGCTTGGCGCCGGTGCAGGTTGCGCGACCGGTATGGCCTGTGCCGTCACCGTTGCCGGACATGCGCCGCCACCATAGGTGCCGACCCAGACATCGACGCGACCGTCCAAGCCGACGCCCGCAGGCAGACGCAAAGCAGGGTTCAGGCTACCGCCGGAATCGTCGTCAAAATGCCACACGGTATCGGCTGTGTTCACCACCATGACCGTATCGCAATCGGCCGAAACGCTGAGATCCAGCGCGTGGCCCGTCATGCCTGAAAGCCAGAACGAATATTGTGGGGCCTGCGGGCCATAGCCACGCGCGCTCGGTATTGCGGGGCAGCTTGACAAAGATGCACCGCCCGTCGCGGTCAAAGAATAGCTGACCGGGAAATTCATGCTGCCGGCTGTCGCGTCGATACGGGCGCCCTCAAAGCCCCAATCCGGGCACGCGGCCGCCTGCGGAGCGGGGGCAGGCGCGGGCGATTGGGAAAAGAATGTCTCTAGCCGCAACGTCGCGGCGCATTGGCTGTTGTCATAAGTTCCGACCCAGACATCGACGCGCCCGTTGATCTGGCTGGGCACGCGCAATTCCATCCGAGGGTCGAGATTGCCGTTGGAATCGTCGTCGAATAACCACGTGCCATCCGCGGCATTCACCAGCAGCGTGGCATCGCATTGGCTGACGACATCCAAGACAAGATAGTATTGGTCCATACCCGAGAGGTTCAACGTGTAGTTCGGCGCAGCGGAGGCATATCCACGCGTTGCCGCGCCCGGCGTGCTGCATCCGGCCAAATCAAAGCCGCCATAGGCCGCCCCTTGCAATTGCTGCGGCGTGTAAAGCTGCTGGCCGGAATAGCTGTAGGTTTGCCCTCCGAATTGCCAATCCGGGCACGCGAACGCTGCGGCCGTCATGGAGAAAAAAACGAAGATGCCCGCTAAGAACGTACGCATCGGAATACCCTCCCTAGGTGGTAAGTCACAAAGTCAGGTCCGGCTCGCGCCTCGAACCGCCACTCAATAAGCGGCAATTCGACAAGTAAGCCCCGGGAATGGATCAATCGTTAACCAAACAGCTTAGACTGCAAACAGGACACGCGCCGACGATAGGCTGCGCCCGCATAATTAGATAGGAAAACCCGACCGGATTGCGGCCGATCGGGTCAAATTTGTGGGCAAATGAAAGCTAAGCCTGCCGGATCACTCTTCCTCGAGCGCTTCGACCGCCTTTTCGAGGTCCGCCTTGGTCACCTCTTTTTCCTCTGCACCGGCAGCTTCGACGATGAAGTCGACGACTTTGTCTTCGAAAATCGGCGCCCGCACCTGTTGCTGCGCCCCGGCATTTTGCTGGACGAATTCAAAGAACGCTTTTTCTTGTCCGGGATATTGCCGGGCCTGTGCCACGATCGCTTGGCGCATTTCAGCTTCGGTCACTTCGACGTCGTTCTGTTGGCCAAGCTCTGCAAGCAACAATCCCAGCCGGACACGCCGTTCGGCCAATTTCATATGTTCTTCGGTCGGTTCGATCTCGTCGTGATCATGTCCCTCGACCTCGGGATGCTCCTCATGCCAAAGCTGGTGCGCAATCTGCTTGGCCTCGACATCGACCAATTTCGACGGCAGATCGAATTTGACGAGGTCGTCAAGCTGATCCAATAACTGCCGCTTGAGCACTTGGCGCGCAGCACCGGCATATTCCGCCTTTAGGCGCTCTTCGATTTGGCCCTTCAGACTGTCGAGGTCCTCGGCGCCAAACTTCTTGGCCAGGTCATCGTCGATCTTTGCCGGCGCGGGTTTTTTGATCTCTTTGATCTTGCATTCGAACACGGCGGCCTTCCCGGCCAGGTTCTCGGCACCGTAATCGTCGGGAAAGGTCACCTCCACGGCCTTTTCCTCGCCGGCTTTGACCCCGACCAATTGGTCCTCAAAACCGGGGATGAAGCTGCCGGAGCCCAAAACCAGCGGAAAGTCCTCCGCAGATCCGCCATCGAATTCCGTGCCATCGACCTTGCCAACGAAGTCGAACACGACCTGGTCGCCATCGGCGGCCTTGCCCTTCTTGGTTGCAAAGTTCTGTGCGTTCTCAGCCAAATTGTCCAAGGCCTCGTCAATCGCATCCGATCCGGCCGGCACAACCAAGCGTTCGAGCTTCAACGCTTTGTATTCAATTTCAGGGATCTCGGGCAGCGCCTCATAGCTAAGGCTAACAACGACGTCATCGCCTTCCTTCCAATCTTCGTTCAGCATGGTCATTTCGGGCTGCATCGCCGGACGGTCGCCGGATGTGTCCAAATGCGACTTGACCGCGCCATCCACGGCTTCTTGCATCATGTCGCTCAGGACACCGGCACCGAATTGCTTTTTCAGAAGCGCCATCGGCACTTTGCCCTTTCGGAAGCCCTTTAGGGTTACGTTTGGCTGGGCTTCGAGCAGTTTTTCGTTCACCATATCGTCCAGTTCTGCACCGGTGATGGTGATCTCATAGGCCCGTTTCAGCCCATCGTTCAGGGTCTCGGTGATGCTCATCGTCGGTCCTCATCTCGCAGCACGCCCCGACCCGAACAGATATTGGCGGGGCGCAGAATTTGCGCCTTACTAGAGAGGTCCCCCGGGGCCTTCAAGCCGCAATTCGCACCGTTTATGTCGGCATGCCTGGCCGCGCTGGTTACGTCAACTTGCCCCGTTGGAGCATCGGGGTGACGCCGAAGGCGGTTCGGTAGACCCGACTGAAATGACCGGGGCTTTCAAATCCACAGGCCAGCGAGACATCGATGACCGACATTTCAGTTTGCAAAAGCAGATGGCGGGCCCGTTCGAGGCGCAGCTCCATATAGTATTTCTTGGGCGACGTGTTGAGGTATTTGCCAAAGAGACGTTCGATCTGGCGCACCGATATGCCAAGTTCCGACGCGATCTCGATATGCGGGCGCGGGGCGTCCAAAGTGTCGCGCATGATCTCGATAGCGCGCACCAAATGCCGGTTCCGCATACCTTGGCGCGATTGCAACGACACCTTTTGTTCCGCAGTGGCTGCGCGCGCAGCGCTATAGACCATTTGATCCGCCACCGCCTGGGCAAGATCTCGGCCGTGATGCTCCTCAATCAAATGCAGCATCAGGTCCGCGGTCGCCGTTCCGCCCGAGGCCGTGACGTATTTTTCATCCGCAACAAACACGTTGCGGAGCAACGACACCTCCGGGAAGGCCTCGGTAAAACTGTCATGGTATTCCCAATGGATCGCCGCGCTGCCACCGTCCAAGAGCCCGGCCTTGGCCAGAACCCACGCGCCGGAACACAATGCGCCGACCTTGGTTGCCCGGGTCCGGTCCACCCGGCGGAGCGCCTTAAGGATCGCATCGGTGTCCTTGTTTTGTATGTATATCCCCGAAAGCACAAAAAGCCGGTCGCATTCGGGGATATCAGCAAAGCTATGCTGTACCTCTAGCCGGGATCCGTCCGACGCCCGGGCCGCCTCACCATCAAGCGACAGGTAAGACCATCGATACAGCTGCTGGCCCTGTACCAGATTGGCAATGCGCAGCGGATCGACCGCGCAGGCCAAAGCCATATGGGTGAAATCCTCGACCAAACCGAAAACGAAATGTTGCGGTGTCATAGCAGGTTTCGGGCGCCTCATTTGGCTGGGCCGGTGCGCGTGGGCCAACAACACAGCACGCCAATCTTCAGCGTCGAGAAAGCCACAAAAGCAATAAGTAGACAATAATAATTTTTCTGGTATTCATCGCATCTGCACGCAGGAAAAGGAGTGTGGCCCCGGATGAGCGAGACACGCGCCAGGAAATTGGCCTGTTTGGAGGATGTGCGCCGCCGCGTTTTGACCCAAGCGCTCGAACCCGGTGCATATCTCGACGAAACCCAGCTTGCCGATGCCTACGGCATGTCCCGCCCACCGCTAAGGGAGGTTCTGCGCCAGCTTGCCGGCGAAGGATATGTGCAATTGCATGCCGGCCGCGGCGCACAGGTCGCGCCGATGACACATAAGACATTGCGCAACTTCTTTATTGCCGCGCCAATGATTTACGCCGCAACCGCGCGGCTGGCGACACAGCATGCAACAGCGGCACAAGTGATGCGATTGAAGGATGCGCAAGTGCTCTTTCGTAAATCCATTCGCGATGGCGCGGTGGCGGAACGGGCGCTCGCGAACGAACGGTTCCACGCGATCATCGGCGATATGGCCGATAACGAATATCTCGCCCCGAGCCTGCGCCGGTTGTTGATCGATCACACCCGCATTGGCATGACCTTTTTCCACCCGCGCCATCAAGGCTTGGCCGACCAACGTGCCACAGCGGCCGATCAACACGACCAATTCATCGATCTGATCGAAAGCGCTGACGCCGATGGCGCCGCCCAATTGGCGATTGCGCATTGGGATCTCAGCCGCGCGGAATTCGAACGATTTGTGGCGCCAGAGGCCTTGCAAGAGCCACTTGGCACCGCCCTAACCGCACGAGGAGCCTCATGAAATTCGATGGCATCTGGACCCCCATCATTACCCCTTACGGGGATGATGGACGCATCGATCACGACGCCTTTGGGGCGATGCTCGAATATCTCATCGCCCAGGGCGTACACGGCATCATCAATGGCGGCTCAACCGGCGAATACTACGCACAAACTCGCGCTGAACGGCAAGAATTGGCAAGCCTTGCCAGGGACATCACCAAAGACCGCGTGCCGCTGATGATCGGCACCGGCGCTATCCAGCTTGCCGATTCCATTGCTGTGGCCGAACACGCGGCAAGGATCGGTGCGGATGCGATCTTGATCGGCACACCGCCTTATGCGGTGCCGACCGAGCGTGAAAATGCGCTCAATACTTTGGCCATCGATCGCGCCGCCGACCTGCCGATCATGCTTTACAATTATCCCGGCCGGATGGGCGTCGAGATGGGCGAGGAATTTCTCGACCGCGTCGGCCGGTCCCGAAACGTCATGGCGATCAAAGAAAGCTCGGGCGACATCAACCGCGTGCACCTCTTGGCGCGGGACTATCCGCATATCCAGATGTGCTGCGGAATGGATGATCAAGCGTTGGAGTTTTTTGCCTGGGGCGCGCCGGGATGGGTCTGCGGCGGCTCAAATTTTTTGCCGGCAGAACATATCGCGCTCTGGCAGGCGTGCAATCTGGAGGGCGATTTCACCAAAGGTCGGCGCATTATGTCGGCGCTGATGCCGTTGATGCGCGTCTTGGAACAGGGCGGTAAGTTCATTCAATGCATCAAGTATGGCGTTGAGATGAACGGTCTTCGGGCAGGCCCGCCCCGCCCGCCGCTCCGCCCCCTGAACAAAGACGACAAACGTCAGATCGACCAGGTGGTGCGCGTTCTCAAACGCACAGTGGCCGACATCGCATCGCAGGAGGCCGCGGCATGAGCGCGCTGTTGACCAAAGAGGAATATCAGGCGATCGCGGCCAAGCTGGACCTGCCGACAGGCGCGTTCATCGATGGCAGTTTTCGGTCCTCGATCTCTGGCGCGGTGTTTGAAACGACAAATCCTGCAACTGGCGCGCGGCTTGCACACATCGCGTCCTGCGGGGCGGCGGATGTGGACCTCGCGGTCGCAAAAGCACGCGATGCGTTCGAAGATGGCCGCTGGTCCAAACGCGCCCCGGCCGCGCGCAAAGACGTCCTGATCCGACTGGCAAAGTTGATCACACGCAACGCCCACGAATTGGCCGTCATGGAAAGCCTTGATAGCGGCAAGACGATTTTCGATTGTGTAACCATCGACGTGCCAGAGACGATCAACTGCTTGAAATGGCATGCCGAGGCGATCGACAAAATCTACGATCAGGTCGCGCCGGCCTCGGATGATCATATCGCGATGATCGTGCGCGAAGCGGTCGGTGTGGTCGGGCTGGTCCTGCCGTGGAACTTCCCGCTTTTGATGCTGGCCTGGAAAATCGGCCCGGCGCTGGCCGCAGGCTGTTCGGTGATTGTCAAACCGGCCGAAGAAACGAGCCTGACCGCGCTACGCGTCGCCGAACTGGCCATGGAAGCGGGCGTGCCGCCCGGGGTGCTGAACGTGCTTCCGGGCATGGGGCCCGAAGTTGGAGAGCCGCTCGGGCGGCATATGGATGTCGATATGATCTCGTTCACCGGCTCCACCGAAACGGGGCGGCGTTTTCTTGGCTATGCGGGCGACAGCAATCTCAAAGAAATCACGCTTGAGATGGGCGGCAAGAACCCAGCCATTGTGCTCGATGACGCCGAAAACCTCGACAGCGTGGCCGCGCATATCGTCAACGGCGCGTTTTGGAACATGGGCGAAAACTGCTCGGCCACATCCCGTTTGATCGTGCAAGCCGGCATCAAAGAACCGCTTTTGACCCGCATCCGCGCGCATCTGCGAGAATGGCCCATGGGCGATCCTCTCGATCCTGAAATGCGCGTTGGCGCCCTGGTCAGCGCGACGCATTTCCAGAAGGTCGCAAGCTATCTCAAAGGTCAATCACCGCTTGTCGGCGGTGAGGCCAAGGACGGATTTGTCACCCCGACAGTGCTTGACGTGACCGACCCAAGCTCACCCGTGGCCCGCGAGGAGATTTTCGGCCCGATCCTGTCGGTCCTCACGGTGCAGAGTTTTGAGGAAGCCATCGCGCTGGCCAATGACACCGATTACGGCCTCGCTGCCGCGATATTTACAGCCAACGTCAAGCGTGCCATGCGCGGGGCGCGCGCGCTGCGGGCGGGTACCATCACCGTCAATGCTTATGGCGAGGGCGACAGCACGACACCCTTTGGCGGCTACAGACAGTCCGGTTTCAACGGACGCGACAACGGCATTCACGCCCATGACCAATATACCCAGTTAAAAACCATCTGGATCGATTTGGCCGATGACGCAGAGGATTGCGTCGATTGATCCGCCTTGCCGCGCGTCAGCTACCGCAGCAATCCGGTCCTGCGGCCTGGAATGCCATCCTGCCGCCTGCCCCAGCCGCAACGCCGCTCTCGGGCGAGAGCACGGTTGATTTCGTGATCGTCGGGGCAGGTTTTGCCGGGCTCTCGGCGGCCCGGCGGCTCAATCAGCTCGATCCGTCCGCCAAGATCGCCGTGCTCGATGCCGGTCCGATCGCCGAAGGTGCCGCGGGCCGGAATTCAGGCTTCATGATCGATCTGCCGCATGATCTGGCCTCCGAAGATTATGCCGGGGGTGGCGACGACGGCGCGATGATCGCGCTCAACCGCCAAGCCATCGGCTTCGCCCGCAACGCGGTCGAAGACTACGGCATCGATCGCAATTTCTTCGACGAAGCGGGAAAAGTGAACGGCGCAGCCTCTGCCGCGGCCGAGGCGCATAACCGCAGTTACGCCGCCCATCTCAAAGGCCTTGGCGAGATATCCGAAGAAATGGACGCACAAGCGATGGCCGAGATGACCGGATCGCGCCACTATCGCTCCGGGCTCTACACGCCCGGTACCGTGATGTTGCAACCGGCCGGCTATATTCGAGGATTGGCGGCCGGCTTGGCCCGGCGCGGGGTGCGTATTCACGCATCAAGCCCGGTCGAGCGCCTGACCCGCTTGGGCCGCGATTGGCAGGTCGAAACACGCCGTGCTCGGGTCACGGCCGGACGAGTGATTTTAACCGTGAACGGTCATCTTGAAAGCTTTGGGATCGCCCGCGGCCGGCTGATGCACATCTTTTTGTATGCCGTGATGACCCCCAAACTGGACGCCGAGGCCACCGCCGCGATCGGCGGCCAGCCGCGATGGGGGATCACGCCGTCGGACCCGATGGGCACGACCTTGCGCCGGATCGATGCGTTCCAGGGCGGAGACCGGATCGTCACGCGAACCTGCGCCACATTGCGATCCGGAATGACACCACGGCCAAGCGATCTGCGCCGCGCAGCCGAAATCATGCAAGCCAAGTTCGATCAGCGGTTTCCAAAGCTGGCCGGGATGAAGATGGCGCATTGCTGGGCGGGACATCTCTGCCTCTCGCGGAACGGCGTTGCGGTCATGCGGCAGATCGAGGACGGGCTTTTTGCCGGTTGCGTTCAAAACGGCCTCGGCACGGCCCGTGGCACCTTGACCGGTATCGGTGCGGCCGAATTGGCCTATGGCGTCAAGAGCACGATCACCCGGCACTTTGCGGCGGAAGCGCAGCCAAAACGGCTGCCACCGCGTCCGATCCGCGACCTTGGCGCAAATGCGGTGCTACGTTGGAAGGAATGGCGCGCGGCGCAAGAGTGACGACGCGCCCTGCCCGAGCTCGCCACCGGGTTCCAGCACCGCAACCGCAAAACCACCGTCCGCATCCGTTAGATTTTCGGCAATCGACCAGCCCGAGATTTGCGCCAAATCCGCCAGCGTCTCATGGGTGAATTTTCGCGACATGCTGATTGTGACCGGCTCGTCTTTGGCGAACGTGATCATCTGCCCCGCCACGCTGACCGTTTGCGCGCAGGTCGAGATCAGCTGCGTCTCGATCTGTGCCAATTGCGCATCCCACCGCGCCGCATAAGAAAAGCGGGACAGATCGAAGGTCGCGCCAAGCTCTGTGTTGAGGCGCGTTAAGGCATTGAAGATAAAGGCGGCGTTGCGCCCTTCGGGATCGTCATAGGCCGCGCGAAGCTCCACCTCAGGTTTTACAAGATCGACCCCTAGGACAAAGCCTTTGACATCTGACCATTGGCGCGCGTTGGACAAAACAGCCTTTGCCGCAGCCGGGGGCAAATTCCCAATCGTCGAGCCCGGGAAAAAGCCAACTTTCCGAAGCCCGTCGACAGCGCTTGGCAAGGCGATCGGCGCGGTAAAGTCACCCACATGCGGATGGATTGGGATATGCGGATATCGATGGCGCAGAGTGTGCGCCGTTTCAACCAAGAAGCCCGCCGCGATATCGACCGGCACATAGGCCCCGAAATGCGCGCCCGCATCCAGCAAGATGCGCGTCTTCACAGAAGCGCCTGAACCCAATTCGACGAAGGCCCCGCCAGGCGGCACCAACCCCGCGAGCTGTTTGGCATGGTCCCGCAGAATGGCCGTTTCTCGGCGGGTCAAATAATAAGCCGGCAGCTTTGTAACCTCTTCGAACAGCGCGCTGCCGCGGCAATCATAAAGCCATTTTGACGAAAGCGTCTTTGCCGCGCGCCCCAGCCCGCGAAGGACCTCGTCTCGCATCACCGCGTTCGCAGATAGGCATGGGAGCTCGACACTATCTTTCATGGCGCACACCGCCGGGCTGCGGCGCGAGAAGTATTTTGCTGTTCATTTGCCTCAGATGCCCCTGTCTGGAATGCGACGCCAATATATGCGTCTCCCAAACGTAGCCGTTGGGCGAAATCGCGAAAGGGCGCGGCCGCGCAATCCTTCTCAAACCCGCGTGAAGGTGACGCCCGCATGTCATGCCAAAGCCGTGAGTGGCGCCCAGACCGGCCTGCCTAATATTCCTGGTTCAGCGCCTCAGCGGCTGGAATTTCGCGCTCGCGCCGCGCGATATAGTCCAAGAGCGCCTCATTGCGGGCCGGATCCAAGGTCGGTTCTTGGTATTCCGACAAAAGCGTTCGGGCAAATTCTAAGGCCCGCGCCGTGATCTCGTTCGAGCCATCCGCGACCCATTGCTCGATGGAATTGTTGTCGAAAAGCTCCGGCATGAAAAACGCAGTTTGAAAGTTGTCCTGCGTGTGGGGATGACCCAGGTAATGCCCGCCCGGACCGACATCCGGCACAGCCGCCAGCGCCTCAGAAAAATCCGCCCATTTGGGCCCTTCGGCCATCCGATAGGCCATTGCGCATTGCTCTGCATCGACGACGAATTTGGCAACCGAGCAATGCATCCCGGCCTCGTTCCAACCGGCTGAGTGCCAGATATAATTGGCCCCGGCATGCAGGACCGACGACAGGGTCGTGGCACTTTCATATCCCGCCTGCGCATCGAAGGTTTTCGCCCCGCCTAACGTGTTCGAGGTCCGCCACGGCACGCCGTAGTGGCGCGCCATTTGCCCAATCATGAAGTTCATCAGGCTGATCTCTGGCGTGCCAGCCATTGGTGCGCCCGACTTCATCGACACCGTGGATAAGTAATGCCCGTAAATTGCCGGACATCCGCGGCGGATCACTTGGGTATAAGCCATGGCGCTTAACGCCTCGGCGTTCAATTGTGCGACCGTTGCCGGGACAGAGGCCGGCGTATTC
The DNA here is from genome assembly GCA_039183205.1 of Pseudomonadota bacterium. Classification (GTDB taxonomy): domain Bacteria; phylum Pseudomonadota; class Alphaproteobacteria; order Rhodobacterales; family Rhodobacteraceae; genus HKCCE3408. Next base: position 14,569 of record JBCDBR010000004.1, on the reverse strand, counting down.
GCCCCGCCCAGCACGAAAGGCGAGCACAAAACAGGCTGGTTGCGCCGACAAAACGCCCGCATCGCCCCCAGCATCGTTTCGTCCCACACAAGGGGGCTGTTGCCGTTGCAATTCCCGGTGGTGACGGCATGGTCCTCCAAAAACGCCTCACCGAACAAAATCGCGCACATCTCAAGCACGTCTTCGGCATTTTTGGGACTGGTGGTCATACCCATGAACATCTTGTCGGAATATTTCATCGACGAATAGGTGATGCGCAGATGTCGTTGGCTTATGGGGTGGTCATAAGGCTCCACAATGTGGTGGGCAGAGGAATGCAAGGCCGGCAACATGTGCGACAGCTTGTGAAACATCGCAAGATCATCCAGAGTCGGGTTGCGCCGGACATCATCAAGATCGCGCAAATACGGCGCCCCGGTCATCGGCACAAAAACGGAATGCCCGCCGCCCAGACGGACGTTCTTGTCCGGGTTGCGGGCATGGTAGGTAAAGGTTTCAGGGATCGACGCCACAAGATCGCGCACCAGGCCTCGATCGAGATAAACCGTCTCATCGGCTATTTTCGCTCCGGCTTCGCGCCAGTGCTGCAAGGCTAAGGGATCGCGGAACACAACGCCGACATTTTCCAAGATGTCCATGGAGGCCGCGTCGATCAGCTCCACCTGCGCCCCATCCATCACCTCGCAAAGCGGCAAGGCGCGGTTGAGACCGGGCAGCATCGTGACGTCGCGGGCCATGCGGAGCGCGCGCCGGGCCTGCCGGCCGCCAGCACGGCTGCGTGGACGGGTTGCCGCGTCGCTCATTGGGGTATTCCTTTGTCGTTGCATAGGCTGTTGCAGGACCACCATGCGCGCGCCGATGCGGCCTAGGCGTGCCGAATTGCGAAGTTCGGTTGCAAAAACCGACATCGCCACAGCCGTAGCCTGCCCGCGCGCGGCTGGCAGAGCTTTCTGCACGCAGCAAAAACCGGGCCAAAAACGCAAGAAGCGACGCCAACCAACCGATCTACGCAGGGTTGGTCTTGGAATTGGAGAGCTGAGCTGAGGTTCTCAAGCCGATGCCGGACGTGATTGACGGATGCAAGGGTATGCGGAGTGGTAAAGGTTTCGTTGCGGATTATAGAGGCGATCTGGAATTCAGCGCGCCTTCGTCTGGTTGCGCCACCCCAGCTTGGCCACCGCGCCCCAAGATCAGAGCCGATGACATTCTCGACGCGCGTTATACACGCCTGTTTAGGCAAAGCGGGAAATATCGGATCAGAGAGCGGACCAGAGGTCGCGGCCGATCCGATGCAGAGCTCGTGACGGCACGTTGCCATCAAGCCGAGCCGCACCAAACGGACCTGCTGGCCAGGGGTCCGGCCTGGCCGCTCTCTTTCTGCGCGTATGCGGAGTTCATCTTTGGATATGGCCATGTCATCAAGTTGGCCATTGTCTCGGCGATGCGCAGGAAGTCATGATCGCCAGACACGCAGCGCATCACCGTCCTCATTGATGAATGCGGCCAGGTGTTGACCGGCTTGCTATCACAAAATGGCTCGATCTTCGGCGCGAAATCTGGTGTGTTCCGCGTATGCGTCAATTCAATCTGATCTTGTTTGCGATCTGGCCTCTTCATGCATATTCGGCGGAACTTGAGGTCGTTTCGGTCTCCTTCGAACATGATTATTTCAGCGTCGAGGTGCATCTGAGCCTGACGGGCGAAATTGTCGCCGGCGACACCGGCCGTCTTTCCCAGCAGCTCGGCGCTATGCTCCCAAATCACTCTCCGAACGCGCTCACCTCAATCGCCATTTCTCTTAATAGCGAGGGCGGGTCCTTCGCCGAAGGCGTCGAGCTGATGCGCTACTTCCATGACCAAGCGATCAGCACGGTCGTGGAGGATGGCAATCGCTGTCTGTCGGCATGTGCGATTGCGTTCTTGGGCGGCAACTTCGTAAACGAAGCATCTTTGAACGAGACCAGGCGCGTATTGCACCCGGGCGGGCAACTGGGTTTCCACGCGCCGAGACTTGAAGTGGGAGGTGATAACCTCGTGCCAGCCTCGCTGCTACAGAACTCCTACGGCCAAGCTTTGGCGGCATTGGGTAGCTTGATGCAGGAAGCGGAAGACTTCGACATTCAGCTTTCGTTGTTGCAGACGATCATCGAAACGCCACCCTCAGACATGTACCTCGTCGAAACGGTTGATGATGTTGCGCGATGGCGAATTCAGGTTCCTGCACCGGGCGTTGAGACCTTTGCAACGCGTACCGAACTTGCAAGACTGTGTGACCATTTTGAGATTTGGGATGCGGGAAACAGCGTCATTGAAAGAAGCCAGGGACACGGCAGTTACTTTGCTCAACGGCAATCTGAATGGGCCGGCCAATTCCAATTTGTGGACGGCAGGTCCGTCGGGATCCCGGCCCGATACGCACATGTTCAGACGGTCGAGTTCGAATACAACACATACTGCGTTGTCGAGATGCTTTTCTTTGGCGCCATCGCAGGGCAAAGCAATGTGGTGCAACTCGGTGTAAATTATACCAATGGCTCGCCGCAGGCGACGATCGACGATTTGCAATCTGCGAATATAACCAACAACCTGGCACCCCCATTGTTTCGCTATCCGCCAGAGATGCTGATCTCGGACCTACCGCGCGTGCGTTACCCTTAAGGCTTGTGTGGATACTCGCTTTGGATTTAGCTAACGGCCATGACGCCAATTTCTTTTTCAATTTCCGTCTCTCTCGCGCTGTTCGGCACCGCATCGCATGCGCAAGATAGCTGGGTCGTAGACTCTGCACGTGCAGCCTGTCTGATACAGCACATTGACAGCTATCTGTCGGGCACATCGGGCGATCCCGTTGTTGTCGTCCTACCAGCATGCCCTGAGGCCGATACCGATATCGCCTTGGGAATGATGCAGCAGAACAGCGGCGCCCAGCCTCGCGTTACAGTGTTGCCTGAGGGCAGAACAATCGACGACGTCATTTTCTTTTCTCGCGCTGAGCTTGGATGTCTGCGCGGCCTGCCGCTGGACCTGAGCGCAGAAACAGTCCTTTTGCCGTACGATCCCTGTGGCTGAAAACGAAGACCCCCAACCGCATGAGGCGGAGCCTGAGGTTATCACCATCCGGCGTACAGCGCGTGTGCGGCGACGTGAGGCCATCGTTGGTTGGACGCAAGCGGTCGCAAATGTGGTGGTACCGATCACGCTTGGGCTTGCGGTGTGGGGATTTTTGCAAGACCTGCAACGCCAGAAGACCAATGCGGCCGACCGTCAGATCGAACTCTTCTACAACGAAGCCATCAGCGACGCGCGCCTCGTCTTGTTTGAGCTTTGGTCAGATGTCGATGTGAGCATTCTGAACGCGCCGCGTGCGCGATCGTTCGTCGATCAGTTTGTGGACACTGTGATTGACGCGCAACCTGAAAATGCGCGAGATATCTCCGCCGCCATCGTCAGTATCGCCTCTTACTTCGACCAGGTTGAAACCTGTATCCAGCGCCAACGCTGCGACGAGGCAGAGCTCGTGGCGCAAATCGGTCCCTATGGAAGAGACTTTTACTGCCTTTATGCGGGTCAACTGGTTTTAGCGCGGGAAGACAGCCTTCTGTTATCCGTGGGCCAGGGTCTCATGCAATTTGCAGACCGAGCCGGAGGTTGTGGTGCGGCTGCCCCCTGACGGGTCAGACTGGAACAAACTTGATGTCCTTTGCGACCGCGATGGTCTGGATAGGAATGGCACATAAAGGCATGGCGTGTGACTTGCCCCCCGAAACATACCTCGGTGGAGTGTCGAGTTTGCGCACATTTTGGACAGAGCAAATGCAGACGAAAGAGCCGCTTCACAGAAGCAACGATCATCGGGATGACTGAACAATTCGACGCCAGGATGCCGATGGCCGAGACGCGCCGTACACTGACGCGCGCGGATGCGGAGTTTGCCAAGTTCAAAGTGCTTGTCACGAAGGCGGATGGCACGACGGAAGTCGAAACCCTCGTGCAGCTCAACATCACCGAGATCGACTTCGGCGGAGATGCCACGCATATCGAGCTGCCCGATGGTCCGCTGATCACGGGCCAAACGATCTTTGCCCGCGGCGATGGCACGACGGTCACGGTGGCGGATGCCACGCTGGTCTCGGAGACCATGGGCTACCGCGTCGAGGAAACGGTCATCAGCACCCCCCCGATGCTTGGAAGCTATGGGGTAATTTCTCTGGTGAGCACTGGATTGAAACTGTGAAAAATCTCGACAAAGTTCCAATTATAGAACGCCTGGTTTTTGCCTATCACAAACCCTTCGCTGCGGCGGAAATTTCGCCTCGGATGGTGGCGATTTCCTGCCGCAGTCAAAGATACCCGTTCATTTTGAGGACCGTGGGGGTAGGTGTTGAGTGGCATTTCATTGAGCACGAATTTCTAAGACAAATTAGGGCCTTTATTTCAGGCCAATCCGGGTCTCGACTGGAAAGTTGGGAGGTCGTGCAGCCCGGACTCAAATTGCAAGTGACTGCTGGAGTCTGGCAATTCAAAACAGGCAGCGGCGACGGTGGATTTCATGAGCTGACTGATCGTCAAGTCACCGACATCAAAGCTTTTTTTGGACTGGAGTAGAGTAACATGTCGAGCAACTTCCCGATCAGAACCGTGTCGTCAGCACGTGAGCCTGGTGCAAACGGGATAGTGGCAGCTGGTCACGAAACCCATGCGCTTGACGTTATCGCAAGCACGCAATTGGAACCAAGCCAGTTCTCGTCAGGAAGGTTCGAGTTTGATTTGGCCTATGCATCGATCGGTGCCGATGGAGTTCATGCCAGCGTGACTGGCGTTGCGCTAGCACGTGTGTCCATTCCCTCACCGGTTCCAGGGGTCAGAGGCGAAGTAGAATATCGTCTTTCAGGGCCTGAATTCACTGAACACCTTCCGGAGGTTTTGGAGGCAATTTCCGAAGGGACAATGCCCGATGTCCCCGGAGCAATGAGGGGCAGTCTTCTCGTCGCGAACGGCGTGGGGCGAATGAGAATTACAGAAGATTTATCATCAGGTGTTCAAACTGTTGATCTTGGGGTGGGTACTCCAACACCCGGAGGGAACTCCGCATTTGTTGGCTTGAGGACTTCAGGCGAATACGGTTTTGGCCCCGTTGCTTCGATAACCTTCAAAGGCACCCCTCCGGCCGCGTTGCCCGCTGCCCTTACACCCTACGTTTCGTTTGGGCACTCTTGGGAGATTCAGGTTCTCTCGGATTTCAGTGGCTACGGAGAATATGTTACTGGTCTCTATGATTGGTCGGCAGTTGGATCACTGCCTACACCCTCATACTTTGATGAATTGATTATCAAATCAGGGCTTATAGGACGTGCATCCAAACCTCACTTTACCGCGCGATGTGACACATGACCCCAGCTTGGGTTTGGATTTGGCCAATCTGAAACGCCAAGCCACAACTTTGATCAACGAACGCAGTGCTGACGACTCTGGCCCGATATCGGCGCGAGCCAACGAAACTTCATATGGTCCGAGCAACGGACACAACAAATCCGGCGGCTACGACCATTTCAATTCGGACACCACCACTGGCTATTTCGATCCTTCGGAATCAGCCGGAGTTTGGGAGGGCGGCAATGGCAATCAGAACCATGGGACGCCTGATCCGGGTTTGCCGGTTAATCCGGACTATGAAGGCGTCAGCCCCATCCTTTTGGACCTGGACGGCACGGGCATCCGCCTGACGGAGCTTTCGGAGGCAGCGCGGTACGTTGACAGCGGGAACTCTGGGCTGAAGCACAAGACGGCTTGGGCGGGCGCGGGTGATGGGGTGTTGTTCTTCGACCCGGATGGGCGGGATGCGATCACGGAGACGCGGCAATATGTGTTCACGGAGTGGGACCCGGGCGCGTCGAGCGATCTCGAGGCGCTGCGCTCGGCGTTTGACAGCAACGGCGACGGCAAACTGACCAGCGCAGATGCAGACTTCGCCAAGTTCAAGGTGCTGGTGACGAAGGCGGACGGGACGACCGAGGTCAAAACCCTCGCCCAACTCAACATCACCGAGATCGACCTAACAGGGGATGCGACCCATATCGAACTGCCCGATGGCTCGCTGATCACCGGCCAGACAAGCTTTGCCCGCGGCGATGGCGCAACTGTGGGCGTTCCTTACCTTTATGAATTCGACGGCTTATGGAGGAAAACGAATTGATCCGATTTTTTCTTGCAGAGCTAAGTAGATATTGGAAAAATCGGCATTCCGCGATCATGTTTGCTGTTGCAATAATGGGCTCTTACATCGCGGCCGTGTGGATGTACCATATTTTCGGCTGGGGAGAAGACGGAAGTATGTCTATTTTTGGAAGTACAGCTTGGCTTGGGCGCTGGATTGCTCCACCGGCACTAATAGCTGTTTTGATTCAGGATTACGTCTCGCATCGCGATGACTTTGACGAGTGAAAGTGAACGAATGGGTAATACAAACTTTTCTGGCCTGCAGTATGAGTTCATTTACGGCGAGTGGCCACGTGCTACAACTGAACTTGTGGAAAACGTTTTTGAACTGCAACTGAACGCGCCACAGAGTACTCCCGATGGGATTGACGATATTGTCGGTACAGTGGTTTCCCTGCCTGGGGCATTTGGGCCGGATGACACGCCGGGCCCGGTCGCGATGACAGTGCGCGGTGTAGGAGCTGGTGCAGCCGTAAGCTTCGCGTCAATTGCGTTAGACGGAGAAATAACAGCGCGGGAAATTGCTGGGTTCATTCCGGAGGTCACAGTAGCGGCCGCCGCGTCCCAAGCTGTATCGCAGTATACAACAATGCGCTCAACTTCTCAAAAACTGGTGCGGCTGTATTGAGTGGCGCAGGGGGACTGCAAAAGCGCCGAAGCGCAAGAACATCGGCGCTGACTTTGCGCTCCGCGGCATCGTCACCTGTGGTGGTCGCAATGTGCCCCTGCGCTGATCGATCACTCGCGGCAATGGTGGGCACTATCCTTACTATCTGTGCCAGACGAAAACCTGCGAGTATTACGGCAAGTCGATCAAGCGGGACCGGATTGAAGAAGAGGTCGGCGCATTGATCAAAGACCTTCAGCCGTCGAAAGCCCTTATCGCTCTGGCGTCGGCCACGTTCAGAACGGCGTGGGAGGCCCGGGACGCGCAAGCCAAAGGCATCCGGTACGCTGCGGCCAAATAACTAAGGGCCGTCGGGAAAGAAACAACGACTCTGCTAGACCGGATCATGGCTGCCTCGAACACCCAAGTCATCGCTGCCTATGAGGCGAAACTCGCTGATCTCGAACACGAAAAAGCCCGTTTGGCGGAAAAACGGGACAAACAGATCGCTCCGTCTGGATCATTCGAAAAACAGCTAGAACCTCTGCTCCTCTTCCTCTCTAACCCATTGAAACTATCGGAAACAGGCTCCACAATCGTCCGAAGAAAAGTCTTGAAGCTTGCTTTCGCCGACCGCATCCAATACGACCGAAATCAAGGGCCTAGAACCCCCGAAATATCGTTCCCGTTCAAAATGTTAGATGGGCTATCAGAGCTACAATTGAGAGCTGGTGCGGGTGGAGGGACTTGAACCCCCACGCCTTGCGGCGCCAGAACCTAAATCTGGTGCGTCTACCAATTTCGCCACACCCGCATCGGCGCGCTGCTTACACCACTAAAGCAGCCCCGCCAAGGCGATGATGGCGCCCACCCAAATGGCCGTGCCAATAGGAAGAGACAGCAACACAAATGCAGCTGCGCGCGGCGGCCGGTGGACCGCGGGGGACGGCTCCGCAATGCCAGCGCATGGCGGAAGTCCGTTATGCAAGATCGGGGCATTCGCGTTCATGCGCATCAGTTAGCATTCAAAAGTTGACGAAAAATGGGCGCCCCGATGTTACTTGCACGAAATTCTGTTTCTCCAATGGAAACACTCTCGTTCAGCAAGAATCCGCCAAATTGCTGATAACCACCGGCATAAGATCGGGCAAATCTTCAGCAATTAGGCCGGGACCGAATTGCCGCGCGGCCTCAACATGCAACCAGGCCGCTGACGCAGCGGCAGTGTGTGGGTCCAGCCCGCGCGCCAAAAGCCCGGCAATCAAACCGGCAAGGACATCGCCCGAGCCCGCCGTGGCAAGCCAGGGCGCCGCGCGATCATAGGTCGCGGCATGGACGGAGGCTCGGCCGTCGGGCGAGGCAATCACCGTGTCGGGACCTTTTAAGAGGACCACAGCGCCGGCCCGAATGGCGGCCGCATGCGTGGCATCGAGTTTGGAATAAGCCGGACCCACATCGACCGGGTCGGCCAGTTTTTGGGCCAAATCTGGAAACAATCGCGCAAACTCGCCGGCATGGGGTGTCATCACGACGCGCCCGTGCAACATCTCAAAGAGCGCATCAGGCCGGTCCGCATAGGCCGACAGCGCATCGGCATCAAGAAGCGCCGGCCGCCCGGTGGCGAGCACCACCGGCACGAGGTCCCGTGCCCGCTCCAACCCCAGGCCCGGCCCGATGCAAATTGAATTCATCCGTGCGTCCTGCAAAAGTTCCGCAAGCCCGTCCGCGTCCTCAGCGCGTCTGAGCATGATGGCAGTCAGTTGACACGCGCATTCCATCATCGCCGAGCCAGGCGCGCCAACCGTCACCAGCCCCGCGCCCACCCTGAGCGCCGCCCGGGCCGCCAAACGCGCGGCCCCGGAACGACCCATAGGGCCAGAGAGGACAAGCGCGTGGCCGTGGTCGAATTTGTGCTCGCTCGGGATGCCGGCGGGGTGTTCATGCTTACCCCTTAGCCATCGCGGCCCAACCGGTTCCGAAACAAATCTGGTTTCCTCCAGCCGCCAGGGTTGTGGCCCCAAACCGATATCTACCAAAGCCAGCTTACCGCAATATTTAGGCCCGTTCCCCAAGAAATGCCCAAGCTTGAAACGATGAAAGGATACAGTGAGGTCCGCATGCAGAGGCGTCTCCGGAACCAAACGGGGCGCAGTAATTTCCTTCACTTCTTCTTCTGTGAACTCTGCATCTGAGGCGGTGATCAATACCGAAGGCCCAGTACGGCCGGGTGTCATCAAAACCCGCCCGCTATCAGCATCCAACCCACTGGGTATGTCGATGGCCACCAACTGAACGGGCTTTTGGACCGTTAAGGAACACAGCTCGATCCCAATTTCGCGCAGTGTTTTGCATAGCGCGTCATCAATCAGGCGGCTCAGGCCGGTCCCGAAGAGCGCATCCACAATAACGGTTGAATAGGTGCGGTCTCCGCATCGCACTTTGTAACGCGAAAGCGCCTCGACCACCCCCCGGTCGCACCAAAGTTCATAATTCGTCTTCGCATCCGGCGGCAGCTTTTCGGGGTCGCCGTAGAGGAACACCTCAACCTCCCAGCCCCAGTCCTTCAGGAGACGCGCCACCACAAAGCCGTCACCGCCGTTATTGCCGGGTCCGCAGAGAACCACGGCGCGATGGGGCGCCTCAGCCAGCGCCGGCCATTCGGCCAAGATCGCATCGACCACGCCGCGGCCGGCACGCTCCATCAACTCCAGCCCTGTAACCTGCCCGCTTTCGATCGCGGCCTGCTCAATTGCGCGCATTTGGGCTGCGGTTAGCAACTCCATCGTAGCGACCGTCTCCAAACTGCATAAATTTTCGGCAATACGCCCAATTCTCAACCGCCGCTTCTCGATTTCAGGACCGCCCCGCGATCGCGTCAGGCTACCGCATGGACCCTACTGACGCAAAGTGCTGACACGGGGTCAGACAAAAAAAGGGAGTCGGGGGAGATGAAGAAAATCGAAGCGATCATCAAGCCCTTTAAGCTGGATGAGGTCAAAGAGGCGCTCCAGGAAATTGGGATCCAGGGCCTCAGCGTGACCGAGGTGAAAGGGTTCGGTCGCCAAAAGGGGCATACAGAACTATATCGCGGCGCGGAATATGTTGTCGACTTTCTCCCGAAAGTGAAAATCGAGGTCATGTTGGCCGACGATCAAGTCGAGGGCGCCATCGAGGCAATCATCGCGGCAGCCAAGACCGACAAAATTGGCGATGGGAAGATTTTTGTATCTCCCGTTGATCAAGCCATCCGTATCCGCACCGGCGAGACCGGCGAGGACGCGCTTTAATCTATGGCCGCGACCGCCGGCCCACATTCCATGACATCAAGGGAAGGTAGAAAATGAGCAAAGACACAGTTCTGGGCATGATCCGGGATGAGGATGTCGAATATGTCGATATCCGATTCACCGATCCGCGGGGCAAGCTACAGCATGTGACCGTGTTGGCCGATCTCGTCGATGAGGATTTCCTGGACGAGGGCTTTATGTTCGACGGCTCCTCGATTGCCGGCTGGAAGGGCATCGAAGCATCGGACATGAAACTGATGCCAGATACCGAAAGTGCCTATATCGATCCGTTTTATGCGGAAAAGACTCTGTGTTTGCACTGCTCAATCGTGGAGCCGGATACCGGTGAAGCCTATGAGCGCGACCCACGCTCCACCGCCGAAAAGGCCGAGGCCTATCTCAAATCATCCGGCATCGGGGATACCGCCTTTTTCGGACCCGAGGCAGAATTCTTTCTGTTCGACGATGTTCGCTTTGCCGTGACGATGAACAAAGTGTCCTACGAAGTGGATGCCACGGATGCGGCCTGGAACACCGATGCCGAGTATGAAATGGGCAATATGGGCCACCGCCCGGGCGTCAAGGGCGGCTATTTCCCGGTAAACCCGACCGATGCGGCGATGGATTTGCGCTCTGAGATGCTGTCGACGATGAAGCGCATCGGGATGACGGTCGATAAGCACCACCACGAAGTGGCGTCCTGTCAGCACGAATTGGGCTTGGTCTTTTCCAGCCTGACGAAACAGGCCGATGAGCTTCAGAAATACAAATACGTGATCCACAACGTCGCCCACGCCTACGGCAAATCGGCGACCTTTATGCCCAAGCCTATCGCGGGCGACAACGGCACCGGCATGCATTGCAACATCTCCATCTGGAAAGATGGCAAGCCCTTGTTTGCAGGCGATAAATACGCCGATCTTTCGGATGAGGCGCTGTACTTCATCGGCGGTATCCTGAAACACGCCAAGGCGCTCAACGCCTTCACCAACCCGTCCACCAACAGCTATAAGCGCCTGATCCCAGGCTTTGAAGCGCCAGTTCTGCGGGCCTATTCGGCGCGCAACCGGTCTGGTTGCGTCCGGATCCCTTGGACCGAAAGCCCCAAGGCCAAGCGTGTCGAGGCGCGCTTCCCCGACCCATCGGCAAACCCCTATCTGTGTTTTGCCGCGCTGTTGATGGCGGGGCTAGACGGGATCAACAACAAGATCCATCCGGGCGAGCCGTCCGACAAGGACCTCTACGATCTGCCGCCAGAGGAACTTGCCGGCATTCCCACGGTATGCGCCAGCTTACGCGAAGCGCTCGACGAATTGGAAAAGGACAAAGAGTTCTTGCTGGCGGGCGACGTGTTCACCGAGCACCAGATCGAGGGTTATATGGAGCTGAAGTGGGAAGAGGTCTACGCCTACGAACACACGCCGCACCCGATGGAATACTCAATGTATTACTCGGTCTGAACCGTCCAATTCTGCTGATGAAGGGGCGTCCCGTTCGGGCGCCCTTTTTTTGCGCTAAGCGGTGCCGCGATCTGCGCGGCCGCGTGCGTCCAACATGCCAGGCGCATCGATGCCCAAAAATGCGCTGATGGCATTGGAAAACGCCGCCGGCGCGTTCACGTTCACGATGTGCCGGGCATTCGGGATCACAACAAAGCGGCTGTTCGGTATGCGCGCGGCCATGTCCTGCATCACATGCGGGGGCGCGGCCGTATCGGCGCTGCCAGCCACGAAAAGACACGGCATTCGGAGATTTGGTAGATCCTTGAGGTAGTTCAATTGCTTCAGCGCGGCACCCAGATGATTGTAGCCGGCCGGGTCGGTTTGTTGAAACGCCGCTTTCATCTCAGCAACAACATCGGGCGCAGCCGCCTGAAATTCGGGGGTCAACCACAGGTTCACCAGGTCGTCCCAAAGCGCATCCAACCCTTTGGCCTCAATCAGAGTTTTACGATCGTCCCAGGTCTTTTTGAATGGCGCGGGCGCATCGGCGCGTGCGGCCACGCAGATGATGCGCGCGACGCGACTGGGGGCGGCCAATCCCAAGCCAATCGCCGTCATCCCGCCGATGGAACATCCCATCACGCGAGCCGTCTTGACGCCATGGCGATCCAAAACAGATGTCGCATCGGCAACAAGATCGGCAAAACTGTAAGGCCCCTCGGGCGTGCCGCTGTCACCGTGGCCGCGGGTATCCATAGAGATCACGCGGAAATGCCGTTCCAACAGCGCCAAGTGCGGGCGCCACATCGCGGTGGTGGTCCCCATCGAATTCAAGAGTAAGATCGCCGGCGCATCCGGTATGCCGCTGACAACCGAATGTGCAATGAAATCGCTCATGTCCTGTCCTTTTGTTCGGGCCCTCCCGCGCTTGGCACCGCTGGCAAACTTGATCATAGGACGAACGCCCGGATCAAGGCGACGCGGCGCCAAAGCGGCCCGACAAATGCACCAATGCGCCGCCGAATTTGGCCCCAATCGCCGCGTTGCCAATCTGTGGATAACTCTAACCCCACGCGCCTCGCCGACAGCCCGCAAAACGCAGATACCCAAAACCGGGCATTCATGGCTTGACCGGTCGAGCCGCGCCACGCCACACTGGCCGCGACAAGAAGGGTATCACCATGGTTCACCGCTTTATGCTATTTTTGGTCGTGACGCTTGCGGCGTCCGGTCCGGGGTTCGCGCAGCAATTCCTCAACACCTCGGTGGCGAATGTGCATGCCCTTGTCGCCGCGCGCGGCCCGGCTGAGATCATCGCCCCGACGCCAGAATACCCAGACCCCTATATCGACGCGCAAGCGGCGGGGTATTTCTATCTCATGATCATGATCGGGTGCGAAGGCATGACCGGGTGCGACCAAATCGAACTGTCGGCAAGTTTTACAACCGATGAACCGAGCGAACCCTTTGTGAATACTTGGAATTCTGAAAACCGGATTGGCACCGCCTATATCGAGCCAGGCAATACCGAAGAGGTCTTCCTCAGCTATACCTTTGTAACGGAACCGGCGATTTCGCTCGGCGCGTTTCAAGAGGTTATGGACATTTGGGTCGAAACGATGGATGCCTTTTCAAACCAGCTTTATGGCTATGACCAGGGCAGCAGCGGCGCGGGTGGAACAGCAACAAAATAGCGCACGCAACCGCTGGTGACGGCCCAGAGGTTCCAGTTCCAACCTGATACCCGCCGCTATGGCCACCATGCTCCCGCCCACGACCACGTTTGATGATCTTCCGGACCCGTTGACGGCGGACATGTTGGTGTTCCGCGCCCGCGGACGGGACCGCGCTGTCTATGACATCCGCGCATTTCCGCAATTCTTGGCCAAAATCGTCCATCAAGATAGCGCGAGTGTTCGGAAGGTCTTTGCCCATGAGGCTGAGTTCTTGGCCCGCAGATCGTCGGACGCGTTGCCGATTGCGCGTGTGTTGGGGCACCGCGCAACCGCACTCGGCCGCGCGCGCATCGACGAACGGATCATGCAGGCCGATCACAGCCTGGCGCCCAGCATTTCCAAGCTGCTCCATGAAGGGTCGTTTAACGACACTCACCTGGCCGCGATTAACCGGTTTGTGCGTGACGCGATCGAAGGGCATATCCCGCTCAGCGATTTCGATCTGCGTAACCTTGTTTACGGCTACCGCGCTGGTGAGCCGGAGCCGCGAATTTTTGTCGTCGACGGCTATGGCGACAAGACGTTCATTCAGATCAAGCTCTGGTGGAGATGGGCCAACACCCCGCATATCCTGCGGAAATTCGGCCGATTACCCAAAGGCTGCGCGATCAGGTGGGATCGTAGGGCGCGGCGGTACGAATGGGTCGCTGACCCCGTTGCAGGCTAACCAAACATATCGTCTTGATCTTCGTCGGGTAGATCGGGTGCGTCCTCGTCATCAGCCTCCCGCAGTGGGACCGGGCCCAGCCCTTCGCTCGGCCGCGCCTCCAACAGCCCAGCCTCCCGCAATTCCTTGAGCCCCGGCAGGTCCCGGGTCGTGGCCAGGCCAAAATGGTCCAAAAACCCCTGCGTGACGATGAACGTCACCGGTCGGCCCGGCGTCATCTTGCGGCGGCCAAAGCCAACCCATTCCAGCTCGATCAGCTGGTCGATTGTTCCCCGGCTGACCGAGACACCGCGAATTTCCTCGATCTCGGCGCGGGTGACCGGGTGGTGGTAGGCAATGATGGCCAAGGTTTCCATCGCCGCGCGGGACAATTTGCGGTTTTCGACCCGCTCCCGGCTCATCAAAAAGGCCAGATCAGGCGCGGTGCGGAACGCCCAAGCATCGCCCACTTGCGTCAGCACCACGCCGCGTCCCTGATAGCGCTTGCGCAACAAGACCATCGCTTCGGCGGCGTCACATCCATGCGGCATGCGGGCCTCCATCTCGCGCATGGACAGGGGTTCGGATGAGGCAAACAGCATAGCCTCCAACATGCGCTCCTGCTCGGCCAATGG